>NZ_JBHYEO010000009.1:0-111727 GCF_051860105.1 Microcella sp.
GCGGTGGTCGAGCGCCTCGCGCGCTGAGCGGCTCCGCCTACGCGAGACCGAGCAGGGCGCGCAGCTCGTCGACGTCGTGGGCGACGGCGCGGGCGTGCTGCCACTCGGCGGGCTCACCGTAGCCCCACGACACGGCAATCGTCGGGATGCCGTGGGCCGCGGCGCCCTCGACGTCGTGCACGCGGTCGCCGATCATGACGGGGCGCGTGAGATCAGCATCCATCGCCCTCAATCGCACGAGTGCTTCCGCGACGACGTCGGCCTTCGCGCTGCGCACCTCGTCGGCCGACGCCCCCGTGATGATGTCGAAGTGGTGGGCGATCGTGAAGTGCTCGAGCATGAGCGTCGCCGGCAGCTCGGGCTTCGAGGTGGCGAGGCTGAGCGGGATTCCTGACGCGGCGATGTCGCGCACGAGCTCGCCCATGCCCGGGTAGAGCACCGCGTCGTACGCGCCGCGGTCGAGGTAGCGCTCGCGGTAGACCTCGAGGGCGCGCTCGCGCTCGGCGAGCGTCATGCCGGCACGGTCGCGGAACGAGTCGAGAATGGGCGGGCCGACGTACTTCAGCAGCTCGACCTGATCGGGCACGGGCAGGCCGAGCTCGGCGAAGGTGTAGGCGAGCGTGTCGGTGATGCCGGGAGCCGAATCGGTGACCGTGCCGTCGAGATCGAGCAGGATCGCCGTGTAGGGAAGCATGGTTCGAGCCTAGGCGGCGCGCGTCAGAACAGCCGGGGCACGCCGTCGTCCATGCCGCGCATCGCGTCGTAGTCGAGCAGCAGGCAGCGGATGCCGCGATCTTCGGCGAGGGTGCGCGCCTGCGGCGTGATCTCTTGCGCCGCGAAGACGCCGGCGACGGGCGCGAGCAGCGGGTCGCGGTTCATGAGCTCGAGGTAGCGCGTCAGCTGCTCGACGCCATCGATGCCGCCCCGGCGCTTGATCTCGACGGCGACGGATGCTCCGTTCGCGTCGCGCGCGAGGATGTCGACCGGCCCGATCGCCGTCATGTACTCGCGGCGCACGAGCGCGTACCCGGGCCCCAGCAGCTCGATGTGCTCGGCGAGCAGCTTCTGCAGGTGCGCCTCGACGCCGTCTTTCTGCAGACCGGGGTCGACGCCCAGCTCGTGCGCCGAGTCGTGCAGCACCTCGTGGATGCTCACCACGAGCAGGTCGGCGGTCTTCGCGTGGGTGACGCGCCACAACTCGAGCACCCCCGCCTCACGCTGGTCGTCGTCGGGCTCGTCGATGACGAGCGTGCACGGCGGGCTCATCCAGTTGAGCGGCTTGTAGCTGAGTGCATCGGCGTGCACGAGCAGGCTGCCATCGCTCTTGTGGATCAGCAGGCGCGTCGCGAGCGGCAGGTGCGCACTCAGCCGGCCCGCGTAGTCGACGGAGCAGCGGGCGATGACGAGGCGCATCCCCTCAGCCTACGGTCGCCCGTTTCTGCCGAATGACGGAAGATCAGCACCCAGCAGCCCGCTATCCGACCTCGAACAGGGCGATCTCCGTCACTTGGCGGGCGGACTCAGGCCCAGAGGCCGGGGCGGCGCTCCTCGGCGATGCCGTTGCCTCCGTCGACGACGATGAGCTGGCCGGTGATGTAGCTCGCTCCCGGCGAGGCGAGCCACGCGATGGTGCTCGCGATCTCGTCGGGCCGACCGCTGCGACCGAGGGGCACGAGCTCGCCCTCCTCGGCCTCCTGCGGCAGCTGCGAGGCGGTGGCGATCCAGCCGGGCGCGACGGCGTTGACGGTGATGCCGCGGCGCGCCTCGTCGACGGCGAGCCCGCGCGTGAAGCCGAGCACGCCCGCCTTCGCGGTGGCGTAGCCGAGGTCATCACGTGCAGCCTGCACCGCCCCGGTCGTCGAGGCGACGCTCACGACCCGACCCCAGCCCTGCGACCGCATGCCCGCGATGACGGCACGCGTCACGAGGAACACGCTCGTGAGGTTCACGTCGACGGCGCTGCGCCACTCGTCGATGCTCATCTCGATGTCACCGCGCGGAAACTCTTCGCCCGTCGCGATCATGCCGGCGTTGTTGACGAGGATGCTGAGCTCGCCCACCGCCTCGATGGCAGCCGCGACCGCCGCGTTTGCCGCCCGCTCGGTCTCGAGCCGCGCGACAACCCCGTGCGCCTCGAACCCGAGCGCGTGCAGCTCGGCCACGCGCTCGTCGATGCGCTCGGTCGTGGCGGTCATGACGACGCGGGCCCCGCGCTCGGCGAGCGCGCGGGCCGTGGCGAAGCCGATGCCCGAGGCTGATCCGCACCCGGTGACGAGGGCCGCGCGGCTTGTCAGATCGAGGTCGGCGGGCAGAGCGGGGCGTGCGGAGGCGGAGCTCGTCATGCGGTGAGCCTAGAGGCGTGCATCCGGGGCCGGGGCCGCTGCTTCGGCAGGCGTGGCCGTGTCGTCAGCCGACCCGCGCGCGGCGGATCCGCTCTCGCGCGCCGCGGGCGTCGCGATGAACGCGAGCGCGATGAGCACGAGCACGACCCAGAACGCCGAGAGAAGGCCGACGACCTCGCCGAGGAACCCGATGAGGGGTGGGCCGACGAGGAAGGCGAAGTAGCCGACCGTCGCGACGGCCGAGACGCGCGCGGCCGCCTTGGCGGGGTCGTCGGCCGCGGCCGACATGCCGACGGGGAAGCCGAGGGAGGCGCCGAGGCCCCAGGCGACGATGCCGATCGCGGCGGCGACGGGGGAGTCGACCGTGATGAGCAGCGCGAGGCCCGCGATCGCGAGCAGGGCCGAGGCGCGCAGCACGGGCACGCGTCCGAAGCGGTCGAGCACCCACACGCCGCCGATGCGGCCCACCGTCATGGCCGTGGCGAAGAGCGTGAAGTAGAGGGCGCCGGTGGCCTCGTCGACCCCGCGGTCGTCGACCATGGCGAGGGCGAGCCAGTCGTTGGCCGAGCCCTCGGCGAAGGCCATGCCCAGCACGATGAGGCCGATGACGAGCGTGCGCGGCTCGCGCCAGATCGCCATGCGCTCGGCGAACGTCGTGCCCGCCGGGCCGTCACCGTCATCGTCCAGCCCCGGCAAGGCCCGGTGCTTCGGCAGGAACCGCACGACGACGAGCGCGCCCGCCCCGAGCAGCACGGCCATGAGCACGGTGTGCACGTCGACGCCGAGGCCGAGGGCGCTGACGCCCGCGGCGATGCCCGCGCCCGTGATCGTGCCGAGGCTCCACGAGGCGTGGAACCACGGCATGATGCTGCGGCCCTGCGCCTGCTCGACCGCGGCGCCCTCGACGTTCATGGCCACGTCGGTCATGCCCGATGCCGCCCCGAACACCATGAGCCCGATGAAGGTGACCGCGAAGCTCTGCAGGGTCGCGGCGCCGATGCCCATGAGCGCGAGGGCGCCGAGGCTCGACAGCATCGCGACGAGGATCGTCGTGCGCGAGCCGATGCGCGCGATGACGTGCGACGACGCGAGCAGGCCGATGATCGAGCCCGCAGCCATGCCCATGATGAGGATGCCGAACTCGTCGGTGCGTACCTCGAGCGCATCGCGCACGGCGGGCGTGCGGGCGAACCACGTCGCCATGGCGAGGCCGTTGATGGCGAAGACCGCGAAGACGGCGATGCGCCAGGCGGCGAGAGTGGGCAGGGTGCCGGTGGAGGCGGACACAGCGGCCTTTCGAGAGCGTGGGGTGGGGCGCAGGCCCGGGGTGGGGCTGGCAAGTCGAATCGATTCGATAGCAGAGTTCGACTACAGTAACAGCCGATGACGACCCCGGCAACGCGCGCCCCCTCCGCGCCCGACGAGGCGGCCCGGCCGACCCTCGCGGCCGTCGCGGCGCGCGCCGGCGTCTCCGCCTCCACGGCCTCCCTCGCCTTCAGCGGATCCGGTCCCGTCGCCGACGACACCCGCGAACGCGTGCTGGCCGCCGCGCGCGAGCTCAACTACGGCGGACCCGACCCCCGCGCGCGCAGCCTGCGCACGGGCCGTAGCGGCATCATCGCCGTTGTCATCGAAGACCGCATCCGCGATGCCTTCAGCGACCCCATGATGGTCGCCCTGCTCGACGGCATCGCCGACGAGCTCGGCCAGGCCGGGTACAGCCTGCTGCTGCTCACCGACAGCGACGACCGCCCGGTCGGCGGCCTGCGCGATGCCTCGATGGATGCTGCTCTCCTGCTCGGCTGCAGCACCGACCTCGACCCTGCCGTCGCTGTGCTGAGCCAGCGCCAGGTGCCGCTCATCGGCGTCGAGGCGCGCGAGCGCGCCGGCATGCACCGCGTCGACCTCGACAACCGCGTAGGGATGCGCACCGGTGCCGAGCACCTCCACGCGCTCGGCCACCGCCGCGTCGGCGTCATCACGCTGCCCATGGATCGCGCGCACACGCGCGGCCCGCTCACCGCGGAGTGGGAGGCCGAGAGCGACGCGTACACGGGCCTCGAGCGGCTCACCGGCGTGCGCGACATCTACCCGGATGCTCCCGCCGAGGTCGCCGCCGGCAGCCTCATCGACGAAGGCCATCGGGCCGCGCTCGCGCTGCTGCGGCGCGATCCCGAGCTCACCGCGATCGTCGCGCAGAGCGACCTGCTCGCCCTCGGCGCGATCCAGGCCGCCGAGGAGCTCGGCCTGCGGGTGCCCGACGACCTCAGCGTGCTCGGCTTCGACGGGGCGCGCATCGACGGGCTCAGCATCCACCGCCTGACGACCCTCGTGCAGCCGATCGTCGAGAAGGGCCGGGCGGCGGCCCGCATGGCGCTCGCCGCGCTCGCCGGAGAACCCGTCGCCGACGTGGCCTTCACGAGCGAGCTGCGTCTCGGCACGACGACCGCGCCGCCGCGCGCCGACACGCTCCGGTAGACGCCTCGTCGCGCCCTGTCAAGGGGGTGCGCGCTCGCGCCCGGGGTGCGACGGTGGAACGAGCCGGTTCACGAGATCGGCTCGAACACCGACGACGACGAGGAGTCGACCATGAATGATGCAGCAGACAAGATGAAGCACCAGGGCGAAGAGCTCGGCGGCAAGGCGAAAGAGGCCGCGGGCAAGCTCACCGGCAACGAGCGTCTCGAGGCCGAGGGCAACGCCGACCAGGTGAAGGCCAACCTCAAGCAGGCGGGCGACGACGTGAAAGACGCCGTCGGCCTCTGAGCCGCACCGCATCGCGAACGGGCGCTCGAGCTTCGGCTCGGGCGCCCGTCGCCGGTGTCGACCGCGTGCGGACTTGCGTTACGACGCAGCAGGACTAGAGTCTGCGGGTGCCTCTCACGAGGGCGCCCCAGCGACGCTCGGACAACCGCAACCGACTGAACCCGCCCCAGGCCGTGGTCATCGGGTTCCTCGGCGCTATCCTCCTTGCGACCGCACTGCTCGCCCTGCCCATCGCGCACGCGCCCGGTGCGGAGGTCACGGTGCTCGAGGCGGCCTTCACCGCCGTGTCGGCCGTCTGCGTCACCGGGCACATCGTCGTCGACACCGCGACGGTCTGGTCGCCCTTCGGGCACGCGGTCATCGTCGCCTTCATTCAGATCGGCGGGCTCGGCATCATGCTCGTCGCCTCGCTCATCGGCCTCGCCCTGCTGCGGCGCATCTCGCTGCGCGGGCGCATGGTCGCGGGTGCCGAGAACCGCGCGGTGACGACGGGCGACGCCGTGCGCCTCGCCCTCGGCATCGTGCTGACGTCGCTCATCATCGAGGCCGTCGTGGCGGTCATCCTGACCCTGCAGTTCTGGCTGTCGTACGGGGATGCTCTGCCGACCGCGCTCGGACGCGGCGTGTTTCTCGCCATCTCGTCGTTCAACAACGCCGGTTTCGCCCCGTTCAGCGACAACATGATCGGCTTCGCGACCGACCCGATCGTCGTGCTGCCGATGTGCATCGCGACCATTCTCGGTGGCCTCGGTTTCCCCGTTCTGCTGCAGCTGCGGCGCGAGCTGCGCAGACCGCTGCACTGGACCATGAACACCAACCTCGTGCTCGCGATGACCGCGCTGCTGCTCGTGCTCGGCACCGTTGTGATCGCGGTCTTCGAATGGAGCAACCCCGACACGATCGGTGAGCTCTCGGTGGGCGACCGCATCCTCGTGTCGTTCTTCCACTCGGTGCAGGCGCGCACGGCGGGTTTCAACTCGGTCGACATCGGGCAGATGACGAGCGAGACCTGGCTCAGCATCGACGTGCTCATGTTCATCGGCGGCGGTCCGGCCGGCACCGCGGGCGGCATCAAGGTCACGACCTTCGCCGTGCTGCTGTTCATCATCATCACCGAGCTGCGCGGCGAGGGCGCCGTCAATATCTTCGGTAAGCGCCTCTCGCGCGCCGTGCACCGCGAAGCGATCACCATCACGCTGCTCTCGATGGCCGCGGTCATGAGTGCGACGATCGCCCTCATGGTGATCACCCACCTCGACCTCGACGTGCTGCTCTTCGAAGTCGTGTCGGCGTTCGGCACCGTCGGCCTCAGCACCGGCATCACAGCTGACCTGCCCCCGGCTGCGCAGATCATCCTCATGATCCTCATGTTCCTGGGCCGCCTCGGCCCGCTCACGCTCGGCACCGCCCTGGTGCTGAAGCAACGCAAGGTGCTCTACGAGCTCCCCAAGGAAAGGCCCGTCATTGGCTAACTCCCGCATCTTCAGCCGCGATCGTGCCACGCGCATCGCCGAGGCCGATTCGGTCGCCGTCATCGGGCTGGGGCGCTTCGGCCGCGCGATCGCCCTCGAGCTCATGGCCACGGGCACCGAAGTGCTCGGCATCGACGCCGACGAAGACATCGTGCAGTCGCTCAACGGGCAGCTCACCCAGGTGGTGCGAGCCGACACGACGAAAGAAGAGGTGCTGCGGCAGCTCGCGGTCAACGAGTTCGACCGCGTCGTCGTCGCCATCGGGTCCGACGTGCAGTCGAGCATCCTGACCACGTCGATCCTGCTGCGCATGCAGATTCCGCACCTCTGGACGAAGGCCGTGAGCGACGCCCACGGGCAGATCCTCACGCAGCTCGGCGTGCAGCACGTCATCTACCCCGAGCACGAGATGGGCCGTCGCGTCGCGCACCTCGTGCGGGGGGCTGCGCTCGACTACATCGAGGTCGACGACGACTACGCCATCGTGAAGATGGGCCCCAACCGCGTGGTCGAGGGCAAGCGCCTCGGCGACACCGATCTGCGGCGGCAGCATGGCGTGACGGTCATGGCGGTGCAGCGCGGCGACGCCGAGTGGTGCAACGCCGACGCCGACACGGTCATCGAGCCCGGGGATACGATTCTCATCGCGGGCCCGATCAAGAAGGCCGAAGCGTTCGGCCAGTTGCGCTGAGCGCGCACGAGAAGGAGGACACCTGATGGGGTCAAATCTCACCGGCTGGCACGGACTGATCCTGCTGCTCGTCGTGCTGCTGTTGTTCGCGGCGCCCAAGCTGCCGATGCTCGCCCGCAGCCTCGGGCAGTCGATCACGATCTTCCGCGGCGAAGTGAAGAAGCCCGCGGGCGACGAGCACGCGACGGCCGACAACGACGCCGCGAAACCGAGCGCGTGACCGTCGCCGATCAGAGGGTCGCCTGTGGCCGTCGTCGATAGCGCCGTCTACGTCGAGGGCGTGCGCCGCCCCGGCGTCGTCGGCCTCGACGAGACCTACGACGTCACACACGCGACCGGCGGTGTCGCCTGGATCGGCCTATATCGCCCGACCGTGGACGAACTCGACTCGGTCGCCGACGAGTTCGGTCTGCACCACCTCGCGGTGGAAGACGCCCTCAAGGGCCACCAGCGCTCGAAGCTCGAACGCTACGGCGACACCCTCTTCCTGGCCCTGCGCACCGCGCGCTACATCGACGAGACCGAGACGGTCGAGTTCGGTGAGCTGCACGTCTTCGTCGGCCCGCAGTTCGTCGTCACCGTCCGGCACGCCGAATCGCCGGACCTCGCCCTCGTGCGCGACCGCCTCGAGGCTGACCCCGAGCTGCTCGCGAAAGGCCCCGAAGCCATCCTCTACGCCGTGCTTGACGAGGTCGTCGACGAGTACGAGCCGGTGATCGCGGGGCTCGAGAACGACATCGACGAGATCGAGGACCAGCTCTTCGGTGAGGCCGAGCACGACATCCTCACGCGGCGCATCTACGACCTCTCGAACGAGGTCATCGGCTTTCAACGCGCGGTGCAGCCGCTCATCGGCATCATCGGCGCACTGCAGCGCGGCGGCGACAAGTACGGTGTCGACGTCGATCTCAGCCATCACCTCGGCGACGTGCTCGATCACGTCACGCGCGCGGGAGAGCGGGCCGACGCCTTCCGCACGCTGCTCGACAAAGCGCTGCAGGCGCAGTCGACGCTCATCACCCGGCGCATGACCGAGGTGAGCGTGGCGCAGAACGAGCAGATCAAGCGCATCACCTCGTGGGCGGCCATCCTCTTCGCCCCGACGCTCGTCGGCACCGTCTACGGCATGAACTTCCGGTACATGCCCGAGCTCGAGTGGGTGTTCGGCTACCCCTTCGCCATGGGGCTCATGCTGCTGCTCGGCATCGGGCTCTACGTCGCCTTCAAGCGGCGCGACTGGCTCTAGCCGCGAAAGCTCAGGCGGCGCCCGTCACGATCCACGCCGACCCGCGCGCTCGCAGCCCGAGGGTGAGCGCGCGGGCGCCGAGGTAGGCGAACGTGAAGGCCGCGAGCAGGGGAGCAAGGCCCGCGATGAACGGCAGCACCGCCAGGTAGACGAGCAGGTTGAGCACGCCCGTCCACGCCAGGTACCGGGCATCGCCCGCGCCGATCAGCACGCCGTCGAGCACGAACACGAGCCCCGCCAGCGGCAGACCGGCGGCCAGGATGCCCAGGGCGAGAGGCAGCGCCGACCGCACCGCGGCATCCGAGGTCATGACGATCGTCAGCAGCGGGATGCCCGCCGCGACGAGCACCGCGAGCACGGCGCCCGTCAGCACGCCCCAGCCGACGAGCCGCCGGGTGATGGCGTGCACGCGCTCGACCTGCGCCGCCCCGAGCCCGTGGCCGATGAGCGCCTGGCCCGCGATCGCGAGCGCGTCGAGGGCGAGCGCGAGCAGGCTGTAGACCGCGAACCACACGTGCGTCGCGGCGAGCTCGGGCGTGCCGAGGCCTGTCGCCACGACGACCGTCGTGACGAGGGCGATACGCAGGCTCAGCGTGCGCAGCAGCAGCCACGAGCCCGAGCGCGCCGCCGCCTCGATGCCGGTGCGGCCCGGCCGCAGGGCAGCGCCCGCCGCGCGCGCGTGCCGCACGCACACGGCGACGAGCGCGATCGCCATGCCCCACTGCGCGATGACGGTGCCGATCGCCGAACCGGCGATGCCGAGCCCGAGCCCGTAGATGAGCACGGCGTTGAGGGCGATGTTGGCGCCGAAGCCGGCGGCGGCGACGAGCAGCGGGGTGCGGGCATCCTGCAGCCCCCGCAGCATGCCGGTCGTGGCGAGAACGAGCAGCATGCCCGGGATGCCCCACCACGCGATGCTCAGATACTCGAGCGCCGCGCCGCCGACCGCGGGGTCGGCCCCGAACGCGTCGATCACGAGCGGGCTGAGCGGCACCATGAGCGCGAGCAGCAGCGCGCCGATGCCGAGCGCCAGCCACAGCCCGTCGATGCCCGCCGCGAGCGCGCCGCGCGCATCGCCCGCGCCGAGCCGCCGAGCGACGAGCGGCGTCGTGGCGTAGGCGAGGAAGACGAGCAGGCCGATCGCTGTCTGCAGCACCGTGCTCGCGAGGCCGAGGCCCGCGAGCGGTTCGGCGCCGAGGTGACCGACCATCGCCGTGTCGGTGAGCACGAACAACGGCTCGGCGACGAGCGCACCGAGCGAGGGCACGGCGAGGCGCAGGATGTCGCGGTCGAGCGCGGGGCGGCTGGTCACCTCGCCACGGTATCCGGTGAGAGAATCCCCCTCGGCACGGGCCTTGCGGTTAGGCTCTCCCGCGTGACTGACGTGCTCGCCAGCGGCATCGACCGCGCTGAACTCGACCCCGACATCCGGCCCCAAGACGATCTCTACCGCCACGTGAACGGGCGCTGGGTCGCGCGCACGCCCATCCCGGCCGACAAGGCGCGCTACGGCTCCTTCATGATCCTCGCGGAGGAGGCCGAGAAGGCCGTGCGCGAGATCATCGAGCAGGCGCAGGCCGCCGCGCCGGGAACGCTCGAGAAGAAGGTCGGCGACCTGTACGCGAGCTTCATGGACGACGCGCGCATCGAAGCCCTCGGAGCCGCTCCGCTGGCCCCCCTGCTCGCCGAGGTCGACGCGATCGATTCGGTGGATGCCCTGCTCGCCACGCTCGGACGCCTCGAGCGCCGCGGCGTCGCCGGCGCCGTGCAGCTCTTCGTCGACAACGACCCGGGCGACCCCGAGCGCTACCTCGTCTTCGTCGAGCAGGGCGGCATCGGCCTGCCCGATGAGTCGTACTACCGCGACGACGCGCACGCCGACACCCGCACGGCCTATCGCGGTCACGTCGAGCGCATGCTCGGGCTCGCCGGCCTCGACGACGCGGGTGCCCGTGCCGAGCACGTCATCGCACTCGAGACCGCTCTCGCCGCGCACCACTGGGACAAGGTGCGCAACCGCGACGCGCAGGCCACCTACAACCTGTCGACCTGGCAGGCGTGGGCGGGCAGTGCCGCCGGAGTAGACCTCGCCCTCTGGCGCGACGGCTACGGAATCCCCGCCTCGGCGCTCGCCGAGGTCGTGCTGCGCCAGCCCGACTTTACGAGCGGTCTCGCCGCCGAGCTCACCGGCCGCGACCTCGCCGAGTGGCGCGACTGGCTGCGCTTCGCCGTCGTGCGCTCGATGGCGCCCTACCTGTCGAGCGCGTTCGTCGACGAGAACTTCGCCTTCTACGGCCGCACCCTCACGGGTGCGCCCGAGCTGCGCGCGCGGTGGAAGCGCGGCGTCGCCCTCGTCGAGCGCGCCATGGGCGAGGCCGTCGGTGCGGTCTACGTCGAGCGGCACTTCCAGCCCGAGGCCAAGGCCGCGATGGACGATCTCGTCGCGAACCTCATCGAGGCCTACCGGCAGAGCATCGAGACCCTCGAATGGATGACCCCCGAGACCCGCGAGCGCGCCCTCGACAAGCTGCAGAAGTTCACGCCGAAGATCGGCTACCCCGAGCGGTGGCGCGACTACTCGACGCTCGAGATCTCGGCCGATGATCTGCTCGCCAACGTTCAGGCTGCCGGCGAGTTCGAGTTCCAGCGCGAGCTGAAGAAGATCGGCTCGCCCATCGATCGCGACGAGTGGTTCATGACGCCGCAGACCGTCAACGCCTACTACAACCCGGGGTTCAACGAGATCGTGTTCCCCGCCGCGATCCTGCAGTTCCCCTTCTTCGATGCGGGGCGGGATGCTGCCGCCAACTACGGCGCCATCGGCGCGGTCATCGGCCACGAGATCGGGCACGGCTTCGACGACCAGGGCTCGCGCTTCGATGGCGACGGCCGGCTGCACGACTGGTGGACCGAGGAGGATCGGGCGGCGTTCGAGGCGCGCACCGCATCGCTCATCGCCCAGTACGACGCTCTCGAGCCGGCCGAGACGCCCGGCCACCACGTCAACGGCGCACTCACGATCGGTGAGAACATCGGCGACCTCGGGGGGCTCGGCATCGCCTGGAAGGCGTACCTGCTGTCGCTCGACGGCGCAGAGCCGCCCGTGATCGACGGGCTCACCGCATCCCAGCGCTTCTTCCTCTCGTGGGCGCAGGCCTGGCAGATCGCGATCCGTCCCGAAGAGGCCCTGCGTCTGCTGTCGATCGACCCGCACTCGCCGAACGAGTTCCGCTGCAATCAGATCGTGCGCAATATCGACGCGTTCTACGCGGCGTTCGACGTGACCCCTGACGACGGGCTCTGGCTCGCCCCCGACGAGCGGGTCACCATTTGGTAGATGCTCCGCTGACGCGCGATCGGGGAGCCCGGGCGGGCACCCCCCGTCGGGCGCGCCACCTGGCGGAGGTGCGCGAGCCGACGTTCCGCTCGGCCTACCGCGCGCTGGGAGCGGTGGCGTTCGAGGGTGCGCGCGTCTCGGTGGCGGTCGTCGACATCGAGACGGGCGAGAGCGTGTTCGCCGTCGATGAGCGCATCGTGCTGCCGACCGCGAGCATCGGCAAGATCCTGCTGCTCATCGAGGTCAGTGCGCGCCTGACCGATCGCACCGTGAGCGATTTCGCGATCGCCGACCGGTCGACTCAGGATGCTGTGGCCGACAGCGGCATCTGGCAGCACCTGCAGGCTCCCGCCTTCCCGATCGCCGATCTCGCGGCACTCGTCGGGGCGACGAGCGACAACCTCGCCACCAACGTGCTGCTGCGCCAGGTCGGCCTCGACGCGGTGCGATCGCGCACCGAGAAGCTGGGCCTGGTGCGCACGGCCCTTCTCGATCGCGTGCGCGATGTGCGCGGGCCCGACGACGCCCCGCAGCTCTCGGTCGGCTCGACGGCCGAGCTCGCCTGGCTCTTCCAAGCCCTGGCCAACGGACACATCATCGACCCCGTGACGAGCCATCGCGTGCTGAGCTGGCTGTCGCTCAACGCCGACCTCTCGATGGTCGCGAGCGCCTTCGGGCGCGACCCGCTCTCGCACCGCGGGGTCGAGCACAACACCTGGATGGTCAACAAGACCGGCACCGACGTCGGGGTGCGCAGCGAGGCCGGCATCCTCCGCGGTCCGCGAGCGGGCGTCGCCTACGCGGTCTCGGTGCACTTCGACGACATCGACCTGCCCCGCCGACTGCGGGTCATGGATGCCCTGCGCGCGTTCGGCGTCGACCTGCTCGAGTTCGTGCACTGACCGGGCCTCGTCGGGGACCTCTGACCTAGAACTTTCTGTCCACTCTTGCCAGGACGGCGGAGCGGGGAACATGGTACCTACGCATCGCGGGCCCGACATACCCGAAGTTCGTCGGGGGTCGTGATCGACACACCGTGTAACCCCACACCCGAACACCCGAATACCCGAATACCCCGTGACGCGCGTCGGCGCGGGCCTTTGGGCTCCGACCCCCCTGGAGCACATCATGTTGCGTACCCGAATTCTGGCGGCAGCAACAGCTGCCGTCCTCATGCTCGGCATGAGCGTCGGCGGCGCCGGCGCTGCCTTCGCCGACGAGGCACCGCCCGTCGATCTCGACGCGGTGGCCACCACGGTCGATCCCGCGACCGAGCCGGTCGAGACTCTCTCCCCCAGCGTGGCCGCGTTGAAGGTCTACGTCTGCAAGTACGTCGGCACCCCGGGTGTCAACGAGGTTCTGCAGACGGGCAACAACCCCATCAGCGTGAGCGTCAACGCGATCCCCAACTATCAGGGTGTCGGCTCGTACTTCGCCGATGCGCAGGGCCGCTCGTACGTGCTGGCGGAAGACACGACCACCGGAGGAGGCCAGTCCGGCGAGCCCTCGGTGAGCGAGTGTCCCGACCCGGAGGGTCCACCTGAGGCCACGAACGTCACCGTTCGTGTGACCTTCATGTGCAAGGTCACGACGGCGGGCGCCATCACGAACGCGCCCGGCACGTACGCCGCCGGTGACTACGTCTTCCGCATCCGCCACGAGCGACCGACTTCACGGCCGGCGTCGGAGGCTCGGGACTGTTCTCCGGCAACCTGTCCGTCTCGGAGGTCGAGTACTACACGACCACGACTGCGGTTGCCGGCGTGAGCGTGAAGACGACCCCGCTGCCGAACACCTACCTCGGCACCGCCTCGACCAACGAGTCCGCCTGCGGCACCCCGCAGCCGACCCTCGAGGTCGGCCTGTACCTGTACAAGAAGCTCAACCCCGACGCCCCTGCGGCGTGGTCGAACTCGGGCCTGCAGAGGTTCATCGCCTCGCAGTCCGGCAGCTCGTGGTTCACCGAGTTCCCGACCGTCCTCCCCGAAGACGTCTGCGGTGAGGGCTGGGCGGTGCAGCAGGACAAGGTGTCGCACACCGGTGGCTTCACGTGGCCGTCGACCATCGAGTACCCCGATGACAACATCGGGTGGCCTCCGATCTACGCGGCCAAGCACGACAACCTCGAGCTCTACCTCGACGTGCCCGACTGCGAGCCTCCGACCCTGCCTGCTCTCGGGGTCGTCGCTGAAGCGTCTGAGATCACCTGCGAGACCGACGGCTGGTTCGGGTTCGGTCCGGGCCTCGGCGTGACCGAGGACGAGGCTGCGCTGATGGAGTGGACGGTCGGTCCGGCGGAGTACGCGGGCGCGACCGAGACCGATGTGAAGCACCCCGTCTCCGGGCCCGTCACCATCACGGTGACCGTCAGCCTCATCGACAGCGCGCAGGGCGACTACTCCCTGAGCGACGAGTCGGGGGGAGGCACAGCCGACCCCAAGACGGGCGACATCACCTACACGTTCGTGTTCGATGCTCCCGTCGACTGCCCGGTCGTCGTGCCGGAGATCACGTGGGTGGATGAGTGCGTGATGGAGGACATCGAGCTCGAGCTGGCCGCGTCGGCGCTGATTCCGGTCGCGTCGTTCACGGTCACCGCGTCGCCGAACGTGTCGTACACGTACACGATCGATGGTGGTTCCCCGATGGATGTCGTCTTCCCGTTGGGTGAGGACACGGTGACGATCCCGGTGACTCCAGGTGCGACGGTCGTCGTGACCGCTGCAGCTGCGTCGGGCTTCGTTCTGCCCGAGGGCTACGAGCCGTGGGAGAAGACGTTCGAGGTGTCGGAAAGGTGCATCGACCTGCCCGTGCTGGCGAACTGGCCGGCGAGCGCTTCGGCGACCGCCCAGGTGTGCTCGCCGCTGGGCTCGCTCGTGAGCGGTTCGATCACGGTCGTCTTCCCGGAGGGCTCGATCGAGAACCCGGACCCGGTGCGCTACTTCATCGCGTACGGAACTCCTCAGCAGCAGGAGCTCACGAGCGCGGTGACGGCGGTCGCTCCGGGGTCGTACGTCGTGACGGCGATCCCGACGGTTCCGACCGACAGCATCAACGACTCCGGCGATCGGGCGGACTTCCCGCTCACGGTGGGTGCGGCGGCCGATCCTGACTGCGGTCAGCTCGACACCCTCGCCTTCACGGGCGCGGGAGCCGTCACCAACTGGCTCGGTGTTGCCGCCGTGCTGCTCATGGTGGCGGGCATGGGTTTCGTGATCCGCCGCAACCGCGTCGAGGTGTGACCCGCACCTGACCGCGAAACCGGATGCGCCGGGCCGACCCGAATACGGCCCGGCGCATCCGCGCGTCTGCGGGCGCGCTGATGCTCTTCCTGCCGAGCCACCCCCAGAGAGTGGGTAGACAGACCGGTTCATGTTGGGGGGCGATGTGCGACCCGGTATTGTGACCTATAGTCACGAGCCGCGTACACCCGACATTCGCGCGGGGTCGTGATGCACCGCCTACCCGAATACCCGAACACCTGATGTCTCCGAGTCGTCCCCGCGACCGTGAGAGTACGGGCTCCATCCCCCCAGGAGCACCCCCATGCTGCGCAAAGAGCAGCGGCGCCGTGCGCGCCGCGCCGTCGTCCGTACCCGTCTGATCGCTGCCGGAACCGCGGTCGTTCTCGCCCTCGGTGCTGCCGTGGGCGGAACCGCCACGGCCATGGCCTCCAACGGCGGCGGTGGCGGTAGCTCGACGAACACCAACTCGGAGACCTTCTGGCAGCAGCTGCCGGGCGAGGTGTGCGTCAAGCCCGCCTTCTCGAGCGAGAACTCGACGACGACGCCCTTCGTGCTGCCGGCGATCGACTCGAGCCGCGTGTTCTCGAAGGTGATCGTCAAGGCGGGAAGCTCCGGCAAGAGCGTCGTGCAGGAGAACGCGGTCTTCACGACCGACAGGAACGGCGGAACGCTGACGGCGGGCGACACCTTCGTGCACCCCGAGAAAGACAGCATCAGCCATGTGATCTACTGCACGGTGCCCTCGGTTCCCGCAGCCAGCACCGACGTCGACTGCACGAGCATCGAGTTCCTGGTCGGCCGGGCTCTCAACGGCTCCGACCACATCAACGTCGACATCGTCTACAACGGCACGCGCGGCCAGATCAACGTCGAGATCAACGAGGTTCAGCCGGCCAACGGCGACCCGGCCAGCACCTCGGGCCTGTACGCCCTCTACAAGTTCGACGCGATCGGGCTGCCGAACGTCAAGCTGCCGATCTCGGCCGCCGACGCTGCCGCCGGTCGCATCGTCTTCGTCTACAGCACGTACCTCACGGGCGAGTGGACGATCGAGTGGATCCAGTTCAACAGCACCTACTTCAACAAAGACCGCATCCGCTCTGAAGTTCATCGTGTGCGACGACCTGCCCACCAAGGATCTCGTGACGCCGACCGCCCGCATGGTCGACCTCGGCTGCGAGACGAACGGCTCGTACACGCTCGATCGCGTCGAGGGCATCCGCTGGTTCATCGGTGACAAAGAGGTCGAGCCGGGAACCACAATCGTGGCCGTCGCGTCGACCGTGACCGTGCGCGCCGAGGCCATCTCGCCTGACTACGGCATCGAGCCGGGCGCGCAGACGGAGTGGACCTTCACCTTCACCGAGCCCGATGACTGCGTGCTCCCCTGCCTGCCCAACAGTGCCGTCAGCTACACGTACTACAACCTCAGCAACGACAGCGAGGCGAACCCGGCCAACTCGGGCCTCATCACGGTCGCCGCACGCGACGGCTACAGCGCCGAGCTGTGCAACGACTTCTGGGTCGTTGCGGCGGCATGGAACTACTCCTCGTCGACAAGCATCTGGCCGCAGACGCTGCGGTCGACCGATCCCGCGGGCGACCACTCGCAGGGCTACATCGGCTCGGTCGGCACGTACTTCTTCCACGCTCCCGTCGCGTGCGGTCAGGGTGACGTGTACGCCTCGTTCACGGGTATGCCCTATGTCGGCCCCGAGCTGTTCGGCCCGAGCAACCCGTTCACCGAGACGTTCCTGCACAACATGGGCTTCACGGGCCCGCGGCCGACCTACCTGAACACCGCGCCCGGGTGCAACGTCGTGAACCCCATCGCGCCCACGGCGAACCCCATCGTCGAGTGCGGCACGACGGGCTCGATTGACATCAGCGACGTCGCCAACCCCTACATCGGCTACACCGTGTACCGCGGGGCTGCTGACGCGAACGGGTCGGTCGCCGGCCTCGAGACCGTCAACCTGCAGGATGCGACCCAAGGCGTGTTCACGGTCGTCGCGACCCCGATGGGCGGCACGATCTTCGCTCCGGGCACGGTGCGCCAGTGGGAGTTCAACCTCGGCGAGCAGTACGACTGCCCGATCGAGGTCGCGCCGGTCGCCACCAAGAACACCTGCGAGACGGGCGGAGCCTCCATCCTGCTCCCGGTCGTGCCGGGGGTGCTGTGGTTCGTGAACGACGTCGCGACCGTCGGCAGCGCGACGCCCGTGGCGGTGCTCGAGGCCGGTGACTACACCGTGACGGCGCAGATCGATCCCGATGCCGAGGGCGCTCCGTATGCCTTCGCCGCCGGGGCGACGACGAGCTGGCCGTTCGTCTTCACCGACGAGGAGATCTGCGACCTGCCCGAGTTGCCGATCACGAACGCGTCGATCGGCTTCATCGCCCCGACGTGCGAGCTCGGTCAGCAGCTCGACCCGGCGAAGATCGTGGTGGAAGACGCCGACCTCGCGCGGTACGCCCCCGAGCTCTCATCGCTCACCGGGCCGGACTACTCGGTCGTCTTCGTGACGATCGACGAGGATGCGCGGTTCTTCACCTCGTCGACGCCAGTACCCGGCCGCACCGTGTCACCTGACGGCAAGACGCTGGCATTCACGGGCATGTTGTTGGGTCCCGACGCGGAGGACTGCGAACTGCTGCCGCTCGTCGACCCGTTCGACTTCGTCGACACCTGCACCGAGCAGAGCTTCACGCTCTACTTCGTCGAGGGCATCACCTACTGGGTGACCATCAACGACGAGGCACCGTTCTCCGCCGTCTTCGGTCTGGGAGAGGACTCGCGCACCTTCCTGGTCGAGCAGGGCGACCGCGTCTCGGTCATGCCGACCGCCGACCCCGGATACGTGCTCGCGCCCGAGCAGCCGACGCCGCTCGACCGGGAGTTCGCCGTCTACGGACCCGACGAGTGCCAGCTGCCCGAGCTGCCCAACTGGCCGGCCAGCGTGACGGTCGCCGACCAGGTGTGCTCGCCCCTGGGAATGACCGGTGGCTCGATCTCCATCCAGCTCTCGACCGGCCCGGATCAGAACCCGACGCCAGTGCGCTACTACCTCGCCTACGGCACGGCCGGGCAGCGTGAGCTCACGAGCGCGACCACGTCGGTCGCGCCGGGGTCGTACGTCGTGACGGCCGTGGCCACGGTCGCCACGGACAGCATCAACGACGCGGGCAACACCGCGGTGTTCCCCGTGACGGTGGGCGCTGCCGCGGATGAGGACTGCGATCTCACGACGCTCGCCCTCACCGGCGCGACCGTGTCGCTCGCGGGGCTCGGCGCGGCATCCCTGCTGCTCCTGCTCCTCGGCCTCGGGGCCGGGGGTCCATTACCGCTGCCCGCCTGCGGGCGGCGCCGACGCGCCGGAGGGCGCATCCGACCAGTGCACCGGGCCGACCCGAAAGCGGCCCGGTGCACTGCTCTGCTCGCGCCCAGGTGAGCGCGCGACGATGTCGGCATGATCAGCACCGGTCTCGCCCGACAACTGCGCGACGCGGGCCTGCGCTGGAAGCCCGCATCGGGCGACCGGTTCCAGATCGATCGGCACGAGTTCGACGCCGAGATCTTCACCGTGAGCGAGCTCACTATCGAAGCCCACGAGTACCCCACCGGCACGGCGCTCGGCTTCAATGGCACGACGGAGTGGGCGCTCGACTCGGTGGAGGTCGACGACACTCTCTGGTTGCCGCGCGAGGATCAGCTGCGCGACCTGCTGCGCACTGCATTCCGGTCACTCGAACGCACGTCCGAGGGCTACTGCGTCACGATCGAGCTCGATGGCGACGAACGGCGCCACGAGAGCGTCTCGGCGCCCGAGGCCTACGGGCTGGCGTTGCTGGCGCTGCTGGCGCGCGTCGCGGACTGAGCTCGCGGCGTCAGCCAGGGGTTGACACGTACGCTGAAGGCGTGCCGAACCCGCCCGACGGTGACCCCACCCCCCTGACGTCAGCGACGAGCCCCGCTGGGCGGCCGGAGGGCGTCATCGTGGTCGGCGCGGGTATCGCTGGTCTCGTGATCGCCCGGGAGCTCGTTCTGAGGGGCTGGCGAGTCCGGGTCCTCGAGCAGTCGCCGAGCGCGGGAGGGCAACTGAGTGGTGAGGTTCTCGACGGCCTGCGCGTCGATACCGGTGCCGCTGAGTTCTCGACGGCAGAGAGCGCCGTGGGAGAGCTTCTCGAACGGCTGGGGCGACCATCCTCGATCGTCGCGCCGCACGACGAGACGACGTGGCTCTCCGCCCGCGATGGTGAGGTGATGCCTCTGCCGAGCCCGACCCTCCTGGGCATCCCGATGGCTCCTCTCGCGGAAGACGTCGTGCGGATCGTCGGACGAAGCGCTGCATGGCGGGCGATGCTGGATGCCCTGCTCCCCGGCCCGATCGGTGCGCGTTCTGCCACACTCGGCGAACTCGTTCGTCGTCGCATGGGTGCCGGACTGCTGGAGAAACTCGTCGCGCCCGTGGTGGAAGGGCTGCGGGGCCGTCACCCGGATGATCTGCCGATCACCGAGGTGCCGGGCCTGACCCACCATCTGCTGCGCGAGAACTCGCTGGGTCGTGCCGTGATGCGCATCCGCCTCGGTTCTGACGCCCCCGGGCGCGTCGACGCGGAGGTCGCGTCGATCGACGGGGGGATGGTGTCGCTCATCGACCTGCTTCTGGCCGAGCTCGACCGTTTCGGAGTGCCCGTCGACTACGGGGTGCGGGTCATCGAGGCGCACGCTGATCACGTGCGTGTCGCCGCCGTATCGCGTGGTGACGACGGGCGCGATGACTCCGCCGATGGTGCGGTCGAGGCAGATCAGATCGACGGCCTCGTCGTCGTGGCAGCCCCCGGTCTCATCGGCGATGAGTCTGCTCCGGCGGATGAGGCCGGGTGCGTGGTCACACTCGTCCTCGCGCCGAGCGATCCGTTGCGGGCGTCGTTGGGCGCGGCACCGCGGGGCGGCGGTGTCATCGTGGCTCCCGGGTCGAGTGTGCACGCGCGACGCCTCGAGCACCTGAGCGCTGCGTGGCCGCACGTGCGCGCCGCCGCAGGTAGCCGCGAGGTGGTGCGCGTGCACTACGCACAGCAGCCGAGCGTCGAGCGGGCGAGGCTCGACGCGGAGACGCTGCTGGGAGTGAGCATCCCGAGCGAGGCGATCGCTGCCTCATCGATGCGCTCGTGGATGCGGGCGGCGCGTGTCACGTCGCCGACCGGGCTGCCGGTGGTCGGTGAGCAGGTGGTCGGCGCCGACCTCGGCCGTGTGATCGCGCACGCGCGGGCGGTCGCGGACGAGATCGGCGACGCGGCGGCCGCGCGAGACTAGGCCTTCCCGGTCGTTGGCGCCCTCCTCGGTCGAGATCGGGCAGGGCGCACTACGCTGGGGGAGTTGCCGCGGCCGATCCGCCACGGTCGGGCAGCGTGAGGAGTGCGTCATGAGAGGCAAGATCCTGTTCGCCGCCGGCCTCGCCGTCGGCTACGTGCTGGGCACTCGTGCTGGCCGCGAGCGCTACGAGCAGATCGCGAATGCCGCGAAGGGCTTCTGGAACGACCCGCGCGTGCAGAAGCGGGTCGACCAGGTCGAAGACTTCGTGAAGGAGAAAGCGCCCGAAGTCGCCGAGTTCGTCTCCGACGGTGCGAAGAAGGTCGTCGACCAGGTGACCGGTCGGGGGCCGAAGAAGCCGGCCAAGCCCGCCGCGGCCAAGCCGACGGCGGCGGCGGCGAAGAAGCCTGCCGCACGCAAGTCCGCTGCGCAGGGCACTGCCACCGCTCCGTCGTCATGACCGACACGGCGCCGGGTACGACGCGGGAGCGCCGCGGCCTCTTCAAGCTCATCTCCGACATTCCGGGGCTGATCCGTGAGCTCATCGAGGCCGAGATCGCGTCGCTCAAGGCCGAGATCGTCGGCAAGCTCAAGGCCGCGGGCATCGGTGCCGGGTTCCTCGTCACCGCCGGAGTGTTCGCCTTCTTCGCGACGCTCGTGCTGACGGCCGCGGGCATTCTCGCCCTCGCGCTCGTGCTGCCCGCGTGGGCGGCCGCACTGATCGTCGGCGGTGCGCTGCTCGTGCTCGCCGGCATCGCCGCGGCGATCGGCGTGGCCCAGCTCAAGCACGGCGTACCGCCCACCCCCACCCAGACCATCGAGAGCGTCAAAGAAGATGTCCGCGTCGTACGCGGGCTCAGAAAGCGAGGAGCATCATGAGCGACACCGTCTCGAGCCCCGTCGCGGCCACCCGTGCCCGCCTGGAGCAGACCTTGGACGCGATCGACGACAAGCTCGACGTGAAGAAGCAGGCCGGCGAGCTCACCGAGCGCGTGAAGAGCTCGTACCAGGCCAACCCCGTGCCGTGGATCATCGGGGCGACCGCGGCCGCCGTGGTCGTCGTCGGGCTCGTCGCCTGGGCGATCTTCAGCGACGACTGATCGCAGCCCCGGTCGAGCCCTCGCCCGATTATGACTCTCGCGTCAGCAGAGTCATCATGGAAGGGATGGCTCTCTCTTCGCACGACCTGACGATCGAGCGCACGCCTACGGGCGTGCTGCCGGTCATCAAGCCGCTCCTGGGCTGGCGGGTTCTCGTGCCGCGCGGCGGCAAGTGGGGTGACGGCGTCGCGGCACAGCTCCGCGCGCTGGGCGCCGCCCCTGTCATCGCTCCGCTCATCAACTTCGCCGGCACCGAGAACCCCGAGCAGCTCGCCGCCGAGCTCGCCGCGCTGCAGGCGGGCGACTTCGGCTGGCTCGTCGTGACGAGCGCGACCACGGTCGACGTGCTCGTCGGCCATGGCGTGCGGGTTCCGGCGACGACGCGCATCGCCGCCGTCGGCGAGACGACCGCGCACGCCCTGCAGCTCGCCGGGTACTCGGTCGACTTCGTGCCGACCGACCACTCCGCCCGCGGTCTCGTGCGCGAATGGCCCGGCACCGCCGCGCAGGGCGCGGTGCTCGTGCCCCAGAGCGAGATCGCCGAGCCGACCCTCGTGAGCGGCCTCGCCGAGCGCGGCATCGACGCGCGCTTCGTGACCGCCTACCGCACCGTCGGAGTCACGGCCCCCGCAGAGGTCGTGGCCGACATCGCCGCGGGATCGATCGGCGCGCTCATCGTGAGCTCGGGCAGCGTGGCGCGGCAGATCGCCGAGCAGTTCGCCCCCCTGCCGTCGGGCACCGTGGTCGTCTGCATCGGCCCGCGCACGGCCTTCGACGCCCGTGCCGCCGGCCTCGCCGTGCACCGCATCGCCGAGGAGCGCTCGACCCAGGCCCTCGTGCGAGCGCTCGCCGAGTACGCCATGAACCCGAACGACAGCGCTCCGCCCGTCATCCCGTAGCGCCTGTCGGCACCAGCGGTCAGCGACCCGCTACCAGCGCGACGATCGCGACGAGGGGCGGGATGCCCTGCGCGAGCGCAATCGGAAGCGTGCGGGGCGGCGCCGTGAAGGCCAAGGCGGCTCCGGCCACCGTCATGACCGCGCACCCGGCGACGATGACCGCGGTGCCCGCGATCGCGCCGGGATCGAGCACGACGAGCACGATGCCCACGAACACGACGATCGCGAGCGCGAGGTTGTAGACGCCCTGATTGACGGCGAAGAGCCGCAGCGGGGCCGAATCGTTCTCGGCCCGCACGCCGAAGACGCGGCGACCGAGCGGCAGCCGGAAGAGCACGCTCTCGAGCACGAAGAACGCCACGTGCAGGGTCGCAGCCATGCCGGCGAGCACGAGGCCGATGAGCTGCAGCGCGGTCATGCGGATGCTCCCGAGGCCACCCGCACCGCGAGGCGGCCGGGCACCCGCCCGGCGAGCACGTCGGCGGCACGCTCGGCCGCGTGCTCGAGCTCGACCGTGCGCGCGATGGAGTCGACGACCGCGGGGTCGAGGTCGCGCGCCAGTCGCTGCCAGGCCTGCTCGCGCAGGGCGAGCGGGGTGATCGTCGAGTTCACGCCGAGCAGGGCGACACCGCGCAGGATGAACGGCATGACCGTCGTCGCGAGCGCGGGCGATGAGGCGTTGCCGCAGGCGACCACCGCGCCGAGGGGCCGCACCTGCGCGAGGGCCGTCGCGAGCGGCTGCCCGCACCCCGCATCGATCACGCCCGCCCAGCGCTGCGACTCGAGCGCCCGGGAGGGGCGGTCGAGCTCGGAGCGGTCGATGATGCTCGCGGCGCCGAGCGCCCGCAGCCGCGCCGCGTTCTCGGGCCGACCGGTCGCGGCCGTCACCGTGAAGCCCGCGCGGGCGAGCAGGGCGATCGCGAACGATCCGAGTCCACCACTGGCGCCCGTCACGAGCACGTCGCCGCTCGTCACGCCGTGCCGCTCGAGGGCGAGCACGGCGAGCATGGCGGTGAAGCCCGCGGTTCCGATGCCGGCGGCCTGGGCATCCGTGAACACGGTCGGGGTCGCGACGAGCGTTGCCCCGTCGAGGTGCGCGCGCTCGGCGAGCCCGCCGTGGCGCGTCTCGCCGGCACCGGCGCCGTTGAGCAGCACGCGGTCGCCGACCGCCCAGCGCGGGGTCGACGAGGCGGCGACCGTGCCGACGACGTCGATGCCGGGCACGAGGGGCGAGCACCGCACGACACCCGGGTTGCCGGTGAACGCCAGCGCGTCTTTGAAGTTGAGTCCTGAGAACGTGACGGCGACCTCGACGTCGGCCGCAGCATCCGGAGCATCGGCGGGCGGCCGCAGCGACTCGGCGTCCAGCTCGACGAGCTCGACCCGCGGCGCGTCGTCCGTGAGGGTGATCTGCCAGCCGCGCGTCATGACCGCCAGCCTAGGGCGCAGGCGCCGGAGACGGCAGGGTTCAGCCGAACAGCAGCGCGGCCTCGTCGTACCGCGACTGGGGCACCGTCTTGAGCTTGCCGAGCGCCGCCTCGAACGGCACGCGCACGATCTCGGTGCCGCGCAGCGCGACCATCTCACCCCAGCGCCCGTCGTCGACGGCCGAGATGGCGGCCATGCCGAGGCGCGTGGCGAGCACCCGGTCGAACGCGCTCGGGGTGCCGCCGCGCTGGATGTGGCCGAGGGTCGTCGCCCGCGTCTCGATGCCCGTGCGCTCCTCGATCATGGGCGCGAGCATCTCGCCGATGCCGCCCAGGCGCGGGCGGCCGAAAGCGTCGAGCCCGCGCTCGGAGTGCGGCTGGTCGGCCCCGTCGAGCGTGAAGCCCTCGGCGACGACGACGAGCGGGGCGCGCCCGCGGTCATAGGCGCTCTGCACCCACGCGCACAGCTGCTCCATGCTCGTGTTCTGCTCGGGGATGAGGATCGCGTGGGCGCCAGCGGCCATGCCCGAGTGCAGGGCGATCCAGCCGACATGGCGGCCCATGACCTCGGCGACCATGCAGCGGTTGTGGGCGTCGCCCGTCGTGCGCAGGCGATCCATCGCCTCGGTCGCGATGCCGACGGCCGTGTCGAAGCCGAAGGTGTAGTCGGTCGCGTCGAGGTCGTTGTCGACCGTCTTCGGCACGCCGACGATGCGGATGCCCGCATCCGTCAGCCGCTTCGCTGCCGCGAGGGTGCCCTCGCCGCCGATCGCGATGAGAGCGTCGAGCCGGTTCTCGGCGAAGACCTCGTTGATGCGGTCGACGCCGCCGCGGCCCTCGAAGGGGTTCGTGCGGCTCGTGCCGAGGATCGTGCCGCCCTGCTTCGAGATGCCCTTGACCTCGTGCCGGCCGAGGGGCAGAGTGTCGTTCTCGACGAGGCCCTTCCAGCCGTCTTTGAACCCCACGAACTCGTGGTGGTGCACGGTCGTGCCGGTGAGCACGGCCCCGCGGATGACCGCGTTGAGCCCGGGGGCGTCTCCGCCGGAGGTGAGCATTCCGATGCGCATGGGTTCCATCATGGCCCGTCGCGGGGGGCCGTGCGAAAACGGGCCGGTTCACGGCCCGCGCCCGGCCCCCGCGACTATCGTGATCGGCGCAGCCGCACGCCCAGGAGGATCCATGACCGACCCCGTCGTCGCTCTCGCCGACGAGCAGTACGTGCTGCTCACGACCACGCGCCGCTCGGGCGTCGCCGTGCCGACCCCCGTGTGGGTCGCACGGCACGACGATGCCCTGCTCGTGACGACGGGCGCCGAGGCCGGCAAGGTCAAGCGCGTGCGGCACACGCCCCAGGTCACCCTGCAGGCCTGCAACCGGGTGGGCACGCCACTGCCCGGCACCTCGGTCGTCGAGGCGCTCGCGAGCGTGCACGACGATGACGAGACACGGGCGCACCTCGATGCCGCGCTGCGCGAGAAGTACGGGGTGCAATACGCGGCCATCCGGGCCATGAGCGCCCTGCGGGGCCGCCGCGCACCCGGCTCGGTGGTGCTGCGGCTCGTCGCGATCACGGCGTGATCTGAGCAGAAACTGCTCTGCCGCGGCGGGCACGCGGGGCAGTACGATTCGAACGAACGGGGCCACCTCGGCCCCCCACCCCGCAGGAGTCAGAATGTCCGACGTTCCTCCCCCCGCTCCGCCCGTTCCTCCCGCTCCGCCTGCCGCGGCCTACTCCGGTGCCGCTGCCGCCCCCGTCAACCCGGGCAAGACCATGGGCATCGTCGCGCTCGTGCTGTCGATCATCGGTCTGCACCTCATCGGCATCATCGTCGGCTTCGTGGGCCTCAACCAGTCGAAGAAGGCGGGCCAGAAGAACGGCTTCGCCCTCGCCGGCATCATCATCGGTTTCATCGGGCTCGTGATCGGCATCATCGTGATCGTCAGCATCGTCGCCGGCGGTGCCGCGCTCTTCGGCGGCCTTGCGCAGGTGTGCGCCGAGCTCGGTTCGGGTGTCTGGGAGGTCAACGGCGTCACGTACGAGTGCCCGTAAGGCATACGTCACGTCAGTTCGCGACGGCGGGGAGGGCGCTCACGACGAGCGGCCTCCCCGCCGTTCTGCATGGTCAGGGCGCGGCCGTACGCTGAGCGCGTGGTCGAGATGATGCCGGATGCCGAGCGCGAGCTCGCCCCCTCCGAGCCCCTCGACCTCGGCGCCACCCTCGGCTTCCTGCGCCGGGGGCGCGGCGACCCAACCCTGCACACCGCCGCGGGGTCGGATGCGTGGCGCGAGGTCTGGCGCGCGCAGCGCACACCCGAGGGTGTCGCCTCGCTGCGGTTGGCCGTGCTCGACGGCCCGCCGACCGCCGCTCGCCGGCTGCAGCTCGCCGCGTGGGGCCCCGGTGCGGCCTGGAGCATGGACCACGCGCCCGAGCTGCTCGGCGCGGGCGACGACTGGAGCGCTCTCGACTCCCTGCTCGAGCAGCGGGCGCCGCACGACGCGGCCGCGGCGGCCCTGCAGCGCCTGCGCCGGCGCACGCGGGGGCTGCGGCTCACCCGATCCCACCTCGTGCTGGAGGCGGCGGTGGCCGCCGTGCTCGAGCAGAAGGTGACGGGGGTCGAAGCGCGGCGCGCGTGGCGGCAGCTCGTGCGGCAGCACGGCGAGGTGGCGCCCGGCCCCGCACCCGAGGGGCTCACCGTGATGCCCGACGGGGTGGGGTGGCGCAGCATCCCGGATCACGACTGGCATCGCGCGGGCGTGGGCCCGCAGCGCATGGCGACCATCCGTCGCGTGGCCGCGGTCGAGACCGCCCTGCAGCGCACGCTCGCGCTCGGTCGCGGCGGGCCGGCGGCGGTCGCGTCGCTGCGCTCGATTCCGGGCGTGGGGGAGTGGACGGCGGCCGAGGTGCTGCAGCGCTCGCACGGCGACCCCGACACGCTCAGCGTCGGCGACGCGCACCTGCCGCACGTCATCGGCACCTGGTTCACGGGCGATCGCGTCGACGATGCGGGCATGCTCGAGCTGCTCGCGCCCTACGCGGGCCATCGGCACCGGGTTGTGCGACTCATCACCTCTCTCGGCGTCGAGGCGCCCCGCTTCGGTGCGAAGGCCACCATCGAAGACCACCGGGGGCGCTGACCGCCCTAGCGTGGCCGCGTGAACAAACTGCTGCGCTTCCTCTGGGTGCTGTGGCGTGCCCGTCGCGCTACGCCCCTCGCCCCCACCGACGTCGGTTCGGTTCGGTTTCGCGTGCTGCCCAACGACCTCGATCTGCAGCGCCACATGAACAACGGCGTGTACCTCTCGCTCATGGATCTCGGCCGCATCGACCTCATGGTGCGCTCGGGGGTGTGGAGCGAGCTCACCGCCCGCGGCTACTACCCGGTCATCGTCAGCTCGACCATCACCTACCGCCGCTCGCTCGAACTGTGGCAGACCTACGAGCTCGAGAGCCGCATCGTGGGTATCGATGACATCGCCGCCTATGTCGAGCAGCGCTTCGTGCGCGACGGCGAGATCGTCGCACGCGCGGTCATCAAGGCGCGCTTCCTGAAGAAGTCGGGTGGCATCGTGCCCATCCCCGAGCTCGCCGAGCTCTTCGGCATGGACCCGCAGAACCACCCGCTGCCCGCCTGGCTCGCCGAGTGGAGCGGCAACGCCGCGCTGCCCTCGCGCCGCGAGCCCGCCCCGAGCGTGTGGGAGTGAGACGCGTCAAGGGGTCCCGATGACGCGCGGCGAGGCGGTACCGTGCGGTCATGACTGACGACGACCGCCGACCCCGCAGCGTCTACGGCGTGGGCGACGAGCCCGAGGTGCAGGCCTCGCTCGCCAACGAGCGCACGGCCCTGTCGTGGATCCGTACGGGCATGACCCTCATCGCGGGCGGGGTGGCCCTCGCGACCCTGTCGAGCTTCGGCGCGGTTCCCCTCGTCATCCTCGCCATCGCGGGTCTCGCGAGCCTGGGGGGCGCAGCCCTGGCGGTGTGGGCGCTCGTCTCGTGGCGCCGCACCGAGCGCGCACTGCGCCTGCGCGAGCCGATCCCCGAGCCCTCGGTGCTGCCCTGGGTCGTCGCGGGTGTCGTGGCGGTTGGGCTGCTGCTCGCCGTGCTCACGGCGTTCCAGGCGATCGATCTGGCGCGGTGATCGGGCGGGTCGCGATGAACGCCGCCGCACCGGATGCCCGCCGCGCGCCCGTCGACCGCACGAGCCTCTCGTGGCAGCGCACGGCGATGCACTCCGCCCTGCTCGCCCTCGTCGCCGCCGTCACGGCGATCACGCTCGGCGAGCCGCTCGTCGCCGGCCTCGCCGCGGTCGCCGCGGGTTTCGCGATCCTCGTCGGTGCGACGACGCCGCGCGTGAAGCGGTCGGAGGTCGCCGACCGCGATCCGTGGACGCTCATGGTGCGCACCGTCATCGTGCTGAGCGCGACGGCGCTCGTCGCGGTGATGCTCGTGGTGGCGGTCGCCCTCGAGCTCTAGCGCCGCAGCGCCTCACCTAATCACTCATTGCCGCCGCCAGCCATAGTCGAGTTGTGCTCGAGACTGCAATGATGGAGACATGCGCGTGGGTGTCTACATCGATGGCTTCAACCTCTACTACGGAGCTCGCGGACTATGCGGGCGCTCAACTCCAGGCTGGCGCTGGCTTGACCTCCGCGAACTCGCCACAAAGCTTGTGCAGGACCACTCGGCCTGGAACGCCGCAGCTGTCGAACGTGTTGTGTACTGCACTGCTCGCATCAGCGGTGCTTCTAACCACGATGGTCAGCGTGACCAGGATGTGTACCTACGGGCTCTCACGTTCAGTAAGTCAGTGGATGTGCTCGCGCTCGGAAACTACGTTTCACGAGTGACGACCGCACCCCTTGCCGTGTCTGACCGTAAGGGGCGACCGGTTCTCACACGCCCGCAATGGCCCATCATGGTGAAGGATTTCACAGGGGCCGATGACGCGTCCGCAACCTTCATGGCGTCGGTTGCCCGCCGGGAAGAGAAAGGCTCCGATGTCAACGTCGCGTCTCATCTACTCCTCGATGTCCTTGAGAAACGAGTGGACGCGGCGGTCGTCATCAGCAACGACAGTGATCTTGAGTTCCCGATTGCGCAGGCGCGTCTTCGAGTACCACTAGGCCTGGTGAACCCGACGCCCAGCTACCGAGCCGGAAAGCTCGGCGGCTTGCCATCAGACGGTGTGGGTGGTCACTGGTGGCATCAGTTGACGGCGGAGGAAGTGCGTTCTTCGCAGTTGACTCGGACGATAGGAAGAACAACTCGACCAGACGGCTGGTGAATGTGAAAGTCCTCGCTCTCAAGCGTTGGACCGCCGGCGTGGACTGAGTAACGCGGAGCTGTGGCCACCGTGCTATGGTCCTTTACACACCACTCGGTCCCTCTGGGGCCGAGTTTTTTCTGTGCCAGGAGAAATCACTCCTGGCGTACGAGCCGCATCTCCCAGAAAGTAGGGACGCGCTCGTCGGGCTTTTCGACCCCGTCGGCAATAAAGCGGTTCTTCTCGTAGAACCGGTGGGCACGCGGATTATCTCGCGCCACCCAGAGCGTTGCCGGCCCGTCGCCGATGACTGCATCGAGCAACCGCTGGCCGATTCCTTGTCCGTGGTGACTCGCCAATACGTAGATCGCGTAGAGCGATCGTTCGGTTGGCACCCCAAGCGCGTCCTCAAGAGTCGGACCGGACCATGCGAATCCGACGAGTCCTTTATCCTCGGCAACCACGATTCGATGCTTCGAGTCAGGCTCTTGGACTAGCGCGCGGGTCCACATTCGACGACGATGCTCGAGCGCCGCGTCATCATAGAACTGGCTCGGCAACTGGTGGCCGTAGGTCTCGAACCAGGTTCGAATGTGGAGTGCCGCGAGCGACTCAACATCGCTCGCGGTCGCTTGTCGCAGTGACACCGTCATCGTGGCCTCTTCTGTCGTCGGGCCCACCCATACTCTCAAGACGCTCACGACGCAGGCGTCCTGAATCCCCACCACGAATTAGCGCGACTCGAGCACCGCCATCGCGGCGTTGTGTCCCGCGATGCCGCTGACCGCTCCGCCGCGGCGCGCACCCGATCCGCAGAGCAGCACGCCGGGCATCCCGGTGGCGACGCCCCAGCGGCGCGCGGGGGTGTCGAGCGGCTCGTCGTCTTCTGCCCACGGCCACGCGAGATCGCCGTGGAAGATGCTGCCGCCCGGCAGTCGCAGTACGTGCTCGAGATCGCGTGTCGTCTTCGTCTCGACGCACGGCTCACCGTGCGCGTCGATGAGCAGCAGGCTCTCGATCGGCTCGGCGAGCACCGAGTTCAGCGAGTCGAGCACGGCCCGCTGCAGGGTCTCGCGCATGGCGTCGTTGTTCGCCTCGGTCAGCAGCCGGTCGGGCACGTGCAGGGCGAAGACCGTGAGCGTCTGGGCGCCCGAGGCGCGCAGCTCGGGGCCGAGGATGCTCGGGTCGGTGAGCGAATGGCAGTAGATCTCGGCGGGGATGACGCCCGGCACCTGCCCCGCCGCGGCTTCGTCGTAGGCGCGCTGCAGCTGGCTGAACGTCTCGTTGATGTGGAAGGTGCCGCCGAAGGCCGCGGCCGGGTCGACGCTCTCGTCGCGCAGGCGCGGCAGGCGGCGCAGCAGCAGGTTGACCTTGACCTGGGCGCCCTCGGCGGGTGGGGCGGCCATACCCGCATCACCGGATGCTGCGCTCTCGTCGCCTGCGGCGAGCAGCCGCGCGAGCTCGTGCGGCGAGCAGTTGACGAGCACGTGCTCGGCCCTCGTCGCGTGCTCGACCCCGGCGTCGTCGACCCAGCGGACGGTCTTGTCGGCCGTCAGCGCGACGACCTCGGCCCCCGTCGTGAGGGTCGCGCCCGCGAGCCGCGCGGCCCGCTCGAGCTCGCCCGAGACGGCGCCCATGCCCCCGACGGGAACGTTCCAGTCGCCCGTTCCGCCGCCGATCACGTGGTAGAGGAAGCAGCGGTTGGCGAGCAGCGTCTCGTCGTCGTTCGGGGCGAAGGTGCCGATGAGCGCGTCGGTGTAGACGACGCCGCGCACGACGTCGTTGCGGAAGGTGTCGGCGATCGTGCGGCCGACGGGCTGCTCGATGAGGGCATCCCACAGGGCGGCCCCGTCGATGCCGGCCGCGTCGGCCGCCGCGACCACCGCGGCGCGCGCCTCCGACCGCGTCAGCAGCGGGTCGGTCACGGTCGGGAACAGCGCCCGGGCGAGGTGCTGCGTGCCCTCGTAGAAGCGGGCCCAGGCGACGGCGTCGTCCTCAGCACCGAGCGCCGCGAAGCTCTCGGCGGTCGCGACCGGATCGTGGTTGTCGACGAGCAGGCCGTGGTCGGTGCCGGGCACGGGAGTGTAGGAACTGTAGCGGCGCGGCGCGAGCTCGATGCTCAGCCCGAGGTCGTCGATGATGCGCTGGGGCAGCAGGCTCACGAGGTACGAGTAGCGGCTGAGCCGGGCATCCACCCCCGCGAAGGCTTCGGCCGAGATCGCGGCGCCGCCGAGCACGTCGAGGCGCTCGAGCACCTGCACGTCGAGCCCGGCCTGGGCCAGGTAGGCGGCGGCGGTCAGGCCGTTGTGGCCTCCGCCGATGATGACGACGTCGCGCTGTGTGCCCATGGCGCCAGCGTATCCGCCGAGAACTGGGCGCGAGATGCCCGCGCGCGAGAGGATGGGCGCGTGACGACTCTCGAGCAGCCCGATGCCGATGCCGCCGTCGGCCTGGTGCGGCAGTGGCTGCGGCAGACCGAGGGGGCGCAGACCGACGCCGGCGCCGCGCGCTTGGCGGGGCTGCTGCACGACGAGGCGGGGCTCGAGTTCGCCATCGGGTTCGTCGACCGGGTGGCTCGGCCCGACGACCTCGGCGTCGCGGCGCGCAACCTCGAGCAGCTCGCGCAGCGCATCCCGCGCTTCCTGCCCTGGCCGCTGCGCGTGCTCATCGCCATCGGCGGACCCCTCGCGCGGCTGCTGCCCTGGCCCATCGTGCCCATCGCGCGGCGCGTGCTGCGCGGCATGGTCGGGCACCTCGTCGTCGATGCGACCCCGACCCGCCTCGGGCGCACGCTCGAACGGCTGCAGGGCGAGGGCGATCGGCTCAACATCAACCTGCTGGGCGAGGCAGTGCTCGGCGACGGCGAGGCCGATCGCCGACTCGCGGGCATCACCGAGCTCGTCAAGCGCCCCGACGTCGACTACGTCTCGGTCAAGGTCTCGGCCGTCGTCAGCCAGCTGAGCATGTGGGCCTTCGACGAGACGGTCGAGCGGGTCGTCGAGCGGCTCGTGCCCCTCTACGAGACGGCGGCGCTCGGCGTGACCCCGGCCTTCCTCAACCTCGACATGGAGGAGTTCCGCGATCTCGATCTGACGATCGAGGTGTTCCAGCGGCTGCTCGACCGGCCCTCGCTGCGCGGCTACGAGGCCGGCATCGTGCTGCAGGCCTACCTGCCCGAGGCGCTGCCCGCGCTCGACCGGCTCACGATCTGGGCCCAGCAGCGGCGGGCGGCCGGCGGGGCGGGCATCAAGGTGCGCGTCGTGAAGGGCGCCAACCTCGCCATGGAGCGGGTGGATGCTGCGCTGCACGACTGGCCCGTCGCCGTGCTGCCCAGCAAACGCGACAGCGACGCCAACTACAAGCGCGTGCTCGAGGCTGCGCTGCGCCCCGATCGGGTGGATGCGGTGCGCATCGGCCTCGCGGGCCACAACCTGTTCGACATCGCGTGGGCCTGGCTGCTCGCCGAGGCGCGCGGGGTCTCGCAGAGCGTGGAGGTCGAGATGCTGCTCGGCATGGCGCCCGACCAGGCCGACGCCGTGCGCCGCACCGTCGGGCACCTGCTGCTGTACACACCCGTCGTGCACCCGCGCGACTTCGAATCGGCCATCAGCTACCTGATCCGCCGGCTCGAGGAGAACGCGAGCTCCGAGAACTTCCTCTCCGGCGTGTTCGAGCTCACACGCGACGCCGCAATCTTCGACCGGGAGGAGCAGCGCTTCCGCGCCTCGCTCGCCGCGTTCCAGGCCGCGCCTGCCGCTCCCGCGCCGCACCGCGTGCAGAACCGGCTCGACGAGCGGCCGCTCGAGGGCACCACGGCGCTGCCCGAGCCCGGCGGTGTGCGGTCAGGCTTCGAGAACTCTGCCGACACCGACGTCGCCCTCCCCGCGAATCGCACGTGGGCCCGGGCGATCCTGCAGCGCGCTCAGACGACGACACGGGGCCAGGCGCTCGTCGACGCGAGCGCGGTGGCGTCGGTCGCCGCGATCGAGCGCATCGTCGCCGAGACCCGCGGGGCCGGAGCCGACTGGGCCGCGCGGTCGGTCGACGATCGTGCGGGCATCCTGCATGCGGCTGGTCGGATGCTCGCCGCGCGCCGCGCCGACCTGCTCGAGGTGATGGCGGCCGAGGCCGGCAAGACCCTCGCCGAGGGCGACCCCGAGGTGAGCGAGGCCATCGACTTCGCGCACTACTACGCCGAGAGCGTGCGCGACCTGACGCGCATCGATGACGCGACCTTCACGCCCGTGCGGCTGACGGTGGTCGCGCCGCCGTGGAACTTCCCCGTCGCCATCCCCGCGGGCGGCGTGCTCGCGGCGCTCGCCGCGGGCAGCGCCGTGATCATCAAGCCCGCGCCGCAGGTGACGCGCAGTGCGGCCGTCATGGTCGAGGCGCTGTGGGATGCGGGCGTGCCGCGCGAGGTGCTGCGCTTCGTCGACGTGCCCGAGAACGAGGTCGGCCAGGCGCTCATCGCGCACCCGGCCGTCGACCGGCTCGTGCTGACGGGGGCGTGGGAGACCGCGGCGCTGTTCCGTTCGTGGCGGGCCGACCTGCCGATCCTCGCCGAGACGAGCGGCAAGAACGCGATCGTCATCACGCCCTCGGCCGACATCGACCTCGCCGTCGCCGACCTGGTCAAGTCGGCCTTCGGACACGCCGGCCAGAAGTGCTCGGCGGCCTCGCTTGCGATTCTCGTCGGCTCGGTCGCGACGTCGGAGCGGTTCGAGCGCCAACTCGTGGATGCCGTGCGCACCCTGCGCGTCGGCCCCGCCCTCGACCCGACCACGGTCGTCGGGCCGCTCATCGAGCGTGCCTCGGGCAAGCTGCTGCGCGCCCTCACGACGCTCGACGACGGCGAGGAGTGGCTCATCGAGCCGCGCGCGCTCGACGCCTCGGGGTCGAGCTGGTCGCCGGGCGTGCGTCGCGGCGTGGCGCCGGGCAGCGCCTTCCACACGACCGAGTACTTCGGGCCCGTGCTCGGCCTCATGCGCGCGCGCGACCTCGACGAGGCGCTCGACCTGCAGAACGCCACGGCCTTCGGACTCACGGCGGGGCTGCACTCGCTCGACGCCGAGGAGGTGGAGTACTGGCTCGAGAACGTCGAAGCCGGCAACCTCTATGTGAACCGCGGCATCACGGGCGCGATCGTGCGCCGCCAGCCGTTCGGCGGATGGAAGCGCTCGAGCGTCGGGGGCTCGACTAAAGCCGGCGGGCCCTCGTACGTGATGGGCTTCGGGTCGTTTGCGCCGGTGCCGCGCACCCCGAAGCAGAACCTCAGCCTGCGCGGTCTCGACACGGGCGTGCGCGAGGTTCTCGAGGCGAGCCAGCCGGGGCTCGACTTTGTTGGCTTCGACGACGCCCGCGCCGGCGCGCTGAGCGACCAGCGCGCCTGGGATGACGAGTTCGGCGTCGCCCGCGATGACAGCCTGCTCGGTGTGGAGCGCAACCTGCTGCGCTACCGTCGCACCCCGGTGACCGTGCGCGCCGCCGAGGGCGCCCCCCTGGCCGACCTCGTGCGAGTGCTGCTGGCGGCCGCCCGGGCAGGTTCGCGGGTCGAGATCAGCAGCGCGATGCCGTTGCCCGCGACTCTGCTCGCCCTGCTCGACACCGGGGTGTCGGCGCTGCGCGCCACCTCGATCACGATCGAGTCAGACGCTCGCTTTGGCACGCGCATGCGCTCTGTGCGTCCGAACCGTATTCGTCTGATCGCCCCCGCGGGTGATGATGTTGCCCGCGAGCTCTCGGTCGCTCTTGACGGAGACCCCGACGTGGCGATCTGGTCGGGCCCGGTCACGGCTGCCGGCCGGGTCGAGCTGCTGCCGTTTGTGCGCGAGCAGGCCGTGTCGATCACGGCGCACCGCTTTGGCAACCCCTTTCCGGCGATGGCCGAGCTACCCCTGTAGCGCCTCGGCGATCACATGCCCGATGAGCACGGCGCTCGCCGCCGGCCCGCTCGTGGGGGTCGTCGGCAGGATGCCGAGGTCGGCGATGAACAGTCGCTCGACGCCATGAACGGCACCGCGACCATCGACCACCGAGGTTGTGGGGTCGGTTCCCATGGGCGTGGTGCCGCAACTGTGCAGGGCGGTCGAGAGGCGAGCGCCCATCCAGACGTCGAGGTCGGCGTCATCGAGTGCGGTGAGCGCCGGATGCTCGGGCACCGCGCCGAGCTGCCGCATCGCGTCGCTCGCGAGCAGGGTGGCGGCCAGCCGCACGGCCGCACGCAGCCGCGCTCGGTCGCCGTCGGTGCTGAGGTAGCGAAAGTCGAGAGTGGGGGCATGACCGTCGAGGCGGGGGTCGAGAAGCAGTGTGCCGTGACCGTCTGACCGCAGCGGCGAGATCAGCAGGCTGAGCTGCCCGTCGCGCGGGTCGGTGCCCAGCATGCGGCCGAGGGGGTGCAGCACCGACAGCACTTCGAGGTCACCGACATCGCCACTGACACCGCTCGACCCATGGGCCGACACGCCGAGCGACGTCTCACCCCGATGAGCGGCCACTGCCGTGGGTACCGAGAACCGCACGGCAACCTGCGGGTGGTCGTGCAGGTGCACCCCGACCGGAGCATCCTGCACAACGGGCACGCCCGCCTTCGTCAGCAGAGCGGCCGGTCCAATGCCGCTGCGCACCAGCAGCTGGGGCGTGGCGATTGCCCCGCCGCACAACACGACGCGGTCGGCGCGAATGTTCTCGACACGGCCGTTGACCCGCACCGTTACCCCGGTTGCCCGCCCGCCCTCGATGAGCACCGTCATGACCTCATGGTCACCGCGCACCTCGAGCGAGGCCGGTGGGGTGTCGAGGTACGCCCGCGCGGTGCTCCACCGCTCACCCCGGAGGGTGTTGGTGGGTGTCAGCCCGATTCCCGGTGCCCCCTCGGGGCTGGCGTTCTGGTCGGGGTCGAGGGGCAGGCCCGCCTCGACTCCGGCCACGATCAGTGCGGCGCTCACCGGGTGGCTCGCATCACCCCGGGTCACCGGCATCGGCCCGGTCGTGCCGTGCCCGGGGCGGCCGCCGACGTCGTGGTCGTTTTCGATGTTGGCCCACAGGGGCTGTGTGGCAGCGGCACTCCAGCGATCGTCGTGCGCGGCCTCTGCCCAGGCGGTGAGGTCGTGGGCACGGGGGCGCCGAAAGTAGCCGCCATTGATCGCTGTTGACCCTCCGGCGACCCGACCGCGCACGACCGTGTGATCGCGCCCCGCCGTCAGTCGGCTCGGGTACGCGAAGGCCAAGGGATGCCCGGGCATCGCCGCGGCAAGGCTCGCGCCGTCACGCATGGCGGGGGGAGCGGGAACCGGCCCCGCTTCGAGCAACAGCACGCGCCACCCCCGCGCGGCCAGCCGCGCCGCAAGGGGTGCTCCCGAGCCCCCGGCCCCGACCACGAGCACGTCGGGGGCTGCACTCGTCATGGGCGCTGGGGCTCGTCGAGCAGCATGAGGTCGCGGGTGGCCAGAAAACCCTCGTCGAGCAGGTCGCTCAGCGAGGCGTCGTCGTTCGCGAGCCACTGCTCGTAGGCAGCGATCGAGACTCCGAGGCAGACCCAGGCGACCGTTTGCGGTACCAGCGCCGAGGGGGCGATCCCCAGACGCTCACCGACGAAGTCGGCAATGACCTGCCGCCAGGAGGCGTAGCGAATGGTCGAGTGGGCGACGAGCGAGGGCACCGTGAGCAGCAACGTCATGCGCTCGCGGTGATACTGACGCTCGTCGGGGGGGATGTGGTTGAACACGACGATCGCGATGCGCAGGGCATCCCGCAAGGCGAGGCTGCGCGGAAGAGACGCGAGGTGATCGCGCATGCCCTGCAGCATCTCGTCAAACTGGCCCCACGGCAGGTCGTTCTTCGACGGAAAGTAGCGAAAGAAGGTGCGGCGACCAATGCCGCAGGCGGCCGCAATGTCGTCAACCGTCACGCGATCAAAGCCGCGCTCAACGAACAGGCGCAGGCCGATGTGGCTGATCTCGGCGTGCGTGGTGGCCGGCTGGCGACCGATGCGCACCACGCGCGCGTCGCCCACGATCGACAGTTCACTCATGTTTCACCGCCTCCCTCTTCCCTTCGGCACTCAGTGCCAATACAGTACTGAGCACCGGCCGTCTCCGACACCTGTGTCAGAGACTCATTGCAAAGGAGCATGCCATGAGCGTTCCCGTTACCCCCACCCCCGATGTCGTTGACGACCTGGTCGACGACGAGTCGCTGGTAGAAGAAGTATCGATCGACGGAATGTGCGGCGTCTACTAGGCCGATCACTGTGGCTACCGTCGATCTCGACAGCGTCATCGCCGTGCACCCCCGGGTCTCGATCAGGCCCGAGCCCTTCGGCGCCCTGCTCTACCACTTCGGCACGCGACAACTCAGCTTTCTGAAAGACCGCATACTGCTCGACGTGGTTCACGCCTGCGATGGTCGCCGGCCGTTGGCCGAGGCCTTCGCGGTCGCCGGGGTCCCGTCGACCCAGACGGCGCGGTACCTGCGGGCTATGACAACCCTCGTCACCTCAACGATGGTGACGGTCTCGTCGGTGAACGAGGTGGCGGCATGACCCTCACCGCCCCGCCGCCGCGCGCGAGTGCGATTCGCCCGCCCACCGTCTCGGCCGGAGCCCCCGCCCCGACCTCGCAGACCCTGCTCGGCCATTTCGAGAAGGGGCTGGATGCTCCCATCTGCCTGACCTGGGAACTCACCTACGCGTGCAACCTGTCGTGTAGCCACTGCCTCTCAAGCTCGGGTCGGCGCGACCCGCGCGAGCTCACCACCGAGGAATGCAAGGGCATCATCGACGAGCTGCAGCGCATGCAGGTGTTCTACGTGAACATCGGCGGCGGCGAGCCGACCGTGCGCAGTGATTTCTGGGAGCTCGTCGACTACGCCACCGATCACCAGGTGGGGGTCAAGTTCTCGACCAACGGCGTGAAGATCACCCCCGAGATTGCCCAGCGGCTCGCCGCGAGCGACTACGTCGACGTGCAGATCTCGCTCGACGGAGCGACCGCGGAGGTCAACGACCGGGTGCGCGGGCCGGGGTCGTACGACCTCGCGATGCGCGCCATGCAGAACCTTGCTGACGCGGGCTTTCGCGGCTTCAAGATCTCGGTGGTGTGCACGCGCGAGAACATTCCGCAGCTCGACGAGTTCAAGGCCATCGCCGATCGCTTCGACGCCCAGCTGCGCCTCACCCGACTACGGCCGAGCGGCCGCGGTGCCGACGTGTGGGATGACCTGCACCCGCTGCCGCACCAGCAGCGCGAGCTGTACGACTGGCTCGTCGCGCACGGCGACGGCGTGCTCACGGGTGACTCGTTCTTTCACCTGTCGGCCTTTGGTGCGGCACTGCCTGGCTTGAACCTGTGCGGCGCGGGCCGGGTCGTGTGTCTCATCGACCCGATCGGCGACGTCTACGCCTGCCCGTTCGCGATTCACGATGAGTTTCTCGCCGGCAGCATCCGCGAGCCCGGCGGGTTCGAGGGCGTGTGGCGGCACAGCGAGCTGTTCCAGAAACTGCGCGAACCCACCGGCGGCGGCGCCTGCGGCTCGTGCGCGTTCTACGACTCGTGCCGGGGCGGCTGCATGGCCGCCAAGTTCTTCACCGGCCTGCCACTCGACGGGCCCGACCCCGAGTGCGTGCGCGGTTTCGGCGAGCAGCTGCTGGCCGAGCGCGAGGCGGATGATCTGCCCAAGCCCACGGGTGACCACTCGCACCGCACGTCGCCGCCGCGGCCGCGCGGCCAGGCGGGGCCCGTGCCACTCACGCTCAGCATCCGTCGCCCCGATGCGATGCCGACACACGCCTGCGCCGAGAGCCCGCTCGCGGGCTTTAGCCCGACCGCCGCGAGCGCTTGCGCCTGCGGCGGGCACTAGAACGACCCCGCGCCGCGCGGTTCGCGGCACACAACTCCCGTACCGATCACAAAGGAGGCACGCAATGGGGCGTGTAGAAGGAAAAGTTGCATTCGTCACGGGCGCGGCCCGCGGTCAGGGCCGGGCGCACGCGTTGCGCCTCGCCGAGGAGGGCGCCGACATCATTGCGGTCGACCTCTGCGCGCCGGTGCCCGACCTGCAGTACCCGCCGGCCACTCCCGATGACCTCGCCGAGACCGTCCGGATGATCGAAGCTCTCGACCGTCGCGTCGTCGCCCACCAGGCCGACGTGCGTGACATGGCCGCGCTGCAGAAGGCCGTTGACGACGGCGTTGCGCAGCTCGGTGGCCTCGACATCGTCGTCGGCAACGCCGGCATCTGCATCATCGCCGACGCCGAGAGCACGACGCCCGAGATCTGGAAGAACACGATCGACACCAACCTGACCGGCGTGTGGCACACCGTGCAGGCGACGGTGCCGCACCTCAAAGCGCGCGGCGGCGGCTCGATCATCCTCACCAGCTCCGCGGCCGGTCTCGTCGGCATGCCGTTCCTGACCGCGTACATCGCCGCCAAGCACGGCGTGACCGGCCTCGGCAAGGCGTACGCGATCGAGCTCGGCCGGTTCAACATCCGGGTCAACACCCTGCACCCGGGCGGCGTCAACACGATGATGGGCGGCATGGGCGCGGCCTTCCCCGCGGCCATCGAGAAGAACCCCGGCATCGTCATGGGCGGGTACGGCGTGCTGCCGAACACCACTACCGAGCCGGTCGATCAGGCCAACGCGGTGCTGTGGCTGGCCTCTGACGAGGCCAAGTTCGTCACCGGCACGCAGGTCTCGGTCGACGCGGGCATGGTCGTCTGCTAACAGCCCGATCGGGCTGAGACCCGGCGAGGGCGGCCCACCTGCCGCCCTCGCCGCACCCGACCCGGTCACACGGGGCGGCGGGTGAACCACCACCAGGAAGGGAGAACGCAATGGGGCGTTTAGACGGAAAAGTGGTCTTCATCACGGGCGTCGCCCGCGGGCAGGGTCGCAGCCACGCGATCCGGTTCGCGGAAGAGGGTGCCGACATCATCGGCATCGACGTCGTCGAGCCGATCGCAGGCAGCACCTCGCCGCCCGCGACCCAGGCCGATATGGACGAGACCGTTGCCGCGGTGGAAGCCCTCGACCGCCGCATCATTGCGACGAAGGCGGACGTGCGCAATCTCGGGCAGCTGAAGAAAGCGGTCGACGAAGGGGTTGCCCAACTCGGGCGCCTCGATGTCGTCATCGCCAACGCGGGCGTCTCGACGTCGATGGGGCCAGCCGAATCGCTCACGGAGGAGGCATTCGTCGACATGGTCGACATCAACCTCACCGGCGTGTGGCGCTCGTGCATCGCGGCGATCCCGCACATCAAGGCGGGAGGGCGAGGCGGATCAATCATCATGACCAGTTCGGCAGCTGGCCTGATGGCGATGGGCAACATTTCGCACTACGTTGCGGCGAAGCACGGCGTGGTGGGGCTCATGCGCTCGCTCGCGCTCGAACTCGCTGCCGACGGGATTCGTGTCAACTCGATCCATCCGACGACGGTCGACACCCCGATGGTCAACAACGATGCGACCTTCAAGTTGTTCCGACCCGACCTCGAGAACCCGGGAGTCGACGACTTCCTCGACGCGGCCAAGCTCATGAACGCCATTCCGGTGGGCTGGGTCGAGTCTGCTGACATCTCGAATGCCATGCTCTGGCTCGCTTCAGACGAAGCCCGATATGTCACGGGCGTCACCTTGCCGGTCGACGCGGGAATGCTCATCAAGTAGTGCCGTACGAGCCCGGCCCGCGGGCGACCGCGGGCCGGGCATCCCGACGTCAACGAAGAATGCGAAGGAGATCATCATGGGAGTGACCATGCCCGTCCATGCCGGAATGATGGTCCAGTGACCGACACTTCCACGGTCTCGGCGAGTCGCTACCGTGTCGCGGCTCACCTCGTCGGCCGCGAGCGTGAGATCGAACTCACGCTCGCGGCCGTCGCGGCCGGCCGTGACATCGTGCTCGAAGGCCCGCCCGGCACCAGCAAGACGACCATGTTGAAGGCCATCACCGAAGAGTGGGGCATTCCCCTGCTGTTCGTCGAGGGCAACGCTGACCTCACCCCGGCGAAGCTCGTCGGGCACCACAACCCCTCGCGGGTACTGCGCGAAGACTATTCGCCCGACAACTTCGTGCCCGGCCCGCTGACCGAGGCGATGCAGACGGGGGGCTTTCTCTACATCGAAGAGTTCAACCGCGCCCCCGACGACACCCTCAACACGCTGCTCACCGCGATGGCCGACCGCCGGCTCGCCATTCCGCGCGTCGGCATCATCCAGGCGCTGCCCACCTTCCGGGTGATCGCCTCGATGAACCCCTACGACAACGTCGGCACCACCAAGCTGTCGTCGTCGATCACCGACCGCCTCAACCGCCTCGCCGTCGACTACCAGAGTGCCGAGGCCGAAGAGAGCATCGTGCACCTGCGGGCGAAACCGCAGGGTGCGCTGGCCGACCGCCTGGTGGGCGATGCGGTCGCGGTCACGCGGGCGACGCGCGAGCATCCGTACATTCGCCAGGGTTCGAGTGTGCGCGGCGCGATCGACCTCGTCGCGGTGGCGGGTCAGCTGGCGGGCCTGCGGTCGATCGCCGAGCCCGATCACGAGCGCTACCCCGAGCTCGTTTACGACGCGATGGTGGTCGCGCTCTCCGGGCGCATTCACATTGATGAGGCCGTCGACATCACGCCCGAGGCCGTGTTGCGCGAGATCTGGGAAGACCGCTTCGTGCTCGAGCCCGCCATGGCCGAGCCCGGATGAAGAGAACTGCAGGTCGACTCGCCGGTTCAGCGCACACGTCAGGGGCAGCGGTCGACCACACCGAGTCGGCCGCTCTCGCGCCAGCCGAAGCAGCTCGATCAGAAGCCGAGCGTCTTCGAGCCGGGGCAGGGGGGTGCGGGCATGGTCTTTCGCGCGCGCCCGGGAGCGCGGGCGGGGCATCAGAAGCAGCGCCCGGGCGGAACGGCCGAGGGCTTCACCGACGAGGTCGCCGAACTGGTGCCGATCGAGGCGACGGGCGCGCTCGACGCCGAGGTGCGCGCGTTGGCACGGCAAATTGCGTCGCGCCTGCTGATTCCCCGTGCGAAGAAGGATGCCCGCTCGCAGCGCGGCGCGGGTGCGATCGCGAGCGTGCCCTACCGGAGGGGCTCCGACGAGATCGACCTCGACAAGACCATCGAGATGCTCGCCGAGCGTCCGGTTCCGGAAGACGAAGACATCATCGTGCGCGAGCGGGTGCGCACCCGGCGCTCGGTGGTGCTCGTGGTCGACGTCTCGGGCTCGATGAAGGGCGAGAGAATCCGCACAGCGGCGGCGATTGTCGGGGCCCTCGCGGGGGAGCTGTCGAACGACGACCTGGCGCTCATCGCCTTCTGGTCAGATGCCGCCGTGCTGCAGACCTTCGGCCAGCACCAGAGCCCCGATCGGCTGCTCGACCTGCTGACCAGCATTCCCGCCCGCGGCCTCACGAACGTCGGCTTCCCGCTCGAGCTCGCCGCGCAGGAACTGCGCAAGCGGCCCGCGCAGGATGCGCGCGTGGTGTTGTTGTCAGACTGCGTGCACAATGCCGGCCCCGACCCGCGGCCGATCGCGGCCCTGTTGCCGCGGCTCGATGTGATGCTCGACCTCAGCGGCGAGCACGACACCGAGCTCGCCCGAGAGCTGACCAGGGCCGGCCGTGGCGTCATGCAGACGGTGCTCACCCACCGCGACGTCGCCCCCGCCCTCACCCGAATCTTCACCGCATGACAACCGCACAGTACAAGGAGCACACACGATGAGCAGGAACGCCTGGTTCGAGACCGTCGCCGAAGCACAGCGGCGAGCCAAGAAGCGGCTGCCAGCCCCCGTTTACGGCGCACTGATCGCCGGATCAGAGAAGGGCGTCACGCTCGACGACAACATCGCCGCCTACAGCGAGCTGGGCTTCGCCCCCCGCATCGCCGATCACCCGGCGCAGCGCGATCTGTCGAGCTCGGTCATGGGGATGGACATGGCGATGCCGGTGATCATTTCGCCGACCGGCGTGCAGGCGGTGCACCCGCAGGGTGAGATTGCCGTCTCGCGGGCGGCGGCTAACCGCGGGGTGATCATGGGCCTCAGCTCGTTCGCCTCGAAGCCGGTTGAAGACGTCGTCGCCGCCAACCCCAACACGCTCTTCCAGGTCTACTGGAGTGGGTCGAAAGAGGAAATGGTGCACCGCCTCGAGCGCGCGAAGGCCGCCGGAGCGAAGGGCCTCATCGCGACCCTCGACTGGTCGTTCTCCCACGGCCGCGACTGGGGTAGCCCGCAGATTCCCGAAAAGCTCACGCTGGGTGCCGCGATCAACTTTGCGCCGCACGCCCTGCCGCGCATCCCCTGGCTGTGGAGCTTCGCCAAGACCTTCCGCATTCCCGACCTGAAGGCGCCCAACCTGAAGCCGAAGGCCGGCGGTGAGCCCCCCACCTTCTTCGGCGCCTACGGCGAATGGATGACCACGCCTCCGCCCACCTGGGATGACGTGAAGTGGCTGCGCGAGCAGTGGGACGGCCCCTTCATGCTCAAGGGCGTCGGCCGCATCGACGATGCGAAGCGCGCCATTGACATCGGGGCGACCACCATTTCGGTCTCGAACCACGGCGGCAACAACCTCGACACCATTCCGGCGCCGATTCGTATGCTGCCGGCCATCGCCGACGCGGTGGGCGACCAGATCGAGATCGTGCTCGACGGGGGCGTGCGTCGCGGCTCTGACGTGGTGAAGGCCGTTGCGCTCGGCGCTCGGGCCATCATGATCGGCCGCGCCTACCTGTGGGGTCTTGCCGCCAACGGTCAGGCGGGTGTCGAAAACGTGCTCGACATCATGCGCGGCGGCATCGACTCGGCCCTGCTCGGCCTCGGGCGGGCGTCGTTGCGCGAGCTGACGCGCGACGACATCTACGTGCCCGAGGGCTTCGAGAAGATTCGCTGATCACGAGTCGCATCGCTCGGCCGGGCTCGATCGGTACGGTGTCGGGGTGACTCGACTCGACGAGACGGCCTGGCCGGGCATCCCGCCGCAGCCGCTGCTGATCGTGCCGCTCGGCTCGACCGAGCAGCACGGGCCGCACCTGCCCTTCGACGTCGACGCGCGCATCGCGGCGGCGGTGGCGCAGGGGGCGGGGTCACGAATTGGTGCCGTCGTGGCGCCGGTGCTGGCCTACGGCTCGAGCGGCGAGCACCAGCAGTTCGCCGGCACGCTCTCGATCGGGCAGGATGCCCTGCGCCTGCTGCTCATCGAACTGACCCGTTCGGCGCGCACGTGGGCGGCGCGGGTCGCCCTCATCACCGGGCACGGCGGCAACGCGCCCGTGCTGTCGGATGTCGTGCCCACTCTGCGCGGCGAAGGTCATGACGTTGCCTGGCTCGCGTGCGGGGTGCCCGGCGGTGATGCGCACGCGGGGCGCACCGAGACCTCGCTGCTGCTGCATCTCGATGCCGCGCGGGTCGGGGCCTTCACCACGGTCACGGGCGCGACCGCGCCGATCGCAGAACTCATGCCCGAGTTGCGGGCCGGCCGACTGCGAGAGGTGGCGCCGAGCGGGGTGCTGGGCGATCCGCGGCAGGCGAACGCTGCCGACGGGGCCGCTCTGCTTGCCGAGCTTGTCGACGACGCGGTGGCGCGCCTCGAGGGCTGGAGCATCGCCGCTCACGGCCAGCTGCGGCGGATCGCGTGAGCGAGAGTTCGCCCGCAGCGGCGTCGGGCGCGCGCCTGCCCGACGGTTTCGTGGTGCGGCTGAACCGCCGCACGCACGTCGCCGACGACGGGTCGACGCTCGTCGGGGGAGTGCCCACGCGGGTGCTGTACCTCACGGCCGCGGCCCGCACGATGCTGAGCGGGGGGCGCCTCACCGTGTCGTCTGCCGCGACCGCGGCGCTCGCCGAGCGGCTGCTCGACGCGGGCATCGCCGACCCGGTCGTTGCCGAACTGCCCGACCTGGGTGCCGCCGACCCGCTCACCGCCGTGACCGTGGTCGTGCCCGCGCACGATCGACCCGAGGCGGTCGCGCGGCTGCTGGCGAGCATCCCGCGATCGGTGCCGGTGGTCGTCGTGGATGACCACTCCCGGAACCCGGTGGCGGTGCGCCGCGTGGTTGAGCGGCACGGGGCGCGGCTCATCGCGCTGCCCGAGAATCGTGGCCCGGCCGGCGCGCGCAACGCGGGCCTTGCCGCCGTGACCACCCCGTTCGTGGCGTTCATCGACAGCGACATGGTGATCGACGCCGACACGCTGCCGCTGCTGCTGCGGCACTTTGGTGACCCGAGGGTGGGGCTTGTCGCGCCGCGCGTGGCCGGCCTCGAGCCCGCCGACGGGCCGAACTGGATCACCCGGTATGAGGCCGCCCGCTCGTCGCTCGACCTCGGGGCAGAGCCGGCGAACGTGCGTCCGGGCGCGAAGGTCTCGTGGCTACCCGCGGCGTGCCTTGTCGCGCGTACGGCGGCGCTGGGCCGCGGATTCAGCCCCGGCATGCGGGTCGCCGAAGACGTCGACCTGGTGTGGCGACTGTGCGAGGCCGGCTGGCGGGTGCGCTATGAACCCGCCGTCGAGGCGCGGCACGAGCACCGGCGCACGGTGCGCGACTGGTTGGGCCGCAAGGCCTACTACGGCACGGGGGCCGACACGCTCGCCGCGCGGCACGGTGATGCCGTGGCCCCCGCCGTCTACACGCCGTGGACTCTCGTGTTCGTGGGCGCCCTGCTCGCCCAGCGGCGGTGGTCGGTGCCGGTCGCGGGCGCGGCTGCCGTTGTCGCCGCCGTGCGCATCGGCTCGCGCCTGCGAGCCACGCCCGATCGCACGCGCATCGCGGTTCGGCTCACCGGCCAAGGAGCCCTCGCCGCGACCGCGCAGACCGCCGAGCTGCTGACCCGACACTGGTGGCCGGTCGCGCTCGTCGGCTCGATCGTCTCACGGAGGGTGCGACGGGCGACGGTGGTCGCCGCGGTCGCCGACGCCGTCTACGAGCACCGCCGCACCCGCACCGGCATGGGGCTGCTGTCGTTCGCGCTCGCGCGCCGGCTCGACGACCTCGCCTACGGCGCCGGAGTCTGGTGGGGCGCCCTGCGCGCGCGCTCGAGCCGGGCGCTGCGGCCCGTCGTGCGGGTGCGGTCGCGCATCCGGTAGCGGCTCGTGTTCGCCGCTTCGTTGCGTTGCTGCGTCGCCGCTGTGCCGCGCGCGGTCGCGCCCCGCGTCTGAGTCGGCGGCGGGATGCTCAGCCGCGCTGAGCCGCGCGCACCAGGTCGAGCGCCGCTGCGTCGTCGAGCCCCAGCCGCCGAGCCCGGTCGACGAACTCGCGCGCGGCGAGCTGCGCCTGCCGTTGACCCGCATCACCCTGCGGCGCGACGAACGAACCGGCCCGGCCGCGGGTCTCGATGATGCCGTCGGCTTCCAGTTCGCGGTAGGCGCGCGCGACCGTGTTGACGGCGAGCCCGAGCTCGTCGGCGAGGGCGCGCACGGTCGGCAACTTCGCGCCCGCGACGAGTTCGCCGGTCGCGACCGCGTCGCGCACCTGCACGCGCAGCTGCTCGAACGGGGGAGTCGCGGCGTTCGCGTCGATCGAGAACCTCATGGGGCGAGCGTATCCGCGCGCGTGTTCGCAACTCAGGCTGTGCACGGTCATATGCCGCACGAATGGTGCACATCGGGCCGTTCAGCCTGAGTTGCGAACACCACACCGGCTCAGCCGGTCGGCGCGTGCCGCTCGAGGAAGCCGAGCACCTCGGTCTGGTCGACCCCGGGGAACGACTCGGTCGGCAGCGTCGCGAGCAGGCTGGCGTGGATGCGCGCCTGCGGCCGCGCGCGCCCCTCCCACCGCCGCGCGAGGTCGTCGGGCGCTCGGCGGCAGCACCCCGGGTCGGGGCAGGTCGACGCCCCGCGCCGGTCGGTCTCGCGCCCGCGGAACCACTTGACGTGCGCGAAAGGTGTTCCCACCGAGATCGAGAAGTCGCCCCCGGTGCCCGACTCGATGCGCGAGGTGCACCAGTAGGTGCCCGTCGGCTTGTCGGTGTACTGGTGGTACGGGCTGAAGCGGTCGGGTTCGTCGAACACCTGGCGCGCCGACCACTTGCGACACACGAGTTGCCCCTCGACCGCGCCCAGGGCATCCGTCGGAAACTGCACCGAGTCGTTCTCGTAGGCCTTGCCCAGCACGCCCTGCGAGCTGACCTTCAAGAAGTGCACGGGAATCTCGAGGTGCTGCGTCGCCAGGTTGGTGAACCGGTGCGCGGCCGTCTCGTACGAGACCGCGAACGCGTCGCGCAGGTCTTCGACCGCGAGCTCGCGGCGCTGCTTCGCGCGCTGCAGGAAGGCCACCGCATCGGCCTCGGGAATGAGCAGCGCGGCAGCGAGGTAGTTGGTCTCGACGCGCTGCGTCAGAAACTCGGCGTAGTCGCGCGGCTCAGCGCGCCCGAGCACGTGGCCGGCGAGGGCCTGGAGGAGCGTGGTGCGGGCATCCCGACCCGGAGAGTTCTGCACGGGCAGGTAGATGCGGCCGTTGGCGAGGTCGGTGACGGATCGGGTCGAGGCGGGTAGGTCGCCGACATAGTGCAGGGTGAAGCCGAGGTGGGTGGCGAGTTCGGCGGCGAGGCGCTGTGAGAGCGGGCCGCCCTCGTGCCCGACCGCCTTCAGCAGGTCGGCCGCCTGCGTCTCGAGTTCGCCGAAGTAGTTGCCGCGGGCGCGCATCGTTCGGCGCAGCTCGGTGTTCGCGCGGCGGGCCTCTTCGGGTGTCGCGGCGCGCTCGCTGTGCACGCGCTGCAGTTCGGCGTGCAGGGCGAGCACCGTCTCGATCGCCTCATCGCTGACGCTCTTACGCAGCGGCAGAGGCGGGATGCCCAGACTCGCGAACAGCGGACCACTCTGCACGCGCGCAAGCTCAACCTCGAGGGCCGCGCGCCCGGTGAGCGGCTCGACGCTGAGCAGGTCGTCGAGACTCGCGCCGACGGCCCGCGCGATCGCTTGCAGCTCGCTGAGCTTCGCCTCGCGCTTGCCGTTCTCGAGCACGCTCAGGTGCGAGGTCGCGATGCCCACGGCGTCGGCGACCTCGGCGAGAGTCAAGTGGGCGCCCGTGCGCAAGGCGCGGATGCGGTGGCCGAGAGTCAGAGGATCAAGCACGTCTTCAGCCTGGGCGCTGGCGGGCGGCGAATCGAGCATGTCGAGAGCCTGACAGCCCGAACTTTTCAGCGCAACTGAAATATGCGGGTATTTCAGTCAACGAGAGTCGGTCGAGGGTGTTGTTCTTCGCCCAGAGTGGCTCATACGAACCCCACGAGCCCGCCGCCGCTGGCGTTGTGTTCGTAACTCAGGCTGAGAGCCGAAATGTGCGCGAGTAATCGATCACATGTCGACCTACAGCCTGAGTTACGAACACACCCCCGGCGGGAGCCAACCGAAGGAGCACCTCATGACGCAGCACCAGCCGACCCGACCGGGCGACCAGACCGAGACCGCCGCCGAGCTCGAGACCCGCTGGAAGACCGACGCGCGCTGGAACGGCGTGCGCCGCGACTACACCGCGGAGGACGTCGTCGCGCTGCGCGGCCCCGTGCGGGAAGAGTGCACGCTCGCTCGCCGTGGTGCCGAGAAGCTGTGGGAGCAAATCCAGGCCAACACGGGCAACCCCGAGGAGTGGACGTACGCGCTCGGCGCCCTCACCGGCAACCAGGCCGTGCAGCAGGTGCGCGCCGGCCTCAAGGCCATCTACCTGAGCGGCTGGCAGGTCGCCGCTGACGCCAACCTGTCGGGCCAGACCTACCCCGACCAGAGCCTCTACCCGGCCAACTCGGTGCCCGCCGTCGTGCGCCGCATCAACAACGCGCTGCTGCGCGCGGGTCAGATCGAGCAGGACGGCCGCGACTGGATGGCCCCCATCGTCGCCGACGCCGAGGCCGGCTTCGGTGGCCCGCTCAACGCCTACGAGCTCATGCACGGCATGATCGAGGCCGGCGCGGCGGGCGTGCACTGGGAAGACCAGCTTGCGAGCGAGAAGAAGTGCGGCCACATGGGCGGCAAGGTGCTCGTGCCGACGAGCCAGCACATCCGCACCCTCAACGCCGCGCGCCTCGCGGCCGACGTGGCCGACGTGCCGACCATCGTCATCGCGCGCACCGACTCGCTCGCCGCCAACCTCATCACGAGCGATGTGGATGACCGCGACAAGCCCTTCCTCACCGGCGGCCGCACGGCCGAAGGCTTCTACGAGGTCGAGCCGGGGCTGCCGGCCGTGCTCAGCCGGGCGCACGCCTACGCCGAGTACGCCGACATGCTCTGGGTCGAGTCGAGCGAGCCCGACCTCGAGCTCGCGCGCACCTTCGCGGAGAGCATCCACCAGGAGTTCCCCGGTAAGAAGCTCGCCTACAACTGCTCGCCGTCGTTCAACTGGAAGCGCCACCTCGATGACGACACCATCGCGACGTTCCAGCGCGAGCTGTCGGCGATGGGCTACGCGTTCCAGTTCATCACCCTGGCCGGATTCCACTCGCTCAACCACTCGATGTTCGAGCTCGCGAGCGGCTACCGCGACCGCCAGATGAGCGCCTACGTCGAGCTGCAGGAGGCCGAGTTCGCCTCTGAGGCTCACGGCTACACCGCCACCAAGCACCAGCGCGAAGTGGGCACCGGCTACTTCGACCGCATCGCCACGGCTCTCAACCCCGAGAGCGCGACCCTGGCACTCGTCGGCTCCACCGAGTCAGAGCAGTTCCACTGATCCCTCGCACGAATGAAGGAGCAACGACCCTGGTCCGCGGCGTGTCGACCTCGACACGCCGCGGGTGGGGTAGCGCCGTCCTTCATTTGTGCGTTCCCACCACACAGGAGATGACCATGACCACGACCTCCCTCACCATCAATGGCCCGATGCGGCCGCGCTACGACGAGATCCTGAACCCGGATGCTCTGGCCTTCGTCGAGCAGCTGCAGCACCGGTTCGCCGGCCGCCGCCACGAGCTGCTCGCCGAGCGCATGCAGCTGCGCTACGACCTCGGCAACGGCCGCGACCTGCGCTTCCTGCCCGAGACGGCATCCATTCGCGAGGACGCCGAGTGGCGCGTCGCCGGCGCCGGCCCCGGCCTCGAGAATCGTCGCGTCGAGATCACGGGCCCCTGTGACCCGAAGATGACGATCAACGCGCTCAACTCGCGCGCCAACGTGTGGCTCGCCGACCTGGAAGATGCGACGAGCCCGACGTGGGGCAACATCATCGAGGGGCAGCTGAGCCTGTTCGACGCGATCCGCGAGCGGCTCGAGCACACGAGCCCTGACGGCAAGCAGTACTCGGTGACCGCTGAGCGCACCCCGACGATCGTGATGCGCCCGCGCGGCTGGCACCTCGTCGAGAAGCACCTCGAGCACACCGACCGCAGCGGCCGCACCTACGCGGCGAGTGCGAGCCTCGTCGACTTCGGGCTGTACGCGTTCCACAACGCGCGCGAACTGATCCTGCGCGGCCGGGGGCCGTACTTCTACCTGCCGAAGCTCGAGAACCACCGCGAGGCCCGGCTCTGGAACGACGTGTTCACCTTCGCCGAGCAGCAGCTCGGGCTGCCGCACGGCACCATCCGTGCGACGGTGCTCATCGAGACCTTCCCGGCCGCGTTCGAGATGGACGAGATCCTCTACGAGCTGCGCGACCACTGCGCGGGCCTCAACGCGGGTCGGTGGGACTACGTCTTCTCGATCATCAAGAACTACCGCAACCGCGGCCAGCGCTTCGTGCTGCCCGACCGCGACCGCATCCTCATGACGCTGCCGTTCATGCGCGCCTACACCGAGCTGCTCGTCAAGACGGCGCATAAGCGCGGTGCCCACGCGATCGGCGGCATGAGCGCCTTCATCCCCAACCGGCGCAGCCCTGAGGTCACCGAGCGGGCGCTCGAGCGCGTGGCTGCCGACAAGCGCCGCGAGGCTCGCGACGGCTTCGACGGCTCGTGGGTCGCGCATCCCGATCTCATCCCAACGGCGCGCGCGGAGTTCGACGCGGTGCTCGCCGACCGCCCGAACCAGCTCGACCGGCAGCGCGATGACGTGCACGTGACGGCGCGCGACCTGCTCGACATCCGCTCGGCGGGCGGCGAGGTGACGCTCGCCGGTGTGCGCGCGAACGTGTCGATCACGGTGCGCTACCTCGAATCGTGGCTGCGCGGCGTCGGTGCCGCAGCGATCGACGACCTCATGGAAGACGCCGCGACGGCCGAGATCAGCCGCTCGCAGCTGTGGCAGTGGATGCACCAGGACCACCGCACCGTCGAGGGCGAGCAGATCACCCGCGAATTGGTCGAGGGGATGCTGACCTCCGTTCTCGAGGAACTACCGCGCCCCGAGGGCCACAAGCTGGAGGGGGCCGAGGAGGTCTTCCGCACGGTCACGCTGCAGGAGGACTTCCCGACCTTCCTCACGGTGCCCGCCTACGCGCGGTTCCTCGTCGAGCGCGAGGAGCCGGCGCTGCAGGCTGCCGCCGCGTAGTTCTGCTCACGTTATCCTCGGGAGATGGCGCCCACGCAACCGCTGACGACACGACGCCCCGGCCCCTTCGCGGTCGATGCGGCACTGATCGCTCTCGCGTTCGGAGTGTCGGTGCTCGTGTTCGCGGTAGCGCCATCTCCCGAGGTGTGCGCGCTCTCTCTGCCGACGCCCGGCCCGTGCACCCCGCCCGATCGGCAGCAGATCGCGCTCATCACGATCGTCAGCGTGCTCACGCTCGTGCTGGCCGGATCCATCGCCAACCACGTGTTGGCCGGTCGAGTTCGCGCGGTTGCTGTCGGCGCATCCATGATCGTCGCGTTCGCAGTCGGCCTGCTGGGGGCGAGCTCGCTTGCGTTCAGCTTCTGGATCATCCACCCGTTCTGGCAGCTCGGGCTGGCGGGTTAGCGAGTTCCTCCGCTACTGGTTGCGGCGGTCGATGAGCCTCGTGAGGATGATCGCGCTGCGCGTGTGGTCGACGTTCGGGGCGACGCGCACGCGCTCGAGAGCGTCTTCGAGCGAGGCGATGTCGCGCGAGCGGATGTGCACGATCGCGTCGGCGTCGCCCGTGACGGTTCCGGCGTCGACGACCTCGGGAACGGCCGAGAGGATGCGCCGCAGCTCGTCGGGCGCGACGGTGCCGCGGCAGAACAGTTCGACGTAGGCCTCGACGGCCATGCCGTCGACCGCGGGGTCGACCTGCACGGTGAACGAGCGGATGACCCCATCGCCGACGAGCCGGTCGACGCGCCGTTTCACGGCGGAAGCCGAGAGCCCGACCACATCGCCGATGTCGCCGTAGCCGGCGCGCGCGTTCTGCCGCAGCTGGTCGATGATGCGGTAGTCGATGGCATCCATGAGGGTGAGCGTAGCGCTCGGCCGGTGCCCAGCATCCGGTTTGGCGGTCGAGGTAAAGTAAGGCTAACCTTACCTGCGGCAGCGTCGCCGGGTCCCACCCTCTCTACTCCTCTGGAGCATCCCTCTCATGCGCATGACCGCACCCCTCTCGCTCACCGCCCTCGCCGCGACCGGTCTGCTGCTCGCCGGCTGCGCCGCGCCCGCGCCGACCGAGAGCGAGGCCCCGACCGAGCCGACCGCCGACGGCGCGTTCACGCTCTACTCGGGCCGCGACGAGGCCCTCGTGCAGCCGCTCATCGACCAGTTCGAGGCCGAGACGGGCATCGAGGTCGAGGTGCGCTACGGCAACACCGCCGAGCTCGGCGCACTGCTGCTCGAAGAGGGCGACGCGACGCCCGCCGACGTCTTCCTCTCGCAGGATGCCGGAGCGCTCGGCGCCCTCAGCCAGGCCGGGCTCTTCACGACCCTGCCCGCCGACATCACCGACGTGATCCCCGCCGGGTTCACCTCGACCGATGGCAGCTGGGTCGGCATCACCGGCCGCGCGCGCGTCGTCGTCTACGACGGCGAGCGGCTGACCGCCGACCAGCTGCCCGACACGATCGACGGCTACGTCGCCGACGAGTGGAACGGCCGCCTCGCCGTCGCCCCCACCAACGCGAGCTTCCAGTCGTTCGTCACCGCTCTGCGTGTGCTCGAGGGGGAGGAGCCGGCCGCCGAGTGGGTCGCGGCGCTCGCCGGCAACAGCCCGCAGATCTTCGAGGGCAACACGCCGATCTTGACCGCGGTCAACGACGGCGTCGTCGAGGCGGGGCTCATCAACCACTACTACTGGTTCCGTGCCGCCTCGGAGGTCGGGGCCGAGAACATGCGCGCCCAGCTGAAGTTCCTCGACGCGGGCGACGCGGGCTCGATCGTCAACGTGACCGGAGCGGGCATCTTGAACGGCTCGGCGACCGACGCCGACGCGCTCGAGTTCGTGCGCTACCTCGTCTCGCTCGAGGCGCAGACCTACTTCGTCGAGCAGACCTTCGAGTACCCGCTCCTGCGGGGCGTCGACGCCCCCGAGGGTCTGCCGAGCCTCGAGAGCCTGCTCACCCCCGAGCTCGACCTGAGCGACCTCGACGACCTCGCGACGACGCAGCAGCTGCTCGCCGACGCGGGCCTCATCTGAGTGCTCGGCGGGGGGACTTCGGTCTCTGCCGACCACCAGTCGAACCGTGATGCACTAGACGCATGACCATCGCGCCCGGGCGAGAACGCACGATCGTCGCGGGGGCTCCGGATGCCCGGATCGCCCCCGCGGCATCGTCGCGGTCGCCCGGCGCGCGGCGGGCGCCCCTCGCACTCGTGCTCGCCGCCGTCGTCGCGGCGGCCGCCGCGGCGATCCCGCTCGTTTACCTGCTGGTGCGGGCGGCAGAGTCGGGTGTTACCGCGATCATCGAGACCCTCGCGCGCGGGCGCGTTCTCGAGTACGCCGCGAACTCGCTCGGCCTCGCCGCGGCGACGACGGTGACGGCACTCGTGCTCGGCACGGCCGTGGCGTTCGTGCTCACGCGCGTGCGGGTGCCCTTCGCGCGCACCTGGCTGCTGATCTCGGCCTTGCCGCTCGCGGTGCCCTCATATCTCGCGGGCTACGGGTGGCTCGTGGCGTTTCCGGCCCTCAACGGGTTTCTGCCGAGCTGGCTGCTGCTCACAGCGGTCACCGTTCCGTATGTGACGCTGCCGGTCGCGGCTGCCCTGCGCGGAGCATCCGGCGACCTCGAGGGGGTCGCACGCACGCTGGGCCGTGGCCCGCTGCGGGCGTTTCTCGTGGCGACCTGGCCGAGCGTGCGTCCGGCCGCGATCGCCGGCTCGCTGCTCGTCGCCCTCTACGCGCTGAGCGACTTCGGACTCGTTGCGATGATGCGGTTTCCGACCCTGACGTGGGGCATCAACGCCGCCTACTCGGCGAGCTTCGACCGCGCGCAGGCGGCGACGCTCGCGCTGCTGCTCGTCGTGCTCGCGCTCGTCGTCGTGGCCGGCGAGCGGGCCGCGCGTCGCCAGCTGCCGCGTGCCGCCGCGCGGGCTGTCGCGCCCCGACCCGTCGGCCGCGGGATGCTGCTCTCGCAGCTGCCCGTCGTCGCCGTCGCCCCGCTCATCGGTGTGGCGGTGCCCCTGCTGGGCTTGCTGTCGCGCCTGCTCGAGGCGGCGACCCTGCGCGAGATCGACGTGCCACGGCTGCTCGAGGCGGTCGGCTCGACGGTCGGGGTCGCCGTGGTCGCGGCGCTGCTCACTGTCGTGCTCGCGCTGCCGATCGCGGCGCTCGCCGCCCGCCACCGCGGCCGCCTCGTCACCGCGATCGAGTCGGTGGGTTACCTCGGGCACGCGCTGCCCGGCATCGTCGTGGGGCTCTCGCTCGTGTTCTTCTCGCTCGCGGTCGTGCCGGCGCTGTACCAGAGCATCGCCGTGCTCGTGTTCGCCTACGCCGTGCTCTTCATGCCGAAGGCGATCGGCACGATGCGCGCCGGCCTCGGCGACGTGCCGCCGCGGCTCGTGGCCGTGGCCCGCACGCTCGGCATGTCGCCGCTGCAGGCGTGGTGGCGCGTGACGGTTCCGCTCGCGCTGCCGAGCGTCGGCATCGGCGCCCTGCTGGTTGCCATCGCGACCATGAAAGAATTGCCGGCGACGCTGCTGCTGCGCCCGACCGGGGTGCAGACGCTCGCCACCGAGCTGTGGAACCGCACGGTGGTGTTCGAGTTCGGCGCCGCGGCCCCCTACGCGGCACTGCTCGTGCTCGTCGCGGCGGTGCCCGCGGTGATCTTGGCGGGTGTGCGCAGTTCAGCCAAGGAGGAGTTGTGAGCGACCTCGTCGTCGATGGTGTGAGCGTGACCCACGGGTCGACGCTGGCGGTCGACGACGTCTCGCTGAGCATCCGCAGCGGTGAGCTCGTGGCGGTGCTCGGCCCCTCCGGATGCGGCAAGACCACGCTGCTGCTCTCGATCGCCGGGCTGCTGCCCGTGCAGACCGGAACGATCACGATCGGCGACCGCGAGATCTCGCGCCCCGGCCGCACGGTCGCACCCGAGAAGCGCGGCGTGGGCTGGGTGCCGCAAGAGGCCTCGCTGTTCCCTCACCTGTCGGTCGGCGAGAACATCGGTTTCGCGGTGCCGCGTGGTCGCGGGGCACGAGGGCAGTCGCGTGCCTTCCACTCCGAAGTTGTGGAAGGCACAGGCACGGGTCACACCGCCCCCTCGACGCGCGCCGCCCGAATCGCCGAGCTCGCGCAGCTCGTCGGCCTCGGCGACCTCACCGGCCGCGCGCCCAACCAGCTCTCAGGCGGGCAGGCGCAGCGCGTCGCGCTGGCCCGCGCGCTCGCCCCGCGCCCCGACCTGCTGCTGCTCGACGAGCCCTTCGCCGCCCTCGACACCCAGCTGCGCACGGGACTGCGCCGCGAGGTCGCCGAGCTGCTGCGCCAACAGGGCACGACGTCGCTGCTCGTCACGCACGACCAGGAGGAGGCACTGACGCTCGCCGACCGCGTAGCCGTGCTGCGCGACGGGCACCTCGAGCAGTTCGGCACGCCGGAGGAGATCTACCAGCAGCCCGCGAGCGACTGGGTCGCTTCGTTCGTCGGCGACGTCGTCGAGCTGCCCGGCCAGTGGCGCGGCGGCCGCGTGCTGTGCGCCCTCGGCTCGGTCGAGGCCTCGGCCGTGGGCTTCACGCCTGCCGACGGTGACACCGTGCGGCTCATGCTGCGCCCCGAGTGGATCGTGCCGCGCCCCGACCTGCTCGCGGCGGCGGCCGCGGGCGCCGACGCGCGCGTCGCGAGCATCTCGTACGCCGGGCATGACGCCATGATCACGGCCGACCTCGTCGACGGCCCCTCCGTGCTGCTGCGCATGGCCGCGGTCGAGCTGCCCGAGGTCGGCGACGACGTGCGGCTCGCGGTGCAGCGCCCCGGCCTCGCGTTCGCGGCCGCGTAGCCGAGCCCGCGGCTAGGCTCGCGGCATGACTGCCAACCCCGCCGAACTGCGCGCTCGCGCCGCCGTGCTCGACGCCGCCGATCCGCTCGCCGCGCACGTCGCGCACTTCGTGCCCGGTGACGATCTCGTCGCCTACCTCGACGGCAACTCGCTCGGGCGCCCGGTGGCGAGCGTGCCCGCCGCGCTCGAGCACTTCGTGCGCACGGAGTGGGCCGGGCGGCTCATCCGCGGCTGGGACGAGCTGTGGCTCACCCGCCCCGCCGAGCTGGGCGACCGCATCGGGGCGGCGTGCCTCGGCGCAGCATCCGGTCAGACGATCGTGGCTGACTCGACGAGCGTGCTCATCTTCAAGCTGCTGCGGGCTGCGATCGCCGCCAGACCGGGCCGTGACGAGCTCGTCATGCTGAGCGACGAGTTCCCGACCGACCGCTTCATCCTTGAACGGCTGGCCGACGATCACGGGCTGACGGTGCGGTGGGTGGATGCTCCGCTCGACGCCGGCATCACCCCCGAGCTCGCCGCCCAGGTCGTGGGCCCGCGCACCATCGCCGCGCTGTTCAGCGGGGTGGCCTACCGCAGCTCGTGGTGGGCTGACATGCCGGCGGTGACGGCGGCGGTGCAGGCGTCGGGCGCGCTCATGATCTGGGACTGCTCGCACGCGGTCGGGTCTGTGCCGCTCGAGCTCGACGCCTGGGGCGTGGACTACGCCGTGGGCTGCTCGTACAAGTACTTGAACGGCGGCCCGGGCGCCCCGGCCTGGGCGTACGTCGCCGCGCGGCACCACGCAACACTGCGCAACCCGATCCCCGGCTGGCTCGGGGCGGCCGCGCCGTTCTCGATGACCGAGGGCTACTCGCCGGCGCCGGGCGTGGGCTCGCTCGTGAGCGGCACCCCGCCCATCCTGAACATGGTGGCGCTCGGCGAGATGCTCACGCTCATCGAGTCGGCCGGCATCGCGGCGATTCGCGAGAAGTCGATCGCGCTGACGAGCTATGCGATCGAGCTCGTCGACACGCTCATCCCGGCGGCGACGGTCAGCACGCCGCGCGATGCCGCCCGCCGCGGCAGCCACCTGACGATCGACCACCCGAACTCAGCGGTCGCGGTCGAGCGGCTCTGGTCACAGGGCGTCATCCCCGACTTCCGCCACCCGAGTGGCGTGCGCATCGGACTCTCACCGCTCAGCACGAGCTTCGCCGAGGTCGAGCGCGGCATCCGCGCCCTGAGCGAGGCGCTCGCCTAACTCCGCTATCGCGACAGCGATGCGAACTTCCGGATCGACAGCGGCACGAACACCGCGAGCAGCACCGTGACGCCGATGAGCACCGTGGCGATCGGGTTCTGCGCCGTCCAGGCGTCGCCGACGGGCGTGCCGGGCGGCACGTTGCCGAAGAGCTCGCGAGCCGACTGCACGAGGGCCGAGACGGGGTTCCACTCGGCGAAGATGCGCAGCGGCTCCGGCAGCCGCTCGCTCGGCACGAACGCGTTCGAGATGAACGTGAGCGGGAAGAGGATCAAGAACGAGGCGTTGTTGATGATCTCGGGGCTCTTGACCGACATGCCCAGGAACGCCATGACCCACGAGAACGCGTAGGCGAACAGCAGCAGCAGGGCGACGCCGGCGAGGAACTCGAGCGGCGACGAGTTGACCCGCCAGCCGACGGCGAGCCCCGTGAGCATCATCACGATCATCGAGAGCGAGTTGATGACGAGGTCGCCGTTCGTGCGCCCGACGAGCACGGCGGCGCCGCTCATCGGCAAAGTGCGGAACCGGTCGATGATGCCGTCTTTCAGGTCTTGCGCCATCGCCGCACCCGAGTAGGTCGACCCGAACACGACCGTCTGCGCGAAGATTCCGGCCATGAGGAATGACTCGTAGCCGTCGCCGGGAATCTCGATCGCGGCGCCGAAGACGTACGTGAACAGCAGCACGAACATGATCGGCTGAATGAGGCTGAACAGCAGGATCTCCGGCACGCGGATGATCTTCATGAGGTTGCGCCACGTGGTGACCCATCCGTCGCTGAGGAATCGCGAGACCGCGCTGCCGGGCACCGGCTGCAGGGTTCGGGATGCTGCGCTCGTGGTCGTCGTCGCGCTCATGCCGCACTCTCCGTGGTCTCGTCAGTCTCAGCGGTGTGGCCGGTCAGTTGGAGGAAGACGTCGTCGAGGGTCGGACGCCGCATGCCGGCGTCGTGCAGGGCGATTCCCGCGGTCGAGGCGGCGGCCATGATGGCCGCGAGGGCGGCGGGGCCGTCGGTCACGGGCACGACCCAGGTGCGCCCGCCCGTCACGATGGGCTCGCCGGTGCCGTGGCTCGCGAGCAGGCTGCGCACAGCATCCCCATCGGCCTCGTCGACGACAGTGAGAGCAACCCGCTGCCCGCCGACCGAGGCCTTGAGCTGGTCGGCCGTGCCCTTCGCGATGACCCGCCCGTTGTCGATGACCGAGATGGAGTCGGCGAGGCGGTCGGCCTCTTCGAGGTACTGCGTCGTCAGCAGCACCGTCGTGCCGTCGCTCACGAGGGTCTCGATGACGTCCCACAGGCCGATGCGGCTGCGCGGGTCGAGGCCCGTCGTGGGTTCGTCGAGGAAGAGCACGGGGGGCTTGATGACGAGAGCGCCGGCGAGGTCGATGCGCCGGCGCATGCCGCCCGAGTAGCCCTTGACCGGGCGGTTCTGCGACTCGACGAGGTCGAACAGCTCGATGAGCTCGGTCGCGCGCTGCCGCGCGACCTTCGCGCCCAGGTGGTAGAGCCGGCCGACCATCATGAGGTTCTCGAGGCCCGTGAGGTTCTCGTCGACCGCCGCGTACTGGCCGCTGGCCCCGATCATGCGGCGGATCGACTGCGGGTCGGCGAGCACGTCGACGCCGTCGATCACCGCGCGACCGGAGTCGGGCGAGATCAGCGTGGTCAGCACCTTGACGGTGGTCGTCTTGCCGGCGCCGTTCGGGCCGAGCAGCGCGGTGACGGTGCCCTGCGGCACCTCCAGATCGAGGCCGTCGAGCGCGCGCACGACGGGCGCGCCCTTCGGCGTGTAGGTCTTGACGAGCCCGCTCGCCTCGATGAATGCCATGCGCGGGATGCTACCCGCCTCGGGTGACCTCAGGCCGGGCGGTCGACGGTGGCGTGCAGCACCGCGACGGCCGCCGCCGCCGACCAGGCCTGCGGGCGGCAGGATGCCGGGTAGGGCACGGGGCGGGCCGTACTGCTGGCGGGGTCGCCCGAGTGCAGCTCGGGCATCCGGAACCCGAACGATTCGGCGGCGCGCAGGAGGCCCTCGGCGAGCGAGGCCGCGACCGCGTGGTGGCCGTCGCGGGCGAGACCCGTGATGGCGATGGCGGTGTCGTGGGTCCAGACCGAGCCGCCGTGGTAGCTGAGCGGCCAGTAGCCGACCGAGTCGGTCGACATCGTGCGCAGGCCGTAGCCGGAGTCGAGCTCGGGCGAGCCGAGGCGGGCGGCGACGAGCGCCGACTGCTCGGCGTCGAGCAGGCCCGTACCGAGCAGGTGCCCGAGGTTGCTCGTGACGGTGTCGACGGGGCGCTTCTGCGCGTCGAGCGCGATGGCCGGGTAGGGGCCGAGCGGCCCGGTGGTGGCGGGGTCGGTGACCCAGAACCGCTCGTGGAACGCCGCGCGCAGGCGACCCGCCCAGGCGCGCCAGTCGTCGCCGCCGGGCCGGTCGAAGGCGTCGAGCAGCGCCGCGCCGCCCATGGCGGCCTCGTAGGCGTAGGCCTGCACTTCGCACAGCGCGATCGGCCCCTCGGCGAGGGAGCCGTCGCGCCACTGCACGCTGTCGCCCGAGTCCTTCCAGCCCTGGTTGGCGAGGCCGTGCCCGGTCAGGTCGATGTACTCGAGCAGCCCATCGTCGTCGGCGTCTCCCTCGTCGCGCATCCACGCGAGCGCCGCCTCGAGGGGGGGCAGCAGCGCGCGCACCTCGTCGTCGGCGAGCCCCGCGCGCCACGCGTCGTGCAGCAGGCACACCCAGAGCGCGGTCGCGTCGACGGTGCCGTAGTAGAGCGGCGGCAGGGTGACGTCGTCGTCGATGACGAGCGACTGCCGACGCAGCTCGTGCATGATCTTGCCGGGCTGCTCGGCGGTGGAGGCGTCGTGGCCGGTGCCCTGCAGTCGGGCGAGCACCCGCAGGGTGTCGCCCGCGAGCCGGGTGCCGAGGGACAGCATCATGCGCGCCGCCCACAGCGAGTCGCGGCCGAAGAGGGTGAAGAACCAGGGGGCGCCGGCGGCGAGGAACTGCTGATCGGGATGCCCGACCACCGTCAGCCGCAGCGCGTCGAGGTCGGTCAGCGCGCGGTCGACCCAGCGCGTGAGGCGGGGGTCGGCGACGCTCGTGTCGGCGCGCCCCCACGGCACCGGGCCGGTCGCACCGCGCACGACGCTGATCGCGTCGGCGGCGTCGAGGCGCCAGCTGACGCTGACCGAGCCGCGCGGCGGCACGACGACGTCGCCGCTCAGCAGCAGCCCGCCGGGGCGCTCGGCGATGCGCAGCCCGTCGGTCGTGAGGGTCACGGTCACGTGCTCGCCCGACCACTGCGCGCGGTCGCCGTCGACGGTGAGACCCGTCGCGGGCGCACCGGGCATGCCCTGCTTGATCAGGTCGATGAGCGAGGCATCCACATCGATCTCGATCTCGACGCTCGTCGCGATCGACTCGGGGTGGCGCGTGGTGATCGTGAGCGTCTCGGTGCACCCGTCGATGTCGACGGCGCGGTCGATGCGCATCCGCACTCCGGGGTCGGGGGTGGGGTCGTCGAGGTGCCGCAGGAGGGCGTCGATCGAGACGCGGTCGGCGGTCGAGCCGGCCGTGACGAGGTGCTCGGCGGTCGCGCCGCCGATGCGGACGCGCAGGCCGCGCACGACGCGCACGTCGGAGTGCGTGATGCCGTGGATGGCCGCCCCGCCGATCGATCCGTCGTGCGCCGACCACACCTGGGTCGGTGCGCGCATGACCACGAGCTCGTCGTGGAGGAGGGGCTGCAGAAAGTGAGTCACGGGCGTCGAGCCTCCGGGCCGTCTGGGCGGGTCGGTGCCGAACGGGGTTGACACCGATGTCGTCGTGAGCAACACTACAGAATAATTTGATCGATCAAAATGCCGGAACGCCCGAGGTTCCGAGGATCGACGACACCACCAAAGGAGGCGGTCATGGAGCGGATGCCGACCGTCGACGACGTGGCCGCCGCCGCCGCCGTCTCGCGGCAGACCGTCTCGAACGTGCTCAACGCTCCTGAGATCGTGCGCGAATCCACCCGGGTGCGGGTGCAGGAGGCGATCGACCGCCTGGGCTACCGCCCCCACGCCTCCGCCCGACGCTTGCGCACGCGCGCCTCGTCGACGATCGGGCTTCGGCTCGACCCCTTGCGCGACGGCATCTCGGGCGCCGTGCTCGACCGCTTCGTGCACAAGCTCGCCGAGCAGGCCGACGCCCGGGGCCTGCGCGTCATGATCTTCACCGCCAACGGGGCGGAAGACGAGCTCGCCCACATCCGCCGCCTGCGCGACGGCAGCGACATCGACGCCTTCGTGCTTATCGCGACCTTCCACGGCGACCCGCGCATCTCGTGGCTCATCGAGCATGACGTGCCCTTCGTCTCGTTCGGCCGGCCGTGGGGCTCGACCGACGACGACCCGCGGCACCGCTGGGTCGACGTCGACGGGCGCGCGGGCGTGCGCGACACCACCGAGCATCTGCGGGCGAACGGCGCGCGCCGGGTCGGCTACATCGGCTGGCCGAGCCCCTCGGGCACGGGCGACGAGCGCCGCGCGGGCTGGGAAGAGGCGTGCGGCTTCGACGAGCGCGATCGCCAGCGCTACCAGATCGTGACGGTCGACGGCGTCGATGAGGGAGTGCGATCGGCACGCGCGCTGCTGGCGCTGGATGCTCCGCCCGACGCGATCGTGTGCGCGAGCGACTCGCTCGCCCTCGGCGCGCGCATGGCGGCCGACGCCGCGGGACTCATCGACCTGCCCGTCGTCGGCTTCGACAACACCCCCGTCGCGGCCGCGGTCGGGCTCTCGAGCATCGACCAGCCGCTCGACGAGGTCGTCGCGACCGCACTCACCCAGCTCTTCGGCCCGACGGGCGGCACCGTCAGACCGAACCCAGACAGCAACGAGGAGCCGACGAATCGGCTCCTCGTGCCTCGACTTGTCGAACGCCGGTCTAGCCACCGTGCGCTCGGCGAGATCACCGGTGCCTGAGGCTCCGGCAATCACTCATCGAAAGGAATCATCGTGAGGACATCACAATGGGGCGCAGCGGCTCTCGCCGCTGGGCTCGTCGTCACTCTAGCGGCGTGCGCGCCCGCAGACGAGGGCGGCGAGGCGCAGACCGGCCAAGAGCTCACCATGCTCATCGGCTCGAGCGGCGACGCCGAGACGACGGCGGTGCAGGAGGCGGCCGACGCGTGGGCGGCCGAGACCGGCAACACGGTCGAGGTCATCGCCGCGAGCGACCTGGTGCAGCAGCTCGGCCAGGGCTTCTCGGGCAACAACCCGCCCGACCTGTTCTACATGCCGTGGGACCAGTTCCAGACCTACGCGGCCCAGGGCTTCCTCGAGCCCTACGCGGAAGACCTCGCCAACGCCGACGACTTCCTCCCCGCCCTGCGCGAGCAGTTCAGCTACGACGGGCAGTTCTACTGCGCGCCGAAAGACTTCTCGACGCTCGGGCTGCAGATCAACACCGAGGCGTGGGAGGCCGCAGGGCTGACCGACGCCGATGTGCCGACCGACTGGGACCAGCTCGCGACCGTCGCGGCCGCTCTGACCACTCCCGAGCAGGTCGGCCTCTCGATGGGTCGTGAGTACGCTCGCGTGGGCGTCTTCATGAACCAGGCGGGCGGAACGCTCGTCGACGGCGACGCGATCTCGGCCGACAGCGCCGAGAACGCTGAAGGGCTCGCGTACCTGCAGGGCCTGATCGCTGACGGCTCGCTCAAGTTCCCGCAAGAGCTCGAGGCGGGCTGGGGCGGCGAGGCCTTCGGTCTCGGCAAGGCGGCGATGGTCATCGAGGGTCCGTGGATCAACGGGGCCATGCGCAACGACTTCCCCGACCGCCAGTTCATCTCGGTCGAGCTGCCCGCCGGCCCCGGCGGACCGTCGACCTTCGCGTTCAGCAACTGCTGGGGCATGCCGGTCGGCTCGGAGACGCGTGACGCGACCCTCGATCTGATCGAGTTCCTCACGAGCGACGAGCAGCAGCTGGCGTTCGCCGAGGCCTTCGGGGTCATCCCGTCGACCGAAACGGGCTCGGCCGCCTACGCGGAGCAGTTCCCCGAGAACGCCGCCTTCGTCGCCGGTGTCGCCTCGGCTGTCAGCCCCGTCGCCTTCCAGGGCGCCGCGGCAGCGCTCGCCGACTTCAACACCCAGCTCGAGCAGATCGGCAGTGCTGAGCCCTCGGCGCTGCTGACCCCGCTGCAGGAGAACCTGCAGGCCGCGCTCGACGAGGCGAACGGATAACTACTGTGGCCTTGCGTGCCGCAGCACGGCCTCGTCGCGGCGGAGGAATCCGCCGCGGCGAGGCCCGCGCGGGCTGGCTGTTCATCGCGCCCGCCGTCATCATCACGGTGGTGTTCCTCGTGATCCCCATCGCGCTCGCCTTCTGGGTGAGCCTCAGCGACTGGAACGGCTTCCAGTCGCCCCTCAACCCCCGCGTCAACTTCGTCGGGCTCGAGAACTACGCCGCCATCACCGTCGATGACGGCCTCGACCAGCAGAACTTCGGCACGGCCGTGCGCAACAACCTCTACTACGTGCTCTTCGTCGTGCCGCTGCAGACGATCATCGCCCTGCTGCTCGCCGTGCAGGTCAACCGCGCGGCGCTGCGCGGTCGCGGCTTCTTCCGCACGGCGTTCTACTTCCCGTCGGTGACGAGCACCGTCGCGATCGTGATCGTCTTCCAGTTCTTGTTCACCGCATCCGGCGCCGTCAACGCCGTGATCGGAGCCCTCGGCATCGACGGGCCCGACTGGTTCAACGACTCGACGGGCATCTTCCATGGTCTGCTGAGCACGGTCGGCATCACCGAGCCGAGCGGCCTGCTCGCCGAACCCGGGTTTCTCGGCATCTCGGGCTGGGAGTGGCTCGCCGGCCCCTCGGTCGCGATGAGCTCGCTGATCATGCTCGCGATCTTCACGACCTCGGGCACGTTCATGCTGCTCTTCCTCGCCGCGCTGCAGAGCATCGGCGCCGAGATCGACGAGGCCTCGCTCATGGACGGCGCCGGCCCGGTGCGCAAGTTCTTCTCCATCACCGTGCCGATGCTGCGCCCGACGCTGTTCACCGTGCTCACCCTCGGGCTCATCGGCTCGTGGCAGGTCTTCGACCAGATCTACGTGCTCGGCGGCACCTCGGCGGGCGGCACGATCTCGACCCCGGCCTACCTGGCCTACCGATCGTCGTTCGTCGACCTCGAGTGGGGCCAGGGGGCGGCGATCGCGTTCATCCTGTTCCTGTTCATCATCGTGCTCACGCTGCTGCAGCGCTGGGCGCTCGCCGAACGCGGGCCGCGCAAGCGAAAGCCGGCGGCGACGAGCTCGCCACCGACGGCGGGCGACAGCGCAGCATCCGCCACCGCCTTCACCGTGGATGGAGGACTGCGATGACCGCCACGACCCCCGCGCTCGCGGGTGCCGCAGCCGAGCCGCCGCGGTCGTTCCGGCGCCGCAAGGTGCTCGGAGGGCGCGCGCGCACGACGATGCTGCTCAGCTACCTGATCCTCATCGGGCTCGCGCTCGTCTACATCTACCCGTTCATCATCTCGATCTCGGCGTCGTTCAAGACCGACGCCGAGGCGACGCAGGATGCCCTGGGCCTGATTCCTCAGACGATCACCTTCGCGGCCTACGAGCGGCTGTTCGGCGATGTGCCGTTTCCGCTGTGGGCGGGCAACACCCTGCTTATCGCGACGATCGTCACGGTCGGGCGCGTGTTCTTCGACTCGCTCGCGGGCTATGCGCTGTCGCGCCTGAAGTTCCGCGGCCGCACGACGGTGTTCGTCGCCTTCATCGCGATCTTGTCGGTGCCGGGCGTCGTGCTCCTGATTCCGCGGTTCCTCATCCTGCAGCAGCTCGGGCTGTACGACACGTACGGGGGCATGATCATCCCGCTGCTGTCGACCGCGGCGGGGGTGTTCATCATGAAGCAGTTCTTCGACTCGATCCCGGTGAGCATCGAAGAGGCGGCGCGCATCGACGGCGCCGGCACGTTCCGCACGTTCTGGACGATCGTGCTGCCCATGGCGCGGCCCGCGCTCGTGACGCTGTTCATCCTGTCGTTCCAGGGCTCGTGGAACGAGCTCGGCCACTTCATCGTGTCGCGGCAGAGCCCCGAGCTGAACACGCTCACGACGGGTGTCGCCTCGCTCGTGTCGGGCCAGTTGGGCTCAGGCAACCAGTTCCCGCTGCAGCTCGCGGCGGCGGTGCTCATGACCATCCCGGTCGCGATCCTCTTCTTCATCTTCCAGAAGCGCATCATGAACACGACCGAGGGCGGCGAGAAGGGGTAGCGGTCTCGGCAGCGTCGTGCGGCCTCGGCCTCGCCCTGGCTCAGGGCAGGTCGAGGCTGTTCAGGTCGAGTAACTCGATGCGGCCGGTGTCGACGCGCATCGCGAGGTCTTCGTCGAGGCTCGCCATGGCCACGGCGATGCGAGGGCCGTCGGGGTGCGCCGGGTTGACGAGCGCGGGGTTGACGAGCGCGGGGTCAGACACGACGGCGCAGTCGTAGACCCCGAGCGGGCCGGCTCCGGGCCCGGCCTCGATCGGCTCGGCGCGGTAGACGATCGCGGGCTCCGCATCCGGCCCCGCCTCGCGGTCGTCGCTGGAGACCGGGGCGAGGCGCGCGAGGGCGCCGGCGAAGGCGAGCGCGACGTAGACGGTGCCGTCGGGCGCGATCGACAGCCCGTCCGGTCCGCTGCCCGCGGCGAACCGCCCACGCGATGTGACCTCGTTGTCATGTGACATCAGCGACACACGGTCGGCGAAGGTCTCGGCCACCAGCAGGGCGCCGCTCGCGTCGCGCTCGCAGCCGTTGGGGAAGACGAAGACGGATGCCGTGATCGAGACGGCGCCGTCGGGTGACACCCGCACGAGCGGCGAGGGCATCGGCTCGTCGTGCTCGGGGTCGAAGCCGTAGCCGCCGACCCACGCGGTGCCGTCGGGGTCGACGTGCATGTCGTTCGCGGAATGCGTCATGACGGCGGCGAGGTCGGCATGCACGGTCACCGCCGTCGCACGCCCCGACTCGACCCGCGCCCGCAGCACGCGGCGCTGCTCGCAGTCGACGACGAGCAGATCGCCCGGGCCCTCCGGCCCGTCGGGAAGCCAGCCGAGCCCACCGGGCACGGTTGGTCCGCCACCGGCGGCATCGAGCACGACCGATGCTGGCGAGCCCGGCACCCAGCGCATCACGCGCGACCGGAACATGTCGCTGAACCACAGCGCGCCGTCGCGCCAGCGCAGTGCTTCGGGGAAGCCGAGGCCGTCGAGCGTCGTCATGATCAGAACGTCATGGTGAGACCGCCGTCGACGGTCACCACCTGGCCGGTCGTGTAGGTGTTGTCACGCGACGAGAGGAACTCGACGACGGGGGCGATCTCGGCGGGCATCGCCGCGCGGCCCAGCGGTAGCTTGCCGCTCGCCACATACTGCTGGCGGAATGCGTCGGTGTCGGTCTCATCGGTGCCGTCGGGCAGCAGGCTCATGCGCGTGCGCACGAAGCCGGGCGCGACGGCATTGGCGAGCACGCCGTGCGCCGCGAGGTCGAGCGCGGCCGAGCGCGTCGCCGCCTCGAGGCCGGCCTTCGACACGTCGTACGCGAGGCAGCCGGGCTGCGCCTGCCGCGCGTGCACGCTCGTGATCGTGACGATGCGCCCGAAGCCCTGCGCGGCCATGCCCGGCGTGAGCAGGCGCATGAGGTCGAGCGGGGCATCGAGGTTGACGGCCCACACCGCGCGCCAGTCGTCGAATCCGCTGTCGTGGATGGACCCCTGCCGGAAGATGCCGGCGACGGTGACGAGCACGTCGACACCGCCCAGGCTCTCGGCCGCGATCGCCGCGCCGCGCGCGCGGGCCTCGGGGTCGGCGAGATCGGTGATCACGACATCCTGGCCGTCTTCGCGATCGAGGCCGATGACGCGGTCGCCGCGGGCCCGCAGGCGCTCGGCGATCGCCGCGCCGATGCCGTTGGCCGCGCCGGTGACGATGGTGCGCAGTGCCGAATCAGCAGGGGCGGTCATGGTTCCTCCATCGGTCGGGGGTGGTCGGGGGCGGTTGCAGGGTTGGGGTGGGATGCCCACCGCACGCTGAGCGCGGCCCCCCACTCGAGCGAGCCGCCGGGCGGCAGCCGCACGAGGCCCTCGTCGAGCGCGGTGCCGGCGCCGTGCGGGGTCGACGTCGGTTCGATGCCGAGCGCGACGACCTGCCCGTTCCACGGCTGCTCGGTCGAGACCCCGAGCTCCTCCCAGAGCAGCGCGTGGGGCAGGGCGGAGCCCTGCCATTCGACGGTCACCGCCACGTGCGCGCCATGCGCGCCGATGCGCTGGGGGTGCACGGCCGCGAGCCCGGTGACGCGCGCGGGGGTCGCCCGGTCGACGGTCGTCCAGCGGTCGGCCGGCTCTCCCGGCCACGCCGTGGGCGAGCCCTCAGGCAGGCCCGCGTAGTCGAGCGGCCGCAGCAGGGCCGAGGAGGGCACGCCGAGGGTCAGGGGCCCGGCGAGCACGTCGCCGCCGAGGATGAGGTGCTCGGCGATGACGAGCACGCGCGTCTCAGCCCCGGCGTTGTGCACGCGCGTGGCGACGGCCGCGCCGTCGTCGGTGAGCCGCCAGACGCGCTCGGCGCTCAGCCCGTCGCGGTCGGCCCAGCCGAGAGCGACGGTGTCGGCAGTGCGCGCCACGTCGAGCCACGGCGCCTGCGAGGCAGCCCCGTGAAACCCTTCGGGTGGGGTCGCGGCAGGGTTGGGCTGGCCCGCCGTGGGGAAGCACAGCTGCCAGCCGCCGCGCCAGCGGGCGACCCAGGTCGATTCATCCGCCGCCGGCCGGGCCCCGGGCAGCACTGCCGAGCCCCACGGCGTCGCGGCGAGCACGGGCCGCCCGTGCACGAGCAGGTCGAGCAGCACGCCGCCTTCGTCGGGCAGCACGACCGCGCTGATGCCGCCGCGCTCGAGGCGCACGGCCGGTTGAGCGGTCATCCGGAGGCTCGTGAGAGGTCAGGCAGTGCTCGCGCCATCGCGCTGCTCGCTGAGGGCTTTGATGAGCGCGTTCTTTCCGTCGAGCACGACGTGCAGCATGGCGTCGGCGGCCTTCTCGCCGTTGCCGCCGTTGATCGCGCGGAAGACGGCGGCGTGGGTCTCGGCGTCTTCGTGGAAGACCTCGTCGTCGGCCGCGGTCGCCTGCTGCACCGTGAACGAGGCGTACATGAAGTCGGCGACGACGCTGCCGAACTGGCGCAGCAGCACGTTGTGCGAGGCCGCGTAGATGGCGAGGTGGAACTCGACGTCGGCGTGCGCGTAGCCTTCGCGGTCGGTCGCGTTGGCGACCATGCCGGCGAGAGCGTCGTCCATGCGTCGCAGGTCGTCCATCGATGCCCGGCCAGCGGCGAGCCGGGCGGCCGCGGGTTCCATGATCTGCCGCACCTCGACGAGGTTGCGCATGATCTCGTCGCCGCGCCCGACCTCGGTGTGCCAGCGCAGGATGTCGCTGTCGAAGACGTTCCAGTTCTCGGGCTGGCGCACGCGCGTGCCGATCTTCTGGCGGATATCGACGAGGCCCTTCGCGGCGAGCACACGCATGCCCTCGCGCACCGAGGTGCGCGAGACGCCGAACTGCTCGGTGAGCTCGGCCTCTTTCGGCAGGAAGTCGCCCGGGGCGTAGGTGCCGCCGATGATCTGGCGGCCGACGCCGTCGATGACCCGGCCCTGCAGCCCGCGCATGGAGTAGCCAGCACCGCGATCGACCTCAGCAACGATCTCTGCCACGAGCCACCCTCCTTGCCCCTAGACGACGTGACTCACCTTATGCGGCACCTCGGGGCTCGTGTACACCCGCTCGTGATCGATCGAGATCTCGACGTGCCGCAGGTAGGGCGTCAGACCCGCCAGATCGACCTCGATGCCGAGGCCGGGGGCATCCGGTGCACGCACTTCGCCGTTGGCGTCGAGCTCGATGTGGTTGCTCGAGATGGCGAGCGCGACGGGCTTCGGCTCGACGGGGTACTCGCAGATGCGGTGATCGGCGAGGCCGGCGAACGGCTGAATCGAGGCCGAGAGGGCGAGGTGCGAGGTGAAGGTGTGGTTGACGTAGGTGACGCCGTGGCGCACCGCGTGATCGGCGACGGCCTTCGAGGGGCCGATGCCGCCGATGCGGGCGGCATCGACCTGGATGAACCGCACGCCGCCGTAGTCGATGAGGTTCGTGGCCATGTGCACGGTGTGGGCGCCTTCGCCGCCGGCGATGCCGACCGTGCGGGTGCGCGAGGCGAGGGCGGCGTGCGCGACGAAGGCGTGCGGCACGAAGGGCTCTTCGAGCCAGGTGGCGTGCGCCTGCTCGAGCGCGTCGAGGCGGGCGATCGCCGCGTCGACGTCGTCGCCCCAGATCTGGCCGGCATCGATGAGCAGCTGGGCGTCGTCGCCGAGGCCTTCGCGGGCGGCGGCCACGTGGTCGGCGTCGGCGGCGGCCGTGCCGGTGCCGTAGCTGCCCCAGCCGAACTTGACGGCGCGGAACCCGTTGCTGCGGGCGAGGCGGGCGCGATCGAGCGTCTCTTGCGGGGTGTCACCCATGAGCATCGAGGCGTAGGGCAGCTTCGCGTGGTTCTGGCTGTAGCCGAGCAGTCGCCACACGGGCTCGTCGCGCACCTTGCCGAGCAGATCCCACAGCGCGATCTCGATGCCCGACCAGGTGTGGCCGGCTTGCAGGAGGTCCATGCTGTTGCGGCCGACGAGGCGCGCGATGCGGTGGATGTCGTCGGGGCCGTCGAGCCGTTCGCCGATGACGGATGCCGACACCGGCTGGCACACGCCGTGAGAGCGCGGGGTCACGAACGCGGCGATGGAGGTCAGCGGCGATGCCTCGCACTCGCCCCAGCCGACGTGGCCATCAGCGACCACTCGGACAAGGAGGGCATCCTGACTGCCGTCGGCCTCGAGGGTGACCTCGGGCATCGATGCGTAGAAGAAGTCGACGGAGTCGATATTCATGTGCCGTGTGCCGCCTTCGCGATGATGGAGGGGTGATGCGTGCTCCCCGCGCGGGGGAATCGGGCTCTCACCCGTGACCGCCACCGCGCGATGCACCGTTACATCATACGTTACACCCGCGAATCGGCATCGGCACGGTAACAATTTCGCATACGGCCTTGCGCGAGGCGCGTCTAGGTATGATGTAATGACTCAACGCCGCGGCTCCAGCCGTGTTGCGAAGAAACGGGACGATGATGTCGCAGATGCTCCAGAGCCCCCCGGCTGCCGCCGGCGCTCGCCTGCGTGCCTCCCGCCTTCGCCCCTCTCGCCCTTCGGCGGGCCACCTCGCCCGCCCGAAGCTCGCCGCACCATCCACGGCCCGGCGACGTGCCGTGCGTGTGCGCGCGATTCCCGAAGCGGCCGGGGCCACCCGACCGTGTGCTCCGATTGGAAGGACACAGCAATGAAGACACGAAAGGTAGCGGCAATCGTCGCGACCGTCGGCCTGGTTGCCGGTCTCGCCGCGTGCGCGCCGACCGACACCGCTGCCGAGGGCGACCAGACCCTCCTGGTCTGGGACACCGGCATTCTCGGCCGCACCCTCGAGAGCGGGGAACCGGATCTCGAGAACTCGTTCCTCGACCAGATGGCGGTCGCGTTCGAGGAGGCCAACCCCGGTGTGGACATCGAGGTCGTTCAGCAGGGTGGCGACATCAGCTCGGCCGCCGCCCAGTTCCAGGCCGCATCGATCGCCGGCAACGGCCCCGACATCCGTGTGCAGTACGCGGGCGGCCCGACGATCTCGTTCGGTGACTTCTTCACCGACCTCGATGAGCTCATCGCCCCCGAGGTTCTCGACAACCTCGCCGGTGTCAACGTGAACCGTGAGGGCTTCTCGGCCGACGGCCGCCTGCTCGGCATGCCGTACGGTGCGGGCAACCTCTTCACGGTCTTCCAGAACCACGCCGTGCTCGAAGAGGCGGGGCTCGATCCTGCCGATCCGCCCACGACGTGGGAGGAGTTCCTTGCCAACGGCCAGCAGGTCGTCGACAACACCGACAAGAACGGCATGTGGGTCGCGAACCTCGAGGGCTATGTCGGTGCGTGGATGATCTCGGCGCTCGTCGGCGGTCAGCTCGGCGAGTCGGTCTTCACCCAGATGTACGCCGGCGAGATCCCGGTCGACGACCCGGCCATGGTGCGCGCCTACGAGGCGTTCGCCGAGTGGGGCGCGAGCGGACTCACCAACCCCGACGCCGGCCAGGTGTCGAACGGCGAGTCGACCGCGGGCTTCGTCAACGGCAGCAGCGCCTACTACCTCGTCGGTAGCTGGGAGAACAACAACATGCTCGACGCCTTCGGCGAAGACGGCGTGAGCTCGTTCTTCATCCCGACGCTCGAGGGCTCCGACTTCCCGGCAATGGGTGCGGGTGGCCCGGAGATCGCGCTGTCGATCACGGAGTACTCGGAGAACAAGGAGCTCGCCGCTGAGTTCCTGACGTTCCTCGCTCAGGCGGAGAACCAGGACGTGTTCGTCGAGCTCTACCAGACGCAGGGCTCGAACCACGTCGACGGCGACGCGTCGAAGATCGAGAACCCGCTGCTGCGTCAGCAGTTCGAGCAGCTCGCCGAGGCGACCGACGGCGTCACGTTCGCCTTCGACAGCGTCATGCCGCAGGCCACGATCGACCTGTTCTACCGCGTGAACGCCGGTGTCTTCATCGGCAACATCACGCCGGAAGACGCGGTCGCGCAGCTCAAGGCGTCGTACGAAGCTGAGATCGCGAACCAGTGACCTCAGCAGCTCTGACCTCGCGCGTGGGCGCCGCTTCGGCGGCGCCCACGGGCGGGGCCCCCGCCCCCCGCAAGCCCGGAGGCATCCGCCGGCGTGACCGCATCATCGGTCTGCTCGCGGTGCTTCCGGCCTTCCTCGTCGTGGTCGGCTTCATGGCCTTCCCCGTCGCTTTCGCTCTCTTCATCTCGTTCACCCGCACCAACGGCCTGACGTTCGAATGGCGATGGTTCGAGAACTACATCGCCCTGTTCAACGACCCGATCGTGCGTCAGGTCTTCCTCAACAACCTGACGTTCCTCATCTCGGTGCCCCTCGTCATCTTCGCGGCGCTCATCGTCTCGGTGCTGCTCTTCGAGCGGGTGCGGGGCTGGAAGTACTTCCGCGTCATCTTCTTCCTGCCGAACGTGCTCTCGGTGGCGGTCATCGGCATCATGTTCCGCAACGCCTTCGGCTTCTACGGTGGCGTCAACCAGGCGCTCGGCCTCTTCGGTGTCGAGCCCATCCAGTTCTTCACCAACGGCACGACCGCGATCGCGATCATCATCCTCGCGCTCGTCTGGGCCGGGTTCGGCTACCAGTCGCTGCTGCTGCTCGCCGGCCTGACTGCGATCAACCCCGCCGTGTTCGAGGCTGCGGCCATCGATGGCGCCGGCTGGTGGAAGCGCCTCTGGTACATCACGCTGCCGAACATCCGTCGCGTGCTGGGCTTCGTGTTCATCATCAACGTGATCTACACGTTCGCATCGTTGTTCGGGTTCATCTACGTGATGACGGCGGGTGGCCCGGGCTTCGACACCACGACGATCGACTACCTCGTGTTCTTGCGCGCGTTCTCGAGCACCAACCTCGGTTCGGGTGCGGCGCTCGCGGTCATCCTCTTCCTCTTCATCGGCATCCTCACCCTGATTCAGAACAGGGTGTTCAGGCTCGGGGAGGAGGACTGATCATGGCTGAAGAAGACGTCGTCATCAGCAAGCGCATCTCGGCGGGCCGGGGTCAGATCGTCATCTTCATCGCGCTCGTCGCGGTCGCCGCAACGATCATCTATCCGCTCTACTTCGTCATCTTGACGTCGCTGAGGCCCAACAGCGACTACCTGCAAGACCCGTTCGGGCTACCGGGGGTCTGGACCTTCGAGAACTACGTCAATCTCGCCGCCAACTACGGCATCGGCCAGGCGTTCCTCAACAGCCTCTTCGTCGGCACGGTGTCGGTGAGCATCATCCTCGTGCTCGCCTCGCTCGCGGGCTACGCGCTCGCGAAGCTGCCGGTGCCGGGGCAGAAGTACATCACGGCCACGTTCGTGTCGGTCATGCTGCTGCCCGGGCCCGTGCTGATCATCCCGATCTACCTCATGCTCGCGCGGCTCGAACTGGTCGGCAGCTACGCCGGCCTGATCCTCGTCTACGTGGCGACCGGCCTGCCGTTCGCGACGTTCTTCCTGACGCTCTCGTTCCGCGGCATCCCCGACGAGGTCATCGAGGCGGCACGCATCGACGGCGCGGGCTTCTTCCGCATCATGTGGTCGATCATCTTCCCGATGGGCTCGAGCGGCCTCGCGACGCTCGCGGTGCTGCAGTTCTTGGGTGCGTGGAACGAGCTGATCTTCGCGGTCATCCTGATTCCAGAGCAGTCGATGCGCCTGCTCACCCCGCAGCTCGCGAGCATCGGCGAGCGCTTCCTGACCGACCAGCCGCTCGTCTCGGCGGGCCTGTTCATCACGGCCTCCGTGCCGCTGATCCTGCTGGCCTTCGCGTCGAAGTACATCATGCAGGGCCTGCAGGTCGGCGTCAGCCGCTAGGTCGCACCGTCTCTCGCGGGGCCGGGCTGCCCGAGCGTCCGGCCTCGCGAGCCTGTGCTGCGCGTCGACTACCGCGCCTGACCAAAGGGCGATTGCGGCTCCCGTGTCCTCCAAAGTGCCGACAGCGCGCCTTCCCTGAATCTTCTTAGAGTTCGGAGTGATCGACGCTCACGTCAGGTGCTCGCCGGTGTTTCCACCCCTCTTGAGCACGGAGTCGTCGCATGGTCGCTTTGCCACAGTTCTCGACGTCAATTGCGATTGCCACAGGGTTCGCCCTCGTTGTCGGCCTTTCCGTTATGCCCGGCACCGAGTCGATTGCTATTGCTGCACCAGTAGAGCAGGTCGATGTGCTGCTCGACTCCGAGCGCCAGGCGCCCGTCGTTGACGCCCCCGAGTACGAAGCGCCGCTGCCTAGCATGCCCGTGGGCGACTTCGAGATTTCTGCTCCGGTGCTCCTGGCCGAAGTGCCGGTGGAGAAGGGCGGAGGTCCGCGTACGCAGACCCAGCAAGACATCGAGTCTCTCGGGGTGGAGCAACTGCCCGTTGCCGATCGGGATGAGTTCTCAACGACGTACGAGAAGCCTGACGGTGGAATGGTGACGGTCATCGCCGACGTGCCGCAGAACATCGAGGTTGACGGCGAGTTCGTTGAGATCGAGACTTCGGCGCGCTTCGAGGACGGTCGTTGGGTCGTGGATCCGCACCCCATGTCGCCGAGCTTCGCGGGGTCAGCATCGGGTCGAGTTGCTGAGTTCTCCGCGGGTGGCTACACGGTCTGACCTGCCCTGGGTTTCTCGGACAGTTCTTTAGTGCTTGATCATGCCGCCTTCTCGAGCTGCTTGTGAAGGCTCTCGAACTCGATCGGGCTGCGATACCCCAACGCTGAGTGTCGTCTGGTCGGGTTGTAGAACCCCTCGATCCACTCAAAGATCGCCTGCCCAAGCTCCGCTCGGCTGACCCAGTGACGGCGGTCCAGCAGCTCGATCTGCATCGAGCCGAAGAACGACTCCATCAACGCGTTGTCATACGCCGAGGCAACTTTCCCCATCGACCCCATCAGGCCCGCCTGACGAAGACGAGAGCCGAACAGCCACGAGGTGAACTGCGCGCCGCGATCGGAGTGGACGATCGTGCCGACGGGCTTGCGTCGCCACCTGGCCATATCCAGCGCATCCACGATCAGCTCGGTGCGCAAATGGTCCGGATCGACCAGCCCACGCAGCGACGGGAAAACACGTCGATGACGGCCGCGCAATAGACCCAGCCTTCGCCGGTGCGGTGCTGGGTAATGTCAGTCACCCAGAGCCGGTCAGGTGCGTCGGCGACGAACACGCGTTGCACGTGATCGTCAAACACGGCCGGCTGGCGGTGCCCGCCATGGCGGAAACGACGCCGATGCACGCCCTGCAACCCTTCCTGCCGCATCAAACGCTCAACCCGACCCCGGCCGACCGTCACGCTGCGCCCCAAGGTGAGCTCGGCATGCACGCGGCGCGCTCCGTAGGTTCCACGAGCCATAACGTGAATATCTTCGATGGTGGCCAGCAACTCACGATCAGCGACCGCTCGAGGCGACGGACCACGCTTCGCCCAGTCATAGAACCCGGACGGGGAGACCTTCAGCACCCGACAGAGCACGCGGATCCGGAACCTTGCGGGATCCTGCTGATGCAGTTGCGCGATCAGTCGGTAAGTCCTTTTGGGAGGACGTTCTCCTTCGCGAAATACGCAGCCGCTTTCTTCAGGATCTCGTTCTCCAACTCCAACCGTCGAATATCCCGCCGAAGTCGCACCACCTCGGCGCGGTCATCGGTGGCGATGCCGGGCATCTCGCCGGCATCGATCGCTGCTTGCCGGTTCCAGTTCGTCAGCGACGTGGCAGAGATCCCGAGCTCTTTCGCGATGCTCTCCATCGACCTGCCGCTGGAGCGATACAAGGCAACCGCACGCTCCTTGAACTCACGCGGATACGCGTCCTTCCTGGCCATAATGGACTCCATTCCTCGGGCTCATCCCGATGCTAGGTGTCCGAGAAACCCAGGGCAGGTCAGTCGTGCAGATGGGGGCACGCGTGTATGTGCCGGCCCTCGGGCGGTTCCTGAGTGTTGATCCGGTCGAGGGTGGGGTGGATAACTCGTATGTGTATCCGACGGATCCGATCAACTTGCTCGATCTTTCAGGACTCTGCAAGTCGCCACCATCTGCTAGGTCTAACTTGTGCAGCGGTGGCACTGGCGGATTCTCAGCACCGTCGTGGCTGAGAGCTGAGTATGGCGGTGGCGCTTGGGCTGCGTCGTCGAGACTGGCGGGACAGGCGCAACGCAACGGATCGCAGTCGTCGACAGTTCGCTCAGCGCCTTCATCGGCCACCACGGTCGCCGGGGGTTCTACACAAACCAAGGGGCCGAGGTCGAGCCCCAAATTCGAGAACCCAACCCACCTCCCGCAAAGCCCGATCGAGCAGGTACCGTCGGGGTGGAGGGTGAGAATCATGCCCGCGACGCCGAACTATCCGAATGGCTACTGGAAGTTGGAGAAACCGATGAACCAGGGTGGTTGGCAAGCGATAAATCCTTCAACAATGCGGCCTGGCACTCGTCCGGAAACCCACATTCCGCTCCCAGAGGGATTCTGACATGTACGGGTTCAAAGGGCAGCTCGATTGGGCTGTGTTTGAGGGCCGATCAGTCGAAGCTGTCTGCTTCTCAGAAACCACCGTTCGAATTGCCTTCAGCGATCGACTCGCCGTGACCATTCAAGACGCGGCGATACTGAAGCTTCGCAGCGGTGATGAAGAGACTGTCCGGGCGCTAGACAAAAGCAGCCTGCCGACTCTCGTCGGCGAAACAGTCGAGCTGGTGGAGTGGGACGAGATCCTCTTGAAACTCACTCTGCAGTCAGGCGCCTCGTTGCTGCTTTCCGACACTTCCAGGGTGTTCGAGTCGTTCACCATCGAGCTAGCTGGCAACGAGCACTACGTCTAGACCGGGTGAATGCGACCACCGTCACCCTCACCGATCGTGACCCGCAGAATGGTGACACGGCGTATCGCAGGGCCTACCAGTTCGATGCTGCCGCGCGGCTGACGCAGGCGACGCTGTCGGTCAACGGCGTTCCGGACCATGTTCTGGGCTACTCCTTCGCGGACCTGACCTGCCCCGGGTTTCGTGGAGTATTTCGGTTTGATCATGCCGCGGCTGCGGCACTCTTGTGAAGGGTCTCAAACTTGACCTGTCCCTGGTTCCGTGGTGCCCCAGAACCCGGTGGCTGCCTGTGGCTTGGAATCGACACTGCACATCTCTGAGCGGGGGTTAATCGGGTTGAGCGCAGTCGTACCTCCCTGAGGCCGGTATCTGTCCGCCGCACCGGGAGCCCAATGGTGCTAACGCGCGGTGTCGAACCAGCCGCGCGGGTGGAACGTCGCGTCGAGGGCGGGGCCCCGACGTGTGGGCGCGGCCCACTGCACGCCGTTGGCGAGCACGCGGTGGATGCTCGGGTCGTGGTAGACCGGGTACTCCTGGTCGCCCGGCGAGAAGTAGAACACCCGCCCGTGGCCGCGGGTCCACGTCGCACCCGAGCGGAAGACCTCGCCACCCGAGAACGACGAGATGAAGATGAGCTCTTCCGGCGTGGGGATGTCGAAGAACTCGCCGTACATCTCCTGCGCCTCGATGACGAGCGGGTCGGGCACGCCCTGCGCGATCGGGTGGGTGGGGTCGACCGTCCACACCACTTCGCGGTCGCCGTCGTTGCGCCAGCGCAGCGAGCAGCTCGTGCCCATGAGCTTCTTGAAGATCTTCGAGTAGTGCCCCGAGTGCAGCACGATTAGCCCCAAGCCGCCGAGCACGGCGTCGTAGAGGCGGTCGACCACTGCGTCATCGACCTCGGGGTGCGCCTCGTGGCCCCACCACAGCAGCACGTCGGTCGAGTCGACGACCGACGGCGGCAGGCCGTGCTCGGGCTCGTCGAGCGTGGCGGTGCGCACCTCGACAGCGTCGCCGAGCAGCGAGGTGAGCCCCGCGGCGATCGCGCCGTGCATCCCCGTCGGATACAGCTGGGCGGTGAGCGAATCGGGGTAGTTCTCGTGCCGGTTCTCGTTCCACACGGTCACGCGCAGGGGGGCGGTGTTCATCAGGGGCGCAGTGGTCATCAGGGCTCCAGTCGAATCTCGCGGCCTTCGGCGGCCGAGCGGTAGCAGGCGTCGAGCACCGCGGTGCGATGCAGGGCGAAATCGCCGCGGTGGGCATCCCAGTCGCCGCCCCGAACGGCGTCGACGAACTCGCGGATGACCAGCGGATGCTCGCCGCCCGGCACGTGCACCTCGGGCTCGATCGTCACGGGTGCGCCGGCCACGTAGCGGAAGATGCGCAGGGTGCCATCGCTCGCATACCGGGGCACGAAGAGCCGCACGCCGCCGTCGACGCCGAGCAGCTCGATCGCGATGTCTTCGTCGTCGACCGTGTGACCGGCCCAGCTGATCTCGAAGGCGACACTCGAGCCGTCGTCGAGCCGGAACAGCGCGCTCGCGAGGTCCTCCACCTCGAAGGCGCCGGTGTCGCTGAGCATCTGCTCGGCGCGATCCATCGCCCCGTACCCGGCGCGGCCGAGTTCGCCGTGCGTCACGGCGCTCACCGCGACGACGCGCGGTTCGCCGAGCAGGAAGAGCAGCGAGTCGAGCACGTGCGGGCCGAGGTCGATGAGGGCGCCGCCGCCCGCCATGGCCTTGTTGGTGAACCACGAGCGCAGGCCCGGAATGCCCGCGCGCCGCTTCCACGAGGCGCGCGCGTGGTAGACCCGGCCGATGCCGACCTCGTCGAGGTAGCGCTTGGCGTATTGCACGTCGGCGCGGCGCCGGTGGTTGAAGGCCACCTCGAGCACGCGGTCGTTGTCGCGCGCCGCCTGCACCATCTCGCGCGCGTGCGCGGTGTCGATGGCGATGGGCTTCTCGCAGAACACGTGCTTGCCCGCGGTGAGCGCGGCGATCGCGATGGGGTGGTGCAGTGCGTTCGGGGTGGCGATGCTGACGGCGTCGAGCTCGGGCAGCGCCACGAGGTGCTGCCAGTCGGGGAACAGGTGCGCCACGCCGTACTGTGCGCCGAGCTCGGCGAGCCGCGCCTCTTCTTTGCCGGCGAGGGCGACGACCTCGACATCGGGCATGGCAGTGAAGGCCTCGAGGTGCACCGAGCCCATGCCGAGGCCGACGACGCCGACGCGCAGCGGGGCATCGGGAGAGGCGGGGGTGGTCGCCGGGCCGGCGGAGGGGGAGGATGCCACGGGCGGATTCTTTCGACGAGAGGAGCGGCAGCGGGGTGCCGCGAAGCAGCGCCCTTTAGGTATGATGTAAAGCCTACAGGTGAGGACCTCAGGATGACCGACGCAACGTTGCGCGCCCGCCCCGACGACGGCGGGCGGCTCATCGTCGCCCTCGCCGACACCATTCTCAGCGACGCACCCCCGCTTCTCGTGGAGGTCGACCGGCGGCCCGTCGACCACTGGGTCGCGCCGCGCATCGCGGGCGACGCCGAGCACTTGACGATCGACGGCGCGCTCGAGGGCACGACCCTGCACGCCGCGTGGAGCGCGCGCCGCATCGCGGGCCAGCCCGTGTGGGAGTTCGCGCTCACGCTGCGCAACGACGGCGAGCATCCCGTGACCATCACGCGCATGGACCCGCTCGCACTCGACGCCGGCCCCGCCTGGCGCACGCACGGCTTCCACAGCGCGTGGGGCGACGAGTTCCGCCCCCTGCACGGCCACGCGGGCCACCACCTCGTGCTCGAGAGCCGCTCGGGGCGCAGCTCGCACGGCCAGATCCCGTGGCTCGGCCTCGAGCGCGGCGGCTCGGGCACCCAGCCGGGCGCGGGCGAGCCGCCGGCCGCCCTCACGATCGCGCCCGCCTACAGCGGCAACTGGCACATCCACGCCATGGCCGGCGGGCACATCACCGCGGGCATCTCGCCGTGGCAGTTCTTCGTCGAGCTCGCACCGGGCGAGACCGTGACGGCCCCCAGCGTGGTGCTGACGATCGCCGAGACGCTGGATGCGGCCAGCGTGGCCCTGCAACGCGCCGTCGCCGCCGACTGGCTGCCGCGCACCCCGTTCACCGACGGGCTGCCCGTCGAGTGGAACCACTGGTGGCCGTATGAAGACCAGGAGGTCGACGAGCGCGTCATCGCGGAGAACGCGCGCGTCGCGCACGAGGTCGGCATCGAGATCGCGACGGTCGATGCGGGATGGTTCGGCGCGGCCGATCCCACGAGCTACTGGCAGGAGCAGCGCGGCGACTGGGCGAGCGTCAACACGGCGCGGTTCCCCTCGGGCCTCGCCGCGCTCGGGCAGAGCATCCGCGACGCCGGGGTGCTGCCGGGCATGTGGATCGAGGCCGAGGCCGTCGGCGCGCACTCGCTGCTGAGGGCCGCACGCCCCGACGCGATGGCGCACTCGGTCGAGGGCCGCCGCGCCGACCCCTCGTACCGCGTGCAGACCGAATCGCTCGACCCCGACGACCCGACCTTCTTGGGCTACGTGTGCCTGGGCTCGCCCGCCGGTCGCGACCACGTGCTCGAGTCGATGAGCACCCTCATCACGACGACGGGTGCGCGGTGGATCAAGCTCGACTTCAACATCGACCCCGACGCGGGCTGCACGCGCACCGATCACGGCCATGGCGCAGGCGACGGGCTGCTGCGGCACTACGAGGGCCTCTACGCCGTGCTCGACGCGGTGCGCGAGCGGCACCCCGACCTGCTGCTCGAATCGTGCTCGTCGGGCGGGCTGCGCATCGACCTCGGCCTCGCCCGCCACGTGCACGGCTTCTTCTTGAGCGACCCCGACTACACCGAGCACCACCTGCAGGTGCTGTGGGGCGTGCGGCACCTGCTGCCGCCCATCGGCATCCTGCACTGGTCGTGGTCGCAGTGGCGCGGCGACTACCCGCCGTCGCGACTCGAGTGGGCGACCCTCAGCGCCGACGACTTCGACACCACCCTGCGCGCGGCGATGCTGCACCGCTTCGGCGTGAGCCTGCGGCTGCCCGAGCTGCGGCCCGCGCTGCTCGAGCGCCTGCGCGTGCACGTCGACCTCTTCCAGCGCGAACTCGAACCCTTCGTTCGCGACGGCGTGCTGCAGCCCCTCACCGAGAGCCCCGAGCGGGGCGGGTTCGGGCAGCGGGCGCCGAGCATCCAGCTCAGCCACCCTGACGGCCGCGTGCTCGTCGCCGCCTTCGTGCTCGAGGGCGGCGCGCGGCCCACCGCGCTGCGACCGCGCGGGCTCGAGCCCGACACCACCTACACCGTCACTGACCTCGCCGACTCTGTTCTCCGCAACCACGACGTGCGCCGCACCTCGGGCATCGAGCTGCTCGAGGAGGGGCTCGTGCCGCTCGGCGACGACGGCGTCACCTCGTGGCTGCTGCTGATCGCACCCGCCTCCTGACCCCCTCCACCTCCTGACCACCCCCCTTCCAGAGAGTTCGCATGCACAACGACCACTCCCTCGTCGAAGCCCGCCTCGATCGCTTCGTGCGCGATCACCTGACGCCGGCGCTCTACCGGGATGCCCGCCCGCTCGCCGCGACCGCCTGGCAGGTCGAGCGTGAGCCCGTGCCCTTCGAGACCGCCCTGCAGCAGTCGTTCGAGCCCGTGCCGCTCGGCTGGCGCTGGGGCCGCGCGTGGTCGACCGTGTGGCTGCGCGTCACGGGCGAGGTGCCCGCCGAGTGGCTGCCGCAGCCGCCCGAGGGCACGCGCATCGAAGTGCTCGTCGACTTCGGCTACAACCGCTCGCGCTCGGGGTTCCAGGCCGAAGGCCTCGCCTACCGGCCCGACGGCACGCTCATCAAGGCGATCTCGCCGCTCAACTCCTGGCTGCCCGTCGCGCCCGGCGAGGCGGCCATCGATGTGCTCATCGAGGCCGCCGCGAACCCCGACGTCGCGGGGGAGTACACCTTCGACCCGACGCCGTACGGCCAGTGGGAGACGGCGCCCGAGGAGCCGCTCTACGCGCTGAAGCAGCTCGAGGTCGCGCTGCGCGACGACACCGTGTGGGAGCTGCTGCAAGACATCTGGACCCTGCGCGGCCTCATGGCCGAACTGCCTGACGGCTCGTCACGGCGTCACGAGATCCTTCGCGCGCTGGAAGACATGCTCGACGTGCTCGACCCCGAGGGCATCCCGACCACCGCGGCCGACGGCCGCGCCGTGATCGCCGGCATGCTCGCCAAGCCCGCCCACGCGAGCGCGCACCGCGTGCTCGCCACCGGCCACGCGCACATCGACTCGGCGTGGCTGTGGCCGCTGCGCGAGACCGTGCGCAAGTGCGCCCGCACCTTCACGAACGCCATGTCGCTCATGGACGAGTACCCCGACTTCGTCTTCTCGTGCTCGAGCGCCCAGCAGTACCGATGGATGAAAGACCACCACCCGCCGGTCTTCGACCGCATCCGCGAGAAGGTCGCCGCCGGCCAGTTCTCGCCCGTCGGCGGCATGTGGGTCGAGAGCGACACGAACATGCCCGGCGGCGAGGCCATGGCGCGGCAGTTCATCGCGGGCAAGCGCTTCTTCCTCGACGAGTTCGGGGTGGAGTGCGAAGAGGCCTGGCTGCCCGACTCGTTCGGCTACTCGGCCGCCCTGCCGCAGATCGTCGCCGCCGCGGGCTCGCGCTGGTTCTTGACGCAGAAGATCTCGTGGAACCAGTTCAACCGCATGCCGCACCACACCTTCTGGTGGGAGGGTATCGACGGCACGCGCGTCTTCACGCACTTCCCTCCTGTCGACACCTACATCAGCGAGCTCTCAGGCAAGGAGCTCGCGCACGCCGAGCGCAACTTCTCAGAGAAGGGCCGCGCGAGCATCTCGCTCGTGCCCTTCGGCTGGGGCGACGGCGGGGGCGGGCCGACCCGCGAGATGGTTGCCGCCGCGCGCCGCACCGAAGACCTCGAAGGCTCGCCCACCGTCGTCATCGGAACCTCGGCGCAGTTCTTCACCGAGGCGCAGGCCGAATACCCCGACGCTCCCGTCTGGCGCGGCGAGATGTACCTCGAGCTGCACCGCGGCGTCTTCACCTCGCAACTGCGCACCAAGCAGGGCAACCGCCGCAACGAGGCCCTGCTGCGGCAGGCCGAGCTGTGGGCCGCGACGGCCGCGCTGCGCACGGGTCTGCCCTACCCGGCCGCCGAGCTCGAGCAGGCCTGGCACACCGTGCTGCTGCTGCAGTTCCACGACATCCTGCCCGGCAGCTCGATCGCCTGGGTGCACCGCGAAGCCGAGCAGCGCCACGCGGCCGTGACGGCGACGCTCGAGGCGATCATCGAGGCCTCGCTCGCGGCGATCGCCGGAACACCGGGCGACGCGGCAGTCGACCTCGTCGTCAACGCCGGACCGTTCGCGCGCGCGGGCGTGCCGGCTCTGGGCGCGGCGGTACTCGCCGCGCAGCATCCGGAGGTCACCGCCAGCGAGGCCCCCGACGGCGCGACGGTGCTCGACAACGGCATCGTCCGCGCGGTCGTGGATGCTCGCGGTCACGTGATCTCGCTCGTCGCGCACGCCGACGGTCGCGAGGCGATCGCACCCGGCGCCCCCGCCAATGTGCTGCGCCTGCACCGCGACTTGCCCAACCTGTGGGACGCGTGGGATCTCGACCAGCACTACCAGCGCACCGTCACCGAGCTGCTCGACGTCGACGAGCGGCGCGTGCGCGCGACCGTCGACGAGGCGGCCGTCATCACCGTGCGCCGCATCGGGGCGTCGGGTGGTCAGCAGAGCACCATCGAGCAGCGACTGATCCTGCGCGCGGGGGCCACCGCGCTCGAGATCGAGAACCGCATCGACTGGCGCGAGCGCGAGAAGATCCTCAAGCTCGCCGTGCCGCTCGACGTGCACGCCGAGCAGATCGCGGCCGAGACCCAGTTCGGCCACCTCTCCCGCCCCACCCACACCAACACGAGCTGGGATGCCGCGCGCTTCGAAGCCTGCCAGCACCGCTTCGTGCACCTCGCCGAGCCCGGCTATGGTGTCGCGATCGTCAACGACTCGACCTACGGCTACGACGTCGGCCGCGACACGCGCCCCGACGGCGGCACCACGACGACCGTGCGGTTCTCGCTGCTGCGCGCCCCGCTCTTCCCCGACCCCGAGAGCGACCAGGGCGAGCACCTCCTGCGGTTCCGCATCGCGCCGGGGGCAACGATCGGCGACGCCGTCGCGCTCGGCTACGACCTCGCGACTCCGCTGCGGGCGGTGAGGGCGGATGCCCCCATCGCGCCGATCGTCACGAGCAGCGACCCCGCCGTCGTCGTCGAGACCGTCAAGCTCGCGGAAGACGGCTCGGGCGACCTCGTCGTGCGCCTCTACGAGTCGCGCGGCGGGCGGGCGCGCACCGTGCTGACCCTCGACGGCACGGCCGCCGCGATCGTCTCGACCGACCTGCTCGAGCGTGAGCTGGCCGCTGAGCCCTCCGCCGCGGGAGCGAGCATCGAGCTGCCCTTCCGGCCGTTCCAGCTGCGCACCGTTCGGTTCGGCGGGGTGAGCGCGCGATGACGGGTTCTCGGCCGCTCGCACCTCACCCCCTCGACGACCCGCGCCCGGCGCCGGGCAGCCTGCCCCCCGCATCCACTCTCGACACCGACGCGCGCGTGCTGAGTCTCGACGGGCTGTGGCGGTTCCGGTGGGCGCCGAGCGCGAGGGCGGCGGAGGCCGGTGTGGAGCATCCCGACTTCGATGACAGCGCGTGGGGCACGATCGCGGTGCCCTCGAGCTTCACGATGCCCGTGCACGACGCGACCGTCGGGGGGCCGCACGGCGCGCCCGCCTACACGAACGTCAAGTACCCCTTCCCGGTCGACCCGCCCTTCCCGCCCGACGCGAACCCGGTCGGCGATCACCGCCTGCGGTTCGCGCTCGAGACCGTTCCCGAGCGCGCGCACCTGCGGTTCGAGGGCGTCGAAGGTGCCGGCGATGTCTGGCTCAACGGCGTGTTCGTCGGCTCGACGCGCGGCAGCCGGCTGCCGACCGTGTTCGAGGTCGGCGAGCTGCTCGCGGCCGACAACGTGCTCGTCGTGCGCGTGCACACCTACAGCGCCGCGTCCTACCTCGAAGACCAGGACGAGTGGTGGAACCCCGGCATCATCCGCTCCGTCACCCTGCGCGAGCGGCCCGAGCTCGCCATCGACGATGTGCACGCGGTCGCCGCCTGGGGGCACGCGGGGGCGACGCTGCGCGTCGACGTGCGCGCGGCATCCGGCGCCCCGATCTCGGTCGAGATCGTCGAGCTGGGGCTGGCGGTGACCCCCGGCATCGAGGTCGCTGTTCCGGATGCCCGGCCGTGGTCGGCCGAAGACCCCCAGCTCTACACGCTGTGGGTCAGCACCGGCGATCACCCTGAGACGGGCGAGACCGTGCACGTGCGCATCGGGTTCCGCTCGATCGCCATCGTCGACGGCGTCTTCACCGTCAACGGCGCGCCCGTGCAGCTGCGCGGCGTCAACCGGCACGAGCACCACCCCGATTTCGGGCGCGCCGTGCCCACCGAGACCCTCGTGCGCGACCTGCACCTCATGAAGCAGCACAACATCAACGCCATCCGCACCTCGCACTACCCGCCGCACCCCGACATGCTCGAACTCGCCGACGAGCTCGGCTTCTGGGTGATCGACGAGTGCGACCTCGAGACGCACGGCTTCGGCGACGTCGGCTGGCGCGAGAACCCGACCGACGAACCGCTGTGGGAGGAGGCGCTGCGCGACCGCGCCGCCCGCATGGTCGAGCGCGACAAGAACCACGCCTCGATCATCATGTGGTCGCTCGGCAACGAGGCCGGGGTGGGGCGCAACCTGGCCCCGATGGCCGACGAGATCCGCGGGCGCGACGCCACGCGGCCGCTGCACTACGAAGGGGACCAGGCGAGCATCGACGTCGACGTGTGGAGCCGCATGTATGCCTCGCACGCCGACGTCGAGCTCATCGGCCAGGGCCTTGAGCCGCCGCTCGGCGACGACCCCTGGGTGACGCTCGGCCCCGACGACGACGCCGAGGCGCTGCACGAACGGCGTACGGGCATGCCGTTCGTGCTGTGCGAGTACGTGCACGCCATGGGCACAGGCCCCGGCGGCATGAGCGAATACCAAGAGCTGTTCGACCGCTACCCGCGCATCATGGGCGGGTTCGTGTGGGAGTGGCTCGAGCACGGCATCCACCGCCCGCTTCCCGACGGCCGTACCGGCACCTTCTACGGCGGCGACTTCGGCGAGCCCGTGCACGACGGCAACTTCGTCATCGACGGACTCCTCGCCGCCGACCGCACCCCGCGCGCGCAGCTCGCCGACCTCGCGGCCGTCTTCTCGCCGGTCGTGCTCGATCTGGATGCGGAGGCCGGAGTTCTGCGCGTGCGCAGCCGTCTCGACCACACCGACACCTCGCGATACCAGCTGAGTTGGCGGGTCGCCTCGGCCGAGTCGTCGGTCGACGCTGACGGGCTCGACCCCGATGGCGTGACGCAGGCCCGCGCCGGCGTGTTCGGTCACCAGCCGGTGCCGCCCCGCAGCTCGGTCGAGATTCCCCTGCCGCCGCCGCTGCTCGAGCACGTGCGCACGCCCGGTGTGGTGGTGACCGTCGAGGCGTTCGAGTCCGACGACACGGCGTGGGCTCCGCGCGGCTGGGTCGTCGCGCGAGCGCAGGTCGTGACGACGGGAGCCGCGGATGTTCGGCCGGTCGAGCTGCCGGCGGCGAGCATCCTGTCGCTCAGCGACCTGGTGATCGATGACGCAACCGGCGCGGTCACCGCGTTCGGTTCGCAGCCCGTCGAAGACTGGCGCCTCGAACTGTGGCGCGCGCCCATCGACAACGATCGCGGTGCGGGCTGGGACACGGGCGGTGCGCCCTCGGATGCCGAGCGCTGGACGTCCCTCGGCCTCGACCGCCTGCGCTCACGCCTCGTGTCGCACACGCGCACGCCCGAGCGCGTCGAGGTCGTGACGCACATCGGTGCGGCCGCGGTCGACTGGAGCCTCACGGCCACCTGGGTCTACACGGTCGAGGCCGCAGCGTTGCGCCTCAGCCTCGACGTGACCCCGCACGTGCCGGAGGGCGTTGACCTGCGGTGGGCCCGCGCGGGCATCTCGTTCGCCCTGCCCGGCCTCGTCGACGAGGTGCGGTGGTTCGGCCGCGGCCCCGGCCCGGCCTACCCCGACACGGGCCAGGCGGCGCACGTCGGCTGGTTCGCCCGCTCGCTCGACGGCATGCTCGAGCGCACGGTGCGCCCTCAGGAGTCAGGCGCCCGCGCGGGCGTGCGCTGGGCACGGCTCGACGGTGCCGGTTCCGGCGCTCTCGAGGTGTCATCGACCGACCCGTTCGCTCTCACCGTGCGACCGTGGTCGACCGAGACGCTGGCCGCCACGACCCACGACCACCTGCTGCGCGGCGACGGCCGCACGCACGTCGTGCTCGACCTGGCCCAGCACGGGGTCGGCACGGGCGCCTGCGGACCCGGCGTTCTGCCGCAGTACCGGCTCGCCGCGCGCGACGTGCGCGGGAGCATCCGATTCAGTATTTCGTCACACCGAGGAGCCTCATGACCGAGACCAGCCGCATCGAGCCGACCGTCATCGCCACCGGCGTCGACGGCATCACCGTGACGCTCGAGCCGACCGAGCGCTTCACCTTCGGCAGCTTCGTCGACTGCAACATGGCGACCGCCTGGGTCGGCGACCGCTTCCGCATCTTCCCCGGCAAGTACGGAGAAGACCCCGTCTGGGGCCAGGCGAACGAGCTCAAGCACGCCGACGGCGCAACCGTCGCCGAGGCCTTCTCGCGTCGGCCGGAGGAGTTCGTCGAGCCGACGATGCCGCCCAACACCCCGCCCGGCGAGCCCGGACTGCACGGGGCCGTGTGGTTCGAGACGGTCTACCAAGACCCCTCCGACGCCTCCGGCCGCACGCTCTACGCGCTGTACCACAACGAGAACTACCCCGAGACGCTGCCCTTCGACCCCGAGACGGGGGAGGGGCTGCGGGCCGACGACTGGCCGCCCGGGCTCACGGGCCCCGAGTCGGTGCAGGCGGTGCCGCGCATCGGCATCATGAAGTCGACGGATGGCGGCGAGAGCTGGGCGAACCACGGCATCCTGCTCGAAGACCGCGACGAGCGGATGATCCGCCTGCCGGTCAACCGCAACAACTGCTTCCCCGGCGGGGTCGGCGACCCGAGCGCGGTCGCCTCGGGCGAGTTCTTGTACGTCTTCTTCGGCGAGTACGCCTACCCCGAATCGTGGGATGCCGACACGTGGTCGCGCGAGACCGAGGCCGCGGCGCAGTGCGTGAGCGTGGCCCGCGTGCCGCTCGCCGCGCTCGACGCGCCCACGGGCGCCGCGCGGCGCTGGAGCGGCACGGCCTTCGATGCGCCGTGGGACGGCGTCGGGCAGCCGATCGCGAGCCTGCGCATCCCGTTCTCGGAGGGCGGGGGCGCCGTCTCGCAGGGCGACGAGCAGTACTACTGGGGCCCCTCGGTCAGCTGGAACGAGCACCTCGAAGCCTGGGTCATGCTGCTCGGCCGCGTCGACGGCAGCTTCTGGGTGGGCGACAGCCTCTTTGTGTCGATCAACCCGCACCGCGATCTCGGCGAGGGCGACAACGCGCAGCAGTGGTCGACGCCCGTGCGCATCGTGCACCGCCCCGGCCACACGCTCTGGTACCCCTCGCTGCAGCCGACCGACTCGCCGGAGGATCTCGCCGCGAAGCGCACCTGCCTGCGCCTGGGTCGTGAGGCGCGGCTGTTCTTCAAAGACATGACGCCGGAGGAGCACGTGTACATCAGCGACTTCCGGGTCACGTTCGACCGTGCGGCGGTCTCGTCGTGAGCGCCGCACGGCGGGCTCTCATCACGGGGGGCGCGAGCGGGCTCGGGGCGTCGGCGGCCGAGCGGCTGCGCGCCGACGGCATCGAGGTCATCACCGTCGATCTCTCGTCGGCGGCCGACCACCAGGTCGACATCGCCGACGACGCGGCCGTGCAGGCTCTCGCCGCGGCGATCGGCCCCGTCGACATCCTCGTCAACTGCGCCGGCATCGTCGGGCCCAACAAGCCGCTCATCGAGACGACGGCCGACGAGTGGCGACGCACGATCGACGTGAACCTGCTGGGCACGGTCGCTACGATCCGCGCCTTCGCGCCCGGCATGGTGGCGCGTGGCTGGGGGCGCATCGTCAACCTCGCCTCGATGGCGGGGAAGGACGGAAACCCCAACCTCGCCGCCTACTCGGCGACCAAGGGGGCCGTGATCGCGCTCACGAAGTCGGTGGGCAAAGAACTCGCGCAGACGGGCGTGCTCGTCAACGTCATCGCACCGGCCGTGATCGACACCCCGATGAACGCGAAGACCGATCCGGCGGTGCTGCAGTACATCACCGACCTCATCCCCATGAAGCGCGTCGGCCGGCCCGACGAGGTCGCCGAGCTCATCGCGTGGCTCACCTCCGACCGGGTGAGCTTCTCGACCGGCGCCGTCTACGACATCAGCGGCGGCCGCGCCACCTACTGATCCGCTTCCACAACTTCGGAAGGGGAGCCGCGCGCAAGTCGGCCCCGCTTCCACAACTTCGGAATGGAAGGTACTGCGATGAAACTCATGCGCCTCGGCCCCGCGGGCCACGAGAAGCCCGTCGTGCGCGTCGACGAGGGCCACTACGTCGACGTCTCCGACGTCGTTGCCGACTTCGACGAGCGGTTCTTCGGCGAGACGGCGACCGGCGGCGGGATGCTCCGTCTCGAGCAGGTCGTCGCTGAGCGCATCGCGGCCGGCAGCGTGCATCCCTTCGCTGGAGAAAGGGTCGGCGCCCCCATCGCCCGCCCCCACCAGATCCTCTGCATCGGCCTCAACTACAGCGACCACGCGGCCGAATCGGGCATGCCGGTGCCCGACGAGCCGATCCTGTTCACCAAGAGCCCCAACACGCTCGTCGGGCCGAACAACGAGGTGATCATGCCGCGCGGCGCCACGAAGCTCGACTGGGAGGTCGAGCTCGGCATCGTCATCGGCGCGCGCACGAGCTACCTCGACAGCCCCGAGCAGGCGCGCGAGCACATCGCCGGGTTCGTCGTCGTGAACGATGTGAGCGAGCGGGCGTTCCAGATCGAGCGCGGCGGCCAGTGGGCCAAGGGCAAGTCGGCCGAGACGTTCAACCCGGCCGGGCCGTGGCTGGCGACGCCCGACGAGCTCGACGACGTCATGCAGCTCGGCATGTGGCTCGACGTCAACGGGCAGCGGCGGCAGACCGGCTCGACCTCGACGATGATCTTCGACCCGTGGTTCATCGTGCACTACCTCAGCCAGTTCCTCGTGCTCGAGCCGGGCGACCTCATCAACACGGGCACGCCGCCCGGGGTGGGCCTAGGCATGACCCCGCCGACCTACTTACAGGTGGGCGATGTCATGCGGCTCGGCATCGACGGCCTCGGCGAGCAGCACCAGACGGTCGCGCCGCCGCGCTAGCGCGCTCGGGTGCTGGCGCTGGCGCGCGCCGGGCGGTGACGCGGTTCGGGGGCGATGAGCCCGAACGTTCGGCGTCATCGCGAACGAATCACCTCATCGCGCGGCCGACGCGGGGCGGGTCGCGCGCTCGAGCAGCTCGAGCACGTGGCGATAGGGCAGGCCCGTCGCGCGGCTCATGCCGAGCTCGCACGTGCGGTTGGCGCTCACGGCGTGGTCGAAGTCTCCCCCCTCGCGCTGGAGGCGGGCGAGGTCGGCGACCTCGTCGGCCGTGGCCGCCGCCGTGAGCTCGGGGTGCAGCATGCCGCGGTCGCCGGCGAAGGCGCAGCATCCCCACGCCTCGGGCACGACCGCCTCGTCGGCGACGGCGCGCGAGATTGCGACGAGCGCGTCGGTCGCACCGAGCTCCTGCGTCGAGCAGGTCGGATGCACGGCCACCCGCCCCTGCCGCCGCAGCACCTCCAGCCGGGGCAGCAGGGTCTCGGCGGCGAAGGTCACGGCGTCGATCACGCGACCCGAGGGGCCGGCCAGCAGCCCTGCGAAGCCCTCGGTGCACGACGCCGCGTCGCTGATGATCGGCAGCCCGGCCGCCGAGGGGCCCAGCGCCTCCACGGCGTCGTGCACGCGGTCGCGCATCGAGGCATAGCCGGCGGTGTGACCTTTCGACTTCCAGGGGGTGCCGCAGCAGAGGCTGTCGATGCCCTCCGGCACGAGCAGCGTGACGCCGGCGCGCTCGCACAGGGCGAGCAGCGCGGCCGTCGCGCCGGCGGTGTCGGAGTCGGCCCCCGCGGAGTCGGCACCTTCCGGCCCGAACATCGTGCCGACGCACGCGGGCAGGTAGATCGCGGCGTAGGAGGGCGGCGCGACGGGCGAGGCGACGCGAACGGCGGAGGAGGTGTCGAGCAGGCGCGAGCGGCGAGCCCCGCCGCGGGGGAGGCCGGCCTCGTAGCGCGGCACGACATCGGTGCCGAGCACCGCGCGGGCGGCCGAGCTCGCTGCGCGCACGAGGGGCGTCGGCAGGGCATCCGCGACGGTCAGGGCGGCGGAGGCGGTGCGGGTCGTGGCATCCCAGCGGTCGGCGGCGGCGTTCCAGACTCGGCGGCCCGGCGTGCGGGTCTCGGAGCGCAGGCGGCGCACGAGGTCGCCGGTGTTGATCGACACGGGGCAGGCGATGCCGCACAGGCCATCGACCGCGCAGGTCTGCACGCTCTCGTAGGGTTCGTCGACGAGCAGCGCCTCGACGAGCGCATCGTCGCCGCGGGCCTCGGCGGCGGCGAGCTCGCGGCGCACGACGATGCGCTGCCGCGGGGTCAGCGTCAGCGTGCGACTCGGGCACGTGGGCTCGCAGTAGCCGCACTCGACGCAGCGATCGACCTCGGCCTCGACAGTGGGCGTCGTCTTGAGGTGCTGCAGGTGAGCATGCGGGTCATCGGTGATGATGACGCCCGGGTTGAGCACGCCCGCCGGGTCGCACAGCCGCTTGAGCGCGCGCATCACCTCGGTGAGCTCGGCGCCGTACTGCCGCTCGACGAACGGCGCCATGATGCGGCCCGTGCCGTGCTCGGCTTTGAGCGTGCCACCGTGCGCGAGCACGAGCTCGACGATCTCTTCCGTCACGGTGGCGTAGCGCGTGACGCCCTCGGGGGTGTCGAAGCGCTCGGTGAGCAAGAAGTGGATGTTGCCGTCTTTCGCGTGCCCGAAGATCACGGCGTTCTCGTAGCCGTGCCGCTCGAACATCGCCTCGAGCGCTTCGCACGTCGGCAGCAGATGTGCGACGGGCACGGCGATGTCTTCCAGCAGCGCAGTCGTTCCACTCGGGCGTGCTTCGGCGACCGCCGGGTAGAGGCCCTTCCGCACGTGCCACAGCGCGGCGCGGGCGGCGGGCTCGCGCGAGAACGCGAACTCGGCGGCGAGCGGCAGACCGGCGATGGCGCGGTCGGCGGCGGCGAGGCCGAGCGCGAGGTCAGCATCCGTCGCCGCGTGCACCTCGACGAGCAGGGCCGCATGCCGGTCGATCGTGAGAGCGGTGATCGCCTCCGGCGCGTCGGAGAGGGTCTGCGCGACGCGCAGCGAGGTGGCGTCCATGAGCTCGATCGTCGCCAGCCCCGCGTCGACGAGCGCGGGCAGAGCGGCGGTCGCCGCCGCCAGGGTCGGCAAGACGAGCAGCCCCGTCGCGACGAGCGGCGCGACCGGCACGGTGCGGAACACGGCCTCGCCCACCCAGCCGAGCGTGCCCTCGCTGCCGATCATGAGGCGCACGAGCAGGTCGATGGGCCGCTCGTGGTCGAGCAGGGCGTTGAGGCCGTAGCCCATCGTGTTCTTCATCGCGAATAGGCGCCGGATGCTCGCCACCGACTCCCCGTCGGCCAGCACCCGCGCCCGCAGGGCCGACAGCCCGGCCCAGAGTTCAGGAGCGGCGAGCCGCAACTGCTCATCCGCGTCGCTGGATGCGGAATCGATCGTCGCCCCGCTCGCGAGCACGAGCGTCATCGACTCGAGCGTGCGGTAGGTGTTCTGCTCGGTGCCGCACGCCATGCCGCTCGAGTTGTTGGCGATGATCCCGCCGATCGTGCAGGCGATCTCGCTCGCCGGGTCGGGGCCGAGGCGGCGGCCGTGCCGCGCGAGTCGAGCGTTGACCTGGCGCACGGTCGCGCCGGGCTGCACGCGCACGCGCTCGCCGCCGTCGAGCACCTCGATGCCGCGGAACGCCGCGCGCGTGTCGACGAGCAGCTGGTCGGTGACGCCCTGCCCCGACAGGCTCGTGCCGCCTGATCGGAAGGTGAGCGGTCGGCCGGAGCGCGTCGCCTCGGCGAGCAGCTCGGCGACCTGAGCGATCGAGGTCGGTGTCGCGACGGTGTGCGGGCGCAGCAGGTAGTGGCTCGCGTCGTGCGCCATCGCGACGAGGTCGATCGCGCGCTGCGAGGTCGGTGCGGCGGCGATCACGGCGCGATCAGCTCTGGTTCGAGAAGGCGGCGTCGAACGACTGCTCGGGGAGATCCCACAGCAGCGAGCGCACGAACTGCACGGCCTCCGCAGCGCCGTGCAGTCGGCTCATGCCGGCGTCCTCCCACTCGATCGAGATCGGGCCGGTGAAGCCGATCGACCGCAGGGCGCGGAACGAGTCCTCCCACGGCACGTCGCCCCGCCCGGTCGAGACGAAGTCCCAGCCGCGGCGCGGGTCGCCCCAGGCGAGGTGCGATCCCATGACGCCGGCGCGGCCGTCGCGCGGCCGCAGCCGCGTGTCTTTGCAGTCGACGTGGTAGATGCGGTCGGCGAACTCGACGATGAAGCCGACGGGGTCGATTCCCTGCCACATCATGTGAGACGGGTCCCAGTTGAAGCCGAAGGCCTCGCGGTGGCCGATGGCCTCGAGCGCGCGGCGGCTCGTCCAGTAGTCGTAGGCGATCTCGCCGGGGTGCACCTCGTGGGCGAAGCGCACGCCCTCGCTGTCGAAGACGTCGAGGATGGGGTTCCAGCGGCGGGCGAAGTCGTCGTAGCCCTCGTCGATCCTCGACGCCGGTACGGGCGGGAACATGGCGACGTACTGCCAGATGCTCGAGCCCGTGAAGCCGACGACGGTGTCGACGCCGAGGCGGCGGGCGGCGCGCGCGGCGTACTGCAGCTCGGTGGCGGCGCGCTGGCGCACGCCCTCGGCCTCGCCGTCGCCCCACACCCGGCTCGAGAGGATCGCCTGGTGCCGGAAGTCGATGGGGTCGTCGCACACGGCCTGACCGGCGAGGTGGTGCGAGATCGCGTGCACCTGCAGCCCGTGGCGGTCGAGGATCGCGCGCCGGTCGGCGAGGTAGGCATCGTCTTCGACGATGCGCTGCACGTCGAGGTGCTCGCCCGAGGCGGCGATCTCGAGGCCGTCGTAGCCCCAGCCCGCGGCGAGCTCGGCGACCTCCTCGAGCGTCAGGTCGGCCCACTGGCCGGTGAACAGGGTGACGGGGTGCGTGCTCATCATGACTCCTTCGTCGGGGTGATGGCGGGCGGCAGGTCGACCCAGGCGCCGGAGCGCGCCGAGTCGAGCACTGCCTCGGTCAGGTGCGCGGCGCGCAGGCCGTCGGCGAACACGGGCAATCCCTCGACCGCCGCGCCCTCCGCGATCGAGCGGGCCGTGTCGGCGACGAACGCCGTGAACGCGTCCTGGTATCCGAGCGGATGCCCGGCCGGGAGCGTGCTCAACCGCGCGGCGTCGCCCTGCAGCTCGTCGGGGTTGCGCAGCTGCAGCAGGCTCTCGCGCCGCCGGCCGATCCACAGCTCCTCCGGGCGCTCTTGCTCGAAGCGCAGGCTCTCGCCGTCGCCGTGCAGCTCGAGCACGAGCCCGTTCTTGCGGCCGGGCGCCACCTGCGACACGAGCAGGCTGACGAGGGCGCCGCCCTGCAGCTCGGCGAGCATCCCGACCAGGTCTTCGGTCTCGACAGCGTGGCCGCCGCGCTCGGGGTGTACCGTGCGCGTGCGCGCGACGAGCCGGGTGATGCGCTCGCCCGCGATGAACTCGAGCAGGTCGCACAGGTGGCTGCCGATGTCGGCGAAGGCCCGCGACGCGCCGCCCTGGCCGGCGTCGACGCGCCAGTTGTCGTCGTCGGCGGCGAGCAGCCAGTCTTGCAAGTAGGCGCCCTGCACCGAGAGCAGGCGGCCGGTCTCGCCGCGCGCGATGCGCTCGCGGGCGGCACGCACCATGGGGTGGAACCGGTAGACGAAGGGCACGGCCGCGATGAGGCCGGTGCCGGATGCCCGGGTCGCGAGCGCGGAGGCGTCAGCGGCGGTCGTCGCGAGGGGCTTCTCGCACACGACGTGCCGACCGGAGTCGAGCGCGCGGGTGGCGAGCGCGGCGTGCGTCGCGTTGGGGGTGAGCACGTGCACGAGCGTCACGGCCTCGTCGGCGAGCAGCTCGTCGACGTCGGCGTAGGCGCGGGCGATGCCGAGGCGCTCGGCGGCGCGGGCGGCGCTCGCGGGCGACGACGACGCGACCCCGACGATCGGGATGCCCGCGGCGCGCAGCGCGTGCGCGTGCACCTGGCCCATAAAGCCGCCGCCAATAATGGCGGCGGCGACAGAAGATACAGGGCCGCCGCCCAGGACCTCGGCCGGGGAGGCTGTGCCGCCGCCGACCGCAGCGCCGTCACTCATAGCGTCGCCCCCCACGGGTCGAAGTCGTCGGGCATCGCGGGTGCGGGCGTCGCGGTGGTCGTGAGCGTGATCGGCTCGCCCGAGGCGGCCGACTCTTCGGTGCTCTGCATGATGTCGAGCACGTGCAGGGCGAGCTCGCCGCTCGCGCGCTCCGGCACGCCCGCGCTGATCGCGCGCGCGAGCTCGACCACGCCGAGGCCGCGCGTCATGCCGTGGCCCGTCGTCTCGTGCCGCTCGGGCTCATCGTCGGGCATCATGCCGGCGCGCCAGATGGTGATGTCGCCGTCGAACATGTTCGGGTCGGGCAGCACGAGCGTGCCCTCGGTGCCCGTGATCTCGACGACGCCGACCCGCGGGCGTGGCGACTCGAAGCTGAAGGTGCTCTGCGCCACCTGCCCGGCCGCCATCTCGTAGAGGGCGGCGACATTGGTCGGCACCTCGACGGGGAAGCGCGTGCCGGCCTTGGGGCCCGAGCCGATGACGCGTTCGGTGCGCGCGCGGGTTCCGCGAGCATCCACGCGGGCGATCGGGCCCAGCAGCTGCACGAGGGTCGTCAGGTAGTAGGGCCCCATGTCGAACAGCGGCCCGCCGCCGCGGGCGTAGAGGAACTCGGGGCTCGGGTGCCAGGTCTCGGGGCCCGACACCTGGAACATCGTGAGCGCGCTCACGGGCTCGCCGATCGCACCCTGCTCGAGCAGGCGCCGCGCGGTCTGCACGCCGGGGCCGAGCACGGTGTCGGGCGCGCACGCGACCCGCAGGCCGCGCTCGGTCGCGAGGGCGAGCAGGCGCTGCCCTTCGGCGCGATCGAGAGCGAAGGGCTTCTCCGTCCAGACGTGCTTGCCCGCCTCGACGCAGGCGGTCGCGCCGCTCGCGTGCACGGCCGGGATCGTCAGGTTGAGCACGATGTCGATGTCGTCGCGCGCGAGCAGCTCGTCGACCGAGCCCGCGCCCGCGACGTCGTACTCGTCGGCGCGCGCACGGGCCCGGTCGAGGTCGAGGTCGGCGATCATGCGCACGGTGACATCGGATGCCCGGCTGAGGTTGTCGAGGTATTGCGTGCTGATCACGCCGGCGCCGATGACGCCCACGCCCACGGGCCCGCTCATCGCCCGGCCTCCTCGGCGACGAGCGCGGCGACGAAACCGGCCGAGGCGGCGATGGCCTCCCAGCCCTCGCCCGGCACGATGTCGAACTCGACGACGGGGCGGGCCTGCGGCGCGGCGGCGAGCACGGCGGCGAGCGGCACCGAGCCGAGGCCCGCGGGCACCTGGGCGCCGACCCCGTCCGCGGGGTCGCCGTCTTTCACGTGCACGGCGACGAGCCGGTCGCCGAGCGCGGTCGCGATCGCGGCTCCGTCGACACCCGCGACGGCTGCCCAGTAGGCGTCGAGCTCGAACACGACGCTCGGATCGGTGAGCTCAGCGAGCAGCAGCAGGGGGGCGAGGCCGTCGATGCTGCCGCGCAGCTCGGCGTCGTGGTTGTGGTAGCCGACCGTGATGCCGTGCGGGGCGGCCAGGGCGGCCGCGGCGGTGAGTTCGGCGGCGACGGCGGCGATCGAGGCGCGGTCGGCGAAGCGCGCGGGGTCTTGGTAGGGCTCGATGATCGTGCGCACGCCGAGGGCGTTCGCGGCGGTGATCGTCTCGGCGGGGTGCGCGAGAAGCGATCCGTGCGCCGTGGGGGCGGCCAAGCCGTGGGCGGTGATGGCGGCGCGCACGGCCTCCGGCACGTCGGGCAGCCCGAAGGGCTCGACGGCCGTGAAGCCCAGCTCGGCGATCGCCGCGATGGTGCCCTCGGGGTCGGCGGCGAGCCGATCGCGAACGGTGTAGAGCTGCACTGACATATCGGGTCGCGTCATCGGGTCCTCCGGGGTTCACCGGGCCAGACCGCCCGGAGCTCAATCATATGATGTAAGGCTCCACGTACCTGAGGGCATTGATCACGAACGCCCGAGTAGCGTGGGCACCGTGGACGATTCGAGCGTACTGACACCGGCACTGCTCGCGCGCATCCGCGAGCGGGCCCCGGGCTATGACGAGCGCAATGAGTTCTTCGCCGACGATCTCGACGAGTTGCGCGCCGCCGGCTATCTGACGCCGCGCAGCCTGAGCACCGCATCCGCCGACCAGCGCCTGCTCGCCGCCCATGCGCCCGCCACCGCGCTGGGTCTCACGATGCACCTGGTCTGGATGGGCGTGGCACGCGATCTCGCGGCCACCGGCGACGACAGCCTCGCCTGGGTGCTCGACGAGGCGCAGCGGGGTGAGCTGTTCGCGTTCGCGATCAGCGAGGCCGGTAACGACCGCGTCATGAGCGACTCGTTGACCCGCGTCGAGCGGGTCGCGCTCGACGGCGGCACGGGCGGGTGGGCCTTCACCGGCACGAAGATCTTCACGACCCTCTCGCCCGCGTGGACGCGGCTCGGCGTGCTCGGGCGGCACGACCCGCCCGATGGCTCGCCGCCCCAGATCGTGCACGGGTTCCTCACTCGCGAGGCCGGCGGCGACACCCCCGGTGTGACGATCACCCCCGATTGGAACACCCTCGGCATGCGCGCCACGCAGAGCCACACGACACGGCTCGACGGCGCGGTGGTGACCGACGATCGGGTGGCGCACATCCTGCCGGTCGGCCCCAGCGGCGACGTCTACACGCTCGCGATCGCCGCCAACTTCCACACCCTCATCGCGAGCGTCTACGCCGGCCTCGCCGACCGCGCGCTCGAGCTGGCCGTCGACAGCGCGCGGCGCCGCACGAGCCTCCGATCGGGCGGGTCGCCCCAGGCGCTCGACCCCGACATTCGCTGGCGCATCGCGTATGCCGCGCTCGCCCTCGACGCGCTGGCCCCGCAACTGCAGGCGGTCGCCCGCGATCGCGACCAGGGTGTCGATCGCGGTGCGCGGTGGTTCCGCGACCTGGCGGGCCTCAAGCACCGCAGCGTCGAGACGGCGCGGCACGTGGTCGACCAGTCGATGCGCATCGCGGGCGGCGGAGCCTACCGCTGGTCGGCCGAGCTGAGCCGGCTGCAGCGCGACGTGCTCGCCGGCATCTACCACCCGAGCGACACCGAGGCCGTGCACGCCACCGTCGCGGCCGACCTGCTCGGGCCCCTGTCATGACCGAGGTGCACGAGTTCGACCTCACGCTGCCCGACGGGCGCACGCTGCACGGTTACGAGTGTGACGGCGATGGCGTGCCCGTCATGTGGCACCACGGCACGCCCAACGTCGGCACACCCCCGAAGCCCCTCTTCGCGCTCGCCGCCGAGCTCGGCCTGCGCTGGGTGTCGTTCGACCGCCCGGGCTACGGCGGCTCGACCGCGCACCCGGGTCGCACGGTCGCGAGCGTGGCGGCCGACGCCGCGGCGCTCGCCGATGCGCTCGATTTCGACCGCTTCGCCGTCGTCGGGCACTCCGGCGGCGGGCCGCACGCGCTCGCGTGCGCCGCACGGCAACCCGCGCGCGTCATCGCCGCCGTGAGCCTCGGCGGCCTCGCGCCGTTCGACGCCGAGGGTCTCGACTGGTTCGCGGGCATGGGGCCGACGAGCCACGCCTCGTTACGCGCCGCGGCCGCGGGCATCGAGGGCAAGCGGGCGCACGAGCAGGAGCATGCCGACGCCCCGATCGACTTCACCGCCGGCGACTGGACGGCGCTGAGCGGACCGTGGGGCTGGCTCGGCGAGGTCGCCGCGGCGGGCATGGCCTCGGGGCTCGACGCCCTCATCGACGACGACCTCGCCTACGTCACGCCGTGGGGGGTCGACCTCGGCGCGATCATCGCTCCCGTGCTGCTCGCCCACGGTGTCGATGACCACGTCGTGCCCGCGAGCCACGCAGCGTGGCTCGCCGCGCACCTCTCGACGGCCGAGCATTGGCAGCTGCCGGGTGAGAGCCACATCTCGGCGCTCGCCGCCGAGCAGCACGGCGCCGACGACGCGCTGCGCTGGCTCGCCGAGCACGTGCGGCGGTAGCACGCCGCAGGAGTAGTGTCGCGGCGTGCCCCTCCTGCGCTCGCGCGCCGTGCTCTTCCTCGCCTTCGCCTTCGCGGTCATGGCCGACCCCGTGTCGTCGGTGGCCTACGCGGTCGAGGCGGCCCTGCACGCCCTGGGCGGCCGCCTCGACCTGCTCGTCGCCACGATGGGGCTCGTCGTCGCGATCATCGCGCTCGTCGTCGTCAACTACCGCGCGCTCATCGCCCGCTACCCGGAGGGCGGGGGCGCCTCGGCGGCGGTCGGTGAGGCGTTCGGCGACGGCTGGTCGTTCGTGCCCGTCGGCGCGCTCGTCGTCGACTTCGTGCTGACGATCGCCATCAGCGTCTCGGCCGCCGCCTCGGCCGTCATCGCCTACGTTCCGGCGCTCGAGCCCTGGCGTCTGCTCATCGCCCTCGTGCTCGTGGCACTCGTAGCGGGGCTGTGCTGGTTCGGTCACCTGGGGCGCATCGTGTTCGCCCTCATGACCGTCGTCTTCGTCGGCGTCGCGGCGGCCGTGCTCATCTTCAGTGCGTTCGCCGCCCCGCTCGACGCGACCCCCGCATCCATCAGCACCGCCGCCGACCCGGGCATGCTCGCGGGACTCGTCGCGGTCGTTCTCGCCTTCCCCGTCGCCATGGCGCTCGCGACGGGCGTCGAGGCGCCGTCGACGGCGATCGCCCAGCTCGGCGAGCTCGGCGACGACGGCCGGCGCCGCTTCGGCCAGCTGACCCTGTGGCTCACGCTCGGCATCGTCGGGGTCATCACGCTCGGGCTCGCCACCCAGGCGGCGCGGCTCGGCGTCGGGCTGCCCGACGACGGATCGACCCTCATCGCCGACTTCGCCCGGCACGTCGCGCCCGCCCCGGTGTTCGCGCTGTTCCAGCTGATGACCGCGCTGCTGCTGCTCGCCGCGGCGAGCTCGTCGTTCCAAGCCGGGCCGGGGCTGCTCAAGGCACTCGCCGTGCATCCGGGCCAGGCGCATGCCGTCGGAATCCTGCCGGCCGCCTTCGGTCGCGTCAACAGCCGGCACACGCCCTACTGGGGTCTCGTGCTCTTCGCGGCCCTCGCCATGGCGGTCGTCGCCGCTGCCGGAGCCGACGACCAGCGGCTCGTGCTGTTCTACGCCGTCGCCGTGTTCCTCAGCTTCCTGTCGGGCCTGCTCGCGATGACCCGATTCACCCGCCTTGCCGGGCAGCGCAAGCGCTTCGCGCTCAACGTGTTCGGCTCGGTCGTCGTCGCCTTCACCCTCGTCGTCAACCTCGCGCGGGGCTGGCCGCTCGTGAGCCTCGTGGCCGCCGTGCTCATCGCGGGCGCGCTGAGGATGCTGTGGGTGCGTGCCGGGCGCCCGGAGGGCATCCGATCGATCGCGTCGCTCGCCGAGAAGGCCGAAGCCGAGACGGCCGCGATCACGCCCGATCAGTAGGTCAGTCGACCCAGCCGAGCTCGCGCAGCCACTCGGCGCAGTCACGCGTCCAGTGCGCGGCGATTCCGGCGTGCTCGCCGCCCTCGATTCCCGTCACGAGCCCGAGGCCGTGGCGGCCGCGCGGGTACACGTGCAGTGCGTGCGGAACGCCGTGCCGGGCGAGCGCCTGGGCGAGACGGTACGGATGCTCGAGCGGCACCGACTCGTCCTCCGCCGTGTGCCACACGAAGGTCGGGGGCATGCGCGGCGTGACGAGGCGCTCGAGCGAGGTCGCGGCGCGCGCCCACGGGGTCGCCCAGCGCCCGAGCAGCTCGCGCCGCGAGCCCCCGTGCGTCGGCGTGAGCATCGACACGACCGGGTAGCACAGCACGGCCGCATCGACGAGGCCGAGCGCGGCGGCATGGCCCGCGAGGTGACCACCGGCCGAGAAGCCCAGGATGCCTAGCCGTTCGACGCCCGCGGCGCGCAGCTCGGCCACGCGCATCCGCACCGCATCGATCGGGCCGGGGTGGCGCGTGCGCACGGGGTAGTCGAGCACGCTCGCGTCGAGGCCGAGCGACCGCAGCCAGTCGGCGACGGGCTCACCCTCGTGGTCGGCGCGGAAGGCGTAGCCGCCGCCGGGCAGCACGATGACGTGCGGGCGCGCTGTGGTCATCGGCCCGTGCTCATCGGCCGGAGAACGCGGCGTTCAGCAGCTCGTCGATGTCGACGCCGACGTCGGGCTCGCCCGTGTCGAGGCGGTTGGTGAGCAGCACCACGCACCGACCGGTGTGGCGCGACACCCAGAACTGCGAGCGGCACCAGCCCTCGTGGCCGAAGGTGCTGTGGTCGAGCAGGCTGGGGCGGTGGGGCAGGTTGAAGCCGATGCCGAAGTCTTCCGGGTGCCGGGCCCGGTTCGGGTCGATGACGGGCAGGCCGCTCGTGCGCGGCCGCAGCATCGCCTCGAGCGTGACGCGGTGCACGACGGCGTCGTCGCCCGCGATGAGCGAGCGGCCGAGCGCGAGCAGGTCGGAGGCCCGGGCGGCGGCGCCCGCCGCGGGGTGCCGCAGCGCGCGCAGCCCGGCGACATCGTGCTCGTAGCGCTCGGCGCCGTGCACGTGGTGCACATCGTCGGTGTCGAACGAGAGGCCTTCGGCGCCGATCGCTGCGGCGAGGTCGGCGAACTCCTCCTCGAACGCGCGGCCCGTGGCGTGCTCGATGAGCGCCGTCACTCCCGCCCAGGTGATGTTCGTGTAGCGGCGGGCCGTGCCCGGGGCGAAGTCGAGCGGAGCCCGCTCGATGCCCTCACGCAGCGTCGTCGCATAGCCGTGGGTGCGGGTCGAGCCGCCGCCCTCGACCGTCAGCTCGGCGACACCGGAGGTGTGGCTCGTGAGGTGCGCGAGGGTGACCTCGGGGCTGGCGAAGCCCGGCAGGGCGCGCTGCAACGGGGTCTCAGTCGTGAGCAGCCCGCGCTCGACGGCGCGCATCGCCGTGAGGGCGACGAGCGGTTTCGTCACCGAGTAGAGGGCGAAGCGGTCGTCGACGTGGGCGGTGCGACCGCTGACCGGGTCGGTGCCGAACGCGGCCACATCGACGACGCCGTTCACGTCGACGATGCCGAGCACGGCGACGGGCAGGCGGCCCGCCTCGACGTGACGGCGGGTCCAGTCGGCGGCGGCGCCGAACGCGGTGGGGGTCATGGATGCTCCAGTCACGTCAGGTGCGGCAGCACGTCGGCCGCGATGAGGTCGAGGTGCTCGAGGTCGGTCATGTCGACCGTCTGCAGGTAGACCCGGTCGACGCCGAGCTCGCGCAGCGCCCCGAGCCGGTCGACGACCTCGGCCGGGGTGCCGACAAGGCGCTCGCCGTGGTCGCTCGCAGGGTCGATGCCGACCGCCTCGCAACGGCGCGCGATCTCGGCGGCGTCGCGTCCGACCACGGTGGGCCACGCCGCCGAGTAGGTCAGCGTCGCCGGATCGCGCTCCTCTTCGACGCACACCGCGCGCACGTTGGCGAGCACCTCGGCGAAGCCCTCGAGCGTGCGGAACCCGATGTTGAACTCGGTCGCGTACCGCGCGGCGAGCTGGGGCGTCTTGCGCGGTCCGCCGCCTCCCACGATGACGGGCATGCGCTCCTGCACGATCTTCGGCAGGGCGGGCACGTCGACGAGCCGGTAGTGGTCGCCCTCGAACGAGTAGGTGGCGCCGTCGGGGGTGGCCCAGTAGCCGGTCACGATGGCGAGCTGCTCCTCGAGCATCCCGAACCGCTTGTCGGGGAAGGGGATGCCGAAGGCCTCGTGCTCGCGCGCGTACCAGCCGGTGCCGAGGCCGAACTCGACGCGGCCGTGCGACATCTGGTCGACCTGCGCCACCTGCACGGCGAGGATGCCGGGGTGCCGATGCGTCGCCGAGCTGACGAGGGTGCCGAGGCGGATCGTGCTGGTCTCGCGCGCGAGGCCGGCGAGGGTGGTCCAGGCGTCGGTCGGGCCGGGCAGACCGTCGCCCTCGCCCATGATCAGGTAGTGGTCGCTGCGGAACCAGGCGTGGAAGCCCAGGGCCTCGGCGCGCTGCGCGTGCGCGACGATCGTGTCGTAGCTCGCGCCCTGCTGGGGCTCGGTGAAGATGCAGTACTGCATTGCTCGAGCCTATTCGGCCGGTTCAGGTGCTACCGCTCACTCGGCGTGATCTGCGATCGGCCGACGATCGATACAAGCGACTCGCCGCGCTTCAGCCGCACCTGCAGTCGCAGTGAGCCCGAGCGCGCGATCAGCATGCCGATGATGATGGCGGCGACCGCGGGCACGGTTCCCGAGATGATCAGCGCCGTCGACGGCCCGAGCACCTCGGCGACGCCGCCCATGAGCGGCCCGCCCAGCGCTTGCCCGCCGACCATGATGATCACATAGAAGGACATCACGCGACCTCGGATGCCCGGGTTGCAGCTGAGCTGCACGAGCGAGTCGGCCATGATCGCGTAGACGAGCCGAGCGAGACCGACGCCCACCAGCAGGGCGAGGAACGCGCCGTACCAGGGGGCGAGCCCGGCGAGCGCTTGAAGAACCCCGTAGACGAGCATCGCGGCGACGATCGTTCGCAGGCGGAGGGTGCGCATCCGGGTCGAGACAAGCGCGCCGGTGAGCGCGCCGATCGCGACGAGCGAGCTGTAGAGGCCGTATCCGGTCGAGCCCGATTCGTAGACCTCGTTGGCCATGCCGGTGAGGATCACCGGCAGAGACATGCCGAAGACGGCGACGAACATGAGCATGATCATGGGCCACACGATCGTCGGCTTCGAGCGGGCGTAACGCAGCGCCTGACGGATCTGACCGCTCTGTCGCGGCTGCACGGGGATGACGCGCAATTCATCACTGCGCAGGCTCGCGAGAGTAATGACCACCACGAGGGCGGCCAGAGCGTTCACGCCGATCGCCCACCCTGAGCCCGCCAGTGCGATGATGACGCCACTGACCGCGGGCCCGACGAAGCCACCGAAGTGAAAGACCGAGGCGTTGAGGCTGATGGCGTTCTGCAGCAGCTTCGGCTCGACCATCTCACTCACGAGCACGACGCGCGCGGGGCTCTCGACGACGAAGACGCAGCCGATGATCACTGAGATCACATACACGTGCCACAGCTCGACCACTCCGGTCAGGGCGAGCGTCGCGAGTAGCGCGCTCAGCACCCCGAACACCGCGTAGACACCCATGAGCAGCGTGCGCTTCGAGAAGCGGTCGGCGATGACGCCCCCGTAGGGCCCGAGCAGCAGCATCGGCCCCCACTGCAAGAAGACCGTCAGACCGACCGCGGCGATGTTGCCGGTGATCTCGAGCACGAGCCAGTCGGTGGCGATGCGCTGCATCCACCCCGCGGTGTGGGCGAGCAGCTGCGAGGCCTGGAACCGCCGGTAGTTGCGCACCTGCAGCGACGAGAACGAGTCGCGCAGACGAGGGTTTCCCCGATGCACCGGTATCGGTTCGGTGGGCGGGAATGCGGGAGCTACGGGGTTGGACACAGTGCCTTCATGAGGGGCGACGGACGCGCGGCGCGCGTCGCCGGCACGGCTCCAGCCTATGCCTCCGATCGCCGAAGAGCCCCGCCGCGAAGACCACCACGCCTCGCGACGGGGCTCAGCCCGCGGGTGACGATCAGCCGCGCGGCACCAGCCGCTGCAGCTGCGTCACGTGGCCCGGCTCGAGCTCGTCGAGCGAGCGCACGCCGAGAAGCTTCATCGTGCGGGTGATCTCGCCGCGGAGGATCTCGATGGCGCGGTCGACGCCCTCGCGCCCGCCGGCCATGAGGCCGTAGAGGTAGGCGCGGCCGATGAGCGTGAAGCGCGCGCCGAGAGCGATGCTCGCCACGATGTCGGCGCCCGACATGATGCCCGTGTCGAGGTGCACCTCGGTGTCCCTCCCGACCTCGCGCACGACCTCGGGCAGCAAGTGGAAGGGGATCGGTGCGCGGTCAAGCTGCCGACCGCCGTGGTTCGAGAGGGTGATGCCGTCGACGCCGAGCGCGGTGAGCCGCTTCGCGTCGTCGACCGTCTGCACGCCCTTGACGACGAGCTTGCCGGGCCACTGCTCCTTGATCCATTTCAGGTCGTCGTAGGTGACCGTGGGATCGAACATGGCGTCGAGCAGCTCGCCCACCGTGCCGTTCCAGCTCGAGAGGCTCGCGAAGGCGAGGGGCTCGGTGGTCAGGAAGTCCCACCACCACCACGGGCGAGGGATCGCGTTGACGATCGTGCCGACCGTGAGCGCCGGCGGAATCGAGAAGCCGTTGCGCTTGTCGCGCAGGCGCGCGCCCGCGACGGGTACATCAACCGTGACGAGCAGCGTGTCGTAGCCCGCGGTCGCCGCGCGTTCGACGAGCTGCATCGAGCGCTCGCGGTCTTTCCACATGTAGAGCTGGAACCAGTTGAGGCCCTCGGGCGCCGCATCGCGCACGCCCTCGATGCTCGTCGTGCCCATCGTCGACAGCGCAAACGGGATGCCCGCCGCCGCCGCTGCCGTCGCCCCCGCCACCTCGCCCTCGGTGTGCATCATGCGGGTGAAACCGGTCGGCGCAATGCCGAAAGGCATGGCGACTCGTGAGCCGAGAACGTCCCACCCGGTATCAACGTGGCTCACGTCGCGCAGGATCGCGGGGTGGAACTCGATGTCGCTGAACGCCTGCCGCGCGCGGGCGAGACTCAGCTCGCCCTCGGCCGCCCCCTCGGTGTAGTCGAACGGCGCCTTCGGGGTGCGGCGCTGCGCGATCGCCCGCAGGTCGTGGATGGTGAGCGCGCCCTGGAGGCGGCGCTTCTTCGCGTTGAGCTCGGGCGTCTTGAACCGCATGAGCGGCGCGAGCTCTTTGGGGCGGGGGAAGCGGCGTTTCACCATGGTCGGTTCCTCGTTCTGCGGTCGGTCGTGTCACAAATCACGGAGTTTCGGGGTGTGTGGCACTGCACGGCGCGGGTCATGGGGTCGCTCCGGGCGAGACTTCCGTGATGTGTGACGCACGCGCGTCGTAGCGGGCGAGCAGGCGGTCGCGCGCGCCCTCGATGTGGGCGCGCGTGAGGGCGCCCGCGCGCTCGGGGTCGCCCGCGGCGACGGCGTCGAGAATGCCCTGGTGCTGGGCGACGACGTCGTCGAGGGCGAGCAGCCGATGCGCTTGCACCTGCCCCGTGCACAGTTCGATCTCGCCCATGAGCAAAGCGTGCAGTCGTGCGAGCCGGGGGGAGCGCTGCGCTTCGACGAGGGCGCGGTGAAAGGCGATGTCGGCGCGGGCGAGAGCCGGGGGAACCTCCGTACCCGGGGCCGAGGAGCGGGCCGCGGCCGCGGCGTCAGTGAGCATCCGCTGCGCCGCGATGGCCGCGATGGGCACGACGCCGTCGGCGGCGAGGGTGCGCAGCGCGGCCTCTTCGACGATGGCGCGGTTGGCGTAGAGGTCGACGATGTCGTCGCGGCTCAGCTCGGGCACGCGCGCGGTCTTGTGCGCCTCGCGCCGCAGCAGGCCCTCGGCCACGAGCCGCTCGAGCGCGACTTTGGCGGTCGGGCGCGCGACGCCGAAGCGGTCGGCGATGGCCTGCTCGGTCACGGCGGTTCCGGGCGCTTCGCGCTGGCTCAGGATGCTCTCGCGCAGCGCTTCGTACACCGCATCGGGCACCCGGGTCACGGCGAGGGCGCCACTGCACATGTCGGCGTTGACCATATCGGTGACAGTACCAGATTGTTATACAAGTACACGAGAGGCGGTTCTGTTGTACAGCGTGGAGTGTGGCCCCGGTGAGGCGACCCCCTACGCTCGAGAGCGTGACCCCCGTGCTCGATCGACCCGGCGTCGTGCTCGGCATCGCCGCCCTCGTGCTCAACGAGGGCGCGACCGACGAGAACGCCCGTGCCGTCATCGCGGCGGCCGTCGACGCGGGCGCGGTCGCGCTCGACACGGCACGCGCCTACGCCCGGCTCGACGACGACGGAGTGGGGGAGTGCCTCGCCGCCGCGGGTCGCGAGCTCCGCCCCGGCCTGCCGATCATCACCAAGGCCGGCCACTACCGGGCGGGGGCGTCGGCCTGGCACTCCGACGGCAGCGTCGACCGGATGCGCGCCGACGCCGCCCGCAGCGTCGAGCTGCTCGGCGCTCCCCTCGACCTCCTCCTGCTGCACCGTGCCGATCGCGTCGACGACCTCGAGGAGTCGGTGACGGTGCTCGCCGCCCTTCGGGAGGAGGGGCTCGCGCGCGCCGTCGGGCTGTCGAACGCTTCGATCGAGCTCATCGACCGCGCTCTCGCGGTGGCTCCCATCGATGCGGTGCAGAACCGGCTGGGTCTGGCGGTCGACTCGTTCGCCGAGTACCACCACTGCCGCGACGCCGGCATCGACTTCTTCGGCTACGCGCCGTTCGGGGGCCCGCGGGCGGCGCCGCTCGCGACCCGGGTGCCGCACGTGGCCGCTCTGGCGACGCAGCGCGGCGCCTCGGTGCACCGACTCACTCTCGCCGCGGTTCTCGACGTGCTCCCCGGCTACTGGCCGGTCATCGGCTCGACTCGGGCGGATTCGGCGCGCGACGCGATCGCGGCCACGGGCGAGTCGGTCGACGACGAGCTCAGGCAGGCGCTGCTCGGCGACCTCGCCTCGCGCGGCGTTCCGGTTTAACTGGCGGGGCCGGCGCCCCTCGCGCGCGCTCATCGGGGCACGGCTCTCTGCCCGGTGTTCCTGTCACCCTTGGTAGATTCAGGACGTGGCCGTCACCGATGAAGCGATCGACAAGATCAAGGAGATGATCGTGTCGGGCCAGTTTCCTTCCGGCTCACGGTTGCCCCCCGAGAAAGACCTCGGTGAGGCACTCGGACTGTCTCGCAGTTCACTCCGCGAAGCGGTCAAGGCGCTCGAGGTGATGCGGGTGCTCGACGTGCGGCGCGGAGACGGAACTTACGTCACGAGTCTTGAGCCGTCGATACTTCACGAGGCCATGTCGTTCGTCGTGGACCTTCACCGCGATGACACTTTGGTGCAGATCTTCGCGGTCAGACGGCTGCTCGAGCCCCCGACCGCCGCGCTCGCCGCTCGTCATGCGCGAGATGCCGACTTCGCTACCATGCGGCGGCTGCTCTCGGTGTCGGACGAGTCGAGCATCGAGCAGCTCGTCGAACATGATGTCGAGTTCCACCACGCGATCGCGGCGTCGACGGGCAACGCCTATCTCGCGAGCCTTCTCGATTCGTTGTCGAGCCAGACGGTGCGCGCGCGAGTGTGGCGGGGAATTACGGACGGCGGGTCGGTCATGCGAACGATCGATGAGCACGAGCGGATTCTTGATGCTCTCGTGTCACGGGATTCTGAGCTAGCGGAGGCCCTGATGCTTGCCCATGTGTCGGGGGTCGAGCGGTGGCTCCACACTGCTCGGTGACCACTCACCCTTCGGTGGTGGCGACACGCAGTTCTCGCCACGCGTACTGATGGAGTGTCGACGCTCTCATCTCGGTGCTGGCCCCCGGTGACATCGGAGCGAGGTACCGCCCTCTCACGACTCGGGTAGGGCTGACGAAGTGCTCGTGCAGGTGGTCGACGTATTCGATCATGCGGCCCGTCGCATCACCGCTGACCGCGACGAAGTCGAACATAGCCAAATGCTGAACCGCCTCACAGAGACCCACGCCGCCCGCGTGCGGGCAGATGGGTAAGCCGTACTTGGCTGCGAGCAGGATGATGGCGATGTTCTCGTTGACGCCGCCGACTCGAGCGGCGTCGATCTGCACGACGTGCATCCCGCCCGCCTGAATGAACTGCTTGAACATCACTCGGTTGTGTGCGTGCTCACCGGTGGCGATACGAATTGGATGCACGCCGCGAGCAATCGCGGCGTGCCCGAGCACGTCGTCGGGGCTTGTGGGCTCCTCCACCCAAGCCAGATCGAACTCCTCCAGGGCGGTGATCCATTCGATCGCGGTGTCGACATCCCAGCGTTGATTGGCGTCGATCGCGAGAGGAAAACCGTCGCCGCAGACTTCCCGGGCGATCGCCAGGCGCCGCCGATCGTCGTCAACGTTGCTCCCAACCTTGAGCTTGATCTGCGGGTAGCCCTCGGCGATGGCTTCGGCACAGAGTCGCGCCAACTTCTCGTCCGAGTATCCGAGCCACCCGGGGCTGGTGGTGTAGGCGGGGTATCCGTCGACGAGCAGTGCTTCTTCTCGCTGCCCACGGCTGGGCACGGCACGCGTGAGGATCTCGACCGCTTCTGATCGGGTGAGGGCGTCGGTGAGATATCGGAAGTCAATAAGATCGGCGATCTCCTCAGGCGACAATCGAGACAGGAGCTGCCAGAGAGGCAGACCCGCGCGTTTTGCTTTGAGGTCCCAGAGCGCATTGATGACAGCACCGGCGGCCATGTGGATGACGCCCTTCTCCGGCCCCAGCCACCGCAGCTGGGAGTCGCTGTTGAGGAGGCTCCAGGTTGCCCCCATGTCTGCGAGGAGCGCCTCGACGTCACGGCCTAGCACGCACTGCGCGACGGCCTCGATCGCCATCACCTGAACATCATTACCGCGACCAATGGTGAAGGCGAAGGCATGACCCTCGAGCTCATCGCCGGAGTCGGTGCTGATGACCACGTAGGCCGCCGAGTAGTCCGGATCGGGATTCATGGCGTCGGATCCGTCGAGGTCTGCTGAGGTGGGGAATCGAATGTCTGCCGTGCGCACAGACGTGATGACGCTCATCGTGACCCTCTCCCATGACCGGCATACATCAGATCGGATTTCCTTTGCTCGAAGGGCCTGGGCATTGCTGATTCCCCCGGGGAGGGAGGCCCGAGCACGCTCGGTGGCGCGACGATCGTCGAGAGCGCCGCGCCCGGTGGACAAGACATAGGATGTCTGTCGCTTCCTCGTGAGTCAAGTGCGCCCTACTCATGAGTGGGGCGGCTCTTGACAGCGATTTATCATCGGATGTTTCATTGCACGCACGATATGTCTGACGTCATGTGTCGGCGCAGATCACCAGCAGGCAACGTTCCCCCGCCGTTGCACATACAAGGAGGTAAGGAATGATCACTCGCAATCACAGGAGGAAGGCCGCGGCGTCGTTCACCGGCATTGCCATGATGGCGGTCGTCATAACGGGGTGTACTGCAGGAGGGGGCGCTGGCTCGGGTTCTGGCGAGCCGCTCACGATAACGTTCCTCACCGGCAGCGTCCAGCAGAACACCGAGGCAGCGGCCGTTCTCGCTGCTGCTTTCGAGGCGGAGAACCCGGACGTTCGAGTGCGAACGGATACCGTCCCGGATGGCGTCGAGGGTGAGAACTTCATCAAGACGAGCCTCTCGACAGGAACCTCCGCGGAGGTCTTCCAGGCGAACTCCGGTTCATTCGTTCTGGCGCTCCAGCCGGATGCCACTCTCCTGGACCTCTCGGATGAGCCCTGGGCTGCCGATGTCACTGACGACTTCAAGGAGTCCGTCAGCACGAGCCAAGGCATGTACGGAGCGCCGATTGGGGCCTCCTTCGCTGGCGGAATCCTCTACAACATCAAGGCTCTATGAGCAGCTGGGTCTCGAGGTGCCCCAAACCTGGACCGAGTTCATGGCGAACAATGAGGTGATCAAGGCCGCAGTCATTGTGCCCGTCGTTCAGACGTACGGCGCTACGTGGACCAGCCAGATCTTCGTGCTTGCCGACTTCGCGAACGTGACCGCGCAAGACCCGACATGGGCGCAGCGGTACATCGCGAATGACGCGAAGTATGTCGATCAGCCCGCCCTGACCGGCTTCGAACACCTGCAGGAGACGTTCGAGGCGGGATACTTCAACGAGGATTTCGCCTCGGCGACACTTGAGCGCGGCTTGAGCATGCTGGCCACCGGCGAGGCCGCGCACTACCCCATGTTGACGGCTTTGATTGCGACTGCTCAGCAGAACAACCCTGATACGGCAGACGACATCGGCTACTTCGCCATGCCTGCCGACGATGCTGCGAACACCAGTGCGACCATTTGCCAGCCACAGGCGTTGTTCATTGCGAAGTCGGCCACCGGTGAGAAGCTCGACGCCGCCAAGCGTTTCGTTGCCTTCGTCAACAGCCCGGCTGGGTGCGAGATTCAGAGCGCGGGGGGGGGGGGGGGGGGGGGGGGGGGGGGGGGGGGGGGGGGGGGGGGGGG
>NZ_JBHYEO010000010.1:0-94700 GCF_051860105.1 Microcella sp.
TGTCCACGATGTCGGGAGACAAGTGTCCACGATGTGCTGAAACCAGACACCGTCATCCCCTCGGTATTTATGGCGACGCCGCCGCTGTCAGTTCTCAATCCAGATGAGACTTGTCTCAAACCAGATGAGACAAGCTTTAGACGACTTGGGGACAGCGACGATCTTTTCGATCATCCCTGACGAGACTCAGTAGAAGCGTGGACCATGCATGGGCATGCTCTCGGGCAACTCGAACGGCGCCTCACACGCGTCGCATAGGTAGATGACGTTGTTGACCCGGAAGCGGTCAGAGAACTGTTCCCTCCACACTTCCTGGTCTGCATCATCGCAGGCGTACCAGACGCGCCTCGTGCCCTCTTCCACATAGATGAACTTTTCAAGCGGCGTTGCGCACAGTGGGCAAAACGGAATTCCGACCCCCGGTTCGGCTCCCTCAACGTTGAGGTCGTGGGGGTAGTCGACCGGCAGCGATCGCAGTTTTTCCCATTCTGGGAGATGCTCGCGAATCACTCTCGCGAACGCCCTCGGTGAGCGGTCCAGCAGCCGCCGCAGTACATCTTTCGCAGTGGCTACAAGCTCTTCGGCTTCACGATCGAAGAGTGAGTCGAAGAACGCTTCATCTTCTTCTTGCATATTGTTCCCTTCGTGAGAGACCGGTGGGGGAAAGCTCGATCCCGCCTGACCGATTGCACCTTGGTCTAGCTCGCCAAATTGAGAGAGCCACGCGGCGACCAGAATCAACGCAGCTTCAGCTGCCGCTCCTGTGCGTCGTATTCGTAGTCGATGATGCCGCCTGACGTGATGAGCTCGATGGCATGATCGATGACCGCGATTGGCACGGAGTACCACTCAGTCGGTTCGTAGACCCGACCGTCTTTGCCCACCTGGCTCACCCGCAGTCGAACGTCCGCGAAGACCCGATGCAGAAGGTGCTCCAACGCCGAGGTCTTCAGGTTGTAGGTCCTGTAGCTGGCCACGATCTCGACCGGCGCCATGAGATAGGTAGGTTCATGCACCGCGCGGGCGATTCGCTTTTCTACGGGCCCACGAGAAAAGCCGATCTTGTGAAGGTCGGGAACCGCGGCGATTGCTTCATCGTCACTCAGGCTCCGGAGCACGTACAAATACCCCGTCGCAACGTCCTCCGCCAGAATCGAGTCGAAATTCGTTGCCACGACGGCTTGACCTTTACCCTCACCCATCCGGATGCCGAGGGACTGTCGGTACATCGATGACTCGGTCCCGTTTTCGAAGATGACGCGCAACCGCTCACGACGATTCGCGCGAATCGTCGTCTCCTTGTACTCGGTCTCCCCCACCTCGGCGACGAAGAGCATCACGCCATTGAGAACGAAGAAGGCACCTTCGACGATGTACTGCATTCCGGGGAACGGCACGAGCTTCGACGTGTGATCCGCTAGCTCTCCTTGCTTCTGCCGAAAGAGCGCCTCGAACTGGGCGAAGTCTTCGGCGCGAACTCGCTGCGCGACATCACCGGCGGCTTCCGGCTTCTTTCGCTGAGGCAGGTCAGACGTGTCAAGGATGTCTGAGTCATCATCCAGAAGGCCAAGCTCATCAGCGTCGAGCAGGTCGTCAAGCGACTTCGGCGCCTCAGGCTCGACGAGAAGTCCGAACTCGTCGATTGGTTTCAGCGCGGCTACCTTCTCGTCGTTCGCAACGATTCCATCGAGCCGCGCGCCGAGCTTGCGCTCTGCAATGTCGCGGGTGTCTGAGCGAGGCACCCGCTGGTGCTCTCGGTAGAACTCGATGATCTCCAGGAATGACCGTTCGAGCCGATCGGAGCTCGTGAGCTTCGGCGCACTCTCTGGCGTGTCTAGCAGCCCGTCTTCGTCCGAGTCGAAAACGCTCTGAAAGTCAAGGTCGCTCATGCCTGCTCCAGTTTCCGCTGTGCTTCAAGCTCGCGCTTTTTCTTGCGGAGGAACGCAAGCGCCTCGGCATACCGCTTCTCGGTCGGTTCGTCACTGCGAAGACTGGGCTCCCGAAGATTCAACTTCTTGAACTGCTGGACCTTGGGCCACAGCAGCACGGCTTCTTCCTCGGTGATCTGTATTCGAGTCGCCGTGATCGTGTCTTGAATGATGCGAAGCACCTGCGGTGTCACAGCTTTGGAGAGCACTTCGAAGGCTCGCTGGAATGGGTTCACCTTGTCGATCAGGTTGATGTCGAGATCGTCGATGTTGACGAACTTGTCTGACATGCGAATGAATCGCTTGTCGCCGACCTCTCGCACTTCGCCGTTCTTGATGACCGAATCGACGACCACCTGCTGACGCAACTCTTCGACCTGCGACTCGTTGAGGTCGGGATACCGCTCACGGATGATCTTCGGGATCAAGATCTTGTTTGTGACTTCAGCGTCGAGGTTGCCGGCAGCCGCCTTGACGAAGGTGTCGTCCTGCAGGATGGTCGCTTTCAGGTCGTTGAGGTCGGTCGCAACGATCTGCTTCACCCGGTCTGTGGACGGCTCCTTGAAGCCTTTGATCCTGAGTACTCCAGGGGATGGCGCGTCGTCGTTTCCGACCTTGGACTTGAAGGTGAAGTTCGGCGCGAGAACCTGCTCCATGAGCAAGGATGCGGTGATCGCCTTGAGCATGTTGTTGACCGAAAGCTTCACCTCGTCGGTCGCGGCGTCAGGCTGGGCGATCAGGTTCGTGAACTGCGCATGGGTCTTGCCGGCGCTGTCACGGGTCACGCGCCCGATGATCTGGATGACTTCGGTGAGTGAGGCGCGGTAGCCGACGGTGAGAGCGTGCTCTGCGAAAGGCCAGTCGAAACCTTCCTTTGCCATCCCGAGCGCGATGATTACATCGACCGCGTCAGGGTCCTTCGAGGCGACGGATGTCAGATAGTGCAGCGTTTCGGCGCGCGCCATCTGGTCGGTGTCGTCGACGAGGTCAGCGACTCTCAGGATCTCACCGTTGTCGCGACGACGAACGCGCAAGATGCCCGATTCCTCCTGGCTGATCACCTCGCCGATGGCGTCGAGGATGAAGCCAACTTCTTCGATCTTGTCCTTGGTGGACTCGCCACTGTTGACGTTCGGGATGTGGACGATCGTCTTCTTGTCCAGATCGAGAATCTCGTGGATCGCGCTTGTATAGCGACCCTGGTAGAAGTGGTGCCCGATACCGAGTGACTTCAAGTGTTCGTAGCCGTTGAGTTGGTCGTAGTAGTTGAAGGTCACCGGCGTGAACTTCGCCTCGTCCTCCGGCACGAGGACAGGGACGGAGTCCCCGCGGAAGTATGAGCCGGTCATCGCCACGATGTGCGCGTCAGAGCCGGCCATCACGCCCTTGAGGAGCTCGCCGAGGCGATTGCTGGCGATATCGGCCGAGACGTGATGGAACTCATCGATCGCGAGCACGACGCCGTCAAGAGCAGACGCAGCCAGCTTCTCGAAGGCGAAGCGAAGTGTCGCGTGGGTGCAGACGAGCACCGCATCGGCTCCACCGAGAAAATCGATGAACTGCTGCACTTTGCTCAATGAGGAGCCCGGGGTGCAGAGGTTGTTCTCGTCCTTGATGTTCCAGTCTGCAAAGAAGCCGAAGCGGGTCAGGCTGGTGCTGGCGAAGGAGCCTCCGATGGAGCGTTCGGGCACCGCAACGATGACCTTCTTGCGCCCCTGGTTGTACAGCTTGTCCAACGCGATGAACATCAGAGCACGCGACTTTCCCGACGCGGGCGGGGCCTTCACCAACAGGTATTGAGCTGCGCGCTGCTCCCAGACACGTTGCTGCATCTCGCGCATGCCGAGCGCGTCGGTGTGCACGCTGCTACCAGTCTGCGCGTACTGAGCGTTGACAACATTTGCCGGCTTCGTATGCGGGGTCACTTGAGCTTTTCCTCGGCGATCATTCGTTCGTACAGGGCGAAGAGGGAAGACAGCCTCTCTTCGTCGGTCTCAAAACCGCGCTTCAGGTAGACCGAGTCCACAAGTCTGTCGAGCTCTTGATGCGCCACTCGAAGATCGTGAGGCATCAAGTCTGGGTCATAGAGCTCAGCCAGGGTCTTCTCTGAGTGGTACTCGCGCACGTCGAGCACACGAAGCGCAGACTTAGTTAGCAGTTCCTTCGTGGACGCGCCGATCGACGGTACAGGGAAGTTGTTGTAGACGATGGTCGCCGAGTAGCGGTAGTCGGTCTTCAGGCGGCCACCCACGGCTTCCACCCAAACCATGTGCAGTCGCGATGTGAGCAAAGCGAAGACCCACGGCTCCGCCCCGGATATCGCGTTTGCAGCGTCGGAGATGACGGTGTCCGGACCGAGGTATCCGACCGGTATGTATTCGCGCCGTTCTGAAGAGACGCGCGGCACAATAATGGACTCAGTTGACTTGTGGCGCGCCTCGCCAAACCGCCAGGGAACGCTGGCGAGCTTCTTGGTGGATTCCCGATCGCTTGCGAGCCGATGTTGACGCACTCGCTCAATCCGCTGGGCGACGCTGTCAACCTCCATAGCGGTCTCGGCTGTAGAGGCCGTGAGCCAGAGTGCATACCTCTCTCCTCCGCCGATGAACTCGATGGAGCCAAGGAAGCGCTTGATCCAGGGAAGCGCCTGGGGTGCTCGCTCCACGAGGGTTTGGCGTTCTGCCGGGCTAAGGACAAGGCCACCGTTGTCATTGGGCATGCTTCCAAAAGTCATCACCGGGATGGCGGAGAGAGGTTTGCGTCGCGTTCCGATGAAGATGTTCTCGCCATCCGCGAGGTACCCGTTGATGTTCTTGGCTTCGATGCGGATGTCATCGGTGAAGATGAACTTGGCGCGCTGGCTTCTGTTACGGAGACTGATCACGGCCACGGTCACTCCCGCATTGCGCCTGGCGTTGTTCTCCCACTTGAAGGAGGTGTAAGCGAAACCGATCTCCAGCCCGCTATCGAAGATCGCAGGAAACATGAGGCCGGGGTGCTCGCCTTGGGCAACAGAGTTGGTCGTTACGAAGGCCACCTCTGCCCGTGTGCCAACAATGTAGTCGGCCGCTTTGGCAAACCAAATCGCGATGTAGTCGAGGTTCTTCGAGTACGGCCGCAACCCAAACGCGTAGTCGAAGTCGGCCTTCATGTCCTTGCTCTGACCCCTGGCGCCCTTGTACGGGGGGTTTCCGATGAGATATATCTCCTCGGCACTAGTGTTCGGGCAGACCGATTGCCAATCTGTTCTCGCCGCATTGCCCTGTTTGATCTGGCCGGTCTCCTTCAGGGGGATGAGGGGCAAGTCGATGCCGAACTTCTCGCGAAACTCGACGTTCATCTGGTGCTTGGCGATCCAGAGGGACAGGATCGCTACCTCGACGGCGAAGTCGTCGATTTCCAAGCCGTAGAAGTGCTCGACGTTGATGCGTGAGCCGAGAAGGTCGAGTGTGTACTTGTCCCCCTGCAACGCTTGAAGGCGCTCCAGGATTGCGTGTTCCAGCTTGCGCAGCTCCTTGTAAGCGATGACAAGGAAGTTGCCCGAACCGCAGGCCGGGTCGAAGACCTTGATCTGAGCGATTCGCCGGAGGAGAGCATCCAGTTTCGGAGCACTGTCGAAGGAGTCATCGAACTGTTCCTTCAGGCCGTCGAGAAACAGGGGCTCGATGGTCTTCAGAATGTTCGGCACCGAGGTGTAGTGCTGGCCGAGATCGGAGCGTTGGCCGGGGGTGACGACGGCCTGGAACATGGAGCCGAAGATGTCGGGATTGATCTCATTCCACAGAAGCCGACCGCTCTCTAGCAGCAGCTCCCGTGCCTTCTTGTTGAAGGCCGGCACCGTGTGATCCGCTGTGACAGTGAAGAGGCGCCCATTCACGTAGGGGAACCCCGCGAGGTGCGTCGGTTTGGCTGCGGGGTCTGCGATGTCGAGTGCGGTGAAGAGATCGGACAGGAACTGGCTGACGTCGGAGCCGTCGGGCTGCGTCAAAGTCGCGACTGCGTCCGTGAACTGACCGGTGCGGAAGATGCCGGTGTCTTCGGCGAAGAAGCAGAACAGCAGGCGGGTGAAGAAGACGTTGAGGGCGTGGCGGCCGATGATCGTGGTGTTCAGCTCGGGGTTGACCGCCAGGAGCTCGTCGAAGAGCTTCGCCATGCGCTCGGCTGCCTTGACATCGGCGTGCGCCTCGGCAACGTACTGTGCTTTCTCCATGCCGGCCCAGGGCAAGAAGAAGGTGAAGTGCTTGTCGATCTCGGCGATGGGGATGGCGAGGGTTTCACTCGTCTTGGTGTCCACCGCGAGCAGGTCGGTGTAGTTGGTGACGATGACGAAGCGCGTGCCATAGCGCACGACCGACGGGGAGCGTCGGAGCTCGTCGATGACTCCGTAGAGGTCATCTTCTGTGTGCTTGAAGTAGACGACGCTCTTCTGTGCGACCTCGGTCGCCGGGTTATCAGCGACGTTGAGGGAACCGTTTCGCAGGCGCGTGATGTTGCTCGCCGAGCGGCCGTAGGCCGTCAGGAGTTCGAAGATGAACTCTCGGTCGTAGCTGGTGCGTCCGCCAAGTGGTCGGACTCGTTCTTCGACTGCCTTGAGGTTGAGTCTCACTGGGTGGCTCCTTCGATGCTTTCGATCGACGCTTGCGGTGCTTCGCGCGCCGGTGTGGATTCTTGACTGCGGCCGGGCCGGTCGAGTCCCGGTCCCGTCGTGTCGATGGCAAGTAGTCCATTCATCGGAGTTGCCTAATCGCCAAGGCCGTATCGGGCAACCTTCAAGAGCTGCTCGGCCGCCTGAGCGCTCGCCTGCTGCACTTTTGCGGCTGCTGCGTCAGCAGCGTGCAGGTCGCGCAGCTGTTGAGCGATTTGTGCTTGCGCGGCGATAGGTAGCAGGGGGATCTCGATGTCCTTGACGGAGAAGATCCCGGGGCCGGTTTGCAGCGCTTCGTTCCAGCTGCCGGCGATGCAATGCGCGAGGTACTCGGCGTTGATCTCGTCCGAGTTGGGCGTGAGGACGTAGACGCCTCGGGCTGGTACTCGGCCGCCCTCGTGGTCGACGCGAGAGTAGATGCGAGACAGTCGCGTCACCAGCACATCCCCGGGGGAGGTTTGCCTCTCCGATCCCAAGTTCGCTGAGCTCGTGGGCACAGGTGGGAACCCGTCTCGAATGTGTGAAGGGCGAACGACGAGGTCGTCATCGACTTCGATGGCAGCGATTCGCCCGGCGGAGAACTGCACGGTGCCATGCTCGACGAGTTCGTTGAGCCGAACTACCCGTGGCGGTTCGGTGTGGACGGGAGCGGACACTTCCGGCAGGTTCGCGATCGCAGCGCGCGCATGGCTGAGTTGTTCGATCGCTCTGCTGACGGCTCTGGCGGTAGGCGCCTCCGCAACGGCGCCGACCCATCGCGCGGGGGTCAGGGCCGCGTCGGCGGCAAGGATCTCGGCGATTGGCACGCGTCGGTTCGGGGCATCGATCTTGTCGGACGTGAGCCAGGTGTTGATTTCATCTTCGGGACTCTCAACGCTGGTCGCGTCGATGATGTGCACGTACCCGGGCTCCTCGTTCGCACGGGGTGATCCGAGGACCCAGAGGGCGAGAGGAATCGAAGTGTTCGGCAGAAGCTTGCCGGGTAGGCCGATGATGACGCGGACGAGGTCGTTCTTGAGAATCTCCGCGCGGATCCGTCCCTCAGTGCCGGGGCGGGCGAGCGGGGTTCGCGTTGTCAGAACGTAGCCTCTTCCCCCGGGCGCCAGGTGCGCTAGAACGTGTTGAATCCAGGCAAAGTCCGCTGAGGATCGTGGGGGGATGCCGTAGCGCCAGCGCGGGTCGGTGATCGCACCGGCTGCGTCCCATCGAAGGGCGTAGGGCGGTTCGGCGACGATGAGGTCTGCCCGAAGCTCAGGATGAGGATCGAAGGCGAGAACGTCGGCGAGGGCGAAGGTGGCCTTGATGCCTCGAAGTCCAGCTCGCACTGCCGCAATGAAGAGCGCGTCTGCGTTGACGTCGACTCCGGTGACGGTGGAGTGCATGAGGTTGCGGGCGGCGAGAGTCTGGGCTGCTTCCGAGATGCCACAGGCGGGGTCATAGATGGTGGTGCCGTGGTCTGCGGCGGCGACGAGGATTGCGGCGGCGCGCGAGGTTGCGAGTCCGTGTGCGCTACCCGCGCGGGCGGCGGCGGCACCCGCGCGATCGAGCAAGAGGGTGCTCGCGTCGATCAGTGATGAGGGTTCAACGGCAGAGATAGCGTTGGCGAGAGTGAGGAGCCCGACGGCGGAGGGGCGGTCGCTTCGGCGGGCTGCGGTGCGCGCGATCACATTCGTCGGCGCGATGGATTCCAGCACGTGGTTGAGCCGCTCAGCATCGATGGCGTTGACGGTGTTGGGGTTGCGCAGGTCAGCCCACAGTGCGGTTGCGGCGTTGTCGCCGCGGTGCGCGAGGTAGCAGATCGCGATAAGGCGGTGGGCTTCGAATACGAGCTCGTCGATTTCTGTAGTGTCGCGAAGCGAATTGAGGCTCGACCAGACCTGGAGCGCGGCGCTTTCGTTGAACGGCTTGTTTTGCGACTGCAGCCACGCGGTCACGTGGGAGCGTTCGAACATGGGGCGGCCCTCAGTGCCGCCTGCGGGAGCGGGGAAGTCGAAGTAGCGGGTGCGCCAGTTGCTGACCGCTGCGCGGGATACGCCGGCGAGCTCGGCGATGTCGCTCGGGCTCAGCATACCGTCGTTGTTCACGCAACCTCCATGGCGACAGCGCTGGGGCCGGGGCGCCGCTCGCTCTCAAGGTAGACGACTTTGGTCGCGGCCAACCGCAGTCGATTCGACAGCGACTCTGCGTGAGCAACCACTGTCGTCGGCAGACCAAGTGACGCGAGCTCGGCGACGCGGTCAGCGAACTTGCCGTCGCCAGACACAATCACCAACTCATCGAAGCGAGCCACAACAGCGTCGTTGAGCTCATCGAGCAGAGCCAGTTCGGCTCCATCCGGACCCGAGCGAACGACGTACCGCACGCCGGTCCAGGAGCAACCGACCTCCAGAAGTCCGTTGTGGGCAACGCCGATGACAACGAGGTCGCCCTCTTGCACGGGATAGGCGGCAGCAAGTGCTGCGCGTGCACCCAACACATCGGTGTTGCAGGGGCAGGGGCCGCCGACTGCGTTCTCGATGTCGACGAGGTAGAGGCAGCGGATACCTGCCTGGCGGACGGGGGGCGGCGTCACCAACTCGGGAAGCTGGCTCGCAAGGAGAGAGGAACTCACATGAGGAAGGTATCCCGTCTCGTTCTGGCTGTCAAGTGTTTCTAATTCACACGTCAGAATGCCCCAGAGCTGGTTGGTCTTGAGGCGTGTCTTGACTATTGCTCATGCCGTTTTTACTCAATCAAAACAGCAAACCGCAGTGTTCATGGGCCTTTTGGGTTGTAACTTACAGCCCTGCTCACCCCACGGATCATTACCTCTTAGTGAAGCTGCGTGAGCTCTGACAACGTCATTGCCGCGTCTAAGTTCACAGTCCTGTGTGTTGCTGTGAACTTTGGTGTCGTTCACATTGTGAACGCCCATGCCGCGCGTGATGGGATTCCCAACGAGCTGACTTCCACCACTTTTATCGAGCGATGCTCGTTTAGTGCCTGCGAGGGGACCGCGTTGTTGCCCCAGATCGACCCTTTGCCTAACCGTCATGTGAAGGCGGCGTTCAGTGGCTAGGTCACCTAGCCACTAGGGGTCGCCCTCCAGATCCAGCCTCGATCAAATCGGGAGATTGCACTTTCGAGCGCTACGCCGCTCATTTGTGCAACCTGGGTGTAGCGCGCGATCTAGAGCCGCGTTCGAAGGCAATCGTCGATGCGCTCCAACGCGTAAGCCCAGTCGATGCGTTCTTGTTCGAGTCGCACGTTGCCTTGGTCTCGAAGAGTGGCGAATGCCTCATGCTCCGCCGGCGTCAGGAACGCGAGCTTCCCCTGGTGGGGTTGTGGTTCAGTGCCCCAGAGGTCGCGATGCGCGTACAGGGTCTCCGAATCCATCAAGCAGGATTCAAGGCTCAGGCCCGCACCGCGCGCGTGGCTGAGAATGCGGAACCCGTGGGAATCCAAGTCGCCCCAGTAGATTGCCGGCCTCGACTTGATCCACCCGACCAAACTGAGCGTCGGCGCCACGTTCCCGCGCCCATCGACAGCGATTACGCCTTGCCGCTCTGGGAGCGCGAGAAACGTCTGCAGGTTCTCAACGATCAGCACTGTGCTCGGCTTGAGGTCCCAGTTGTTGAGATCAGAGAGTGGTGCGGTCACGTCGCCCAAACCTGCTGGCGCCAAAGATCGATCGAGGAAACGGATACGCACGAGAGCAGGCGGGCGCCGCAACGACAACCCGTCGCCACCGACCAAAGCCTCGACGACGGCGCGGTGCCGTTCAAGCCACTTAGAGTCAATCCCGCGAATGGGCAGCTCGCGGATGTACCGGTCAGACATGGGGTTGTCTTGAAGCCACCGGGACACATCGCGCAGGCGGAGGAAGTCTGTGGTGTCGAGCTCGCCGATCGTTCGAGCGTGCTTGGCAATCGCCGGCTTCAGGGACGCCTGTGGGGCGAGAGTCTCCGAGAGCTCATCCGCACGGCTCCGCCACCGCTTCCACTGCGCCCCAACTTGGGCGACCTCGGTGAGCGCATCAACTCCGGCGACGCATGCGCGTGCGGGAACGACTTGCTCGCCGACCCGTCCCCATCGTCTCGTCTCCCAGACGAGCTCGATCGCGCTGTCCTCGTTTGCCCGCCACGAATCGACCCAGCCCGTTGCCGCCGAGTAGTCGCGCAACACCTCTGCCTCGGTCGGCGGGTGGAGCGGGATATCCAGCGTTGCCGTCGACGTGTCGCCTGCAGCCCATTGCCGACCGTCTCGAACCCATAGTTTTCGGGCACGCTCTCGAAGGTCATTGACTGTGACGGGGGTGGGCATCAGCTAGAACTCGACGTTCGTCAACTGGGAACCCTTGCGGTCGGGGTTGGTCACGACGGTGACGGCGCCGATGTAGGGCTCCAGAGTTTGCAGGAGCTTTCCCGGTGTAGCGAGGATCATCTGGAAACCGAAGGCGACGAAGATGTCCATCGCCATGCGCGTGTAGTCGGCATCTGCTTTGTCAAAGGCCTCGTCCAAAACGACTGTGCCGTAGTTGGAGAAGTCAGCTTCCGGCACCGCCAGTTGATAGCGGAGGGCCGCAGCAAGACAGAAGACCACAAGCTTCTGCCGTTGGCCGCCTGAGAGCCCCGCACTGGAGTCGTGGACGTTGTGCACCTTGCCGTTGCGGTCAACCTCTTCGGCAATGAACGACACGTGCTCGCGAGTGTCCAGCACTCGTGTGCGCCACTCTCGGTCGACCCTGTCGCTTGAGCCGAGTCGATGCATGATGTTCGCAAGCACTGCGAATCGATGCTCTGCCGCCGCGAAATCTTCGTTGGCCCAGTTTCCGTCGACGATCGACTTCAGGTCGCCGAGGAAGTCTTTCACCTCCTGGGTGCGACGAAGACGGACTCTGATGTTCAGGTAGCGATCCCGATCGAACGGCGACCGCCCTAGGGACTCGTTCACGGGCGTGATCCGACTTTCGATTTGTCGAAGCGCGCCGGTGAGGTCATCGCGCAGAAACGTCACGCTTTCCTTGGATCGTGTGTCGAGCAGTCGGCGGAAGTTCGCTTCGTGCTCGGGGAGCCCGCGGGACTGGATTCCTGCAAGCAGGTCCCGGTAGCCACTTCGATCCTCGATCCGTGACGAGAGGTTCGCGTTGGTGGCGATAGCGCGCCACTCGTTGTTGAAGTCGCGGGCACGCTCGACAAACTCAGCGATTGATACCTCGACCAGGGTTCGTAGCTTGTCTCCTTCCGCGTGAAGGATGCTCTGGACCCGGAACGCAACCGCGTTGACCTGATCGAAGCGAATGATGTTCTGCTGTCGCCGGAAATGCTCATCGAGCTTCGATTTCACGTGGTCCGAAAGGTCGGCGATGGATTGTTGTGCGAGTTCGTCGATGGACGCCTGGAGTAGAGCCTGCTTTTCGAGTGCCACCGCGCGCTGCCCTCCAGCTCGCTCCGCCTTACCACGTAGCTGGTCCCGTTCTTGGACGAGGGCCGATTCCGCTTGGCTTGCTCGTCCCAGGTCACTGTCCGGCGAGACGACCTGATCGTAAAGTCCCTGAAGTGTGGCGATGCGTCGTTCGGCACTCTCAGCGTCGATCTCTGACCATGGCAGGGTGAGCACGTCTTCGAAGAGCCCTTTGCGGGTGACATGGCGGTCCCGGTCGGCTGACGCATCGTTGGCTTGGCGGTCCAGTTCGACGAGCTCGGCGCCCACGGTGGCCAGTTGCCGCTGGAGTTCGTCGCGTTTGGGTTCGATGTTGCCGCCGAGCACCCATCTCGCTCGGTCGTTGACGTCGTGACGATCAGCTTTGATGTACCGGCGTGCCGCCCGCTTGATGAGGCCGTTGACGGTGATGCCTCGACTGACGTCCTCCAATTCATCTGCGCTGTCAACGCAGGTGAAGTCGAACTCGTCACTGAGGCGCCGGTTGAGGTACTCGGCGAAGATCCCTTCCGCCACATCGACCCGATACACGAGCGATCGGTCATCTCTGATTGGCAACGGCGCGTGGCTGGTCGAGGGGACCGCGTCGATGGTGAGGTTGACGCCGAGGTGCCTCTCATTGACGGCTTTGCGCACTGCCGCGATCTCGTCATCCCTCACGAGAAGCGCCGTGGCAATCGGGGCGAGAGCTCGTTCGATCGCGCCGCTCCACTGCGCGTGATCGTGGCGCACGGAGATGAGCTCTCCCGCGAAAGGCATCAGCTCCTGGGGGATATTGAGGTCTCGGCAGAGCTGGTCCCGCACATTTAGTAGACGAGGGTTCATGTTGCTCTTGTGCAGATTGAGCGTCTTGAGATCGGATTCGAGCTCGCGAAGCGTCTTTCGCGTCAGGGACAGACGCTCCAAGAGCGCATGGTCCAGCGCGTCCGGCACCGGCACCAGCAGGGCTTCTCGGGCCATCGTGCACAGATCGGCGTACTCGCCTTCCGTCTCTGCCATCTGGAGCCCGGCGCCGGTGAGTCGATTCGCGAGGCGCCCACGACGGCTAAGGACCTCCTGGAGAGCGCGTTTGGCGTCATTGATGCGCGCCTGGTGAGGTGCGAGGTCTCTGCCCCCGAGCGCGTTGACTCGATCTCGTGCGGCAGTTAGTTGCTCTTCGGCTTCGTTGAGAGCCTTTTGCGTTTTGGTGAGATGGGCTGCGGCTTTGGCAAGGTCAGTGTTCGCGTCGATGAGCGCCTTGCGTGACAAGTCCAGTTGAAGGCTGACGGCGAAGGGTTGAACTGCGTCGGCGAGGTCAGAAAGGCTCGTCGCTTCTGCTTGGGCTTTCTCGTAGGCCTCAGCTGCGTTCGACACCTTCAGGAGGGCATCGCGTTGTCGGCGCAAGTCAACGACATGGTCGTAGGCGTCTCGGAGCTCGCCGAACTGTTCCACAGCACTGTCAGCCCGCTTGAAGGTCGGGGGTTCGTCGAGCATGAACTTCCGAAACAACGTGTCGAGGGTGCCGAGGTTCTTCGCCGCCTGAGTTTTGTGCAGAAGCTGTAGAGCGGTTTCGTTGCCGATACCCAATAGCCGCTGTAGTCGCTGGAAGTAGCCGCCGTGCTTGCCAGTGGTCGTCACGATCACGGGGTGGTGGTCGGCTTCGAGGCGGCGGGCGTCGATTCCGCCGCTTGCGTAGGGAGCGTATGTCATCAGACCGTCAAGGGTGCGGGTGATGACGTTCATCTCCTTGAGGTCGCTCGAATCGGTGCTCGTCCCGCGCAGGTGAAACAGACGAATCAGTGAGACGGGGTCGTGCTCTTCGTTCTCGAATCGGAGAAGGATTCCGCTCCATGTCGCGTTGGTGCGGAGGTAGGTGGCGACGGTGCGATCCTCGATCTCGTCGGCTTCCCTGCTCCATGCCCCCCTCACGTAGGTGACCCACGTCCGATCAGAGGCTCGTCCAACCGACTCCTGCGCAGCGGCATTGAAAGTCACCGCGCCCTTCGGAGTAAGCACTGCCGCGATGGCGTCGAGGAGCGACGATTTGCCTGATCCGGAAGCGCCGGTGACGAGGTGACCCTTTCGAGCTACGTCGACGGCGTGGAATCCATCGAAGGTTCCCCAGTTGACGACCTCGATGCGGCTCAGACGCCACTGTCCCCGATGGAGTACACCGTCCGAAGTGGTGGCATCGTTGAGAGCGAAGAGCGTCACTCGACCCCACCACCCTGCCCGCTTGCCGCGTCGTCGTACGTCGCCTGGATCGCGGCCACCCGCTCAGCGTCGATGAGGAAGCGCACGATCGGGGAGATCTCGGCGCGGCCCTCTTCAGTGGTGTGAAGGAGGCCGAGCGTGTTCATGTTCGACCAGGAGGCGTTTACGCGCTTGCGAAAGTCGGACTCGTCTCGACCCTTGCGATATACCGAGAGTTGGTCGGCCAACTCGTCCTGCCCGACGATCACTCGGCCACGGCCCTCTTCGGCGAGAAGGGTTTGGCGCAGCACGAGAAGCATGGCCGTATCCATGAACGTCAGGGGCCTGGTGCGCACCACTTCTGGTGCGCCGTCTACATCGACCGGTCGCACGAACGCGATCTCGTGTTCCCGGTCGATCACGACGTCGAGGAACAGGTCGTGGAGTCGAGAGCGAATCGCTCGCTCGTCGGCGAGCAGGGCTTCCCACAGCTCTCTCTTCCTTGCCTGCGAGAGGTAGGGGCCCTTGACCAGATCGACCAGCACACGGCGAGAGCTCTCGCGGAGCCCACCGGTGTCGCCGACCCACAGAGCCTCGGTCTGGATCGTGTCGATGGTCGGATCGTGGTCGTTCATGTGATCCTTCCAACGAACCTGTGCTGGTCAACGTCTGCAGCGCGCTCAACACCGTCTGTCCCAGCCCAAATGAGTCGCTCCGTTTCCTCGTCGACGACACCATGGACGGCGGCGAGCACGAGTAGGCCGACGACACTCGCCACCCCTTGCGACGCAGGGAACTGAGCGAGCACCTCGCCGGCAGTGGCCGTGGGGTGTTCCGCAAGAACGGAGTTGACCTGCTCAACGAGCTCATCGAAGTCAATCTCGGTGAGGCGGGCTTGCGCTCGGAGCGCCGCGAGGTCGGCGACTCCGGTCTCGTTCATGGTTACCTCGGACGAAGCATCGAACTCAGACGGGTCATGAACGCGCAGAACACCCACACTCTTCAGGGCGACTCCGGTCAGGGCGAGATCGAAGCCGAGCCTCTGGTAGGGCTTCACCACCTCACTAGCGGCGAGCGCGTGCTGCATTGCCTCTTGCAGAACTCCACGAAGTACTCGATCGCGGCCGTAGTCCTGCGACTCCACATAGCGTCGCAAGCCGCGGGCGAACTCCGTGGCAACACCCTGGATTTCTGAGGTTCGCCCCTTCAAGGTCGCGACGAAGTGCCGAAGGGCACGGCGTTGCTCAGCTGTGAGTTCGAGGGCGAAATCTCGTTCCAGGATCTGATCGATGTTGTCCTCGAACTCGCCGCTGACTGCTGGATCGAGAACGAGGTCCGTGAACGCTTTGAAGGTTCTGCCGGCATCACTCGTGGCGATGAGATCCACGCCGCGGAAGATGTCGTCGAGTACGGTGCCCTGGGATGCGTCAGACTCGACGATCTTCTCTCTCAGTTTGGCGTTGAGGGTTTCGAACTCTGCGCGGACTCGTGTGAAGTCGTCCGGCACTGCCGCCGCTTGTGCGAGGAGGTCTCGCACCCGCTCTGCAGCTCGCGCGCCCGCCATGGGCTCATCGTCGCCGGCTTCGATTGAAATGATCGCGGCGTCGATGCGTTCCCGCTCCCGACGCAGGCGTTCCAGTCGCCGCTGCGAGAGTGGGTCTGTATCGATCGCGAGCTGGCGCAGCTGTGCGGCGAGACTCGCAAGGCGCGACTCCGTTGCCGATTGGCGCGGAGCCTCAACGTCATCCAGAAAGCGGATCGCGAGAAGAGCGTGGCTGCTGAGCTCATAAGTTTCGCCCCGTGCGTCTTCACTCGCGCGTCGCACGAGAAATCCGGCTGTCCGCCATTGCGCCACGTATCCGCGAGCGCTGTTCTTCAACTCGAATCCGACCGCTCGAAGCTGCTCCAAGTCGGCGTCGAGGCGTTCATGCAACTCCTCTGATCCCAACCTGCGTTCTTCACCACCGAGATGCTCAGCGAGCAACGCCATAACAGCAGCAGCGTGCGCAGCGGTGTCGCCCGCGCGAAGTAGCCGCAGCGATGCGTCGTCGTCGATGAGCTGACGTAGACGCAGGGCTCTCGTATTCGCGGGCATAGTTCACTTAGTGTGTCGCGCCGCACCGACAGCTGACCGTGCGAACACACAGATCGAACGCATTGGGTTCGCGAGCGACGGACACGTGAGCGCCAATGTCAACACTTCCTCGTAAGTTGATCTCATGACACTGCGCGTCTCTGGCCGAATCCGTGGGCTGTTCCGAGACCAAGCGAGAGGAATAGTCCTGGCCGACATCGATCGAATCTGGCAAGCAGAAGGATTCGCTCCGAGGGTCACTACCAGCGTGCTGAGCAGCCAAAGAATGAGTCGATGGTCGGAGTACGAGGCGGCGGTCGACTGGCTGGACGACTCGCACACTCGAAGGGTTCTGCGAGTGTACGAGAGCGTGCTGCTTGAATTTGCTGCCGAAGAGGGACTAGAGCGATTTGAGAGAGCTCTTGGTCTGGACGGGTTCACGATTGATGGGAACCGACGGATCGCGCCAGCGAAGCTCGATCTGGCCGGACTATCGGGGCTTAGTGCCCTTCGTGATGCCGATGGCATTCGGGAGGCGTTTCGCCGCATCGAATTGTTGATGGATGAGGACCCGGCCGGAGTCGTCGGTGCGAGCAAGGAACTTATCGAAGCCACCGCGAAAAGCATTGTGGCCGCGTTTGAGGAGCCATTGATGGGAAACGAAAAGACTCCCGCGCTTGTCGCTCGTGCTCAAGCCCTGCTCGGTCTTGGGGCAGGGGATGTTACGAATTCGATCGACTCCGCGCCCGCGGTTCGCAGGGTGCTTGGCGGCCTAGCCTCAATTGCCCAGGGAGTGGCTGAGCTGCGTAACGCTGAGGGAGGTGGGCACGGACGCTCTGCGCGGAGCAGGCTTACGGCGCGGCACGCTCGTCTCGCGTTCAATAGCGCCCGCGCGTGGTGCGAGATCGTGATCGACACCCATGCAGATCCAGAGGCACCGTTTCGTGCAACACGCACGCCCGCATCCGGCAGCTGAATCCGTGGCCTTCCAACAAAGGCCCTTCAGCACCTCGAACTGTCGATGTGACCATCGTCGCTCCAACCCGTGAAGTGTCCGCGAACCGGACTAGTCTCGTGAACGCGCTGGCCGGAGTGCTCACGACCAGGAGCATCCGATGGCCCGCAGCTGGCACCCCCTCCTCGCAGCCCACGAGTACACGGCCGGCGAGTGGGTGATGATTGATCCCAGCGCCAGACCGTACGCGGTGATCAAGGCGCTCCGCATCGCTGACGAAGCGGGCTACCGTGTCGTCACGTGGGCTGAACGCTCACAAGATCGCGAACTAGTCGGGTACTGGCGCACCCTCAGGTCAGCCTGCGAAGCAGCGCATGCCCGATACCTCCGAAGTCATGGACCCGATTCATCCACCGTCGGATACCCGGCGCACCTCGTCGATTTGAAGTGACGTGTCCCGACGACGCCTTTCGCAGTCAGGTCGAGCGATCTGCGCGGCGGGCTGACGCGGTGGTGGCTCCGGAAGGAGCCCAGCACCATGTTGTCATCGCCTCACCGTCTCGCTTGGTGGCCCCAGACGAGCGTTTCGCCGGAGGCATCCAAGGTGGCCTTGTCCACGCGAATGAGTCGTGGACCGAAGCGCTCCGCCCGGATGTAGCCCGCGCTGATCCACCGGCGGATGGTCACCGGGTCGACCCTGACGATCAGTGCGGCTTCCTGCATCGTGATCCACTCCGTGTCGGACGTGTCGGCTGCCAGTGCGATCTCTGCCTGAGACTTGCGTGCCATGTCTGCTTCTCCTCCCTCTGCGAGAACTCGATCGGAGTCTTCTCGCGGGTTCTCGTCGGCTTCACTCGATGTTTCAGCTGGACTTGAAAGCACTTCGTTGCGCGCCGGATCGTTTCGAGACGATCACTGACAGGTCCGACAGGTCCACTACGCCGACGTTGATCACGTGATACTCGTCTCGATCCAGCAGCATCACGCGGGTGTCCATCCAGTAGTCAACGACAAAGTGGTGCATGTGGCCGCCGAAGTACCAGCGGGGCGAGGTGTGTTCCAGCGCACGCGACAGCATCCGCCGGCTCTCATCGCTGGCGGCGATCGCGTCAGCCGGCCACTCGGGATCACCAGCAGCGAGGATCTTGTCGAGGACGGGGAGTGGTGTTGGAGCTTCATGGCCGAGCAGGATCGTGACCATCTCCTCGCCAAGGGCGGCGAGGTCCGGCTCGGTGATGGACTCCTCCGGCCACCAGTCTTCTCCTTCGGTGCGAAGGTGTCGATCGACGGAGCTCGCACCGCCGAGCGCTGCGAGTACGTGGCCGTTGTCGAGTGTCAGCCTCCATCCGCGCGGCAGGTGTCCAATGTTGGGGCGAAGCCATCTGACTCCGTCTCGACCGATCGGGAACTCCACAAGCTTAGGAATCCAGTCGTGGTTGCCGTCGACGAACAGCATCGTCTGCTGGCCGAGCTGATGCTCGATTCGGTCCAGAGTGCGGTTCCAGTCTTTGCGCGGCCACACGAAACCCCAGTCGCCGAGCACCACGAAGGTCGACACATCTTGATCGCGGAGTGTCTTCGCCGCGATGAAGAGGTGCTCCAGGTTGCCGTGGGTGTCGCCGAGTAACCCGAGGCGCTTTGCTGAGCGAAGCGTTTGCCGCGCCAACCTAGATCCTCCCCTCTGGACGGATCAGTGTTTTGCCGAGCGAAGTGCGCCCCGCGGCAGAGCGCTGTCTTGACATGTTGCCGCGGCGGCAAGCCTCCCCGCGTTTGGCACGGCACGCTGGGCGTGGGCAGATCACGGCTTGCCTTTCGGGAGCGGGCGGCGAACGCGTTTCTTCCACTGCTGAAGGTCGTCGCGAAACCGCTCCCGCTCGGCGTCGTGACTCACCATTCCACCGTGCGGAGCAACAAAGACACCATCTTGAAAGTGGACGAAGCCGACGTTGGTCCAGAAGCCCCGAATGTGCAGCCAGTGCTCAGGAGTGCGCTTTTTCAGCGACACCGCGACCGGCGCCGGATAGGCAGTGACCACGGCGGGAGTGGAGCCAAGAATGCACTCGATGGCCCGCCTGACGAACTCGCTACCGAGACCCTGCCCGCGAAACTTCTTGACGATGTGGACTCGGTCGATGATCAGAACAGCCCGCGCGTCATCAGTGATACCGCTGAACAGACGGCGTTGCGCCCGACCGTCCTTGTCCATCAACGATTCCGCAATGAGCGCCAGGTCTCCCGACTCTTCATCACAGAGATCCCAGAAGCTTGAGCTGAACCTAGCGTCGGGGTGAAGTCGAAAGGATGCCCGCCCAACCACGTGCGTTTGCGTCTGGAACTGCGTTTGCGGGCCTTCCTCCGTTTCAAAGAAGAGTTTGGCGTCCCAACGCTGCACGGTGCCCTGTTCCTCCTCGACGTAGTTCCGATCGAGGGCTTCGTGGCGTGCGACTTCGATCATCCAGTATTGGTCTTCGTGCTCGTCATCAGGAAGTGAAGCACCTTCCGGGGGAAGCTCAGTGGTCAATGGACGCTCCTTGTTTGGTGGGCAGGTGAACGGGCGGGCCGGATGTGGCGGCTTCGGGAGAAAGGGCGCGTAGCGGAGAGCTGGTGTGCGCTTCGGACGGGCGTCGGGTGAATTGAGCCCCACTGTGGGCCGCGTGAACCAGGAAGCCCGCAGCGCGGGCGATGCTGTAAATGCTCAGGCGGTCAGAGTGGCTCGCTTGTTCAGAAAGCACCATCGCTTTGTGCATGCAACCTCTCCCGTCATTTACGGTCGTCAACTGTGCCCCGGGGTCAAGGACCAGGAGTTGGTTCCGGCGGCTTAGTCTCTGGAATCGCTTCAATGTCGTTATGCCCTCCCTATGCGCGGCACGAGCCTCGGAAAGACTCAAAGTCCCTTGGTCGCCGCGACTCGAAGTGGGATCACGCGGCTTACGTGGCTGACGTGGGCGCCCTGTTAGTAGTGGGATGTGCGATCCACACGCAGTTCCTTCAGTTCCCCTTTCGCCCATAGGTGTACCTTCGCGAGATCCGCCTCGGAGAGCATCCCGACCCACGGAGTCGGTCGTAGAAAGTGCAGGCGAGGTTGAACGTCCGCAGGCAAAAGCGCGTGGATTCGCTGGCCCACTTCATCGTCAATCCAGAGCGCGACGGCGTGTGGGTCGGAGCGAAGTGCGTGCACAACGGTCTTGGCTTTCCAGTGGTCGGCAGCCCGGTAATCGTCCCGGAACCCGAATCGTGAGGGCTCGACGCCATCGGGGATCTCAGCAATCCGGACGCGGTCTTCGGCAATGCGAAGGTCAGCCTGCAACTGTCGCAAGTGGTCAGGGGAGACCATCCACGAGGTCAACCATTGAATGTCGAGCTCGGCCGGAAGGCGGCGGATCGCTGTCAGAACGCGCGGGCGGCAGTACATGTAGCCGCGTTTCTCGGCCAGCGGCATGAGCACACTCACGCGCGACTCCCGAGATCGCGGCTCTTTCTCTTCGGGCGCGCGTCCTCCCATCCAGGCGAGGAAGACTTCGACGCTGTTCGTGCGCGGGCGCAGCACCGTCGAGTCGACATCGAGAAACACGATTCGTCGCGGCGCCGCCGCCGGGTGAGCGCTGCTGATGGTCATGACGTTCCCTGATCCTCGATGGTCTTGTGCACGGTCACGGCAGGCTCCCGTTGTCTCAGGTGAACTCGCAGTGGCCGCGATCGTGTCGCAACAGCCGAGCCCATACGCGATCTCGAATGCCGCAAGGTCCATGCCCTGGAGCCATTGGGGAGAGAGGTGCATGTGGACCGGAACGACACCGAAATAGGAGGGCGGGGGACTTGTCGCAGAGAGCAGCTCGATTTGCGGGCATCGGGCAACGCTCGCATTTCCCCCACTTCGATTTCGCCGCACAAGTGCCCACCTCCGCAGGCGAGTTCTCAGCGACGGAAGTTCAAGGCGGTCATGCGCTGTTGTAGCTGCTTGAGCATGGCCAACCGGTCGGCACCCATAGCCCCCGCCCGCACCCGCCGCCCCTGATTTCGATACCAAATCGCCAGGCGCACCTCCGCCTTGTCATTGCTTCGACGACGAGGGCGGCGGCCGTGTTCACGCACGAAGAACTCGAACTGCTGCATCGAGTTCAGCCAGGCCTCCTCCGCCGGGCTCCACGACCACCCCGGAATCAAGTCCAGCCGTGCGCGCTGGTAGGCCGAGAGACGATAGAAGTTGCGTCGCTGATACCGAGCCCAAGCCACGAGGTGCTTCGCCGCGGGGAGGGGTTGCGTCGAGCGCAGCGTCGGCAGGCGGCCGTGGGTAGAAACATGCGCTTCAAGCTGCTGGCAGATAATCACCCACTGGCGATACCGCTTGGATGCCGATTCGGGATCGAGGGCCGCGAGATAGTGGTCGACTGCCTCGCTCGGTGCGAAGCGGCGCTGACGGGCTTCCTCTGACCACAGCTCGTGCAGTTGGTGAAGGCCTTCTGGGTTGGGGTGCACAGCACACCGGGTCCTTTCCGAGTGCAAGGTGCACCCGGCGTCCCTATGCGCGGCATCAGCCGATCGGCTCCAACTTGGCCATCGCCAAAGCCCGTTGTCGGCCTGATTCCTCAGTCACGGGACATCGCCCACTTGATGCGCGGCGCACAGCGTGAGGCAAGTTGCTCGACAAGGACGTCATGCCGCGCATAGGGAATCTCGACGGACGAAATTCGTCCCGATAGACAGGAGAACACCGTGAACGAGTCCAACAGCCAGCTCGCCCAGCGCGAAGCCCGCCGTCTGCTGTTCAAGGAATACGTGCTCGCCAGCGACGCCGCGCAGGCCTGCCCGCACCGAGAAACAGGGGACCTGTGTCCCTGCGGCGTCGCAGTCACCACGGCTGTCGAGAACTTCATGCAGCTCGTGCGAGCTTCGTTGTCCGCATCAGCGTCGCCTCCTGTGCAGTCGGAGGTGCCGGTCGTGAGCGTTGAGGCTCAAACCAAACCGGATGACCTCGCCGACCACGTCGATGCGAAGAAGATTGGCACTCGGCGCGAGCGGGTGCGGTTGTGGAACAGCGTCGCGAAGAACGAGGGCTTGAGCTTCACGACCAGTGCGGGCTTGCCCCATTCCGCCAGCTTCATGCGAGAAGAGATCGCGGCCGCTGGCGGAGTGGTTCACCTTTCGGACCAGTACTACTACAGCGGAGTTCTCACCGAGTCGAGCCGCCTCATGTTCGAAGCGTTCGACATCGTGCACGACGGTGACGCCCGTGACATTGCCGACTTCTTCGTTCGGAACGCCGACAACGCCGAGACCCTCTGGAACGCGGCGCTCGAAGCGGCCGACAACCGCCACATCTACTGACTATTTGCTTGGCCGGAGCGTCTAGACACTAGACAGTCGGCGAGGTCACGTGCGCGTACACGTCGCCGACTTCACCAAAGTGGGAGGCGAATGCTTCCGTCCGGCCTCCGAGATAGATCAACACCGATGGGAACTGAGCCTCACCAGCCGAATCGCTGAACCGCAGTCGACCCCACAAGAAGCATCTTGGATAGGGCGCCAGAACGCGCATCCACTGAGTGTTCGTCCGAGCAGGAAGCAACGCAATCGCTTCGGGGACATCTCCCGCTAGGTGATGGTCGTGAAGCTTCTGCACCCACTGCCGCGGCGACCGATCAAATGGGGGGTTCAGGAACACTCGACCCCGCCACGCGTGCGCCAGCCCGTCGTCGCTGGCAGTGAAGTGGGTCTTCGCTGGCACCCAAGGAGCCTCGTGTGAGTTCGAGGCGGGGTCCAAGTCGATCGCGCCCAGGAACGACTCGATCCTATGAAGGAGATCTTTGGGTGTGTACCACTCCTGCGACCGAGAAGACCGACGCATCCGGTAGTACTCCGCCGCGAGCACGCGGTCTTTACCGGCCGCGCGGATCAGCTCGGCAGCTGTTCGGATCGCCAGGATGCCAGCCTCGACGTCGTGAAGCATGTCTTCTGGACCGTGTTCCAGTAGGACGCGGCCGTCGCGAACGCTGCGCTCCGACACCCCCAACTTGTCGGCTGCTTGCCGTTGTGTGACCTGATCAAGCGGCGCGTGTGCCGCTTGTGTCGCGCGTGCGCCGCCGTGTCCAAAGGTGGCCAGGCGGGCTGCGACCACGGCTCGTTGGCTTTCGGTGAGGTGGCGTCGGTGCAGATTGATGTCGACAACCCACGCCAACAGCTCGCTCTCTGAACGGGTCGTCGTGACGAACCGCGGTTGAACACCTGCGGCCTGGCAGGCGAGGAATCGGTTCCGGCCATCGACAATCGCGCCCGAAGTATCGAGGACGATCTGTTCGCGTAGCCCATGTGCGCGAATCGACTGGGTCAACTCACCAAGCGCATGCTGATCCATCAAGGGGAAGAAGTTGGCGAAGGCGTGCCACTGTCGCGCTGTCGACTCTTCCACCTAGTCAGTCTTCCCGGCCGAAAGGTTGCCGCTACGAGAAGACCATGTCTTCTGCGGACCATTCGGCCATGGTCGCCCTAGTTGCTGCGAAAGACGTGACCGGTTGCTGGTCGTCTCCGGGACTTCGACACGCTGGACGGCCACGTGCCACCTACAAGAGCGCGGTCGCCGGCGCCGTCATCCCGCGCAGAGTGCCAAGCTCGGCACTGTAGACGAATAAGGGCATTTCGGTTGCGGTTGCGAAGGCGATGGCTTCGGCTGTGTAACCCGCGCTGGTGAAGAAGAGGGCGCGCATGCCGCGGGATGCGGCGACGCCGAACAGCTCTCGAACCTCAACCACGCTGACCTTGCCCTTGTAGTGCTTCACCTGCGCAACGGCGGTTTCAGAAGTGGCGTCGATGCCTCCGTCTGCACGTTCGGGTGTTGCTTGAGCGTCAAGGAAGCCGAGGTGGCGCATCCATTCGACAACAAGGAGTTCCGCGCCGCGAGGCGACGCTCCGTACGGCAGCGGTTGCGGAGCCGGGGCCGGTCGGCTGCGAATGAGCGCTGCTCGGGCTGCTTCTGCAGCAGCTTGCTCGGCTGCTTGCTCAGCGAAATGGCGCTCGCGGCTGTCTTCGATCTGTTGCTCGAACGGCGCGAGGAACTCTTCGATGCGCTGCTCATACTGGTCTCGGAGCTCTCCCCAATCGTCGTCCCCGATGTCGACAGGACTGCTCACGCGACTGTCGCGAGTGGTACCTACCCCTTCTTCGCTGGCCATTCGGTGCATTGTTGCGGCGAAGATATCGACCTCGGGTGAGTGGTGTCCGCTGAGCTCACGGGGCAATTCTGTTGTCGAATACCTATTGTGTTTGTGGCGGCGGTGGAACACGAGTTCCCGAGTCGTGAGGCAGTACTGGATGCGCCGCCACCGGTCGTTCAGTCTGTTCGACGTCAGTCGATTTAGATCCTCAAACGTGGGCTGCGCGATCGCGCCGCTGCGGTACGCGTCGATGGCGATCGTTGACAAAGCGATGACCGCGTTGTCAATCTCCTCAGAGGTGAGGAGCGTCATCCAGTCGCTCGGCTGGGGTGCTCGGGCAGACAGCAGCAGATCCTTCCGGCGTGGGCTTGAACCACCACGCTATCGTGCCAGCCGATCCCTGCCCGGTTACCCTGGCGCGACCCCTAGCCGGCGGTTGAGCTCGTGGCCTGACCGCACCCGCCGCACACAAGTAGCCAACCACTGCGAGGCGGCGACGATCTTCGCCAGGGACCGCTGACCTGGACTCAGGGTAACCGCCAAGCGGAGGTTGGAGCCTTCTCCGCAATCGCCGAGGTGACGGGGTCTTCGCCTTCGGTATCACTTGATCTCAAGAATGGCCTCCGGACGAGGCGATGCCGCGCATAGACATTGCGTGAACGAAAACGTGAACCCCAACCCCACCGCAGTCGTCGCCTTGCGCGCACAGAAGTTCAGCGGTCGCGCATCCGTATCGTGGCTCGATGCCACGGGCCAACTCCAGCGCGCCAATGCCGACTCGGCCTTGCTGGATCGCGAGCTCTACTTGGCCGAACCGATGCGTCGCGGCAATCACTACCCGCGCCAGCGCAACTACCACGGCTGGTACTACTTCTCCCAGACCTCCAGCCACGTGTGGTGCGAATCCAAGTTCGAAGCCTCGCAACTGGCCGCCCTCGATCAGGGCACGGGTGTGCTGGCGATCTCAAGCCAACCGATGAAAGTGCAGTTCGATGACGGGACCGAGCACTACCCCGACTTCCTCGCCTTGCACGACTCGCACCGGCAGGTCTTGTACGACGTAAAGCCGACGAAGTACCTGACGGAGAAGTACCTCGACCAGTTCGCCCGGACGAAGGCCATGTGCGATCGAGTCGGCTGGGGATACCGCGTTCTCACCGACTTCGATCCCATCGACGAGATCAACTTGCAGTGGATTCGCCAGTTCAAGCACCCCGGCTTCCACCCCGACCGCGCCGCCGTGAGACGACTGCTGCCCTGTTTGCCCGGTTCGCTGGCTATCGCCGCAGCCGCCCTGCAACCCGGCAACATGCCTCACGGCCGCGCCGGCATCTTCCACCTGCTGTGGCTGCGCACCCTCCACACCGCACCCGGCATCCGCCTGTCCGACTCATCCGTGATCGAGGTGTCCCATGATGCGTGAAGTAGACCTGACCGAGCCGCTTCAACTCGACACCGGCGTGTACGACGCGGTGCAGCGCGCCGGCAACTGGATTCGACTCCGGCCCCACCACCCGGGAGAGCCGGTCGACATGCCCGTGTGGGAGCTATCGCGGCGCCTCGTCGGTGCCCACAGCTACACCATCTCGCCGCGGTCGATCGAGGTAGTGCCAGACGCTGCCCGCGACCACGCCTTCAGTTGGGAGCAGCATCTGGTCGAGATCGAAACCGGTCTCGGCCGCAACGGCGAGATGCGACCGCAGTACGACCCGTCCGCCACAAGTCAAGAACAGCGCGTGGCCGAGAAGATCAAGGAGCTCGCCGTCCACCACGGCCGCTCCGTGTCGCGGGCAACGGTCATGCGAAAGCTCAAGGAGTATCGCACCTGCGGTGTGGTCGGCCTCATCGACGGTCGCGCCACGCGCGCCCACGGACCGGTGGACCGACTGGATGAACGAGTACACGAAGCGTTGTGTCAGGTCATGGCCGCTCAAGCTCAGAAGTCGTCCGGCACGAAGTCCCGCATCATCAACCAAACCAGGGCCATGCTGCTGCGCACCTACGGCGCCGACGCTCCCGAGATGCCGTCACGCGCGACGATGTACCGCTACGTCGAGATCCTTGACGCTGGCCGCCACACGACCGGCCGCGCCACCACCAGGCGTTCGCAGGCGAACCGCCCCAAGCGCACCTTTGCCGACGCCAGCATGCTTCTTCCCGGCGCGCAGATTCAGATCGACTCCACCAAGCTGGACGTGTTGATTCAGGGCGCTGACGGCCCGGAGCGACCCACGCTGACGATCATGCTCGATGTGGCGACGCGCAGCATTTTGGCGTGGACATTGCGGTTGACCGCCACGAAGGGTGTCGACCACGCAGTGCTGCTGGCGCAAGCGCTCACCCCGTTCGAGAACCGGCCGTCCCGCACCGAGCATCGTGCTGCCGTGCGCGCACGGTTCCCGCACTTGGCTCTGCTCGGCGAGCAGGAGCATGAGCGGGCACGCCGCTCAGCACCGCACGTGTTCCCCCGGGCGGTCACGATCGACAACGGCAGGGACTACGTCAGCGGCACGTTCACATCCGCGTTGAAGAAGTTCGGCATCGATGTCACCCTCTCCGCCCCCCACACCCCCACCGATAAGCCGCACGTCGAGCGCACTTTCAGCTCGATCAACACGCTGTTCGTGCAGTACCTGCCGGGCTACGTCGGTAAGAGCCCAGTCGACCGCGGCTACAAGGTCGAGAACGACACACTGCTGGACCTGTGGTCGCTGTACGAACTGTTCGACGACTTCGTTGCGCACGTGTGGCAGAACCGTCCTCATGAGGGCCTGACGGATCGGTACGAGCCGACGATCAAGCGCTCGCCCAATCAGATGATTGCTGTGGCGGCCGGCATCACCACGACTCTGAGCCTTCCGCTGACGGAGCGCGACTACATCGAACTACTCCCCATCGAGCATCGCGCGATCGGATCCACAGGGATCCAACTCGGAAAGCGCTTCTATGACTCCGACCTGCTGCACCCGCTGCGCGGTGCCAAGAGCAGCATCCCCTCTCGGGGTGGCCGCTGGGCGGTGCACTACGACCCGTACAACTGGCAGACCGTGTGGCTGGTCGCCACTGACGGCGAACTGATTCCTTGCACGGAGCGCAACGCACACCTGGCAGTTCACCCCTACTCGACGGAGTTCGACGACTCCCGTTGGCTGTTCGACGAAGACCCCGACAGCGCGGAGCCGGCCAGCGACGAGTACGAGGAAACGGAGCGCACCAAGATCGCCCGAGAAGGTGCCGCACTCGCCGGCGTCCCGATCCACCAGCCGCCTCTGCCCTCACCCGCCCGTGCTCCGCACGAGTGGGCACCGCTTCCGACCGACCTCGACGGCTACGACGTCTTCGACCCAGCAAAGGACTGACCATGTTCTTCCACTCCATCGATCGACCCGCCACCCTGAACCAACGCGAAGGGCTCATGCAGTACCTCCAGAACCCGCCGAGGCGACCAGAACTGCTCAACCGGGAGCAGCTCGCGGCGCTCAGCGAGCCGGCTCGGGCTGAGTACAACCGGCAGCGCATCGTGCACCTCTCCGGAGGCATCCTCATCAACACGCCGTACCTGATGACGGCCAAGAAGATGCTGGTCCGGAGCTTCGCCGCCAACGTCGGCCGCAACTCCGGTCACACGGGCCTGATGATCTCCGGCAACTCCACTGTCGGCAAGACCACCACCACCAAGGCACTGATGCAGTACACGTTCCTGCAGTACTGCAAACAGTTCCCCGACTTCGAAGCCCACAACCGCATCCCGATCGTCTACATCGAAGTGCCTGCAGCCTCCACCGCGAAGCTGCTCATGCGCACCTTCGCCGACTTCTTCGGTCTCAGCGTGCGCAATAGCGAGTCGATGGACAGCATCCGAAAACGCGTGATCGACACCCTGCACGACGCCGGCACGCAGCTGATCGTGGTCGATGAACTGCACAACCTCGCCCACCGCAATGTCGGCAACGGCGACTCGGTCGATGTGCTGAAGAGCCTGCACAACGACGTCGCCGCAACCTTCGTCTACGCCGGCATCGACCTGCTCAGCGGCAACCTCCTTGCCGGCACCCGCGGACAACAGATCGCCAGCCGGTTCGAGGCCCTCCAGATGCTCCCGTACCTGCCCCACGACACAGAGAGAGGCGACTGGGTCAAGCTCCTCGCCTCGTACGAGCGAGAGCTGCTTCTCACCGAGCACCCGTCTGGTTCCATTCCGGAGATGCGCGGCTACCTGTACGAGCGCACCAGCGGATCAGTCGGCAGCCTCAGCCGACTGCTCAGTAGCGCCGCGATCGAAGCCATCACGAACCGGGAGCTGCCCGAGGTGATCACCCAAGCGCTTCTGGAAACCATCCGCGTGGACCACACAGCAGAGGCCCGCCGCCGTGCGACCGAAAAGCTTCTCGAACCAGACATCGACTTCAGCTGATGCCAGCCGAACGCACCTTCCCCTTCTCCGTCCGCCCACTTCACCGCGAGACGATCGACAGCTACACACGCCGACTCCTGCTGGCCAACCACGAAGACCCCGGCCTGCCCAAACGCCTGATGCGCGCCCACGATGCAGAGGGCTCAGAATCCGTCACCTGGCTTGAGGTGCTCGCTGCGAAGACGGGCCGCGGAGAGCTGCACCTCGAAGCACCAGTAGGCGGGCTGATCACCCACCGCGACGGCGGCCACTGCGGCCAATGCGCTGAACTCACGCCGGCACGAAGACTCTGCACCCACTGCTCTCACGGCGCCGTTGTTGAGCAGCATGCCCACGTCGACTCACCCGTCTGTCGACGTCACCGTCGATGGGTGGGCTTCGACGCCGTGCCCCAACGGCCCGTGAGCCCCGAACTGCTCACTGCAGAACGACAGCTACGCCGCGTGCACCGCGACGGCCGCTATGAGCACCGCATTTTCCTGGTCCTCCTTCGCACGCTCGCCCCTGATTGGTCCGCTCAATCTGCGGCCTTTCCGCTGGCCGTTCGCATTCTCCAATCGGTGACCAGCTGCGCATTCTTGGCCCGTCTGCTCGACCCGAGCATCACCTACGCCGACGCGCATCGGCTGCTTGCCGAGGTCGTTGCGCTACACACCTCGAACCAAGAAGTGGTCCGAGCTCTCTGGCTCTCCCTGCGGGTCGTGTTCGCGTCGATCCACCTCAGCCGGCATCGAGGCGGCCCCATCCCCGAGCCATGGGCCCACGCTTTCCCGATCGCGCCCGAGCTGCTCGCCAGCTCGTCGGTGGCTGCCGCGCCGTTCGAGTCGTTCAGCGGATTCCTCACTGCCGTCAACGTCACGCTGGAAGACGCGGTCGACTTCGAAGTGCAGCACCACCTGCTGCAACTCGACCCGGACGAGCACGCCAAATACCGCACGGCCTGCGGCAACGGGCACCTTCTACTCACCGCCGCCAACCGACGCCGATTCGGCGCCTGCCAGACCTGCGGGCATGGCGTACGCCCCGGCATCAACGACATCTACACCCTCGCGCCTCGACTCGTGTCGGAATGGGATGCAGAAGCAAACGGAGGCGCAATGCCCGAGAATTTCGCCGCTGGCAGCTCCGAGAAGCGGTGGTGGCGGTGCGCACACGGACACCCATTCGCTGCCACGCCGAGCAATCGACACATCAACAAGTCACGATGCCCCGTCTGCATGAACCGGTTGATCGTCGCCGGCGTGAACGATTTGATGACGACCCATCCAGAGATCGCGGGGGAGATCGACGATGACTTCGCTCCGGCCCTCCTCTCTAAGGCATCCGATCACATCACGTCCTTCCGCTGCCCCAGCGGACACCGCTACCAGAGGCGCATCGTCGACCGCGTTGCCGGAAAGGGATGCCTGACGTGCACGGAAGACGGCCTGAGGGCTTCAAAGCAGAGCATCGTTGACACGCACCCTGAGGTCGCGAATGAGTGGCACCCGTGGCGCAACCATCAGCGGAAGCCTGAGCACTTCAGCTTCGGGTCACGAGAGACCGCCTGGTGGCTATGTCCGCGAGGCCACGCGTTTGAGTCCCGCATCGAGCGTCGAACCCGGGCCAACTACCGGTGCGGAATGTGCAGCAAGCGTGAGTTCGCCCCCGGCGTCAACGATCTCGCGACTACCGACCCCGAACTCGTTCTCGAATGGCATCCCCACAAGAACTCGGCCAGCGCCAGTGAGCTGATGTCGATCGACAAGCTGTTCTGGTGGAAGTGCATTGCGAGCGGGCATGAGTACGAGCAGACCGTTGACCATCGTCGCAAGTCCATGGGTTGCCCCCAGTGTGATCCTGCTGACCGTGTAATGCATCGGGCGTAGGTCTTGTTGGCGGACAGTTGGTGGTCACCCGGCGCTTCTAGCCTGTCCCTGCCTGGTCGCTTGTATCCCTTTCCACCGCGCTGAGGTCAGAGCTTTCGGCGAGCAATCGGTCTGCCTCTGCAGAGATAGCGGCGATCTCTCGCCCTGCATCGCTACGCGCTTCATCCGCGCCGATGATCGACTCCTGCGCCGCTCGGATCCCGTCGATCAATGCCTCCATTCGCGGGTCGACTACGCTGGCGAGTTGACTACGCGCGTTCGCGGAAATCCTGTCCGCGTGCCCCATGATCTCGGTGACGAACGCGGCGTGCTGCCGGTCGCCCGCTACCTGGGTACGTCGCGCTTCGCGCTCATCTCTCCAGATTTCGTACCCGGCGCTTCCGATCTGCACCACGAAGCCAGCCACCTTTACGGCCTTGCCGATCTTGTCAGCGATCTTCACTGCTTCCCACGGCGCGAACTTCTTGTCGAAGACGACGTGGCCGACCTCCTTGACCATCTTGTGGCCGGCGGTGCCAGCCGAGTTGCGTACCCCGTCACCGGCACCCCACCATGTCCGGCCTTGCTTGAGTTGCTCCACCACCCGGGTCAAGTCAATCTCGCGTGATGCACGCTCTTGCGGCCTCTGACGTCCCGCTGAGCGCCCTGTCTCTGTGTCTAGCTCGACGGGTCCGTCAAGGATGATTTCCCCTGCTGCCATCAGGAGTTGACCCGCCCTGTTGCCTTGCTCGATTTCAAGTAGCTGCTCGGTCAGTTTCGTGGTCTGAACCTCGACCAAGCGATTGACGACGTCGGCGAACTGTTGGGCGTGGCGACCCAGAGCATCTGCGAGTCGTTCTTTCGCTTCGGCCAAGATCAATCGCGCCTCGGCATCGTCTGCCGGGACGCTCGTCGCGGTGTCCACGAATCCGATCACGTCTACGCGGCAGGCTGACTTGAAGGTGTCCTCTGCTGACTTGAAGAGATGATCGATCATGTTGCGCCGCTCGGCCGCGGCCGCATGCTGACTCGCAAGCAGGCTCAACGCCAATTTGGAGTTGTCATCCGGTACAAAGAGCTCCTGTGCTTCGTCACACAGTTGACGGACAAGGTGGATCGGTTGCCTCAGCTGGGCAAGATCGCCACGCGCCACGCTGATGGTATTGATCGCACTACGTAATGAGTCGATCCCTGATCGGGCTCGCAACTGCTCCGACCTGGGGCCCCCTTCAAGACTTCTCAGGTAGTAAACCGAGTCCACCTCCACGATGGGGAGCGTGAACGAACTGGTGCCTAGAGCTCCGTGGACTTCGTTTTCTCGGATCCCCGGAGCCGCCGACTGCATTCCAGATTGAGTGATGACCACGATCGTTTGGCCGTGAAGCCGCAAGTCAATTGTGATGCGCCGAAGATACTCACTTGCCGCATTGTCGAGAAGGCCCACGTTCACTACAAACAGAATGAAGTCAGCATCCCCCACGGCCGCCCTCGCCTTGTCATCGTGCTCCCTGAGCCCCGACTTCACGCCCGGCGTGTCGACGAGAACAACAGCGCCATCCCACTCATATGGCGTCACTTCGTCGGTCGCAATATCAGCGTGACTGATGGGCCGAACTGCTCCGTCCGTGAGCGCTTCAATGAGTTTGGACTTCCCACTGCTGTATTGGCCGGTGAGCACCATCATGGGCTTCTCGCGCGGTTCCGACTTCGCCCTCGCAAGGAGATCCGACGCGATCGGCCCCGGCTGGCGCGAAAGCACCGTCCGGAGACGGACTATGAGGTCATTGCCTTCGGTGGCAAGTTCGTGGACGAGCATGTGAGTCACTGTCGGTCTCCTTCATCGATTCGTACGTGAATGCCTGTGTGCGCACGGGCCAGCGACTCCCACGCCTCCCGTACTCCTGAGGGCAAGGGGTCCGGATAGGAAAGCACCAAGCGGTCTTCATCCATGTGCTTGACCGTGATCTCCTGCTCCGAGAGGTTTCGCATGATGTGAAGCGCCTGCGTTGCCGGAGCATCACCGACCCAGACCGGCATGATCCGTTCCACGGCCTCAGACGGAGGGAACAACACGAGCTCGCTGTAACACGGCTCCGCCACGTCAACTACGTAGCCTGCACCGCGCCATCGTGTTGCCTTGCGCACAGAGTCCGCGTTCCGACTGCGTCCGGTCAGCTTCAAGATTTCGCGGCTCAGCTCTGCGTCCAGTACACCGATTCCGGACTCGATCTTCTCAGCTGCCTTCTCTAGTTTCGCAATTGCACGTGGCAACGCAGCCATGACCCTCGACTGGCGCGAAAGCTCGAACTGGACTGCCGCTGTCCAGTCTTCACGCACCCTCATCGCCGCCGAACCAAGGTCAAGTTCAAGCTGTGTGAGGAGCGGAGAGAGCTGCTCTCTCATGCGCTTCCTACGTCGCGTGTGAAGCTCGGTTGGAGAGGTGAACGCGCGGTCACCAATCCAGTCGATCAGACGGTTCACCCCCAGCAGTGAGGCGACGAGGCCGATCACGGCGCCAAGCACAAGCCCGACGGCATTTCCAACCCCGGGCCCAAGAAAGGTGCCGATCAGGGCCCCGACTTTCGCGCCTCCAATCGTGCCTGCGATGCCCACCAAGACTCGACCCCCTGCTTTCACCGCACGGTTTCCCCAGATCGCACCGCGAAGACCGAGGTTCTTGAATCCTCCAGATTCAAAGTGCGCCCAGTCCTCCGCAACGTCTATTGCGATCGTCCTCAAGTCCTCCACCAGTCGATCCCCGATCGAAGTTGCGGCCTGCGCCAGGCGGACTCGAAGAGTGTCGACTTCCTCCGCCCAACGGCGATTGATCTCTTTAGCAGGCTGATCTACGTCGACCTCCTCAATCCACCGCTCCCGGGATCTGACTTCTGAGGTGAAGGTTCCCTCCAGTTCGTCGGCTGCATCCTGAACCCTTCGAAGTGCACGGATCCGGAAGCTCTCGCGGCTCCCGACCATTGCCTCGTATGCCGCCTGGAGGGCCCACGTTTCGCCAACAAGAGCACTGGATGTTTCCGTTAGCTCGATTTGAGCGGCGTCAAACAAACTGACCACGCGTCGCTGAGTCGCGGTGCGATCCCGCTGGTCGGCCAACGCTGAAACAAGCGCGTCAATCCGACTGTTGGTGCGCAGAACTGCCGACAACTGCTCGTCCAACCCACCCCCCACGGAAAGGAGAGCCGCCTGCGCGTGGAAAGGGACGGCGTGTAAATACATGCCACCCGCCCGTGCAAGGTGTCGTCGGATTGGCGCGAGATTCCCTTCAGCGTCACCGCCGAATACGAGCTCCGGCTCTTCCACAAAGTCGAGGAGTCCATCCTCGTTGGTGACATCCTTGAGACAGTTCAGTGCCACAAGAATCGGCTTCCCCATGTCAGCCAGTCGTTCGAGGGCCTCACCGGTCTCGGCTTGAGTGGCCTGAGTTGGGGCCACCCAGAGAACTAGGTCCGCGTTCGCGACTTCCGCAAAGGCGGCCGCGTAGTCCTCTTCACCGTCATGCGCCCCAACGCCAGGCGTGTCGACAATCTCGATACCGAGAGCCAAGGCCTCCCGTCGCTGGGCATGCCTGGTGAACCTCTGACGACCATCCCCTACCAGGTCTCCTGAACCGCCGGACAGATACTCGAAAAGCGTGCTCTTTCCAGCCTTGGTGCGTCCCATGAGTACGACCCGGAACGGTAGATCAACATCTCTCTCCGCGATCTGGTCGAGAACGAGTTGAAGGCGCGCTTCGGCATCTCGCAAACGGGTGACAGTGGGGTCGAGGGTTGACTGCGCTCCCGCAAGGACGCTCAACGATTCGATTTCCGCCGCGGCAGTGTCGAGTCCTTCGACGAGATCCCTCCCGACCTGCGAGAGCAGCGACTTCAACGTCAATAGCGGCGTCTCGCCATCGGAGTCGGGACCATAGAAGAGATGACGGGCCCACTCTTTGCCGACACTCGCGGACCGCCCCGAGACCGTCCAGCTCATTTGCTGGTCCACGGCAAGTTGGAGACGGGCACCTGGGAGAACATGGGGCCTTGCCCTCCTTCAGCGTCGTACTGACTTGAGATCGCAAGGATGACTGGCTGCTCTCGGCCGATGTCGTAAATGATATGACATCAACAATGTCGCCCGTCTGCCGCGAAGTGCCGCCGGAGGAACGACGAGTTCCAGACTTAGCATTCTTCGACGTGCCGCATCGCGCTCAGATAGCCGCCCAGAGGACCTACCCCCTTTGTGCGCTGCGTGCCGTCGGACACGTCAACTTGCTCCTAACGGACGAGTGTTTCGCGAACGCGCGAGCAGATGCGACTACGGAACAACGTGAACGATCAACTTCCCCGAGAATCTGTCCCAGGCAAGCTGCACGACCACCTTCGCGCCCGCTGGAACATCGATCGCAGCGGAACGGAACGATGACTTGAACTTCAAGACTCCCTTTCCTTGGCGATTGACCTGGAGGCTCTCGTCGCGACCAACCTCACCGACGGGCACTTCGTTCCAGAGGACCTTCACACGAGGATTCACGGCGAACATCTCTCTGTATCCGCGAACTGAGACCTCCGTTGGCCGGGCGCCATCGTTCGTGTCGAGGGCAGAACTCGCGCGTGTGCCAACGTCGGGTGTCACGGGCCGAGTCGGTGCCTGGCGGGAATTAGCCTCGGTGTTCGTCGTCCGGTACTGGGGCGTTGGAATCGCAGTATCCGAAGGTCTCGGCCGCTTGTAGAAGGAAATGGCGATCAGACCAACGCCCGCTACAAACAAGAGCAGAGCATCCAGCACGCGTGCGCCGGCATCGATCGCCCCGAGCGTTCCCCCCGGTCCAGGGCGGCCGCCATTCCAATTGAGTAACCCGATCACGAGGAAGAAGAGCAGTGCAAAGCCCAGGATTCTGACGAAGATTCGCATGACCGCACGGTAGCAGGGCGAGGCCAGTCTCTGGCGAAGCAACCGGGACTGCCACACGCGCAATTCGCACGGTGTGGTCACGGGGCCGGCGCGACCGACGAAGGCACGCGAGTCTCGACTTAGAACGCAAAGTCTGATCGTTTGCGCCGTGACGGGCGACTTGTCTCACCCTCGCTGAGACGGCGCGCGGCAGCGGCGCGGAGATTCCCCCGATTCATCCAGTCTCAACTAGCTGAGAAATCTCATCTGGATTGAGAACTGTCAGCCGCTCCTGCGGCGTCGCGCCGCTCCCGCGCGACGAGCGCGGTCGCCGCGCTTCGCGTCCCGGCTCGCGCCGAGCCGGCCGCCGCTCCTGCGGCGCAGCGCGCTCCGCGGTCAGTCCTCGTCGGTGAGGGCGTAGCTCGCGATCTCGGCGCGCACGCGATCGAGGGCGGCGGGCGTGAGCCCCGCATCCCCCGTCACCGCCAGCCAGCCATCGACGACGACGTCGCCGAAGTTGTGGCCGTGTCGCGCCGGAACACTCTGCCCCATGAGCATGTCGATCGTCACCTGCAGGCCCGTGACCACGGGGATCCAGCGCATCGCCGGGCTCACATCCGCACCGCGCTGGTCGGGTTCGAGCCACTCGGGCGACGACCACAGCAGCTCGGGAGCGAGCCATGTGATGGGGTCGGTCGCGTGCTGGAGGTACAGCACGCGCGGCTCCTCCCAGGGGCCCGGCAGACGATCGGTGTCGCCGGGCTGCGACATCCAGCGCACCTGCGCGCCCTCATCGAGCACAGGCTGCCAGGCGGGCGACCCGGCATCGCGGGCCCCCTGCAGCTCCTGCCACATCGTCGCGCTCGCTGGGCTGCCCACGAAGAGCGCCCCATCGGTGCGCTCGCGCAGGTCGGCGAGGTCGGCGAAGACCTCCTGACCACCGTGAGCGCCGAGGCTCAGGCCGTAGGTGACGAGCCGCGGTCGGCTGTCGACCGGTCGGCTCGACCACTCGGCATAGACGGCCTCGAAGGTCGCCCGCGCGGCCTCGACAGGAGCATCCGGATCGAACAGGAACGACACCCAACTCGGCGTGTAAGCGTACTGCAGAGCCACGATCGCCGTGTCACCGCCATGCAGGTATTCGACCGCGTCGACCGCCTGGTCTTCGAGCCAGCCCGACCCCGTCGTGGTCGCGACCACGAGCAGCTCTCGCTCGAAAGCACCCGTGCGCCGCAGCTCGTCGACCGCGAGCTCGGCGCGCTCGGTGATCGTCGTTGCATTGCCGAGCCCGACGTAGACCCGCACGGGCTCGACCGCGTCGACTCCCGTGAGCGCCGAGATCTCCGCCGCCGTCGGGCCTCCCGCGACGAACGTGCCCCCGTGCCGACCGAGGCCGCTCCACTCGACCGCCGACTTCGACCCCGCTGAGCGGTAGTCGCTCGGCGGCTCGACAAGCAGCGCATCGGGCGCGCCGTTGCGGTCGGCGTAGATCGCATCGATCGCGGCGACGGCGGCCATGCCGAGCCCAAGCACCCCCGCTGCCACGACGGCAGTCGCACCGAGAAGGCCGAGGGCGGGCCCGGTGAGCCGCACGAGGTGCACCGTCAGGCGCCGCACCCCCCGGCCGATCGTCACGAGCAGCACGGCGGTGACCAGCGCGCCGACCGAGAACGCGCCGACCGCCACGGCATCGAGAGGGGCGACCTCGACGAGCGCGCGCACCTCGTTCTGCCAGCCCACCGCAGCGAGGCCGATGACCACGATGATGGTCGCGGCGAGCGCGAGCATCCCCCACCAGAACGCGCGGTGCACCCGCGGAGACGGTCGCCAGGGGGTCGCCGAGCGGATCGCCCACCACACGAGCGCCCCGAGCAGGTACCCGAGGCCACACGCGACACCCGCGAGCACTCCCTGCAGGATCGCGGGGCGCGGCAACAGCGACGGGGTGAGCGAGAGCGCGACGAACGCGAGGCCGATGAGCGAACCTCCCGGGTCGAGATGCCACCAACGTCGCGTCATGGCGCCAGCCTACGGCGCGCGGTGCCGGTCAGGATCGGGCTCCGACACCCCTGCGCCCCCCGACCGAGGGGGGTCGGTACAACGAGACGCTGTCGTACCATGGAGACCGCCGCCGACGGCGTCTGTCGACGGTTGTCACCGCGCGTGATGCGCCCCGACCGGAAGACAGGAATGCCGACTGCCGACAGTGACGATCTGAGCTCGTTCGGAGAGCGAGTGCGTCGATTCCGCGTGGAGCGAGGGCTCACGCAGTCGCAGCTCGCCGAGCAGGTCGAGCTCGATCGCAAGACGATCAACCGGCTCGAAGCAGGCCACTACTCGACCTCTCTTCGCACGGTGTTCCGTATCGCGGCCGCGCTCAGCGTCGTGCCGGGGCACCTGTTCACCGATGACCTCGGCGACTCCACGGCAGCGACGTCGGACGACCTCGTGGGCTGGGAGACGGCCGAATCCTGAGGCGGTCCCCGCGACGGAGCGGCAGGACCTCGGACTCTGACCGGGCGTGACCGCCGTGCTCTAGGCTGAGCGGCACGATTCCGGCGAGGCCGCCGGGGGGCAGCTGTCGACTCGAAAGGGAGCCGCCATGAGACGCACAGCACGACGCGAGTCCGCTCAGCTCGTCGAGGTCGCGTGCGGCATGACGGTCGACCTGTTCTGCCAGCCCGAGCACACGGGAGCGAGCGTGCAGTGGCTTTGGTCGGCGCCGCTCGATCGGCTCGCCGACCGCGGGCTCGACGAGCGCGAGGTTCTCGACCGGATCGTCGAGATGACGCGGCGCGCGGGGTTCCATCCCGATACGCACTCCTCGTTGCACCGGATGCTCCTGAACGGCTCCGGTCACGAGGCGGCCTGCCCGTTCTCGCGCGACGAGTGCTCCGGCGCGCACCTGGTCGTGACCGGAGCGGGGCGCGTCGGGGCTCGACCGTTGCGCCGCGCGGCATCGATGGTCGACCTGATCGCGGCACACACCCCTCTGCTCTCGCGCTGACCGCCGCGCGGGGCTCGCTCGCGCGGCCGGCGCAGCTCTCTCGAGATCGCTCCCAACCGAGCGGCCACCGGCTCCGAACAGTGGTCATGAGCGAGGCAGACGCATGAACGGGACGACAGGTCGGTGGGTCGTGGCACTGTCGGCGGCGGGGGCCGCCGCCATCCACGGCGCGACGTCGGTCTCGGCCGTCGACGGGGGCGTCGGCGCTGTGCTCGCAGTGGTGGGGGCCGCCGAGCTGACGATCGCGGTGGGGGCCGCGACCTCAGCCCGGTGGCTCCCCGCCCCTCGCACGGTCGCGCTGCTGCTCGTGGCACCGGTGCTGCTTTGGGCGACGCTGCTGCTGGTCGCCGTCACCGCCGATTCGCCGGCCATCGCGGGTTCGCTCGCGACCGTGCCGCTGGCGGGAGCGACCGTGCTGGGACTGGCCGGTGCCGCATCCGCGGGGGCGGATGCGCGGCGCACGCGGGTGGGGGCCCGCGTGCGCCCGGCCCGCGCCGGTCTCGCCGTGGCGGCCGCAGCCGTGCTGACCGTGCTCGTCGTGACGCCCTCGGTGGCGGCGACGCTGCCGAGCGCCGGCATCGCCCCGGAGGAGGAGAAGGTGCCGTCGACCATCGTGTTCGGCGGCCACTCCGGCCACATCGGCTACCAGCCCTGAGCGGAGGCTACCCGCTCGCCGCGATCGCCCGACCGATGCCCGGCTCGGCCTCGGCCATGAACCGTCGCACGTCGTCGTCGACGATGATGTCGCTCGGGCGCAGCGGCCGCACGAGGTGCAGCCCGTCGAGTGAGCGGATGCGACTGAGCGCCACATAGGTCTGCCCGGGCGCGAAGGCACGGGGCCCGAGGTCGACGATCGCGCGGTCGTAGGTCGAGCCCTGCGATTTGTGGATCGTCACGGCCCAGGCGAGGCGAAGCGGGAACTGGGTGAACTCGGCGACGACGTCTTTCGAGACGCGCTTCGTCGCCGCGGAGTAGGTGTACTTGTACTTCTCCCAGGTCGCGGGCACGACTTCGTGGCTCTCGCCGTCGACCTCGACGAACACGGTGCGGCCGATGCGCTCGACCGTGCCGAGGCTGCCGTTGACCCAGCGCGGGTGGCCATCGCCTCCCGTGTCGTTGCGCAAGAACATCACCTGCGCGCCGACCTTCAGCTGCAGCTCCTCGTCGGCCGGGTACCCGCCCTTCGGCCCGAACTCGCCAGCGATGTCGGCCCGAGCCGTCTTGGGGTCTCCGGGCAGGCGGCGCAGGGCATCCGCGTTGATGCGGGTGACCGTCGCATTGGTCGTGGCCAGCGTCAGAACGCCGTCGTCGGGAGCCGGACGGGCTCCGGCCTCGTTCAGGGCGCGCCCGATCTCGGGCGTCACCGTGCCGTGCCGCACGGCGGTCAGCATCGCCCGGAAGTCGGAGTCCTGCTGCCGGTGGATCGTCTGCAGCTCGACGATGCGCAGCTCGGCCTCGGCCCACACCCGCGCGTCGAAGAACCACATCGACCGGTAGTGATCGGCGAAATACGCGCGCTCTCCCTCATCGCGGCCCGGCACCGGCGCCAGCTGGTAGGGGTCGCCGAACAGCACGACCTGCACCCCGCCGAACGGCTCGTGCCGACGAGCACGCGCCTGACGAAGTCGACGGTCGATCGCGTCCATCAGGTCGGCACTCACCATCGAGACCTCGTCGATCACGACGGTGTCGATCGAGGCGAGCAGGCGCCGCAGCTCGGGCGGGTCGTCGAAGTCGTGGTCGGCGATGAGCCCGATCGGCAACCGGAAGAGCGAATGGATGGTCTGCCCGCCCACGTTCAAGGCCGCGACCCCGGTCGGGGCGCAGACGACGACCGATCGCTCGGTCGAGGCGATGAAGGCTTCGAGCAAGGTCGACTTGCCCGTGCCCGCTCGACCCGTCACGAACACGTGCTCTCGCGTCGACTCGATGACCTCGAGCACCGCCGACTGCTCAGGGCTGAGCGCCGCGCCGGTGCTCTGCGTCATCGCCCGCCTGCCCTTCGTGCCGTCGCCGATCAGCGATCTTCCACTGTAGCCGCGGCCCCGTCAGCAGACTGGCAGGCCGACGAGGAGGGCGCGCCCGGCGTGCGTAGGCTGAGCGCATGACCCGGGCACCGCTCGTGTGGGGAGGAGCCGCGGCCGGCATCGTCGGCCTCGGCGGTCTCGCGCTCGCGCTCGCGCTCTCGACGACGGCCACGGCGGCCGACCATGTGCAGCGCTACCTCGACGCGCTCGCGCGCGACGATCTCGCGGCTGTCGCGCGGCTCGCCGGCCTCGAGGCCCCCACGGCGATGCCTCTCGGCGATGACGGTGAGCCCAGCATCCACCGCGTCGTCAGCAGCGCGCCCGACGCTGACGGCGGCGTCACCGTCGTCGCGGAGTACGGGAGCGAGACGGATGCGGTGACGGTGCGCTTCCGCCTCGAACCCGCGCCGCCGACGCTCGGGCTCGTGCCCGCCTGGGCCTTCGCGCAGCCGCCGGTCACGACGCTCTCGGTCGCGGCCGACCAGCACGACCGGCTGGTCGCGAACGAGCGCGTCGTCGTGGCCGAGGTCGCCGGTCAGCCGGTCGACGTCACCGCGTTCGTGCCAGCACGCATCACGGTGCGCATCACCGACCCGCTGCTGCGCGCGGACCCCGTGACGGTGCGCGCCGGAGCCACCGGCGATCAGGAGGTCGAGCTCGTCGTCGCGCCGGGCGATCGGCTCGAGCGGCTCGTCGCCGCCGAGGTCGAGCACCTGCTCATCGCCTGCGCCGAGCAGCCGGTGCTGCAGCCCACGGGGTGCCCCTTCGGCATCGAGATCATCGATCGTGTCACGGCCCCGCCCGTGTGGCGGCTCGAGGCCGCCCCCGAGGTGATCGTCGAGCCGGGGGAGGATCCGGGCGTCTGGCGGGTGCGCGGTGAGGGCTCGGTGCGCCTCACCGTCACGCTGCAGAGGCTCTTCGACGGTCTGACCGTCGAGCGCGACGAGCAGGTCGCATTCGTCGTGCGCGGTGATGTGGTGCTCGACCCGGCTGGCCCGGTGCTGACGATCTACCCGCCGGGCGTCTGATCGGGGGCACCCGTGCGCCCCGCGCCCGCCGCGGCCGTGGTGCGCGCGCGGTCGGCGAGCATGGCGTTCCAGGCCTCGAGCTCGGCGTCGCCGTCGCGGTCGGCCTTGCGGTCGAGACGCGTGCTCTCGCGCTTGTCGGCGCGGCTCCAACTCCACACCACGAGCATGGCGAGCACGAGGGTCGGGATCTCGCCGACGCTCCAGGCGATGCCGCCGCCGGTCTGCTGGTCGGCGAGCGGCGCCTGGCCCCACTCGCGCCCCATCGCCCCGAACCACTCGGGCAGCAGGAGCCCCGTGCCCGTGATGAGCGAGAGCCCGAAGAACGCATGGAACGCCATCGTCGCGAGCAGGATGATGAGCCGGATCGGGTACGGCGGCCGGTACGGCGCCGGGTCGACGCCGATGAGCGCGTTGACGAAGAGGTAGCCGCTGAGCAGGAAGTGCAGCACCATCCACTGGTGGCCGAGGTGGTCGCTCACGGCCCACGAGAACAGCGGCGAGTAGTAGAAGACGAGCAGCGAGACGGCGAACACGATCGAGGCGACGAGCGGGTGCCCGACGATGCCGGCGAAGCGCGAGTGCACGATGGCGAGGATCCATTCGCGCGGTCCGCGCGACCCGTCTTTGCGTGCGTGGATGGCCCGTGCCGCGAGCGTCACGGGCGCTCCGAGCACGAGCATCACGGGAATGCCCATGCTGAGCACCATGTGGCCGAGCATGTGGACGCTAAAGAGGTACTTCTCGTACACGGCCAGGCCGCTGCTCGTCACGACGATGAGCGTGAGCATGCCGAGCGTCCACAGGATGGTGCGGTGCAGTGGCCACGCGTCGCCGCGACGGTGCAGGCGCACGACTCCGGCGAGGTAGAAGAAGGCGCCGAAGCCGGCGAGCAGGGCCCACAGCAGGTTGAGGTCCCACTCCGTCGCGAGGCGCCAGGTCTCGAATGCGGGAGGGAGCGGTGCACCGGTCAAGATCTCGGCGGGGCTCGGGTCGGCGAGCTGATCGACGGGCACCTGCGGCACCGGGGTCGGGGTGCGCGCGAGGGCGGTCGCGAGCCCGGACGCGATGCCCATGAGCGCGAGCTCGGCCGTGACGATGATCCAGAACGTCGAGCGCGGCCGCTGCTCGCGCTCGAGCCGGCGGATGAGGGATCGCCGGTACGCCGCGCCGAAGGCTCCGAGCCCGATGAGAGCGACGACCTTGGCGGCGACGATGGCGCCGTAGGGCGTGGCGAGCGCGTCGAGACCGCCCATGCGCAGTTGCGCGCTCACGAGCCCGGAGGTCGCGACGACGATGAAGGCGACGAGGGCGATGGTCGAGTAGCGCGCGAGCACGACCGGCAGGCGGTCGGCGAGCGCACCGCGCGCGAGCACGATGGTGAGGAGCCCGCCGACCCACGCTGCCGCGAAGACGCTGTGCAGGTAGACGGCCGTGACGGCGGCGTCATGATCGGCGGTGCCGCCGGTGTGGCCGGTCTGCGCGACGGGCCACAGAGCTGCCACGGCGATGAGCGCCACGACCGCGAGCACGGCGGGGCTGCGCACCGCGAAGCACAGCACCGTGACGACGGCCGCCATGAGCGTCGTCGCGAGCCACGCCTGGCCGAGCTCGGTCGTGCTGAGGAAGGCGGCGATGAGGCGGCCGAACCGGTCATCGAGGGCGACGGGCTCGACGTAGGCCGCGAGGAAGGTGAAGAACGCCGACGCGGCCGAGGCGACCGTCCAGACCGCGGCGGATGCGGCGGCGATATCGAGGGCGCGGCCGTGCTCGGGCCGCGCGGGGGCGAGGGCGAGAACCGCGAGCAGCAGTCCGCCGATCGCGCCGGACGCGCCGAGCGTCGCGGCGAGCTTCGCGATCGGCAGGCCGTAGCGCACGACCGCGCCGGGGTCGGTCAGCAGCGGGGCCTCCGCTCCGCCGCCGAGCACGAGGCCGATGAGGAGGGCCGCGAGCGCCGCCCCACCGAGGCTGACGACACCGATCAGACCCCAGGGCAGCAGGGCGGTGCGGGTCGCAGGGGCCGTGATCGTCACCCCTCCAGGCTAGGCGACCGGGCTGAGCGGCTGCTCAGGGGCCGGGCACGGCGCTGACCGCGCACACCCGCCCGCCGCGCTACGGGGGGCCCCCTTCATGGGGTCGCCGCCCTTCGCGCGTCGAGAAGCAGCTGCCTACTTGGCGGCGGCCTTCAGCTTGCTGCCGGCGCTGACCTTCACGCCGTACGACGCGGCGATCTGGATGGCCTCGCCGGTCTGCGGGTTGCGGCCGGTGCGGGCGTCGCGGTGGGTGCGCTCGAAGGCGATCCAGCCGGGGATGGCGACCTTGGTGCCGCCCTTGACGGCGCCGGAGACGACCGAGAAGAGGCCGTCGATCGCGCGGTTCACATCAGCCTGGCTCAGGCCCGACTCTGCGGCGATGGCCGCGACAAGCTCGGAACGGTTCATGGTGTCCTCCTCGGACCTCAACAGTTTGGTGGAGATGGTTCCCGGTCGTGATCTGACCGCGAACCGCCTTGACGGTACCAGCACTCCCGCATGATTCCGGGCATTTCGCCGCGGTGTGCCGCAACCCGCGACCGCGTGGCGATAACAGGAGGAGGGGGCGCCCCGGTCGGGGCGCCCCCTCCTCGAGGCAGTGCGTGGTGCGAGCGGGTGCTACCAGCTCGACTTGGTGATGCCGGGCAGCTCGCCGCGGTGGGCCATGTCGCGGAACCGCACACGCGAGATGCCGAACTTCGTCAGCACACCGCGGGGGCGGCCGTCGACGGCGTCGCGCGACCGCACGCGCACGGGCGAGGCGTTGCGGGGCAGCTTCTGCAGGCCCTTGCGGGCGGCCTCGCGCGACTCGTCGGTGCCGTTCGGGTCGACGAGGGCCTTCTTCAGTTCCAGGCGCTTCGCGGCGTACCGCTCCACGACAACCTTGCGCTGCTCGTTGCGCGCGATCTTGCTCTTCTTCGCCATGACTTAGCGCTCCTCGCGGAATTCGACGTGCTTGCGGATGACCGGGTCGTACTTCTTGAGCACGAGGCGGTCGGGGTCGTTACGACGGTTCTTGCGGGTCACGTAGGTGTACCCGGTGCCGGCGGTCGACTTGAGCTTGATGATCGGACGGACGTCCTGCTGCTTGGCCACTAGATCTTCTCCCCACGCGCGAGCAGGTCTTTCACGACGGCCTCGATGCCACGGGCATCGATCGTCTTGATGCCCTTAGCCGAAAGCGTCAGGGTGACGTTGCGGCGAAGCGACGGCACGAAGTACGTCTTCTTCTGGATGTTCGGGTCGAACCGGCGCTTCGTGCGACGGTGCGAGTGCGAGATGTTGTGCCCGAAGCCGGGAACGGCTCCGGTCACCTGGCAGACGGCTGCCATGGTTCCTCCAATATGTGGCTACCGTACGGCGAGCGCCGTACCCAAGGTCACTTGTCGGCACGCAGACACCCGCTGCTCTCGCCGGTGGTGCTGGCGAGACGGGAGCGCGTACAAGATGGGCGGATGGCCGCCCAACACAAACCCCTAGCCTACGACGAAAGGTGGTCGGCCTGCAATCTCGAGCACGCCTTGCACAGCCCGAACACGTCGACGACGTGCTCGGCGCGCGTGAAGCCGTGCTGAGCCGCAATCTGCCGCGCCCACTCCTCGACCGCGCGCGCCTCGATCTCGACGGTGAGCCCGCAGGTCCGGCAGATGAGGTGGTGATGGTGGCTACCGGGAGTGCACGCGCGGTAGAGCGCTTCGCCTTCCTGCTGCAGCGCGTCGGCATCGCCCTCCTCGGCCAGATCGGCGAGGGCGCGGTACACCGTGGCGAGGCCGATGCTCGAGCCCGCATCCTTCAAGGCCGCATACAGCGCTTGCGCGCTCACGAAGCCCTCGCGCTCGGCGAGCGCCGCACGCACCGCCTCGCGCTGCCAGGTGTTGCGCTTCATCGAGCGACCTTCTGACGAGACCCCAGCAACCGGCAGACGAGGTAGATCGCGAACGAGATGGTCGTGATGTAGGGGCTGATCGGCAGCGAGCCGCCGAGGGCCAGGAGGATTCCGCCGACGGCCGAGACGAGACCGAACGCCATGCTGAGCACCGGCACGAGCACGGGCGACGACGACACGCGCAACGCGGCCGCGGCGGGTGTCACGAGCAACGCGAGCACGAGAAGCGCCCCGATGATCTGCACCGAGACGGCGACCGTGAGGCCGAGCAGGGTCATGAAGACGATGCTCAGCGCGCGGCCCGGCACGCCGCGGGCGCTCGCCACCTCGGGGTCGAGGCTGTCGAAGGTCAGGGGGCGCCAAACCACGAGCAGGGCGACGAGCACGACGATGCTGATGCCGAGCAGCAGGCCCAGTTGGGGCAGGTCGACGCTGATGATCTGGCCGGTCAGCAGGCCGAACTTATTGCCGCTGCGCCCGGGGTACAGGGCGAGGAAGAGGATGCCGAGGCCCAGCCCGAACGGCATGAGCACACCGATGATCGAGTTGCGGTCGCGCGCCTTGGTGCCGAGCACACCGATGAGGCCCGCAGCGATGAGCGAGCCGACGATCGACCCGGCAACGATGTTGAGGCCGAGCAGCAGTGCGGCGGCGGCCCCCGCGAACGACAGCTCGCTGATGCCGTGCACGGCGAAGGCCATGTCGCGCTGCATGACGAAGACCCCGATGAGCCCGCCGACGATTCCCAGCACCGCCGCGGCGATGATCGAGTTCTGCACGAGCGCGAGCAGCTGCACGTAGGTCGCCCAGTCGACGCCGATCATGCGATGACCTCGTGGTGGTGCTCGTCATCGGGAACACCGACGACGATGACCCGGCCGCGCGAGCGGATGACCTCGACCGTCGTGCCATACAGGCGGCTGAGCACGTCGTCGCGCAGCACCTCGTCGGGGGTGCCGATCGTGAACCGGCCGTGGGCGAGGTAGAGCACGCGGTCGACCATGCGGAGCACGGGGTTGACGTCGTGCGTGACGAAGACCACGGCCGTGCCGTGCTCACGGCGTCGGCGGTCGATGAGTTCGCTCACCGCCCGTTGGTGGTGCAGGTCGAGGCTCATGAGCGGCTCGTCGCACAGCAGCAGGGTCGGGTCGTCCGCGAGCGACTGGGCCACGCGCAGGCGCTGCTGCTCGCCGCCCGAGAGGCTGCCGAGCGGCCGGTCGGCGTAGTCGACGGCTCCGACGGAGGCGAGCAGGGCATCCACTCGCTCGCGATCGGCGCGCCGCGTGATCGGCGGGCCGTACCGGTGACCGTTGACGCCCAGCATCACGAGGTCGCGCCCGCGCAGGGGGGTTCCCGGTGCCACGATCTTCTGCTGCGGAATGTAGCCGATGCGCCGGTGACCGCGATGCGCCGGATGCCCGTCGACGAGCACCTCGCCCGCATCGAGCTTCTGCTCGCCGAGCATGGCGCGCAGCAGGCTCGTCTTGCCCGTGCCGTTGCCGCCGAGCACGGCGATGAACTCGCCGGGGCGCACCTCCAGGTCGAGACCGCTCCAGAGCTCGCGGTCGCCGAAGCCGAGCGCCCCGCCGCGGATGCTGAGCACCGCGGCGGGGTCGGTCGAGCTGGTCGACGGCGTCACGCCGGGGTCACGGCTCCCACGACCGCTTCGATGTTCGCGCGCATCCACGAGACGTAGTCTTCCCCGTCGGGCAGGGTTTCGACGAATGAGACCACGGGGATGCCCGCCGCCTCGGCCGCCTCGCGCACCCGCTCGGTCTCGGGGCTCGCGGTCTGCTCGTTGTAGGCGAGCAGGCGCACCTCGCCCGAAGCGATGAGGTCGAGGGTCTGCTGGAGCGCGAGCGGCGGAACGTCGGCGCCCTCCTCGATGGCCTCGAGGAACTCCTCGGGGGTCTCGTTGGAGAAGCCGAGCTCGGCGAGCAGGTAGGCGGGCACGGGCTCGGTCGCGGCGACCGTGCCGCCGCCGAGCTCAGCCGCAGCGGCGTCGAGCTCGGCCTCGAGGGCCTCGAGCTCGCTGGTCCACGCGGCGAGGTTCTGCTCGTAGGTGGCGGCGTTCGCGGCGTCGAGCTCGGCGAGCTCGGCCGTGATCGCGGCGGCGACATCGCCCATGACGTGCACGTCGTACCACACGTGCTCGTTGGCACCCTCGAGGTGGCTGTGGCCGTCCTCCTCCGAGTGCGCCTCGTCCTCGGAATGGGCTTCCTCCTCCGAGTGCGCCTCCTCCTCCGAGTGCGCGTCCTCCTCCAGGCCAGCGACCGCGGACGCCGAGACGACGACAGCGCTCGTGCCCGAGCCCTCGACGAGCAGGTCGATGAAGGGGTCGTAGCCGCCGCCGTTCTCGATGACGAGGTCGGCGCCCGCGATGGCGAGCTGATCCTGCGCGCTCGCCTCGTAGCTGTGCGGGTCTTGCGCAGGCGAGTCGATGATGCTCGTGACGGTCGCGAGGTCGCCGGCGATGGCGGCGGCGATGTCGCCGTAGACGTTCGTCGAGGCGACGATCGAGAGTCCGGTCGCCTCGGGCGCGGGCGCGGCGCACCCGGTAAGGGCGAGGCCGGCGGCGGAGGCGACGAGCAGGGCGGGAAGAGCGCGGCGGGTCGAGGTCATGGCTCGATGCTAGGGCTTATCGAGAATGATTGTCAAAACGATTCTCAATAAGCCCGGCGCGGTGCCCTGCCGGGTGCGGTTCAGGATGCCCGGCTAGCGTTCCGGGCATGTCGAACCGCCGCGCGATGCTGACCATGACCGGGCTGCACCGCGCGCTGCTGCGCCGCACGGGCGGGCGCCTCGGCCGGCAGCTCGGCGGCATGCCCGTCATCGAGCTGACCACCACCGGGCGCTCGAGCGGGCAGCCGCGCACGGCCATCCTCACGGTGCCGCATCGCGAGCCGGGCCCGCACGGCGAGCGGCTCATCGTGATCGCGAGCCGGGGAGGCGACGACCTGCAGCCCGCGTGGTACCTCAACCTCGTGGCGGAGCCGGCCGTGCAGGTGGCGAGGGTCGGCGAGCATCCCCGCCCCTATCGAGCGCGCACCGCCGAGCCGGAGGAGCGCGCGCGGCTGTGGCCCCTCGCGGTAGCGGCGTACCGCGGCTACGCCGAGTACCAGCGCAAGACGGCGCGCGAGATCCCCGTCGTCATCCTGGAGCCGCTCGAGCCCTGACGGGCTGCCGGCAGGAGCACGCGCGCCTCGGGCGGCGCGCGCTAGTCGAGCAGCAGCGCGGGCTCTTCGATGACGCTCGCGACGTCGGCCAAGAACCGGCTCGCCACGTCGCCGTCGACCACGCGGTGGTCGAACGAGGCGCCGAGCGTCGTGACGAAACGCGGCCGCACCTCGCCGTCGACGACCCAGGGCTTCTGCTTGATGGTGCCGAGCGCGACGATCGCGACCTCGCCGGGGTTCAAGATCGGCGTGCCGGTATCCATGCCGAAGACGCCGATGTTCGTGATCGTGATCGTGCCGTCGGCCATGTCGGCGGGCTGCAGCTTGCCGTCGCGCGCCGTGATCGTCATCGCCTCAATGGCCTGGGCGAGCTCGCGCAGGCTGAGGTCTTGCGCGTTCTTGATGTTCGGCACCACGAGGCCGCGGGGCGTCGCCGCGGCGAATCCGAAGTTGACGAAGTGGTGCACGATGATCTCGGTGTCGGTCCACGTCGAGTTCACCGTGGGGTTGCGGCGCACGGCCCACATCATCGCCTTCGCCATGATCAGCAGCGGCGACACCTTGATGCCCGCGAAGTCGGGGCTGGCTTTGAGGCGCTTGACGAACTCCATCGTGCGGGTCGCGTCGACGTCGACGAACACGCTCACGTGGGGGGCGCTGAACGCGCTCTTCACCATGCCCGCGGCGATCGCCTTGCGCACACCCTTCACGGGGATGCGGTCTTCGCGCTCGTTGGGCCAGGCGGGCGTCTGGATGTTGCGGAAGACGCTCGCCTGCTGCGCGTGCCGGATGACGTCGTCGCGCGTGATCTCGCCCGCGAGACCCGTGGCCGTGACAGCGGTGAGGTCGACGTCGAGATCTTTCGCGAGCTTGCGGATCGGCGGCTTGGCGATGACGGGGCCTGACTCGGCGGCGGGCACCGAGCTGAGGCGCGGTGCGACGGCCGGAGCGGCGGCCGCGGGGGCCGCGGTGCGACCGCGGGTGCGGCGCGAGGCGACGTGGCCCTTGGCCCCGTAGCCCACGAGAACGGCGCCGGGCTTCTCGGCCTCCGCCTCGCTGGCGATGCTGGATGCGGTGTCGGCGACGCCGGGATCGGTCGCGTCTGAGGGCTGGCCCGCCGCATCCCCCCGCACCGTGATGATCGGCGTGCCGACCTCGACCGTCTGCCCCTCCTCGACGAGCAGCGCGTCGACCGTGCCCGCGAAGGGGGAGGGCAGCTCGACGAGCGACTTGGCCGTCTCGATCTCGACGAGCACCTGGTTGATGGTGACAGTGTCGCCCGGCTTGACGCGCCACGACACGATCTCGGCCTCGGTCAGGCCCTCCCCGACATCGGGGAGCGGGAACTCGGAGATGCTCACGATTCCTCCAGTGCGTTCAGTAGGCCAGCGCGCGGTCGACCGCGTGCAGGATGCGGTCGACGTCGGGCAGGTACGCGCCCTCGAGCTTGGCAGGGGGGAACGGGGTGTCGTAGCCGCTCACGCGCAGCACGGGGGCTTCGAGCGAGTAGAACGCCTTCTCGGTCACGGTCGCCGCGATCTCCGAGCCGATGCTCACCGAGCCAGGCGCTTCCTGGGCGACGACGAGGCGACCGGTGCGCCGCACCGAGTCGAGCAGCGGGCCGTAGTCGATCGGCGAGAGCGAGCGCAGGTCGACGACCTCGATGCTCGTGCCCTCCTCGGCGGCGACCTCGGCGGCATCCAGCAGCATGCTCACCATCGCGCCGTGCCCGACGACGGTGACGTCGGTGCCCGCGCGCACGATGCGCGAGGCATGCAGCTCGGCGCCCGCCGACGCGAGGTCGACCTCGCCCTTCGGCCAGTAGCGGCTCTTCGGCTCGAAGAACATGACGGGGTCGGTGCTCGCGATCGCCTGCTGGATCATCCAGTAGGCGTCGTGCGGCGTCGCGGGGCTCACGAGGCGCAGGCCGGCGGTGTGGGCGAAGTAGGCCTCGGGGCTCTCCTGGTGGTGCTCGACCGCTCCGATGTGCCCGCCATAGGGCACGCGGATGACGACGGGCAGCTGCAGCGCGCCCTCGTGGCGTGCCGTGAGCTTCGCGAGCTGCGTGGTGATCTGGTCGAAGGCCGGGACGAGGAAGCCGTCGAACTGGATCTCGACGACGGGCCGGTACCCGCGCATCGCGAGGCCGATCGCCGTGCCCACGATGCCCGACTCGGCGAGCGGGGTGTCGAGCACGCGGTGCGCACCGAACTGCTGCTGCAGCCCCTCGGTCACGCGGAACACGCCGCCGAGCGGCCCGATGTCCTCCCCCATGAGAATGACCTTCTCGTCAGCCTGCATCGCGGCGGCGAGGCCGAGCGTGAGGGCCTTGGCCATGGTCAGGGTCTCGACCGTCATGAGGCACCCCCCTCGAACGAGGCCTCGTAGTCGGCGAGCGCCTGGCGCTGAGCATCCATGACCGGATGCGGCTGGCTGTAGACGTGCGCGAACATCGACTCCGCGGGCGGCGGTTCGAGGGCGAGCGTGCGAGCGCGCGCCTCGGAGGCGAACTGCTCGGCCTCGTCGTGCACCTCGGTGAAGAAAGCCTCGCTCTCGCCGAGCCCGCGCAGGTAGGTCTCGAACCGGGCGATCGGGTCGCGCTCCTGCCAGTAGTGCAGCTCGTCGTCGTCGCGGTACTTCGTCGGATCGTCGCTCGTGGTGTGCGCACCCATGCGGTAGGTCAGGGCCTCGATGAACTGCGGGCCCTCACCGGCGCGCGCGGCGTCGAGGCTCGCCGCCGTCGCGGCGAAGCTCATGAGCACGTCGTTGCCATCGATCTGCACGCTGGGAATTCCGAAGCCGCGCGGGCGGTGGAAGAGCGGCGTGCGCGACTGCACGCGCACCGGCACCGAGATCGCCCAGTGGTTGTTCTGCAGGAAAAACACCTGGGGCGTCTGGTAACTCTGCGCGAAGACGAGGGCCTCGTTGACGTCGCCCTGACTCGTCGCGCCGTCGCCGAAGTACACGAGCACGGCGGTGTCTGTCTCCGCATCGCCCGTGCCGACGAGACCGTCGAACATCACGCCCATCGCGTAGCCCGTCGCGTGCAGGGTCTGTGCGCCGATCACGAGCGTGTACAGGTGGAAGTTGCCGGTCTCGGCGGGGTTCCACCCGCCGTGCGTGAGACCGCGCAGCATCTTGATGATCTGCACGACGTCGAGGCCACGGATGTGCCCGACCGTGTGTTCGCGGTAGGCGGGGAAGATGTGGTCGTGCGCCCGGGCCGCGAAACCCGAGCCGACCTGAGCGCCCTCCTGGCCGAGGCTCGGGATCCAGAGGGCGAGCTGGCCCTGGCGCTGCAGGTTGCCGGCCTCGATATCGAAGCGGCGCATCACACGCATGGTGCGGTAGAACTCGCGCAGCTGCTGCTCGGTCAGAGCATCCACGTAGGGCAGGTAGGCCTCGGTGGCGTCGCTCGCGACCCGCGTTCCGTCGGGCGCGAGCAGCTGCAGCGTGTCCGGGGTGTACGACATGGATTCCACTCTAGGCCCGGTGGTGCGGCCGCTGGTCAGAGGGTTCGGACAACCTCGCCCGCGACGGCCAGCAGAGATTCCACAGACTCGGCCTCGCCGATCGAGACGCGGATGCCCTCCGGAGGGAACACGCGTGCGACGATCCCGGCCGCGGCGAAGGCCTCGCCCGCGGCGGCCGTAGCCGGCCCGGTCGGCAGCCAGACGAAGTTGCCCTGCGACACCGGCAGGGGCCACCCCTGCTCCCGCAGCGCCTCCTGCACCGCGTCGCGCCGCACCGCGAGCTCGCGCACGCGCGCGATCAGCTCGGGCTCGACCTGCATCGCCGCGAGGACGGCGCGTTGCGCGGCCTCGGTCACGCTGAGCGGGATCGCCGTGCTGCGCGCGGCGTCGAGCACCGCGACCGGACCGATCGCGTATCCGACGCGCAGACCGGCGAGCCCGTAGGCCTTCGAGAAGGTGCGCAGGATCACGAGGTTGGGGTAGCGCCGCACGAGCTGCGCGCCGTCGACGGCCGCCGGGTCGTCGATGAACTCGGCGTAGGCCTCGTCGAGGATGACCAGGAGGTCACTCGGCACCGCGGCCATGAAGTCGTCGAACTCTGCGGCCGTGACCACGGTGCCGGTGGGATTGTTGGGCGTGCACACGATGACGGCGCGGGTGCGGTGGGTCACCGCGGCCGCCATGGCGGGCAGATCGTGCCGCGCATCGTGGGTGAGCGGCACGCGCACGCTCGTCGCCCCCGCGACCGTCACGAGCCCGGGGTACGCCTCGAAGCTGCGCCAGGCGAATACGACCTCGTCGCCGACGGTGGCCGCGGCGCTGATGAGCTGCGCGAGCAGCGCGACGGATCCGGCCCCGACGATGATCTCGTCGGGGGTCACTCCGTGCCGCTCGGCCAAGCGTTCGCGCACGACGAGAGCCGTGGCATCCGGATAGCGGTTGATGTCGAGATCGCGGATCGCCGCGAGCACGGCGGGATGCGGGGGGAACGGGTTCTCGTTGCTGGAGAGCTTGAAGGCCTCGGACGACGCCGCCCGCCCCTGCTTGTAGGCGGGCAGCGAGACGATCTCCGGGCGCAGGCGCACGGGGTTCGCGGGGGTCTCGGTCACCCTCTCAGCCTACGTCGGCCCCGAGGGCCGCCCGCTGCGCGACCGCCGTTCGCCCGCCGTTCGATTGCCGGGTCTGCGACGACGCGTGCATAGTTGTCGCATGGGACGCTTCCTGATCCGCCTGATCATCAACACCATCGCGCTGTGGCTGACGACGCTCATCGTCGAGGGGGTGAAGGTGGTGTCGTACGGTGCCGAGGGCGATACGGTCGCGCTCGTGCTCACCTACCTGCTCGTGGGCGGCATCTTCGGTCTCGTGAACTCGATCATCGGCAACACGATCCGCATCGTGGCGTTCCCGCTCTACATCTTGACGCTGGGCCTCATCGCGCTCATCGTCAACGGGTTGCTGCTGCTGCTCGTGGCGTGGATCTCGAGCCTGCTCGGCTTCGGCCTCACGGTCGACGGCTTCTGGTGGGGCGTGCTCGGAGCCGTCGTGCTCGGCCTGCTGAGCTGGCTCATCGGCGTGCTGCTGCGGCCGTTCGTCGGCCGCAAGCGCAGCTGACCCGGCGGGCGAGCGTCACCCGCCAGTCGGGCGCGGGATGCGCGTCGCCGTGTAGGCGCTGCTCGTGCCCGCCGCGCCGGGCGCCGGCAGTGCATCGATGGCGGCGCGCAGCACCGCGCTGACGTGCGCATCGGCGGCGGACGCGGTGCTCCGGTACCGCTCGATCTCGTGCGCCGGCAGCATGCCTGCGGGCGCCTCGCCTCCCGCGAACGCGTCGCCGCGCACGATGACGGCGGTCGTGTCGCGCCGGATGCCCGACAGCACCGGAACGAGGTCCTCCCGATGCTCGATCACGATCGCCGGGTAGTCGCCCTGCACGGGCAGCCCGCCGCTCGGTGCGCCGACCGTGACGAGCCCCGTCGTGCGGAAGTCGCCCGACTCGGCAAGCACGGTCGCGATCGCCCCGCCTTGCGAGTACCCGGTGAAGACGATCGAGGTCTCGCTCGTGACGCCGTCGGCAGCGAGCGCCGCGCGCACGGCCTGGATCGATGAGGAGTCGGCCCCGGCGATGATCGCCACGTTGCTCGACATGTCCCACGGCTGCTCGCCGCCCATCGGCGCCTGCGCGTCCGTGCCGGCGATGTACACCTCGACGTGCTCCCGGCCGTCGGGCAGCGTGTAGCGCTCGATGACGATGGGCGCCGAGGGCTCGGGGATGCGTGCGACGCGGTCGGCGAGCGAGCCCGGTGCGATCACCGGCCGGCTCTCACCACCGCGGCGCAGGTCGCTGCCCGCGCGATCGACGCGCACGGGGGCGGTGCCGCTTGCCCCGGCCGCCGAGGCGAGCGCCGCGACGGCGAGCGCCGCGGTATCGATGCCCGAGAGCCCGAGGCCCGTCTCGCCGACGACGCCCGCCAGAACGGGCGGCACGCCGACCGTGCCGAGAGCAACATCGTCGGCGAGCGACAGTGCGACGCGCAGCACCTCGATGACGCGGCTCTCGCTCAGCAGCGGGGCGAGGGCGGGAGCGATGGCGGCCATCGCCGTCTCCCGATGCTCGTCGGGAACGAGCCCCCACACGAGGGCGACCCTGCCCGCGGCCGAGAGCAGCGAGGGCAGCAGCAGCGCGCCGAGCCGTGAGAGCACGAGGCCCGCGGCCGCGGCGAACTGCGCTGCGAGCACTTCGACGGAGCGCGCCGCTGTCCGCTCGGCGGTGTCGTAGAGACCCGCGGCCGTGCGCAGCGCTCCCGAGAGCGCCCCCAGCTGCTCGATCGATCGGTTCACCGATCCCTGCACCTCCCAGAGGTCGGCGTCGCGTCCGGCGCTCTCCCCGGTGCGCAGCGGGGGGATGCGGATCGCCACCTCGTGGCACTGCTGCGCCGCCGCCTGCAGGGCGCGCGCCAGCCGCTCGATCTCGTCGAGAGCGACCCCCGCACCCACACCGACGGCGAGACCCCCGGTCACGACGAGGCGCCCCCGAGGCCGGGCGCCGCGGCGGCCGCCGCCTGCAGCTGGATGCGCACGCCGTCGAGTCGCGCGGCCTCCCGCCCCAGCCGGGCCCGTTCGAGATCGATCGCGCCCTGGAGGGCATCCCGCGCAGGGCCCCACCACCCCGCGAGCGCATCGTCGCTCGGAAGGGCCCGCACGATGTCGTCGAGCCGGAGACGGAGGTCGTCGACGAGCACGGCCTGACGGCGGAACTCACCGGCCGGATCGCCCCCGGAGCCCGGGGGGAGGCATGCGACCGTGGTGTCGAGCACGCGAGGCTCCTCTCCGCGGCGGCGCCGCATCCCTCGCCCCGATCGTGCCGCGACCGCGCGCGCGGCCCTGCTCGGACGAGGTGACGGGGGTGCCGGGGGGCCGGGCGGCCGGGTGTGGAGGAGGGGGAACTGGGACACAATGGGGGCATGAGCTTCGACCGGGTCCTCGATGCACCCGGCATGTTCCGCATCTGCTTCGTCTGCACGGGCAACATCTGCCGGTCGCCCATGGCGGAGGCCGTCTTCCGCGAGCTGATCCGTGCGCGCGGCTGGGAGCAGCAGGTGAGCGTGCACTCGGCCGGCACGGGGGAGTGGCCTGTGGGGGAGAGCAGCGACCCGCGCACGGTCGGCGCACTGCAGGCACGAGGCTACGACGGCGGCGGGCACCGTGCTCGTCAGTTCGACGTGGGCTGGTTCGAGAGCCTCGACCTGATCATCGCGTTCGACCGCACGCACGAGCGCATCCTCAAATCGTGGGCGCCCGACGACGACGCGCGCGCGAAGGTGCACCTGCTGCTGAGCTTCGACCCCGATGCCGGCGGTGCGCTCGACGTGCCCGACCCCTACTACTCCGACGCGGCGATGTTCGACGCCGTGCTCGGCATGATCGAGCGGTCGTGCCTCGCGCTCTTCCGCCAACTCGAACCCGGCATACGACAGGGAGTCGTCTCATGAGCCCGCTCAGCATCCAGCCCCTCAGCCCGCTCGACGGGCGCTACCAAGCCCAGGTCGCCGCACTCGGCGAGCACCTCAGCGAGGCGGGGCTCAACCGCGCGCGCATTCAAGTCGAGGTCGAGTGGCTCATCCACCTCACCGACGCCGAGCTCTTCGGCTCACGGCGGCTCACCGCCGACGAGGCACGCCAGCTGCGGGCGATCGTCACCGAGTTCGGCGACGACGACATCGCCGACCTCGCCCGCCGGGAGGCCGTCACGCGGCACGACGTCAAGGCCGTCGAATACCTCGTGCGCGACAAGCTCGCCGCGCTCGGCCTCACCGAGATCGCCGAGCTCACGCACTTCGCCTGCACGAGCGAAGACATCAACAACCTCGCCTACGCCCTCACCATCCGCGCGGCCGTGCGCGACGTGTGGATGCCCCGCGCCCGCTCGCTCGTCGAGACCCTGCGCACGCTCGCCCTCGAGCTGCGCGACCAACCGATGCTCGCCCACACGCACGGCCAACCGGCCACCCCCACGACGATGGGCAAGGAGCTCGCCGTCACGGTGCACCGTCTCGAGCTGCTGCTCGCCTCGGTCGACGAGGTCGAGTACCGGGGCAAGTTCTCCGGCGCGACCGGCACCTTCTCGGCGCACCTCGCCGCTGATCCCGACCACGACTGGATCAGCGCATCCCGCGACTTCGTCACGGGGCTCGGCCTCACCTGGAACCCGCTCACCACCCAGATCGAGTCGCACGACTGGCAGGCCCAGCTCTACCAGCGCATCAGCCACGTCGGGCGCGTGCTGCACAACCTGTGCACCGACGTGTGGAGCTACATCTCGATGGGCTACTTCCGGCAGATCCCGCAGCCCGGCGCGACCGGGTCGTCGACCATGCCCCACAAGATCAATCCGATCCGGTTCGAGAACGCCGAGGCGAACCTCGAGCTGGCCAGCGCTCTGCTCGACTCGTTGGCCGCGACGCTCGTGACCTCGCGGCTCCAGCGCGATCTCACCGATTCGACGACGCAGCGCAACGTCGGTGTCGCCCTGGGCCACTCGCTGCTCGCGCTCGACAACATCAGCAAGGGCCTCGGGGAGATCGCGATCGATCCGGATTCCCTGGCTCGCGATCTGGACGGCAACTGGGAGGTGCTCGGCGAGGCGATCCAGACGGTGATCCGCGCCGAGGTCACCGCGGGCCGCAGCTCGATCGCCGACCCCTACGCGATGCTCAAGGAGCTCACCCGGGGTCACCGCATCAGCGGCGATGATCTGCGATCCTTCGTCGACGGCCTCGACATCTCCGCCGAGGCGAAGGCCCGGCTCGTGGCCCTCAGCCCGCAGGGCTACGTCGGCGCGGCCGCACGGCTGGTCGACTACATCGACCCGGCCCTCGACGAGCGGTAGCCGCGGCGCGCCCGGCTCAGTCGTTCAGGGTCTCCGGCGGGCGCTCACCGTCGGCCGGCTTATTGGGCGTGACCGCGAGCATGAGCATCGCGAGGGTCACGAGATCGAGCACGAAGGTCGCCCCGAAGACGATGAGCGAGAGGATCAGGTCGCGCGTGACCATGAGGGTGATGAGGCCGACGAACACGGCCACCAGGGCGGCGAGGCCGACGAGCTCGCCAGGCCGCAGGGTGATGCGCGAGCGGGGTTCGGTCATGAGGCGGCGCTCTCTTTCAGGGGGGTCGACCACTTCAGGCTGAGGCCGGCGATGAGCAGGAAGATGCCGAGCACGACGGCGTAGGCGCCGAAGAAGCCGACGGCGCTCACCGGATCGCCGACGAGCGCGAGAACGATTGCGAGAGCCAGCGTGCCGACGCCGATGACGACGGCATCGCGGGCGAGCGGGCTGCGGTCGCGGTGCCGGATGCCCCACACGAGCTCGAGCGCGCCCGCGAGCACGGCGTACCCGCCGATGAGCAGCAGCAGCAGCGCGAGGCCCGCCCCGCCGGAGGTCAGCACGACGAGGGCGAGGGCACCCGCGAGGCCCGCGATGATCGCCAGCCCGCGGTGCAGCGGGCGCAGCGGCTCGAGCGGCCGCATCCGCACGCTCGAGAGCACGAGCACGACCGCCGTGGCGAGACCGAACCCGGCGAGCATGATCAGCCCGAGCGCGGGGGAGTGGTCGGCCGTGAAGGTGATCGCGAGCCCCACGACGAGTGCGGGAACGGCGCGGAGCAGGGGGGCCGCCCACGGGGAGGGAGTCGCCGGAGCATCCGGGGCGTCCCGCTCCGGGGTCGAGGGCTCGGAGGTCATGCCGACATCGTACGGCCGACCGCCCGAGTGCATCCTGGGGCCCGGTCCGCCGGGCCTCTCGATCGCACGTCTAGATGCGCGGCATATCCGCGAAGCGCGAGAAGTGCCCGTGGAAACCGACGGTGATCGTGTCGGTCGGGCCGTTGCGGTGCTTGGCGACGATGAAGTCGGCCTCGCCCGCGCGCGGGTTCTCCTTCTCGTACGCGCTCTCGCGGTGCAGCAGGATCACCATGTCGGCGTCCTGCTCGAGCGAGCCCGACTCACGCAGGTCGCTCAGCGCCGGCTTCTTGTCGGCGCGCTGCTCAGGACCGCGGTTGAGCTGCGAGAGCGCCACGACCGGAACCTGCAGCTCTTTGGCCATGAGCTTGAGGGCACGCGAGAACTCGCTGACCTCCTGCTGGCGGCTCTCGACGCGCTTGCCGCTCGTCATGAGCTGCAGGTAGTCGATGATCACCATCTTCAGGCCGACCTTCTGCTTGAGCCGGCGGCACTTGGCACGGATCTCGACGAGGGTCATGTTGGGGCTGTCGTCGATGTAGAGCGGGGCGTCGTTGATGCGCCCGCGCGTCGCCGCGATCGTCGTCCAGTCGCGAGCGTCGACCGTGCCCTTGCGCATCGCCTGCAGCGGCACCGAGGCCTCGGCCGAGAGCAGACGCATGGCGATCTCGCTGCGGCCCATCTCGAGCGAAAAGATGATCGTGGGCATGTCGTGCTTGATGGCGGCGGCCCGGGCGAAGTCGAGCGCGAGCGTCGACTTGCCGAGCGCCGGCCGAGCGGCGACGAGCACCAACTGACCAGGGTGGAGGCCGTTGGTCAGGGCATCGAGGTCATGGAAGCCCGTGGGCACGCCCGTCATCTGGCCGTCGCGGCCCTTCGCCGCCTCGATCTCGTCGATCGCCGTCGTGACGGCCTCGGTGAGGGGGATGAAGTCTTCGGCCTCGACGCCGCCCGCGACCTGGTAGATCTCGGCCTGGGCGTTGTTGACGAGGTCGGTGACCTCGCCCTCGGAGGCGTAGCCCATCTGCACGATGCGCGTTCCGGCCTCGACGAGGCGCCGCAGCACCGCCTTCTCGGCGACGAGGGAGGCGTAGTAGCCGGCGTTCGCGGCGGTCGGCACGATCGCCGTGAGCGTGTGCAGGTAGTCGGCGCCGCCCGCACGGCTGAGCGCGCCCGACTTCGTCAGCTCGTCGGTCACCGCGATGACGTCGGTCGGCTCGCCATGCGAGTAGAGGGTGAGGATCGCCTCGAAGATCACCTCGTGCTTAGGGATGTAGAAGTCGATGCCGCGCACGCTTTCGATGACGTCGGCGACAGCGTCTTTGCTCAGGAGCATGCCGCCGAGAGCGCTCTGCTCGGCGAGCAGGTCGTGCGGAGGGACGCGATCGTGGGTGCGCGCATCGGAGGGCGCCCGGGTGTCGGGTGCCGCCGAGATGTGTGCGATCGACATGATCGGCCCCCTTCCCCGGTGCTCGTCAGTCAGGTCTACCGCCGACCTCCGACGATCGTCGGTGCGACGCGCCCGGCGATGCCGACGGCGTGACGGTTCACCCTAGGAACCCGGCGCATCCACCCTCAAATCACCCCTGTGGATAACTCTGTGGATTCGTGCGGAGAAACGCCGTCGGCGATGTGAGCAACGTGTGGAAACGCCTGTGCACTTCCCCATTGGATTCTCGTCGATAGTTCTTCTGACCAGGGGTTATTCTCCCCACACCCGGTGTGGAGAAAGAGGGTTCAACCGGCCCCTGAGACTTCGAGAATGAGGGTGAGGAGCTGTGGACGAACACGCCGTCTACCCCTTGACACAGGGATGCAGAAAGCGGTACCCGCGCCGAGGCGCGAGTACCGCTTTCGAGTGCTGCGAACGCCTACTTCGCGGCCACGACCGTGATGGTGATGGTCGCGACGACACCGTCGCGCAGCTTGAGGATCGCCTCGTGCTGGCCAAGACCCTTGATGGGCGCGACGAGCTCGAGCAGGCGCTTGTCGATCGAGCCGAGGCCGGCGGCCGCGACCGCGTCGGCGACGTCACCGGTCTTGACCGAGCCGAACAGCCGGCCCTCGGAGCCCGCCTTGACGGCGAGCGTCACGGGGTTCGCCTCGAGGCGCGCCTTGAGGTCGAGGGCCTCCTCGATCGTGGCGTGCTCGCGCGCCGCGCGCGCCGCCTTGATCGAGTCGACCTGCTTCTCGCCCCCGCGGCTCCATGCCACGGCGAGACCCTGGGGGATGAGGTAGTTGCGGGCGTACCCGTTCTTGACCTCGACGACATCGCCGGGGGCACCGAGACCGGTGACGTCCTGCGTGAGAATGAGCTTCGACATCAGGTGCTCCTATCGGCCCGCGCCCGCGTACGGCAGCAGGGCCATCTCGCGCGCGTTCTTGACGGCGCGGGCGATGAGGCGCTGCTCCTGCACGGAGACACCGGTGATGCGACGGGCGCGGATCTTCCCGCGCTCCGAGATGAACTTGCGGAGGGTTGCGACGTCTTTGTAGTCGATGACGCCGACGCGGATCGCCTTAGCGGGAGCGGCGTTCTTCGCGCCTTTGCCACCGCGCGGCTTGCGGCGGTCGCCGCTGCTCTTGCCAGCCATGTGGTTGTCCTTTTCTTACGGGATGTTCAGAAGTGGTGCGCTCAGCGAGCTGAACGGATCAGAAGGGGGTGTCGTCCGAGAACGAACCGGGGGTGTTCCAGACGTCGCCGCCCGCGGGTGCGCCGCCAGCAGCGGGTGCGCCCCAGGGCTCGTCGGCGATCGGTGCGCCGCCGGTGCGGCCTCCCATCGCGCCGCCGCCGGCGCTGCTCGCGCTGCGGGTCACCGCAGCGGTCGCGTAGCGCAGGCTCGGGCCGATCTCGTCGACCTCGAGCTCGATGGTCGTGCGCTTCTCGCCCTCTTTGGTCTCGTACGACCGCTGCTTCAGACGACCCTGCGCGATGACGCGCGAGCCCTTCGTCAGCGACGAGGCGACGTGCTCGGCGAACTCGCGCCACACGCTCGCGCGCAGGAACAGGGCCTCGCCGTCCTTCCACTCGTTCGACGCGCGGTCGAACGAACGAGGGGTCGAGGCGATCGTGAAGTTCGCGACGGCGAGTCCGCTCTGCGTGTACCGCAGTTCGGGGTCGGCGGTGAGGTTGCCGACAACGGTGATGATCGTCTCGCCGGCCACGATTACTCCGCTGCCTTGGCGGACGCGGCGGCCTTCGACGCCGCGACGGCCGCGCGGGCGGCCTTCGACTCGGCGCGGGCCGTGTTGTCGGCCTCGATCGACGCGGCGCGGGCCACGGCCTCCTCGGTGCGGAGCACCTTCGTGCGCATGACCGCCTCGCTGAGCTTCAGCTGGCGATCGAGCTCCTGGGTCGCGGCCGAGGTCGCCGTGAAGTTGACGACGGCGTAGATGCCCTCGGTCTTCTTGTTGATCTCGTAAGCGAGCCGGCGACGGCCCCAGATGTCGACGGTCTCGATGGTGCCGCCGTCGTTCCGGATCACGCCGAGGAACTTGTCCAGGCTCGGAGCGACAGTGCGCTCATCGATCTCCGGGTCGAGAATGACCATCAATTCGTACTGATGCATGACTCACCCACCTCCTTCGGACTCGAACGGCTGCAGACGGTCTGCAGCAGGAGGGTTATGGCATCGTGTGCGCCCGCGCGCCAGAGCGGCGGGGCAACCTGCAGAGTCTAGTCGGATGCGGAGCCCGACTCAAACCATAGGTCCGGTCACCCCGACCGCTGCGCGAACCACTCGCGCAGCCGGCGCTCGGCCTCCTCGGCGCCGAGCGGTCCCGCGTCGAGGCGCAGCTCGAGCAGGAACCGGTAGGCCTCCCCCACGACCGGGCCGGGTCGGATGCCCAGCAGGGCCATGATCTGCTCGCCGTCGAGGTCGGGCCGGATCGCCTGCAGCTCCTCCTGCTCGGCGAGCGCGGCGATGCGCTGCTCCAGCTCGTCGTACGCGCCGCGCAACCGCGCCTCCTTGCGGCGGTTGCGCGTCGTGACATCGGCGCGGGTGAGGATATGCAGGCGCTCGAGCAGAGCATCCGCGTCGCGCACGTAGCGGCGCACGCCGGAATCGGTCCATGGCGCGTCGCTGTAGCCGAAGAAGCGCAGGTGCAGCTCGATGAGACGACTGACGGCGGTGATGGTCTCCTTGTCGAAGCGCAGAGCGGTCAGGCGCTTGCGGGCGAGCTTCGCGCCCACGACGTCATGGTGATGGAAGGTCACCGCGCCACCCGGTTCGACGCGCTTCGTCGCGGGCTTGCCGATGTCGTGCAGCAGGGCGGCCAGCCGCAGCACGACGTCGGGGGAGGCCTCGGGGGTGCGCGCGGCCTCGAGCTCGATCGCCTGCTCGAGCACCGTGAGCGAGTGCTCGTAGACATCCTTGTGGTGAGCGTGCTCGTCGACCTCGAGCCGCAGGGCCGGAAGCTCGGGCACGACGAGCTCCGCGAGCCCCGTGTCGACCAGCAGGGTGAGCCCGCGGCGGGGCGAAGCGGTGCAGAGCAGCTTGACGAGCTCATCGCGCATCCGCTCGGCAGAGATGATCGACAAGCGGTCGCGCATCCGCCCCATCGCCTCGACGACCGCCGGATCGAGGTCGACCTCGAGCTGCGCCGCGAACCGGGCGGCGCGCAGCATGCGCAACGGGTCGTCGCCGAACGAGTCGTCGGGGCTGCCGGGCGTCATGAGCCGGCGGGCGAACAGGTCGTCCAGACCACCCGAGGGGTCGACGAGGGTGCGGCCCGGAAGACGCAGTGCCATCGCATTGATCGTGAAGTCGCGACGGATGAGGTCGCCCTCGAGCGTGTCGCCGAACGCGACCTCGGGCTTGCGCGAGTCGGGGGAGTACGCGTCGGCGCGGTAGGTCGTGATCTCGACGGTGTGCTCACCGAGCCGTGCGCCGATCGTGCCGAAGGCCCGCCCGATGTCCCAGTGCGCGTCGGCGACGGGCTTCACGATGCGGATGATCTCGTCGGGCCGCGCGGAGGTGGCCAGGTCGAGGTCGTTGACCGCACGGCCCAGGAAGGCGTCGCGCACCGGCCCTCCGACGAGCGCGAGCTCGTGGCCGGCGGCGGCGAATCGCTCAGCGAGCGTGGCGAGCGGTTCTGCTGCGGCGAGGGCCTCGAGTCGGGTGACGGCCGCGGCCACGCTCTCCATAGTCACCAGAGTCTAGACTTCCCCCATGTCGGCCGAGCGGGAACGAAGCGGTCGTCGCGCGCTCGGCCCGACCCTCCGCACGCTCGCCACCGCCCTGACCGCTCTCGCCCTCGGGGCCGGGCTCCTGCTCGATCCCCTCGCTGCGGCCGGGGTGGCGGATGCCGCCCGCTCGGTCACGACCGACGACACCGACGGGGTCGCCCTCGATGTCGTCGCGGCCCCCTCGGCGACCGGCGTCGTGCGCCCCGGCGAGCCCCTGAGCGTCCGGGTCACCGTCAGCAACCCGAGCCGACAGCCGACGGGCGAGATCGCTCTCACCCTCGCGATCGACGGTGCGCGCTCGGTCGACCCCGCCGAGCTCTCCGCCTGGTTCGAGGCCGGAACGGACGGCGGCGAGGACGGCTCCGAGGGTCGCGCGGTCGCCGCCGCCACGCTCTCGTCGCTCGACCCGGGTGCGAGCGCGGTGCTCGATCTCATCGTGCCCGTGAGCGACACCGTGCTGAGCGGCTCCTTCGGCCCGCGGCTCGCGAGCGTGCGTGCAGAGGCTGGCGAGACGGGCGGCGGCCTCACCGTCGTGACCGATCGCACCGCCGTCGTCTGGGTTCCCGACACGGCGGCTGTGCCCATCGCGAGCACGACCTTCGTCGCCGCGATCACCACCCCCGGCGAGACCGCCGCCGTCCTCTCCGCCGAGCAGCTCGAGCGGTACACCGGGGAGGCCGGAGCTCTCAGCCGCACGCTCGACGCCGTGGCGGGCCGGCCGGTGCTGCTCGCGATCGACCCGCGCATCATCGCCTCGATCCGCCTGCTGGGCGATCAGGCGCCTGCGTCAGCGGTCGCCTTCCTCGCGCGGCTGGAGGCCGCGCCCAACGACAGCGTGCTGCTGCCGTGGGCTGACGCTGATCCGGTGGCGACGATCTCAGCCGCGTCGATCCCGCTGCCGTTGCCGGAAGGCGCCGGCGTGCCGACCGCGGGCAGCACCGAGGGCGACGCGACGCCGAGCCCCAGCCCCACGCCCGAGCAGTCGATCACGCTCGACGAGCTCTCCGCCTGGCCGACCACGATCGCGGGCCTAGCCTGGGCGGAGTCCGGCGCGATCACCGCCGACAGCATCGCCGTGCTCGCCGAGCAGGGCACGTCGGTGCTCATCGCGCCGGGCTCATCGCTCGCTGACGACGATCCGGTGCAGCAGCTCTCCGATGTGCGCGTGCTGCGTGCGGATGACGCGCTCTCCGCGGCGGCGCGCGACGCCAGCCTCGCGGTCTCGCAGCAGCGCTTCGATCGGGCGATGGCCCGCGTCTCGGCACTGCTCGCCGCGAGCGCTGAGGGTCAGCCGGGCATCCCGGCCCTCATCGCGCTCGGACGCGATCGCCTGGCCGGCTCCGACCGCCTGCTCGACACGATCGCCCAGACGGTGGCCCTGCCCTGGTCGACGGGAACCTCCGCCTCCGAGGTGCTCGCCCGCCCCGCGGTCGACGGCGCGATCATCGAGCGAGCGCTCGACCCCGAGCGTGCCGACGAGATCCGCGCGGCACTGACGGCAGAAGCCGACGACCGGCTGTTCGCGACCATCGCGGTCACCCCCGAGGCCATCACCGATGTTCGTCGTCTCGAGCTGCTCGCCGCTCTCTCCCTGGGCTGGGGCGAGCGGTCCGTCGAGGCGCTGCAGCGGTTCGTGTCCTCCTCGGTAGCGCTCCGGTCGTCGGTGCAGGTGGTCGAGAGCAGTGCGATCACCCTGCTTGCCGACCGCGCGTCACTGCCGGTCACCGTACAGAACGATCTCAATGTCGCGGTGCGGGTGTTCGTGCGGGTCGAGCCCGACACCGCCCAGCTGCGCGTCGTTGACTCGCGCGTCGAGACACTCGTCGAGCCGCAGTCGCAGACGCGAGCGCTCGTGCCCGTCGAATCGCTGACCAACGGGCAGGTCGACATCACCGTGACAGTGCGAGATTCCGAGAGCCGCGTCATCGGCTCGCCGACCCGCGTGGCACTCAACCTGCAGGCCGGGTGGGAGACGGCCGGCACAATCGCCGTGGCCATCGCGCTCGTGCTCCTGCTCACCGTGGGCATCACCCGCGACATTCGCAAGCGCCGACGGCGCCGGGCGGAGGAGGCGTGACGACGACCGGCGACGGCAGTATCCGCCGCGCGAGCCTCATGCTCGCCTCGGGCACCATCGTGTCGCGCGTGCTCGGGTTCGTCAGCGCTGTCATGCTCACCACGACTATCGGCGCAACCGGCTCTGGGGCCAACACCTTCGCGCTCGCCAACCAGTTGCCCAACAACATCTACGCGATCGTCGCCGGCGGTGTGCTGAGCGCCGTTCTGGTGCCGCAGATCGTGCGCGCAAGCGTCGACGACGACGGCGGACAGCGCTTCATCAATCGACTCGTGACGATCGGAATCACGGTGTTCCTCGTCGCGGGAGTGCTCGCGACCCTCGCGGCACCCCTGCTCGTCAGCGTGTACACGGTCTCGGCCGACGGTTCGGGCGAAGGCGGGTTCACGCCCGATGAGATCTCTCTCGCCGTCATGTTCGCTTACTGGTGCCTGCCGCAAGTTCTCTTCTACGCCCTGTACACGCTCTTCGGCGAGGTGCTCAACGCACGTCGCGTCTTCGGGCCGTTTACCTGGGCGCCCGCCATCAACAACGTCGTGGCCATCGCGGGCATGATCGCCTTCGGGCTGCTCTTCGATGCCGACGTGAGAGACGCGACAGCCTGGACCCCCGCCATGGTCGCGGTGCTGGGCGGCACGGCCACCCTCGGCGTAGCCGCACAGGCGTTTGTGCTCGTGCTGTTCTGGCGCCGCGCCGGACTGCGCTACCGCCCCGATTTCCGTTGGCGCGGAGCGGGCCTGGGCGCCACGGGCCGAGCCTCCGGCTGGGTGTTCGCGATGATCATCGTGATGCAGGCGGGCGGCATCGTGCAGACGCGCGTCGCGTCGATCGCGGCGACAGATGATGACGCCTCGCTGATGGTGATGCGCACCGCCTGGTTGCTCTTCATGCTGCCGCACTCGGTAGTGGTCGTCTCGCTCGTCACCGCTTACCTCACGCGTATGAGCACCCACGCGCGCGATGGCGACCGCGAGTCGGTGCGCGTCGACACGAACGAAGCTATCCGGATCACGAGCCTCTTCATGACCCTCGCGACGGTCGGTCTCATCGCCGTCGCCGTGCCGTTCGGTCGCGTGTTCGACGCGACGGCGATCGACCAGATCGCGATCGTGCTCATCGCCTTCGTCGTGGGCCTCGTGCCGTTCAGCGTGTACTTCGTCATGCAACGGGTGTTCTACGCGATCGATGACACGCGCACGGCCTTCTGGCTGCAGGCGGCCCACACTCTGTTCTTCATCATCGGCGCCCTGTTCTGCAGCCTGCTGCCCGTCGCCTGGATCGTGCCGGGCATCGGTCTCGTAACCTCCGCGGCCGCGTTCTTCCAAATGATCATCGGCGGGGTCGCGCTGCGTCGACGCGTTGGCTCACTGGATGCGGCCCTCATCGCCCGACGCACCACCCAGTTCCTCGTCGCCGGGGCGGCCGCCCTGCTCGTCGGTCTGCTCATCGGGTGGTCACTCGGCACCGTCGGCGAGACCGGATTCGCCCGCGACACAGTCGGCGGCGCAGCCGCCAGCATCGCGATCATCGGGCTGCCGATGATCGCGGTCTACGCGGGGGCGCTGCTCGCCATGCGGGTGCCCGAGGCGACCGCAGCGCTCGCGCTCGCGCGCGGCCGTCTCGGCCGATGAACGGCCCGTGAACTCCCCCGGGGACGGAATAGCCGCGGCCTATGCTGGGTTACTGATCGTGTCGGGGGTTGCACGCCCGGCAGACCACATCGTGAGGAATCCCATGCGCCACGTCATCATCATCGGCTCCGGCCCCGCGGGCTACACGGCCGCGATCTACGCCGCCCGCGCCAACCTCTCCCCCCTCGTCATCGCGAGCTCGGTCGAGTTCGGCGGCGAGCTCATGAAGACGACCGAGGTTGAGAACTTTCCCGGTTTCCCCGAGGGCATCATGGGCCCCGAGCTCATGACCCGCATGCAGCAGCAGGCAGAGCGCTTCGGTGCTGAGATCGTCTACGACGATGTCGTGTCGCTCGAGCTCGAGGGCCCGGTCAAGGCCGTGACGCTCGGCAACGGTGATCGCCACGAAGCTCACGCCATCATCTACGCGACGGGCTCGGCCTACCGCAAGCTCGGGCTGCCCGACGAGGAGCGCCTGAGCGGCTACGGCGTCTCGTGGTGCGCGACGTGCGACGGCGCGTTCTTCCGCCAGAAGACGGTCGCGGTGATCGGCGGCGGCGACTCGGCGATGGAGGAGGCCACGTTCCTCACTCGATTCGTCGACAAGGTGTATCTCATCCACCGCAGCGAGAGCTTCCGAGCCTCGGCGGCCATGCTCGATCGCGCGAAGGCCGACGAGAAGATCGAGTTCGTCATGAACACGCGCGTCGAGCAGATCTTCGGCGCCGACCTCGTGACGGGCATCGGCCTCGTCGACACCGTCACGGGCGAGCAGAGCACTCTCGACGTGCAGGGCGTGTTCGTCGCGATCGGCGCCGACCCGCGAACCCACCTCGTGCACGGCGTGCTCGAGCTCACCGAGCAGGGCACCATCGCCGTGGATGGCCGCTCGTCGCGCACGAGCGTCGAGGGCGTCTTCGCGGCGGGTGACGTGGTCGACCCGACCTACAAGCAGGCGATCACCGCGGCGGGCAGCGGCACGGTCGCCGCGCTCGACGCCCAGCACTACCTCGAGACCGTTCACGACGCGAGCCGCGCCGCGGCCGCTGCGTCGGCCTGATCCGACCACCTGAATCAAGGAGAACCCATGAGCACGCGCGCTGTGACCGACGCCACTTTCGAGGCCGAGGTGCTGAAGAACGAGAAGACGATCATGGTCGACTTCTGGGCGGAGTGGTGCGGCCCGTGCCGTGCCGTCTCGCCGATCCTCGACGCGATCGCGGCCGAGCACCCCGACAAGCTCGAGATCGTCAAGCTCGACGTCGACGCCAACCCCGAGACGGCCATGAAGTACCAGATCACCTCGATCCCCGCGATGAAGGTCTTCCGCGGCGGCGAGGTCGTGAAGACGGTCATCGGCGCGAAGCCGAAGCCCGCTCTCGAAGCCGACCTGGCCGAGTTCCTGGCCTGAGCAGGCTCTGCTGAGAAGCCCGTCCCCCGATGCGGGGGCGGGCTTCTGGGCGTTCGGCCCGTATTCTTGATCGCACGTGCTCTGGGGGATCGGCCGCCGCGTCGCTCCGCACCGGCGGCACGTCAACCAGCGAACAAGGGCACAGCATGACGATCTCCCGCGAGGGTACGAACCTCGACCCCTGGTACGGGCACTACGCGGCCCGCACTTCGGGCCTCAGCGCCTCTGAAGTGCGCGCGCTGTTCGCGGTCGCCTCACGCCCCGAGGTCGTCTCGCTCGCCGGGGGCATGCCCTACGTCTCCGCCCTGCCGCTCGAGACCATCACCTCGTCGATGGACCGCGTTATGCGCGATCGGGGGGCCTCGGCGCTGCAGTACGGCTCGGGGCAGGGCACGCCCGAGCTGCGGGAGCACATCCTCGAGATCATGGCGCTGGAGGGTATCCGCGCGGGCGTCGACGATGTCGTCGTCACGACGGGCTCGCAGCAGGCCCTCGACCTCGTCGCCAAGCTGTTCCTCGATCCCGGCGACGTGGTGCTCGCCGAGTCGCCCTCCTACGTCGGCGCCATGGGAATCTTCCGGTCGTACCAGGCCGAGGTGGCGCACATCGCGATGGATGCCGACGGCATGATCCCCGCGGCGCTCACCGAGCGCATCCGATCGCTCCGAGCGGCCGGCAAGCAGCTCAAGCTGCTCTATCTGATCCCGAACTTCCACAACCCTGCAGGGGTGACGCTCTCGAGCGAGCGCCGGCTCGAGATCATCGATATCGCCCGCTCGGAGGGCATCCTGATCCTCGAAGACAACCCTTATGGGTTGCTCTGGTTCGATCGTCCGGCTCCCGCGGCCATGCGCAGCGTCGAGACCGACGGCATCGTGTACCTCGGCTCGTTCTCGAAGACCCTCGCCCCCGGCTTCCGCGTGGGGTGGGCGCTCGCCCCGCACGCGATCCGCGAGAAGCTCGTGCTCGCGGCCGAGGCGGCCATCCTCAGCCCCAGCTCGCTCAACCAGATGGTCATCAGCGACTACCTCGACCGCGCCGATTGGCGCGGGCAGATCGATGTCTTCCGCTCGCTCTACCGCGATCGCCGCGACGCGATGATCGACGCCCTCGAGCAGTACCTGCCCGACCTGAGCTGGACGATCCCGAACGGCGGCTTCTACGTCTGGGTGAACCTCACCGAGGGGCTCGACGCGAAGGCCATGCTGCCGCGCGCAGTGAAAGAGCTCGTCGCCTACACCCCCGGCACCGCCTTCTTCGCCGACGGCTCGGGCCGCGCCAACCTGCGCCTCGCCTTCTGCTACCCGCCGCCCGCCGAGATCCGCGAGGGCATCCGACGCCTCGCGACGGTCGTGCGCGGCGAGCAGGAGCTGCTCGAGACCTTCGCCACCACCGGGCCCATCCCGGCGGTCGCCTACGACCCCCACGTGGCGAGCCCGCCGCCGAACCTCTCATGAGCATGGATGCCGCTCCGATGACCGGCGTCACCGGGGCATCTCCGGCCCGCCGGGTCGTGGTGCTCGCCGGGGGCATCTCGCACGAGCGCGATATCTCGCTCAAGTCGGGGCGCCGCGTGGCCGACGGTCTCGCCGCGCACGGCCTCGAGGTGACGCTTCTCGACCCCGACGCCGCTCTGCTTCCCGCGCTGCTCGCCGACCGCCCCGATGTCGTCTGGCCGACGCTGCACGGTGCGAGCGGGGAGGACGGCGCGTTGCGAGCGCTCCTGGAGTTCTTGGGGCTGCCCTACGTCGGGTCTCCGGCGAGCTCGACGCGCCTCGCGTGGGACAAGCCGCGCGCGAAGACCATCGTCGAACGCGCGGGCGTGCCCACACCGCACTCGATCGCCCTCACGCGCGACGCGTTCCGCGAGCTCGGCGCCGAGAGCGTGCTGGCCGTCGTGCGCGGCGAGCTACCGCCGCCCGTCGCGGTCAAGCCTGCACAGGGCGGCTCCGCTCAGGGCGTCAGCCTCGTCGAGACCGACGACGAGCTGCGCCGCGCGATGGTGCTCGCCTACACCTACTGCGATGTCGCCCTCATCGAGCAGCGCATCACGGGCGTCGAGGTGGCGATCGGCATCATCGACACGGGCGATGGCCCGGTCGCTCTGCCCGCCGTCGAGATCGAGCCGCTCTCGGGCGTCTACGGCTTCGAGGCGCGCTACAACGCGGGGGAGACGCGGTTCTACGCCCCCGCGCGCATCGATGACGCCACAGCGGCTCGCGCCACCGAGGTCGCCCTCGCCGCGCATCGCGCACTCGGCCTGCGGCACATCAGCCGCATCGATCTCATCATCGACGGCGCCGGCACCCCGTGGTTCCTCGAGGCGAGCGTCATGCCGGGGCTCACCGAGACCTCGACATTCGCCCTCGCACTCGAAGCCGCGGGCCACGACGTGGGCTGGGTCTACGCCGAGCTGGCGCAGGCGGCCGTGCGCGACTCCCAGCGCTAGCGGCCGCGACGACGCACCGGCTCAGCGGAAGCCGTCGTCGCCGAGCTCGCCGAGAATGCGGTTGAGGTCGGCCACCGTCGCGAAGTCGATGACGAGCGAGCCCTTCTTCTGGCCCAGCGAGATCGAGACCCGCGTGTTCAGACGGTCGCCGAGACGCTCCGCGATCTCATTGAGCTGGCCCTGCTTCGAGCCGGCCGCCGGCTTCTTCGCAGCCGTCGACCCCGGCGCAGAACCGCTCAGGAGAGCGGCGGCGGCCTCAGCCTGCCGCACCGACAGCTCTTCGTTCACGATCTTGTCCGACAGCTTGAGCATGGCCGCCGGGCTGCCCGCGGCGAGGATGGCCCGCGCGTGGCCGGGAGTCAGCACGCCCGCAGCGACGCGCGCCTGCACCGGCTGCGGCAGCTTGAGCAGGCGCAGGGTGTTCGTGATCTGGGGGCGCGACCGTCCGAGCCGCTCGGCGAGCACCTCCTGCGTGATGCCGAAGTCTTCCAGCAGCTGCTGGTAGGCGCTCGCCTCCTCCAGCGCGTTGAGCTGCGCCCGGTGGAGGTTCTCGAGCAGAGCATCCCGCAGCATGTTGTCATCGCTCGTGTTGCGCACGATCGCGGGGATCGCCTCGAGACCCGCGATCGTGGATGCCCGCAACCGCCGCTCGCCCATGATGAGCTCATAGGCGGGCTCACCCGGCTGAGCTCCGGCGCGCTCGCGCACGACGATGGGCTGCAGCACCCCGAACTCGCGGACGGAGTGAACGAGCTCGGCGAGCTCCTCCTCGCGGAACTCGGTGCGGGGCTGCTGCGGGTTCGGCACGATGTCGCTCGGCGCGATCGCGGCGAGACGAGCTCCGGGAACTGCGGCGAGCTGCTCGCCCTCGGTCGGGGCCGGAGAGGGGAAGAAGACGTCGACGGGGCGTTCGCCATCGCCCGTAGGGATGAGGGCGCCGATACCGCGGCCCAGTCCGGTGCGCTTCTGCGCCATCAGGCGGCCTCTCCTCGGCGGGCGATCTCGGCGGCGGCCTCGAGGTACGAGAGCGAGCCCGGGGAGCCCTCGTCGTAGCTGATCACGCTCTGGCCGTAGCTCGGCGCTTCGCTGATGCGCACCGAGCGGGGGATGAGGGTGTCGAGCACCTGGTCGGGGAAGTGCTCGCGAACGTCTTGCACGACCTGGTTGGCGAGATTGGTGCGCGAGTCGTACATGGTCAGCAGAATCGTCGAGACGCGCAGCTGCGGGTTCAGGTGGCGTTCGATGAGCTGGATGCTGTTGAGCAGCTGGCTGAGACCCTCGAGCGCGTAGTACTCGCACTGGATGGGGATGAGCACCTCGCGCGCCGCGACGAAGGCATTGATGGTGAGCAGGCCGAGCGACGGCGGGCAGTCGATGAAGACGTAGTGGAAGGGCTCGTCGCTCGCGGCGAGGAAGGCGTCGAGCGCCGTGCGCAACCGCTGCTCGCGCGCCACGAGCGACACCAGCTCGATCTCGGCGCCCGCCAGATGGATCGTCGCGGGCACGCAGTAGAGGTGCTCGAACTCGGGGCTCTTCTGCACGACGTCGGCGAGGGGGGAGTCGCCCACGACGACGTCGTAGACGCTCGGGGTCTCCGCGCGGTGCTCGACCCCGAGCGCGGTCGAGGCGTTGCCCTGAGGGTCGAGATCGATGACGAGCACTCGCGCACCCGAGCGTGCGAGCGCCGCCGCGAGGTTGACGGTCGTCGTCGTCTTGCCGACGCCGCCCTTCTGGTTCGACACGGTGACGACCCGAGTCGCCGCCGGCAACGGCAGGCGGGTGGCCTCGAGAGCGATGCGGCGCCGAGTGATCTCGGCGACCTCCCGCGCCAGCGGCGTGGTCTCGTCGTACGGTCCCTCGGTCGTCACTGATGAGCCTCCCGCTCGAATGTTTCACGTGAAACGGGCGCCGTCCGACAGCGCCCCTGGGCGATCCCCGCCGCGGTGATGAACCGCGCAGGCGTCAGGATGCCCCGCCTACTGTAGCCCGAAACAGACGGGTCACTTCGGGCACGAGCCCCGCACCCAGCTCGAGCACCTCGACGTCGCGGACGCGGTATCGGCGCAGCACGCCCGCGGCCGCGGTGATCTCCTCCGCGATCCGCGCACCCTTGAGGAAGATCAGCTCGCCGCCGTCGCGTACGAGGGGAGCCGTGATGGGCACGAGCGTGCGCAGTGCGCTCACGGCGCGCGCGGTCACCTGGTCGAACGGCCCGGTCGCTTCTTCCGCCCGAGCGCGCAGCACCGTCACGTTGTTCAGGCCGAGGCGCTCGGTCTCGTCGCGCAACCAGTCGGTACGGCGCTCCATCGGCTCGATGAGCGTGAGGTGCACATCGGGGCGCGCGATCGCGAGCACGAGGCCGGGAAGGCCGGCGCCGCTGCCCACGTCGGCCACCCGGGCACCGGGGTGCAGGTAGGGCGCCACGACGCCCGAGTTGATGATGTGCCGTGACCACAGCCGGGCCGCCTCGAGCGGCCCGATAAGCCCGAGCTGCTCGCCATACTGCGCGAGGTCGGACGTGAAGCGCCGGGCGAGATCCAGCCGATCGCCGAAGACAGCGGCGGCAGCCGCCGGCTCGGCCTCGACGACCGGGGGAGTCGCGGGGACCGCCCGCGTCACGGGCGATGTTTCACGTGAAACGGTGCGATCGTCCTCAGCCACGACGGATGACGGTGTGGCGCTCGGCGCCCTCGCCCTCCGACTCGGAGGTGAAGCCGCGCTCGCCCACGAGGTCGTGCACGAGCTTCCGCTCGTAGCTCGACATCGGCGGGAGGGCTGCCGACGATGCGCCGGCCTCGATGCGCTCGACCGCCCGGTCTACGAGGCGCTGGAGCTCGTCGGCACGCGCATCCCGCGAACCGGCGATGTCGAGGATGAGGCGTGAGAACTCGCCCGTTCGCGCATGCACCGCGAGACGGGTGAGCTCCTGTAGCGCCGAGACGGTGTCCGGCTTCGAGAGCGTGCGGAGGGCATCCGGCTCATCGGCCTCGATGGAGAGGTAGACCCGACCGGCGCGCGTCGCGATCTCGATGTCGCCATCGAGATCGGCGAGGTCGAGGAGCTCCTCGAGGTAGTCGGCCGCGATATCGCCCTCATCAGGCTGGGCGGACGCGGCGTCCGTGGCAGCGGCCGCTTCGTCGAGCAGGGGTTCGGTGATGTCGGTCATGGTCTATCGACCACCCTTCTTCTTCGCCCGGTTCTTGCTCACGGGCTGCGGGCGCTGGGTCTTCTTGGGTTCCTCGACAGCGGTCGTGCCCTCCGCCTCGTCCAGCGGCTCGACGATGCCGCGGCGCTGGCGCTTCTTGGCCAGGCGGGCCTCGCGCGCGAGGGCGGCATCACTGCCCGGAGTCGGCATGTTCCGGATGACGATGAACTGCTGAACCATCGTCCAGATGTTGGAGACGAACCAGTAGAACATCACGCCGAGAGGGAACGCGACGCCCGAGAAGAGGAACACGACGGGAAGGATGTAGAGAAGGATGCGCTGCTGCCGGTACATCGGCGACGCCTTCATCTCGGGGCTCTGGTTCTTCGACATGATCTGCAGCTGCGTGATGAACTGCGACGCCGTCATGAGAACGATGAGCACCGCGGCGATCACGATGACCCAGACGTTGCCGTCGTTGTTGACCATCGTCGAGCCCAGGGGGGCGATGCCGAAGAGGGTCGCGCGGCCGAACTCGCGAGACAGCTGCTCGTTGAGCAGACCGACTCCGGTGAATCCGTTGAACGAGCTGTTGAGCACGGAGAAGAGGCCGAAGAAGATCGGCATCTGCAGCAGGATCGGCAAGCACGACGACAACGGGTTGGTGCCGTGCTTCTTGTACAGCGCCATGGTGTCGCGCGACATGGCTTCGCGCGAGAACTGGTCGCGCTTGCCCTTGTACTTGTCCTGGATCTTCTTGAGCTCGGGAGAGATCTCGAGCATCTTGCGCTGGTTCTTGATCTGCCGCACGAAGATGGGGATCAGGGCCGCACGCACCACGACGACGAGACCGGCGATCGACAGCACCCAGGTGAGACCGGCCTCGCTCTCGAGGCCCATCGCGGTGAAGAGGGTGTGGAACCCCACGAGGATCGCCTCGATGGCCCACTTGATGGGCCAGAGGATGATGGCGAAGATGTCCATGGTGGCGGGTTATGCCTTTCTCTCGAGCACGATCAGGCCCCAGCGGGTTCGGCGGTAGGGGGAGTTCTCAGCGACGGGCCAGTCATCGATCCCGCCCTCGGCCCACGGGTGGCACCGGGCCAGACGGCGCGACGCCAGCCAGCCGCCCTTGATGACACCATGCTCCTGCACCGAGCCGAGGGCGTAGGCGGAGCAGCTGGGGTAGTAGCGGCACACGTCGCCGTAGAGCGGGGAGATCACCGCGCGGTATCCGCGCAGAACGAGCACCACGACATTGCGGGGGATGAGCCCGATGACGCGGACTGCGCGCACGAGCGACTCGTTCATGATGCCGCCACCGCCCGTCGCAATCCGTCGCCGATCTCCGCCCGCAGGGTATCCCACGAGACCATGTCCGCACCCGGGAGCGGGCGGATGACGATCAGGTCGGTCTCGGGGACCGACCCCAGCGCGCCCGCGCAGATCGCGTGGATGCGGCGGCGGAGGCGATTGCGGACGACAGCGCCGCCGACCTGCTTCGAGACGACGACACCGAACCGCGGACCGCCCTCCTCGACGCTCAGGCGGTAGAGCACGGCGTGCGGCGTCTGTGTGCGACGACCTCGACGCACTGCCTTCCGGAAGTCATCGCCCCGGACCACCCGGTGTGCTCGCGGGAGCACCGCAGTGCTTAGGCGGAGAGTTCGGTGCGGCCCTTGCGGCGGCGCGCAGCGAGGATGGCGCGGCCGGCGCGGGTGCGCATGCGCAGACGGAAGCCGTGAACCTTCGCGCGACGGCGGTTGTTCGGCTGGAAGGTGCGCTTGGTCATGGTTCTCTCCTCGGCCCCCGAGGGGCCAGCGACGACGGAACAGGGATGTCCGATCGCTGCGATTCAGGTCCGGACAGAAGTCAACCGGTTAACAATAGGTCCCGGCCCCTCCCCGGTCAAACCACACGGGTGCGGATCGGCATTATCCACACCGTGTGCACAGAGCGTTGGTAACGACGCGCCGGGCCGGATTACAGTAGGCGTCAGTCTTCTCGCCGTGCCGCCCGGTGCGCTGCGGCGACTTATCCACAGCGCTGTTCACCACAGCGATGCGTAATCAGCACCCACGAGTCGAGGAGCGCCACGATGCCGGACGAGACCGATTCCCCGCACGACCTCTGGGAGTCGGTGAAGGCGGCGCTCACTGCTGACGACCGCATCACCCCGCAGCTGCACGGCTTCATCAATCTCGTCGAGCCGCGCGGCGTCATGGCAGGCACCCTCTACCTCGAGGTGCCCAACGAGCTGACCCGCGGCATGCTCGAGCAGCGCATCCGGTTGCCCCTGCTCAGCGCGCTCACGACCGCAGCGGGCGAATCCGTCTCCAGCTTCGCGATCGTCGTGAACCCCGAGATCCAGAACGAGAGCCTCGACGCCGGCACCGAGCCGATGGAGCAGAACCCCTCGTACATCGAGCAGTCGGTGGCACCCGCACCGACCGAGGCCTCGGGCCGACGCGGCGACAGCCGGCTGAACGGCAAGTACAGCTTCGACAACTTCGTCATCGGCGGCTCCAACCGATTCGCCCACGCGGCGGCCGTCGCCGTTGCCGAAGCACCCGCGAAGGCGTACAACCCCTTGTTCGTGTACGGCGAATCGGGCCTCGGCAAGACCCACCTGCTGCATGCCATCGGCCACTACGCCGAGAGCCTGTACCCGGGAATCCGCGTGCGGTACGTGTCGAGCGAGGAGTTCACGAACGACTTCATCAACTCGATCGCCAACAACCGCGCGAGCCTCTTCCAGTCGCGCTACCGCGAGATCGACATCCTGCTCATCGACGACATCCAGTTCCTGCAGGGGAAGGACTCGACGCAAGAGGCCTTCTTCCACACGTTCAACACACTGCACGATCACAACAAGCAGGTCGTCATCACGAGCGACCTGCCGCCGAAGCACTTGACCGGGTTCGAGGACCGCATGCGGAGCCGGTTCGAGTGGGGCCTCATCACCGATGTGCAAGCACCTGACCTCGAAACCCGCATCGCGATCCTGCGCAAGAAGGCGCAGAACGACAAGCTGCAGGTACGGGATGACGTGCTCGAGTACATCGCGTCGAAGGTGTCGAGCAACATCCGCGAGCTCGAGGGAACACTCATCCGTGTCACGGCGTTCGCGAACCTCAACCGCACGCCGGTCGACATGCAGCTCGTGCAGACCGTGCTGAAAGACCTCATCACCCTCGATGACGACAACGTCATCGCGCCGGTCGACATCATCAATCACACCGCGGCCTACTTCAAGCTCACCGTCGACGACCTGTACGGCTCGTCGCGATCGCAAGCCGTCGCGACCGCGCGGCAGATCGCGATGTACCTCTGCCGTGAGCTAACGAACCTCTCCCTCCCGAAGATCGGGCAGCTGTTCGGCAACCGCGATCACACGACGGTGATGTACGCGAACAAGAAGATCAGCGACCTCATGAAGGAGCGCCGGTCGATCTACAACCAGGTCACCGAGCTCACGAGCCGCATCAAGCAGAACCACCGATACGGCTGATCGCCGGCCCGCGGCAGCGGGCTCGATCTCCGCGTCACCACAGCGAACGTCCAGTTTCACTGCACGTTTCGCACACTGGGGACAGCCTGTGGATAACTCTGCCTCAGGATGGGGACGAGCTGTTGAGGATCGAGCCGATGGTGTGAAAGCTCCCCGCCGCTGAGAGGGGTTCTCCCCGGGCAGCACCACCGCGCCTCCCGGTCTGTGCACATCTTGCACGCGTGTAGTTCAGCAGGATCCCGGGGGAGAACCGGGGTTATCCACACTGTGAACAACGGTTAATGATGGTGTTCCTTTTCTTCTTCAGATGAATGATGAGGGATAACTTCTGGAGAGTCGAAGCCCGGCAACCGCCCGCACACGCGCTGTGCCAGTATGGAAGGCCCCGGGTGCCGGGGCAGGGTCGACCGAGAGGGAGCCGCGTGAAGTTCCAGGTCAATCGCGACGTGTTCAGCGAAGCGGTGTCGTTCGCCGTCAAGCTGCTCCCGCAGCGCACCACCCTGCCGATCCTGAGCGGTGTGCTACTGCGCGCCGAGGGCTCGACCGTCACGCTCTCGTCGTTCGACTACGAGGTCTCGGCACAGACATCCATCACCGCCGACGTCACGGAAGACGGCACGGTGCTCGTCTCCGGCCGACTCCTCGCCGAGATCGCCTCTCGACTGCCGAATGCGCCCGTCGAGTTCACGACGGACGAGGGCAAGATCGCCGTGCGCTGCGGCTCTGCCCGCTTCACCCTCTCGAGCATGCCCGTCGAGGAGTACCCGAGCCTTCCCGTCGTCGACGGAGCGAGCGGGGTGCTGCCGGGCGATGCATTCTCCGACGCCGTCGGCCAGGTCGCCGTCGCCGCCTCGCGGGATGACGTGACCCCGGTCATCACCGGTGTGCAGCTCGAGATCGCCGACAACCGCCTCTCGCTCGTCGCCACCGATCGGTATCGCGTCGCCGTCCGCGAGATCGATTGGGAGTCGTCCGCCGTGGCCGAGGGGGTCACCGCGCTCGTGCCGTCGCGCACTCTCAGCGAGATCGGCAAGATCTTCGCCCACGCGGCGACCGTCACCGTCACGATCGTGAGCGGAGGCGACCGCGAGCTCATCGCGTTCTCCGCCGATCAGAAGACGGTCACCTCGCTGCTGATCAAGGGCAACTTCCCGCCCGTCAAGCGTCTGTTCCCCGACACCGTCGAGAACTACGCCGTCATGAACACGGCCGAGCTCATCGAATCGACTCGACGGGTGCAGCTCGTGCTGGAGCGCGACGCCGCACTGCGCTACAGCTTCTCCGACGACGGTCTCACGCTCGAGGCCATCGGCTCCGAGAACGCCCAGGCCTCCGAGACGATCGACGCCCACCTCACCGGGGGCGACACCACGGTGTCGCTCAAGCCCCAGTTCCTCATCGACGGCTTGTCGGCGGTACACAGCGAGTTCGTGCGCATCTCGTTCACGAAGACCGACAACCCCAACAAACCGGGCCCGGTTCTCATCACGAGCCAGTCGTCGAAGGACCAGCCCGGCACCGACAACTACCGCTACCTGCTGCAGCCCAATCTGCTGCTGCGCTGACGCGCGTGCACGTCACGCACCTCTCACTGCTCGACTTCCGCAACTACACGCGCGCCGATGTCGCACTTGCGCCCGGTGCCGTGCTGTTCGTCGGCCGCAACGGCCAGGGCAAGACCAACCTCGTCGAAGCGATCGCCTACGCGGGGTCGGCCGCATCGCATCGGGTCTCGAGCGATCACGCGCTGATCCGTTTCGGAGCCGATACCGGTATCGTCCGGCTGCGTGTCGAGCACGATGACCGGGCCGTGGTGATCGAGATCGAGCTCAACCGGGCATCCCCTAATCGTGCTCAGGCGAACGGGTCCCCGGTGAGGATGCGCGATCTGCCGCGGTACTTCGCGAGCGTGATCTTCGCCCCGGAGGACCTCTCGCTCGTGCGGGGTGACCCGGGAGTGCGGCGCGGCTTCCTCGACACCCTCGTCGTGCAACGCACTCCTCGTCTCGCGGGAGTCATCTCCGACTACGAACGTGTGGTGCGGCAGCGCAACTCGCTCTTGAAGTCGGCACGCGCATCGCGGTTGCCGATCGAGAGCCTCACGACCCTCGATGTGTGGGATGAACGGCTCGTGAGTCTCGGCACCGAGTTGATCATGGCGCGCGCCGACCTCGTCGACGCGCTGCGACCGCATGTGGCGCGCGCCTATAGCGCGGTCGCCGGTGATGACCACCTCACGCGGATGAGCCTTCGCCTGAGCATCGACGCCGACCTCGATGACGACCGGGAGGACGAGGCCGGCGCCGTGCTCGATGCCGGATCCGATCGGGAGCAGGTCGCGCGCGATCTGGCCGAACGGTTCCGCGCGCGCGTGGCGGAACGGCGCCGAGCAGAGCTCGATCGCGCGGTGACGCTCGTCGGCCCCCATCGCGACGATCTGGTGCTCGAGCTCAACGGCTTGCCCGCGCGGGGGTACGCGAGCCACGGTGAGAGCTGGTCGTACGCCCTGGCTCTCAAGCTCGCTTCTGCCGAGGTGCTGCGGGCCGATGCCGTCGCGGGCGACCCGGTCCTCATTCTCGACGACGTGTTCGCCGAGCTCGACGAAGGGCGCCGCGAGCGGCTCGCCGACGCCGTGGGCGATTTCGAGCAGGTGCTGATCACCGCGGCGGTCGGCGCGGATGTGCCCCAGCGGCTCGCCGCCACCCGCATCGGGATCTCCGCGGGAACGATCGTGGGGGAGCAGTGACGGTCGACGACGGCGCGCCCGCCCCGCTCGAGCGGGAACCGACGGAATCGGAGGCCAGCGCGGTCTACCGCCGGCTGCGCCGCATCTTCGGCGATCCCGCGATGCGATCCGCGGATGCTCGAAAACGAGCCACCCGCATCCCCGGCGACTCCGCCCCTTTCGGGCTCGGCCGCGACCCCTCGGGTCTCGGTGACGTGCTCGACTCGATGACCCGGTCTCTCGGCTGGTCGTCGCCTCTCGCACGCGGCGAACTGCTCACCGCCTGGCCGGAGCTGGTTGGTGCGGATATCGCGGCGCACTCGGAGCCGGCCGGGATCGACGACGGCGTGCTCACGGTGCAGTGCGATTCGACCGCCTGGGCGACCCAGCTGCGCATCATGCGTGCCGAGATCCTCACCACGATCCTGCGTCGGTACCCCGATGCGCAGGTGACGAGCATCCGGTTCAGCGGGCCCGGCGCACCCAGCTGGAAGCGGGGGCCGCGCTCCGTTCCCGGTCGAGGCCCTCGCGATACCTACGGCTGAGCGCCTGGGGGCGCGAAAACAAATCACTCCACCCGAGTCGAGATATCTCCCCAGAGGGGCTTTCTGACGGCTCTCAGAGGCCTTTTCTTGGTAGGATGGACCCGCCACACGGGGCGCCATCCATGCCCCCTTGATCGGCCACCAGCGATCGACTCGGCGGGAGCGCAATTCCATATGACCACCTCGTCCTCCGGCAGCACGCCGAACACGCCCACGCCGCGCAACGACCACAGCTACGGCGCCGGCGACATCCAGGTGCTCGAAGGCCTCGAGGCGGTGCGCAAGCGGCCCGGCATGTACATCGGATCGACGGGCCCGCGGGGCCTGCACCACCTCGTGTACGAGATCGTCGACAACTCGGTCGATGAGGCGCTCGCCGGACATTGCGACACCATCCACGTGACTCTTCTCGCCGATGGGGGTGTGCGTGTCGTCGATAACGGGCGCGGCATCCCGGTCGACGAGCACCCGGTCGAGAAGAAGTCGACCGTCGAGGTCGTCCTCACCATCCTGCACGCCGGTGGGAAGTTCGGCGGCGGCGGCTACGCCGTCTCCGGCGGTCTGCACGGTGTCGGCAGCTCGGTCGTGAACGCTCTCTCCGAACGGCTCGCCGTCGAGGTGCGCCGACAGGGCAACGTCTATTCGCAGACCTACCAGCACGGTGTTCCGGATGCTCCGCTCGCCAAGGGCGCCGCGACCGACGAGACCGGCACGACGATCTCGTTCTGGCCGAACGGTGAGATCTTCGAGACGACCGAGTTCGACTACGACACGCTGCGCACCCGGTTCCAGCAGATGGCGTTCCTCAACAAGGGGCTGCGCATCACGATCGCCGACGAGCGGCCCGACGCCGACGCCGCTCCCGACACCGCTCCGCGGCGGGAGGAGTTCCTCTACGAGAAGGGCCTCGTCGACTACGTCGAGTTCTTGAACTCGGCCAAGAAGATCGAGGTCGTGCACCCCGAGATCATCTCCTTCGAGTCGGAGGACACCGAGCGGCGCATCGCCCTCGAGGTCGCCATGCAGTGGACGAACGCCTACTCCGAGTCGGTGCACACCTACGCCAACACGATCAACACGCACGAGGGCGGCACGCACGAAGAGGGTTTCCGTGCTGCGCTCACCACCCTCGTCAACAAGTACGCGCGCGACAAGGGAATCCTGAAGGAGAAGGACGAGAACCTCTCGGGCGACGACGTGCGCGAAGGCCTCACCGCGGTGATCTCGATCAAGCTCGGCGAGCCGCAGTTCGAGGGCCAGACGAAGACCAAGCTCGGCAATACCGAGGCCAAGTCGTTCGTGCAGAAGGTCGCGGGCGAGCACCTCGCCGACTGGTTCGAGCGCAACCCCGCGCAGGCGAAAGACGTGATCCGCAAGGCGCTCCAGGCGTCGGCCGCGCGCATCGCCGCCCGCAAGGCGCGCGAGCAGACCCGCCGCAAGGGGCTTCTCGAGTCGGGCGGCATGCCCGGCAAGCTCAAAGACTGCCAATCGAAAGACCCCTCGCTCAGCGAGCTCTTCATCGTCGAGGGCGACTCGGCCGGCGGCTCCGCCGTGCAGGGCCGCAACCCCGAGACGCAGGCGATCCTGCCGCTGCGCGGCAAGATCCTCAACGTCGAGAAGGCGCGACTCGACCGCGCGCTCGGCAACGCCGAGGTGCAGGCCATGATCACGGCGTTCGGCGCCGGCATCGGGGAAGACTTCGACCCCGACAAGGTTCGGTACCACAAGATCGTGCTCATGGCCGATGCCGACGTCGACGGCCAGCACATCACGACGCTGCTGCTCACGCTGCTCTTCCGCTACATGCGCCCGCTCATCGACCTCGGCTACGTCTACCTCGCGCAGCCGCCGCTCTATCGCCTCAAGTGGACGAACGCCGAGCACGAGTACGTGTACAGCGATCGCGAGCGCGATGTGCTGCTCGAATCCGGGATCGCCGGCGGCAAGCGCATCCCGAAGGACAACGGCATCCAGCGGTACAAGGGCCTCGGTGAGATGAACCACCAGGAGCTCTGGGATACGACGATGAACCCGGCGTCGCGCACCCTGCTGCAGGTCACGCTCGAAGACGCGGCGGTCGCCGACAGCGTCTTCTCCACCCTCATGGGTGACGACGTCGAGCAACGACGCACCTTCATCCAGCAGAACGCGAAAGACGTGCGCTTCTTGGACATCTAGCGGCTGCCATCTAGTCGCGGCAACCGCTTCCGATCACACCACCACTGAAGGACGTTCCCCATGGCAGACGACACTCCGGGCACCGAGCCCATCGACTACGGGCCGGGCGGCCGCGTGAACCAGGTCGACCTGCAGCTCGAGATGCAGCGCTCGTACCTCGACTACGCGATGAGCGTCATCGTCGGGCGCGCCCTGCCCGACGTGCGCGACGGGCTCAAGCCCGTGCACCGCCGTGTGATCTACGCGATGTTCGACGGAGGCTACCGCCCCGACAAGGCCTACTCGAAGTGCTCGCGCGTCGTCGGTGACGTCATGGGCCAGTTCCACCCCCACGGCGACTCGGCGATCTACGACGCGCTCGTCCGCCTCGTGCAACCGTGGTCGATGCGCTACCCGCTGGCCGCTGGCCAGGGAAACTTCGGGTCGCCCGGCAACGACGGTGCCGCCGCCCCGCGATACACCGAGACCAAGATGGCTCCGCTCGCCATGGAGATGGTGCGCGACATCGAGGAAGACACCGTCGACTTCCAAGACAACTACGACGGCCGCACGCAAGAGCCGAGCATCCTGCCCGCGCGCTTCCCGAACCTGCTGGTGAACGGCTCGGTCGGCATCGCCGTCGGCATGGCCACGAACATCCCGCCCCACAATCTGCGCGAGGTCGCCTCCGCCGCCCTCTGGCACCTGCAGAACCCCGACGCCGATCGCGAGAGCCTGCTCGACGCGATCTTGCAACGCGTCAAGGGCCCCGACTTCCCGACCGGCGCGCAGATCCTCGGCGTCAAGGGAATCCATGACGCCTACCGCACGGGCCGCGGGTCGATCACGATGCGCGCGGTCGTGACGGTCGAAGAGATCCAGAACCGCACGTGCCTCGTCATCACCGAGCTGCCGTACCAGGTCAACCCCGACAACCTGGCGATCAAGATCGCCGACCTCGTCAAAGAGGGCAAGCTCGGCGGCATCGCCGACATCCGCGACGAGTCGTCGGGCCGCACGGGCCAGCGCCTCGTGATCGTGCTCAAACGCGATGCGGTCGCCAAGGTCGTGCTCAACAACCTGTACAAGCACACCCAGCTGCAAGACAACTTCGGCGCCAACATGCTCGCGATCGTCGACGGCGTGCCGCGCACGCTCCCGATCGACGGCTTCATCACCTACTGGACGGCGCACCAGATCGAGGTCATCGTGCGCCGCACGGCCTTCCGCCTGAAGAAGGCCGAGGCCGACGCCCACATCCTGCGCGGTTACCTGAAGGCGCTGGATGCCCTTGACGAGGTCATCGCCCTGATCCGCCGCTCGCCCACGGTGGAGGAGGCCCGTGACGGACTGATCGCGCTACTCGACGTCGACGAGCTGCAGGCGACGGCCATCCTGAACCTGCAGCTGCGCCGCCTCGCCGCGCTTGAACGCCAGAAGATCCAGGATCAGGCGGACGAGCTCGAGCGCCTCATCGCCGACTACCAGGCGATCCTCGCCAGCCCCGAGCGCCAGCGCACCATCGTCTCCGACGAGCTCACCGAGATCGTCGACAAGTACGGCGACGACCGCCGCACCGAGATCATGTTCGGTTTCGACGGCGACATGAGCGTCGAAGACCTGATCCCCGAAGAGGAGATGGTCGTCACCGTCACGCGCGGCGGCTACATCAAGCGCACCCGCAGCGACAACTACCGCTCGCAGCACCGCGGCGGCAAGGGCGTCAAGGGTGCACAGCTACGCGCCGACGACGTGGTCGAGCACTTCTTCGTGACCACTACGCACCACTGGCTGCTGTTCTTCACCACGACGGGGCGGGTCTACCGTCTCAAGGCCTACGAGGTGCAGGAGGCCGGCCGCGATGCGAAGGGCCAGCACGTCGCGAACCTGCTCGCCCTCCAGCCGGATGAGGAGATCGCGCAGATCCTCGACATCCGCGACTACTCGGTGGCGCAGCACCTCGTGCTCGCCACCCGCAACGGCCTGGTCAAGAAGACCGCCCTGACCGAGTACGACACCAACCGCACGGGCGGCATCATCGCCATCAACCTGCGCGAGGGCGACCAGCTCGTCTCGGCCATGCTCGCCGACGACTCCGACGACATCCTGCTCGTGTCGCGTCAAGGAATGTCGCTGCGCTTCACGGCCGACGACTCGGCCCTGCGGCCGATGGGGCGCTCGACCTCCGGTGTCACCGGCATGAAGTTCCGCCCCGGCGACGAGCTGCTGTCGGCATCTGTCGTCGGCGACCGCGGCTTCGTGTTCGTCGTCACCGAGGGCGGCTACGCCAAGCGCACCGAGGTCGAGCAGTACCGCGTTCAGCAGCGCGGCGGCCTGGGCATCAAGGTCGCCAAGCTCAGTGACGACCGAGGAGCACTGGCCGGCGGGCTCATCGTCGCCGACGACGACGAGGTGCTCGTGGTCATGCAAAATGGCAAGGTGGTACGCTCCTCGGTGGCCGAGGTGCCCGCCAAGGGCCGCGACACCATGGGTGTCGTGTTCGCTCGGCCCGACGACGACGACCGCATCATCGCGATCGCCCGGAACAGCGAGCGCAACCTCGTTGATCCCGACGCGGACGTCATCGAGAACCCCGACACCACCGAGACCGCACCCGCGGCCGAGGTCGGAAAGGACGAGAACGAGTGAGTACTGTCGCCGAGAAGCTGCAGCGGAAGTCGCAGCGCCAGACCCCGACGAAGCAGGTTCGCCTCAAGCTCGTCTACATCGACTTCTGGTCGGCGGTGAAGCTGTCGTTCCTCGTCGCCATCTGCGGTGCGGTGCTGCTGCTCGTCGCCACCTTCTTCGCCTGGATCGTGCTCAACTCGCTCGGCGTGATCCAAGACGTCGACGCGGTGCTCGCAGACATCATCGGTGACGAAGCGACCAGCTTCACGGCGATCTTCTCGCTCGGCCAGGTGATGTTCTTCACGACCATCGTCGCGTTGCTCAACATCGTGGGCGGCACCGCGATCGGAGCCATCAGCGCCCTGCTCTACAACCTCAGCGTGCGCCTCACGGGCGGCCTGCTCGTCGGCTTCACCAACAACTGAGCCCACCCTCGCCCGAATTGGGAGAGGGTCACCGGATGCAGTACAGTCGTATCCGGTCTCCCGGGGATATAGCTCAGGCGGTTAGAGCGCTTCGCTGATAACGAAGAGGTCCGAGGTTCAAGTCCTCGTATCCCCACTCCATTTATTGTCACGCCGCCGCTCCTGCGGCGTGACGGCGCTTCCGCGAGACGAGCGTGGTCGTCTCGCTTCGCGTCGCGACCACGAGCAGCCCGTTCGCTCAAGCGCGCGAGCGACCTGGCCACCCGGCACCACCTGCTCGGCGCGGTTCGGTAGAGTGGAGGGCGGTTCGGGGCCTTAGCTCAATTGGTAGAGCGCCTGCTTTGCAAGCAGGAGGTCAGGAGTTCGATTCTCCTAGGCTCCACGCAGTGCCCATTCCTGGGCCACCGGACGAGGCATCCCGTACCCGGACAGCGACAAGACGGGTCAGAGAGTCGACCTCATGTCGTGGATCATCCTGCTCGCCTCGGGCGTGCTCGAAGCCGTCTGGGCGACCGCCCTCGGAGCATCCAAGGGCTTCACCAAGCTCGTGCCGTCGATCGTCTTCCTCGTCGCGCTCGCACTCAGCATGGGCGGACTCGCTCTCGCCATGCGCGAGATTCCGACGGGCACCGCCTACGCGGTGTGGGTCGGCGTGGGCGCGAGCCTCACGATCGTCTGGGCGATGATCACCGGCGCCGAGACGGCATCCGTCATCAAGCTGCTGCTCGTGCTCGGCATCGTCGCCTGCGTCGTCGCCCTCAAGCTCGTGAGCGACGCCGAGCACTGACCAGGTCGCCCCGGCCCCCGGAGGCGCTCCCCGCATCGAGGGTTCAGACCGGGTCGAAGGTGATCGTGGCGATGAGGCCGTGCGGGTGGCGGCGCGCGAGGGCGACCTCCGCGCCGCTCGCGCGCGCGAGCTCGGCGACGATGGCCAGACCCAGACCCGTGCCCGGCGTCGTGCTGGTCCCGCGCCAGAAGCGGTCGAAGGCGCGTGCCAGCTCGTCGTCGGACATCCCCGGCCCCTCATCGAGAACGCTTAGCGACGGACGATCGCCCCCGGAGACGACCACGCGCACGGCGCCTCCGGGCGGCGAGACGGCGAGGGCGTTGTCGATGATGTTGTCGAGCATCTGGTCGACACCGGTTGGCACGGCGAGCACCGGCAGAGACGCCGGGCCGTCGACCGTGAGCGACACCCCGCCCTCCGCCGCGAGCGGCTCCCACTGCTCGACCCGTTCGCGGGCGATGACGGCGAGGTCGACGGTCACGACGGGGGCGATGGATGCTCCCGCGCGACCCAGCGCGAGCAGCCCCTCGACGATGGTCACCAGGCGGTCGGCCTCATGCTCGGCCGCGGCGAGCCGGTCGGCGGCGCCCGACGGGTCGGATTCGATGAGGTCGCGCGCCCGTTCGAGCTTGAGGCGCAGGGCTGTCAGCGGTGTGCGCAGCTGGTGGGAGGCATCGGCCGCGAACGCGCGCTGCTCGTCGATGAGAGCCGAGAGACGATCGGCCATGCGGTTGAACGACCGCCCGAGGCGCACGAGCTCGGGGGCACCTCCGGCGCCCGGGTCGGCGCGCGCGGTCAGGTCTCCGCCCGCCAGTCGTTCCGTCGTGGACGTCAAGAGCGTGAGGCGGCGCGTAACCGTGCCCGAGAAGACGATTCCGGCGATCCCCGCCATGATGAGGGTCAGCAGCGCGACGAGGCTGATGACCTGCAATCGCTCTCCGACCTCGTCGTCGACGACCGCCTCCGGATAGGTCAGACGCACCGCCCCGATGATCGACTCGCCGCTGAGCACGGGCACAGCGACATACACGAGCTGCTGCTGCAGTGTGGTCGAGTAGCGCGATCCGGAGGAGATCGTTCCGCGCAGGGCCTCGGCGATCTCCGGTCGTGTCGAGTAGTCGTCGCCCACGGCCGCCTGGTCGTCGTCGCTCGTGACGAGCGAGGTGCCATCGCTTGCGACGATCACGACCCGTCCGCCCCCCGCGGCGCGGTACTCCTGTGCCGCCTCGGCGACGGTGGTGATCGCCGCGGGGTCGAGCGACTCCAGCGCTTCCTCCGCCCGACCCGCGAGCACGAAGGCATCCCGTTCGAGACCCGTGACCAGCCGATCGAGCTCGACGGTGCGCAAGTACTGGGCGAGCGGCACCGTCTGCACCACCAGAACGAGGGCCGTGATCACCATGACCATGCCCATGAACCGCCAGCGCATCAGGGTTCTCCGAGTCGGAAGCCGACGCCGCGCACCGACTCGATCCAGCCCGGGTCGCCGAGCTTCTTCCGCACAGCCGCGATGTGCGCGTCGAGGGTCTTCGCGGTGCCGAACCAGGTGGTGTCCCACACGTCGCGCAGGATATCGGTGCGGCGGTAGACCGCACCGCGGTCGCGCGCGAGGTACTCGAGCACGTCGAACTCGCGCGGCGTCAGGTGCACCGGCTCGCCGTCGAGCAGAACCCGACGGGCTCGGCTGTCGATCACGAGACGTGAGGGGGAGGCCTCATCGCGCGGGCCGTCGGCGCCGCCGCTGCGCCGCGCGATGGCGTGGATGCGGGCGACGAGCTCGCGCATGCCGAACGGCTTGACGATGTAGTCGTCGGCCCCCAGCTCGAGAGCGACGACGCGATCGACCTCATCATCGCGCGCACTCACGATGATGATGGGCAGCGAGCTCGCGGCGCGGATGCGGCGGCAGACCTCCGTGCCGTCCATGTCGGGCAGCCCGAGGTCGAGCACCACGAGGTCGGGCGGGCTCTCGGCGATCGCCGCGATCCCCGCCGTGCCCGTCGACACCCGGGTCGCCCCGATGGCGCGGTCGGCGAGGCCGTCGACGATGCCGTCGGCGACGGCGTCGTCGTCTTCGATCACGAGAACCCGCATGCGCTCATCATGCCGCGCTCGCGCGACCTGCGGCGGGCATCCGGTGCTCGGACGACGATCTTGGACGAATCTTGGATGTTCGACGGATCGCCCTGAAATCGCGGCGACTTAGCGTCGAAGCATGAAGACACAGATCATCACCGCCCTGTCGATCGTCGCCGTTCTCGGCTCGGCCGGCGGCGCCTACGCGATCAACCAGACCATGCTCACGACGGCGTCGAGCGCCGAGTCGGTCATCGGCACCGCGACCCCGGTGCTCGTGCCGGTCGCCCCGAAGGGCAATGACATTCCGGCGGAGTACCTCGAGCGTGTCGCCGCCGCCGCTGCTGCTGCTGCCAAGACGACGCCCCTGGGCGGTTCGCTCACCGGCACCTCCTCGCCGGCCTCGCCCTCGGGCAGCGGTGCACCCGCACCCTCGGCGAGTCCGTCGTCCTACGACGATGACCAGTACGAGGAGTCGGACGACGACCATGACGACGAGTACGAGGCCGAGCACGAGGACGAGTCCGACGATGACGACTAACGAGCGCCCCGCCGCCGCCGCCCGCGCCCTCACCGGCGCGGGCACGGCGATCGCGATGATCGGCATGATCACCGGCTTCCAGCTCTCTGCCGCGGCCGCCGAGCAGCAGGCGCAGGTCGATGCTGCCGCGACGGCCGCTGCCACCGCGAGCTCGACAGCGACGCGCGGTCAGGCCGTGCGGGTGCTCGACCCCTCGCTGCTGCCCGAGATCGTCGTCGCCGCCGCGACCCCCGCCGCTCCGACCGCATCAGCCTCGCGCTCGAGCTCCGCCCCCGCCGCCCCCGCCGCCCCCGCCGCGCCGGCGGCGCCCCCGCCTGCCCCCGCGCAGCCGGCACCGCCGGCGAACGGCACGACCGCCGGGTCCGGCGGCTGAGCCGCGGTCGTCACCGCGCTTGCCGTCCATCACCGCTATGACTGCACGCACCGTCGAGAACTCGTGGACGATGATGGGGGGCACCGCCCGCGCCTGCCTCGTGGTCGACGACCCGGCCCCCGGCTCCGGCGGCCCGGATTCGCCCGAGCACGCTCTCGATCGCGCGCGCGACCTCGGTGCCCGACTCGAACAGCGCTGGAGCCGCTTCGTCGTCGACAGCGACCTCGCTCGACTGACCGGTGCTCTCGGTGCCCCGACGGTGGTCGCCGCCGAGACCATCACCCTGCTCGACGCGATGCGCGACGGCTGGCGCGAGACCGACCATGGCTTCGACCCGACGCTGCTGCCCGCGGTCGTCGCCGAAGGGTACGGGAGGTCGACGCTCGATCCGAGCCGATCGACCGTGCTCCCGGAGTCGGCGCGGGCCCGCGCCGACCTCGACGCGATGCGCATCGACGGCCTGACGGTCACGGTGCCGTCGGGAACCGCGCTCGACCCCGGCGGCATCGGCAAGGGTCTCGCCGCCGATCTCATCGCGCTCGATCTGCTCGCCGCGGGCGTGCGCGGCTGCCTCATCGACGTCGGCGGCGACCTCCGCGTCGCGGGGCAGGCTCCCGACGGCATCGCCTGGCGCATCGCGGTCGAGGATCCCTTCGCCCCGCCCGCGGTGCGCACCACCATCCGACTTCTCGACGGCGGCATCGCCACCTCGAGCCAGCGCAAGCGGCGATGGATGTCCGCCTCGGGCTCTGAACGCCACCACCTCATCGACCCGGCGACGGCCCGCAGCGCGGTCACCAGCATCCAGACCGTGACGGTGATCGCCTCGACGGCCGCACGGGCCGAGGTGCTGACCAAGCCGGGATTCCTGCGGCCGGTCGCCGACTACCTGGCGTGGATCCCCACGCGCGGGGCCGCAGCACTGCTCATCGACGCCGACGGCGCCGAGCACACGACATCGAACTGGAGCGACTACGCATGAACGATCCGCACTTCTGGTGGTACGTGACGCGGGCCAGCGCCGTGCTCGCCTGGGTGATCATGACGGCGGCGGTGCTGTGGGGCATCCTGCTGTCGACCCGCGTGTTCCGGGGCGCCGACAATCCCGCGTGGTTGCAGGACCTGCACCGGTTCCTCGGCGGCACTGCTCTCGTGCTCACCCTCATCCACATGGTCTCGCTCGTGCTCGACCCGTGGTTGGCGATGCCCCTCGATCAACTGCTGATCCCCCTCGTCGCCGAGTACCGGCCGCTGCCCGTCGCGCTCGGCATCCTGTCGTTCTACGTGCTCGCCGCGGTGCAGCTCACCTCGCTCGCGAAGAACCGATTGCCGCAGCGCTTCTGGAAGGCCGTGCACTACCTCAGCTACGTCGCGGTGCTCGCGGTCGCCATCCACGGCGCCTACGCCGGCACGGATGCGGGGGCGGGCTGGTACCAGGCGGTCGCCACCGTGATCGTCACGGCCTCCGTTCTCGCCCTCATCGTGCGCATCGTGATGGCCCGCCGTCGTACCGGAGCGGGGGCGGGCAGTCGCCCGACGGCCGCCGACGGCTCGATGCGATCCCTCTCCGAAGGCTCAGTGCCATCGATCGCCGAGGCGAACCCCGCCGACCCGCTAACCGTGACCAGGATGCGCATCATCGCCAAGCACCCGGTCGCCGACGGCGTCGTGCGCGTTCGCCTCGCGCGCGCCGACGGCCGCCCCCTCGGGCCCTGGTACGCGGGGGCGCACGTGACCCTGCGGCTACCGGTCGGCGTCGAGCGCCAGTACTCGCTGTGCAGCGATCCCGCCGATCGCGCGCACATCGACATCGCCGTGCTGCGCGCGGAGCCGGCGGGCGTCGGCAGCGCGTACCTGCACGACCGGGCCGAGGTGGGCGACGAGCTCGAGGTGATCGGGCCGCGCAACACCTTCCCGCTCGAGGCCGCGCACGAGTACCTCTTCATCGCCGGGGGCATCGGCATCACTCCCCTCCGCGCGATGATCGAGGCCCTCCCGCCCACGCGCGACTGGCGACTGCTCTACCTCGGCCGCACACGCTCGGAGATGGCGTTCGCGCGCGAGCTCGAGGAGCGCCATGGAGACCGGGTCCGCATCATCGCGAGTGACGAGCGGCGTGAGCGCGCTGATCTCGCAGCCGAGATCGCGGCGACGACGGCAGACGTGTACGCGTGCGGCAGCACGGCTCTGCTCGACGATGTCGAAGCGGCGACCCCCCGCGAGCGCTGCCACATCGAACGCTTCGTGGCGGTCGACCGCGCAGCCGGCATCGACCGTGAGGCGGTGGTGGTCACGGCCCGGCGCAGTGGGCTGCGGGTGGAGGTGCCGGCCGAGCAGAGCATCCTCGTCGCCCTGCAGTCGGCCGGCGTCGCCGTGGCGACCTCGTGCGGCACCGGTGTGTGCGGCACCTGCGAGACGCCCGTGCTCGCGGGCGAGCCCGAGCATCTCGACTCGGTCATGTCCGACGCCGACAAAGATGAGATCGGCGTGTTCTACCCGTGCGTCTCGCGCTCGAGAACCCCTGAGCTCGTGCTCGACCTCTAGGCCGACGGCGCCTCGGTGTCGGGGTCGACCTCTTCGACCCACAGGTCGTCATCGGTGCGCAGGGTCTGCCAGGCGGCGTAGGCGATCGCGGCCGTCGCGACGACGCCGAGACCGATGAGGATGTAGCGACCGGGGCCGGGTGAGGGCTTGACCTCGATGAGACCGACCTTCTGGCCGGCGCGGGTGGCGAGATCGCGGCCCGAGGCCGAGACCTGGCGGATGGCGTCGCGCACGCGCTTGTCGCGAGCGACGTCGAGCACGGCGATCGCCGAGCCCAGGGCCCCGGTCACCGCCGGCAGCACGTCGTCGACGAAACGGTCGCGCGTCGCCGTCGCGGCGTGCCGCACCGAGCCGACGCCGGCTTCGACGCTCGGCACGATGCGCTTCTCGTAGGTGTCGCGCACGCGTGGGGCGACATCGTCGCGGGCCACGGAGGCGGCCTGGCGGCTCGCATCGCGCAGGATGCTCGCCGCGCGCTCGAGAACCTCGCGCTGCTCGTCCCACACGTCTCCGGCCTGACGCCGGAGCTTCTTCAGTTCGCGCTGGCGCTTGCGTGACAGTTCCATGGTGGTCCTCCTGCATCGGCGATCCGCGGAGTCTCCATCCTGGCACCAACCCGGCCCGCACCCAACCGATACCGCGTCGATGCTCAGGAACCGGCCAGTGCGCTCCATGCCAGAATGGGCGCATGTCGATCCACACCGCCGTCGCCACCATCCACACGAACAAGGGCGACATCGTCGTCAACCTGTTCGGCAACCACGCGCCGAAGACCGTTCGCAACTTCGTCGGTCTCGCGACCGGAACGCAGGAGTGGACGCACCCGGCCACGGGCCAGAAGACCACCGACCCGCTCTACAACGGCGTCATCTTCCACCGCATCATCACCGACTTCATGCTGCAGGGCGGCGACCCGCTCGGGCAGGGCATCGGAGGCCCGGGCTACGAATTCGACGACGAGATCCACCCCGAGCTGCAGTTCACCGAGCCCTTCCTGCTCGCCATGGCGAACGCCGGCAAGCGCGGCGGGCGCGGCACGAACGGCTCGCAGTTCTTCATCACGACCGTTCCGACGCCGTGGCTCAACGGCAACCACACGATCTTCGGCGTCGTCGCCGACGACGACTCGAAGGCCGTGGTGAAGGCCATCGAGGCGGTTCCGACCAATGCCAACGACAAGCCGCTCGACGACGTCGTCATCTCGAGCATCGAGGTCGTCGAGGTCGCGTGACCGATCCCCAGACGGGCGCCCCGCGCCCCGGGGCGGATGCTCGGGTCTGCTATCGGCACCCCGACCGTCCGAGCGCGGTGCGCTGTCAGCGCTGTGATCGCGCGATCTGCCCCGCGTGCCAGACTCCGGCGGCGGTGGGCGTGCAGTGCCCGGAGTGCATCGCGGCCGCACGGGCTGCCCTCCCGAAGCGTCCCTCCGCGATCGCGCGCGCGTTCCGGCCCGGAAGCCGCGTGCCCGTCGTGAGCTACAGCATCCTGACGCTGACCCTCGTGGTGTTCGCGTTGCAGTGGGTGACGCAGGGTGCGGTGACGAGCGCGCTCGCCTACTTCCCGCCGCTGACGGCGATCGAGCCGTGGCGCATGCTCACGGTGGCACTCGTGCACAGTGACAGCTCAATCTTCCACATCGTGTTCAACATGTACTCGCTGTGGGTGCTCGGCCCACTGCTCGAGAGCCTGATCGGTCGTGCTCGCTTCGCGGCCGTCTACGTGCTGTCGGCGCTCGGGGGCTCGGTCGCCGTGCTCTGGCTCGCGCCGCTGACGGTGGTGGTCGGCGCCTCGGGGGCGATCTTCGGCCTGCTCGGTGCCTTCTTCGTCATCCAGCGCCGCCTCGGCGGCCGCAACGTGCAGCTCGTCGTCATCATCGCGATCAACCTGGCACTCGGGTTCCTGATCCCCGGCGTCTCGTGGCAGTCGCACGTGGGCGGGTTGCTGGTCGGAGCGGTGCTCGCGGTCATCATGCTGCGCACGCGGAGGGCCGATCAGCAGCGCCGTCAGGCATGGCTCATCGCGCTCGTCGCCGGCGCTCTCGTGCTTGTGACGATGCTGCGGCTCGCGCTCTTCTAGATGTAGTGCCCAGGCAGGTTGTTCAATCTGCTGATGGGAGGAACCTTGCCGATGGC
>NZ_JBHYEO010000011.1:0-7853 GCF_051860105.1 Microcella sp.
GGCGCGGGCGGCGGCTTCCGCCCCGGCGGCGCTGCTGGCCCCGGCGGCGCGCCCGGCGGCGGCTTCAGCGGCCCGCGTCCGGGCGGCGGCGGCGGTCGTGGTCGCGGCCCCGGCGGCGGCACGGCTGGTGCCTTCGGCCGCGGTGGCGGCAAGTCGAAGGCCCGCAAGTCGAAGCGGACGAAGCGGCAAGAGTTCGAGATGCGGGAGGCCCCGTCGGTCGGCGGCGTCAGCGTTCCCCGTGGCGACGGCAAGACGGTCATCCGTCTGCGCCAGGGCGCGTCGATCACCGACTTCGCCGACAAGCTCGAGAGCGCCACGGGCATGAGCTGCCCTCCCGGCAACCTCGTGACCGTGCTCTTCCACCTCGGCGAGATGGCCACGGCCACCGAGTCGCTCGACGGCGCGACCTTCGAGGTGCTCGGCGCCGAGCTGGGCTGGCGCATCGAGATCGTGTCGCCCGAGGACGAAGACAAAGAGCTGCTCGAGGGCTTCGACATCGATCTCGATGAGGAGGACGACGAGGAGGACCTCGTCATCCGCCCGCCCGTGGTCACGGTCATGGGCCACGTCGACCACGGAAAGACCAAGCTGCTCGACGCCATCCGCGAGGCGAACGTCGTCGCGGGCGAGGCCGGCGGCATCACGCAGCACATCGGTGCGTACCAGGTGTGGACCGAGCACGAGGGCATCGAGCGCGCCATCACCTTCATCGACACCCCGGGTCACGAGGCGTTCACCGCCATGCGCGCCCGTGGTGCCCAGGTGACCGACGTCGCCATCCTCGTGGTGGCCGCCGACGACGGCATCATGCCGCAGACGGTCGAGGCGCTCAACCACGCGCAGGCCGCCGGTGTGCCGATCGTCGTCGCCGTCAACAAGGTCGACAAGGAGGGGGCGAACCCCGCCAAGGTGCGCCAGCAGCTCACCGAGTTCGGCCTCGTCGCGGAGGAGTACGGCGGAGACACCATGTTCATGGACGTCTCGGCCCTGCAGAAGATGGGTATCCGCGAACTGCTGGATGCTGTGCTCCTGACGGCGGATGCCGGCCTCGACCTGCGCGCGAACCCCGCTCGCGATGCCCGTGGTGTCGCGATCGAGGCGAAGCTCGACAAGGGACGCGGCTCGGTCGCGACCGTGCTGATCCAGGCCGGAACGCTGCGCGTCGGCGACCCGATCGTCGCCGGCACGGCCTACGGCCGCGTACGCGCGATGACCGACGAGAACGGCGACAAGGTCGAGGAGGCTTACCCCTCCCGTCCGGTGCAGGTGCAGGGCCTGTCGAGCGTCCCGCGCGCCGGCGACACCTTCATCGTCACGGACGACGACCGCACCGCCCGTCAGATCGCTGAGAAGCGCGAGGCCGCCGAGCGCAACGCCCTGCTGGCGAAGGCGCGCAAGCGCATCAGCCTCGAGGACTTCACGAAGGCACTCGAAGACGGCAAGGTCGAGTCGCTCAACCTCATCATCAAGGGCGATGTCTCGGGTGCCGTCGAGGCGCTCGAAGAGGCCGTGCTCAAGATCGAGGTCGACGACAGCGTGCAGCTGCGCATCATCCACCGCGGTGTGGGTGCCGTCACCGAGAGCGACGTCAACCTCGCGACGATCGACAACGCGATCATCGTGGGCTTCAACGTGCGCCCCGACACGAAGGCGCGCGAGCGCGCTCAGCGCGAGGGCGTCGACATCCGGTTCTACTCGGTCATCTACTCCGCCCTGGAGGAGATCGAGAGCGCGCTCAAGGGCATGCTCAAGCCCGAGTTCGAAGAGGTGCAGTCGGGTGTCGCCGAGATCCGCGAGATCTTCCGCTCGTCGAAGTTCGGCAACATCGCCGGTGTCATCGTGCGCAGCGGCACGATCACCCGCAACGCCAAGGCGCGGGTCATCCGCGACGGCGTGGTGGTCGGCGACAACCTCGCCATCGAGTCGCTGCGCCGCTTCAAGGATGACGTCACCGAGGTGCGCACCGACTTCGAGTGCGGTATCGGCCTCGGCAAGTTCAACGACATCCAGATCGGCGACGAGATCGAGACGATCGAGATGAAGGAGAAGGTCCGCGCCTAGCGCGTCCTGCGTCCGCGCCTAGCGCGTCCTGCGTCCGCGCCTAAGGCGCGACCGTCGGCGGCCCGCCGTTCCCTCGGGAGCGGCGGGCCGCATCCACCAGCATCATCAGCACCAGTCAGGAGCAGCTCATGGCAGGCAACCCCCGCGCCCGCAAGGTCGCCGACCGCATCAAAGAGGTCATCGCGCAGCGGCTCGACAAGGGTCTGCGCGACCCGCGCCTGGGCTTCGTGACGATCACCGACGTGCAGGTGACGGGCGATCTGCAGCACGCGTCGATCTTCTACACCGTGCTCGGCACCGAGCAGGAGCGCGACGACAGCGCCGCGGCACTCGCAGCGGCGACGGGGATGCTGCGCACCGAGGTCGGGCGCAACCTCAACACGCGCCTCACCCCGACGATCGAGTTCATCCTCGACGGAATCCCCGAGAACGCTGCCTCGATCGAGGCCCTGCTGCGCGAGGCGCGCGAGCGGGATGCGGCCACCGAGTCGCTCGCTGCGACGGCCGAGTACGCCGGCGACCCCGACCCCTACGTCAAGCCGCGCGATGTCGACGCGGAGCTCGACGAGCTCGACGCCGACGATGTCGACGCTGGCGACGAGCTCGAGGCCGACGAGACCCGCTAAACGGGACGCTGCGCGCGGCTCGCTAGGGCTTCGGCCCGAGGTCGATCGACCCGGTCGAGAAGATCGCGATCGCCGAGAAGACGATCCCGGGCAGCACGACGAGCGCGGCGAAGACGCTGAACAGCGTCACAGTGAACTTCTCGGTGCGGGTCATGTCGTCCTCCGGTGATCTCATCGTCGCGCTCGGGAAGTCGCAGGGCACAGCGCGCTCCGCCGCGTCGCGCTCATGATACCGACCCAGCATTCGAGTCGTCTGACGAGTGGTGTGGGGGAGAAGTCAGTCGTGCGCGTCGTTCGCCGCGGCGTCGGCGCGCGTGAGGCCGAGCAGTCCACCGCCCAGCAGTGCTACTGCCGCCATGAACAGTGCGATCGCCTGCACCGGAACGATCGGGATCGCTAGGGCGATCAGGGCGAGCACCAAAGCGGCGGCGCAGGAGAGCGCGATCGGTGCGCGCGCTGCCCGGTGCCCGGCGATCCACGCGACGGGGTCTGAGAGCAGCGCATCGCTGCGGAGGCCGATGAATCGATTGGGCGCGAGACGGCCGCGTGCTGCCAGCTCGATGATGATCGGAAAACCGATCGAGCCGATGACGATGAACACTGCAGTCAGCACGAGGGCGTCGGAACCGGTGATCTCCACGCTCTCACCGTACGGCGTGTGAGCCTCGGGACAGGTGCACGGCGCGTCACTCATGGTGCTCACCTGAGCACTGGCTTGCGCACAGACGGGAGCCATCACTACAGTCGGCGCAATCCAGTTTGTTCATGAATGTCTACAGACAAGGTGATCGATGAAGATCGCAGTGCTCGGGGGCTACGGCGTCGGCATCACGATGCGTGTGCCGCGCTGCCCGGGTTCTGGTGAGACTGTCTTGGGCGGCGCCATCAGCCACGAGCACGGGGGCAAAGGCTCGAACCAGGCGATCGCCATGGCGCGCTGGGGGGCGGATGTCTCGCTGATCACAGCGGTGGGTGACGATGCCGCCGCTCGTGCGGCGCACGAGGTGTGGGCGGCGGAGAATGTCGATGCCCGAGCCGTACTCACGGGTCGCGCGAGCACGATGAGCGGCGTCATCCTGGTCGACGACACGGGGGAGAACCGCATCGCGATCGCGCCGGGGGCACTCGACGAGCTGACGGTCACGCATATCGAGGCCTGCGCCTCTCTCATCGCGTCGGCCGAAGCTCTCGTGATCTCGCTCGAGGTGCCCATCGAGTCTGCTCAACGGGCCGCGCGCATCGCGCGAGACGCCGGAGTCCTCGTCGTGCTCAACCCCGCCCCGGCTCACGCCGTGCCCACGGAGTTCTGGAGTGATGTCGACATCCTCGTTCCCAACCAGTCCGAAGCGCGCGCGCTGGTCGCCGATGTGGAGCCCCGTGAGGTCGGGCACCCCGTGGACGACTCTCGGCTCTCGGCGCTTCTCGCCGCGCACGTCCGAGGCGCGGTCGTTCTGACGCGTGGTGCCGAAGGCGTTATCGTCACCGACCCGACGGGCACGCTCCCGATCCCGGCTCCGCACGTGGTGACCCGAGACTCCACGGGCGCCGGTGATGCCTTCGTTGCGGTGCTGACGGTGGAGTACCTCGAGCACGGAGACCTCCGGCGGGCCGCGGAGACGGCCTGCGCTGCCGCCGCGCTCTCCGTCACCAGACCGGGGGTCGTGGACGGCCTGCCCCGCCGCGACGATGTGCGGGCTATCGCGGCGGTGCAGGTATGAACGGCGACGAGGGCTCGATGGCGGCCGATCTCGCGCCGGTCATCCAGCACACGCTCATCACGTCCGATCTCACGACCGACCGGATCGTTGCTCACGCCCGCGAATGCGTCGAGTGGGGCTTCAGCGCGGCGATGGTTCCGGGTTCGTGGGTGCGGGAGGCGGCCGCCGAGCTCCGGGGCACGGGGGTCATCGTGGCCTCGGCCCTCGACTTTCCCACCGTGGGGGTGACGACGACGCGGGGCAAGGCCGCGGAAGCCGAGGAGCTCGTTCGCCTCGGTGCCCAGCAGATCGACATCGGCGTGCAGATCGGCTGGCTGAAGAGCGGCCGGTACGACGACTTCCGTAACGACATCGCCGCCGTCGTCGAGGCCGCCGGTGTACCCATCAAAGTCATGCTCGAACTGCCGATGCTGTCGCCGGCTGAACGGGATGCTGCGGTCGAACTGGCCATGGACGCGGGTGTCGCCTACCTCAAGAACGCCAGTAGCGGTGCCGTCGAGATCGCCAACGAGGCGAGCATCGCGTACCTCGCCTCCCGCTGTCGCCCGGGAGTGCTCGTGAAGGCCTCGGGCGGCATCAGCACTGCCGAGCAGGTGCGCGAACTGATCTCCGCTGGGGCCTCCCTCGTCGGCTCGAGCGCGGGTGTCGGCATCGTGCGCGGCAGCGGCACCGCGGTCGGACGGAGCTACTGAATGGCAATGTTCCAGCGCGACCGCGGCCCGGGTGAGCTCGACCGGGAGGCGCCGACGGCTCTTCACACGCAGATCTCAGACGCGATCCGGGCCGGCATCGCGGACGGAACGTGGCAGGTCGGGCTTCGGATGCCCTCAGAGCCGGAACTGGCCGCGGAGCTGTCGGTGAGCCGCGGCACGCTCCGCCGAGCGCTGTCGACACTCATCGACGAAGGGCTTCTTACCCAGACGCCGGGGCGAGGCACCTTCGTCTCGGCACGTCCGGAGCCGCCGTCGAACGAAGGCGAGCTTCGCGGGATCGCGGAAGATTTCGCCTTGCAGGGGCTTCGGGTGACCACGCGCGTACTCCGCTCCACCGTCATGCTGCCCTCCACCACCGTGGGCACGGCGCTGCACGTGCTCGCTGACGAGCCTGTCGTCGCACTTCGACGGGTGAGGAGCACGGACTCCGTGCCCATCGCTCTGCTCGACAACTACGTGCGGGCCGATTTCGCACCCGGCCTGGAGGCCGTCGACCTCGAGAACGAGACCCTGTTCGACGCACTCGAGAACCGCTACGGACTCCGGATCGGACACGCCCGGCGCCGCTTCGCAGCGCGTGCTGCGAGCACCGAGGTCGCCACCCACCTGTCGATCGCCCCGGGAACCCCAGTGCTTCACCTGCAGCAGACCACGGTTCTCACCGACGGGCGACCCGTCGAGTACTCCGACGTGTGGATCAACAGCGACGAGATCAGCGTCTCGACGCTCCTCGAACGGGCCCCTCGTCCGGAAGGCACCGCATGACCATCAAGCTCATCATCGACTGCGACACCGGATCGGATGATGCCGTCGCGATCATGGTCGGCGCGCTGCACCCCGCGCTGCAGCTCGTTGGCATCACAACCGTGAACGGCAACGTTCCCCTCGAGAACACCACGGACAACTCCCTGCGCGTCATCGACGCGATCGGCTGCTCTGTTCCTGTGCACGCGGGATGCCCGCGACCGCTTGTGCGTGACGACTTCCCCATCCCGCGCCGCGTCCTCAACGCCGGGCAGGATGAGGGGTTTCACAAGCTGCGCCTCGACCTTCCCGATCCGACCAGCACGGCGAGCGGACAGAACGCCGTTCAGGTGCTCATCGAGCACTACCTGGGCGACGAGGGCCCGGAGACCGTGCTCGTCGCGGTCGGGCCGCTCACCAACATTGCCGCCGCGCTCACGGCCGAACCCCGACTCGCGGCGCGCATCCCGCAGCTCGTCATCATGGGTGGTGCGCGCGGCTGGGGCAATGTGTCGGCCACGGCGGAGTTCAACTTCTGGGTCGACCCCGAGGCCGCGGCAACCGTGCTGTCCGCGGGGATCCGCGACGTGCTGATCGTGCCGCTCGACGCGACCCACGATGCGCCGCTCTCGCGCGCGCACTGCGATGCCTTCGAGGCGATCGGCACTCCCGGAGCTGTCTCGACAGCGCTCATGATCCGGCAGCGCATCGACACCTACCCGGGCTCGGACCACGGAACGCTCGACGCGGCTCCCGTGCACGACGCGCTCGCAGTCGCGGCACTCGTGCGCCCCGATGTGATCACCGAATGGGTGGATGCCGCAGTGACGGTCGAGACCGGTGGCCTGCACAGCGTCGGGGCCATGGTCGTCGACGACCGCGGTCGATCGACCATGGCCACCAACGCCCGCGTTGCCCTGCGTGCCGATTCGGAGATCTTCGCTGACGTTCTCGCGGAGGCGTTCCGCTCATGACCCTCTCCCTCGCAGTGCTGGCCCTGCGATCCCCAGACTCCGTTCGCGCACCTCGCGCGGGCGAAGCGCTCCACAAGAGCGAGTCCCGGTCGGCCGTCGACGATGACGGTCCGACCTCTTCGAGTGCCGGACAGCAGAGCTGCTGCCCGGTTGCCCACCCCCCTTTCGAAAGGCACGGATAATGGCTAACGCTCCCGTCGCGTCTGCTCCGAAGAAGAGCAGCCGCTTCAACCGCAACAACCTTCCGACGACCCTGATCGTCACGCTGATCCCGGTCAGCGTGGCCCTCAACATCGTCGGTGGCTACATCGCCTCGGCGCTCCGGCTCCCGGTGTACCTCGACATGATCGGCACGGCTATCTCGGCGATTGTGCTCGGACCCTGGTGGGGTGCCCTTGTGGGCATCCTCACCAACACGGGTTCGGCGCTCATCACCGGACCGGTCAGCCTGCCGTTCGCCCTCGTGAACGTCGTCGGTGCCCTCCTCTGGGGCTACGGCGTGCGCTCGTGGCGGATGGGCCGCACGATTCCCCGGTTCTTCCTGCTGAACATCATCGTGGCGGTTGCCTGCACCATCGTCGCTGCGCCGATCATCGTGCTCGTCTTCGGCGGCGCGACGGGTGCCGGCGCTGACGCGCTGACGGGCACCTTCCTGGCAGTGGGTCAGAACCTCGCGGGATCCGTGTTCTCCTCCAACATCCTGACGTCGTTGGCCGACAAGATCATCGCCGGCTTCGTCGCCCTGGCGATCATCGAAGCGTTGCCAAAGTCGTTGACGCAGAACATCGACATCGTCAAGGCAACACCACTCAAGGGCGTTCTCCTCGCCGTGGCGGGTGTCGTCGTCGGTGCCCTGATCGTCGTCGTGTTCCTCGCCATCAACGCGGGCGCCTAGAACGATCACCCCTCCCGGGCGCGCGACGATCGTAGCGGGGCCCGGGACCACCCGGGGGACCCACACCAAACCCCCACACCAAGAACGACACGCCCCAGACGCACCCGGGGGGCACCGGCACC
>NZ_JBHYEO010000011.1:7863-48906 GCF_051860105.1 Microcella sp.
ACCCCATCATCACGTTCGACAACGTCACTTACACCTATCCGGGAACCGAGACCCCGGCCCTCGAATCGATCAGCTTCTCCGTCCTCCCGGGCGAGTATGTCGCGGTGCTCGGACTCAACGGGGCGGGCAAGACAACCCTCGGCCTCTGCGTCAACGGTGTCGTGCCGACCATGCTCGGAGGCGACCTCACCGGACAGGTGACGGTGGCCGGGCTCGATGTCGGCGAGTACGCCGTGCGCGAGATGGCGAAGATCGTCGGCATGGTCTTCGACAACCCCGAGTTCCAGATGAGCCAGCTCTCAGCCGCTGAGGAGATCGCCGTGGGCCTCGAGAACGCCGGCGTTCCATACGAGGACATGATCCGCATCATCCCCGAGACCCTTGCTCTCGTCGGACTCGCCGGATTCGAGGAGCGTTCACCGCTCGGCCTCTCGGGCGGGCAGCAGCAGCGTCTGGCCATCGCGGCCGTGCTCGCGATGAGCCCGCAGATCCTCATCATGGACGAGCCCACCTCGAATCTTGACCCCATCGGCAAGCAGGAGGTGTTCGACATGGCTGCCCGGCTCAATCAAGAGAAGGGAATGACGGTCATCGTGATCGAGCACGAGGTCGAGGTCATGGCCCGCTACGCCGATCGCGTCATCGTGCTCGACGGCGGTCGCATCGTCATGAACGGCACACCGCAGGAGATCTTCAGCCGGGTGGATGAGCTCGCCGCTCTTCACCTCCGTGTTCCCGAGAGCGCCGCCCTTGCCACCCTGCTCGGTGAGCGGGGTTTGTGGTCTGGCGAGATTCCCACCCGTACCGAATCGGCCGTCGCGGCCGTCACGAAACTTCTGGAGGCCCGTCGTGGCTAGGAAAGCTCCGCTCCCAACCCCAGCCGAGGCGCGGGCCACCTCAGAGCACGCCATCGTGGTCTCCGACGCGCGGTACGTGTACCCGAACGGCAAGGTTGTCGCCCTCGACGGCGTCAGCGTCACCGTCGATCACGGTGAGCTGCTCGGCATCATCGGGCAGAACGGCTCGGGGAAGACAACTCTCACCAAGCTGCTGAACGGCTTGCTCCAGCCGTCGAGCGGATCCGTCGTCGTCAACGGCGTCGCGACGGCCGGGCGCACGGTTCAGGAGATGTCTGCCCATATCGGCTACGTGTTCCAGAACCCCAACCATCAGTTGTTCGCGCGCACTGTGCAGGCTGAGTTGGAGTTCGGGCCCACCAACATCGGCATCGAGGGAGACGAGCTCGCTGAGCGCGTCGCCCGCGCGGTCGAGTTCTTCGGCCTCGCTGATGTGATCGACGAGCATCCGTACCGCGTCAGCTTCCCCATTCGCAAGCTTGTGGGTATCGCGTCGATCGTCACGATGCAGCCGTCGATCCTCATTCTGGATGAGCCGTCGACGGGTCAGGATCACCAAACGACGACCATCATCAACAGCCTCATGCGACGGCTCGCCGAAGAGGGTACGACAGTCGTGTGCGTCTCGCATGACATGCCCTTGCTCGCCGATGTCGTCGAACGCGTCATCGTCATGAAGGATGCGCAGATCATCGCGGACGCATCGCCCCGCGCGGTCTTCGCCGACAAGACACTCATGGCTCGCACCAATCTTCAGGCACCGCAGATCACCGAGATCGCGCTGCAGACGGTGGTTCCGCTCGGCGGACCCGTCGCACTCACCCCGTCAGAGCTTGCCGCCGATCTCGGCGAGCGGCTCGGCTCGAAAGCGTAGGAGCACAGATGTCGATGCAAGGAGCCCTGCCGGTCTCCCTCATTCCGGGTGATTCGGTGCTGCACCGCGTTCACCCTCTGCCCAAGATGATCTGGGTGGTGCTCTACGTCGTTGTGGCCTTCATGACGCAGAACGTCGTGGTGCTGTTCAGCATGGCGGCTCTGGCACTGGTTCTGGGCATCATCGGGGGCGTGCTGCGCCCGCTCATGAAGGCATCGTTCATCATCGTGCCGATCGGTTCCTCGTTGCTCGCGTTGCAGCTCATGGCGCCGGCCGTCGAACAGCCGTGGACCGAGATTGCTCAACTGGGGCCCATCACCTTGTATGAAGATGGCCTGTACTACGGACTCGTGTTGCTGGGGCGAATCGTGGCGTGCCTCCTGATGGCGCTCGTCGTCGTCATGACGACCCACCCGAGTGACCTCTTCACCACCCTGGCGAAGCTCAAGGTGCCCTACACCCTGAACTTCATGATGGCGATGACGCTGCAGCTCATCCCGGTGTTTCAGCGTGAGGTGGGCATCATTCTCAGCGCTCAGAAGTCTCGGGGTATGAAGGGCAACGGTTTTCAGGCAGTGCTGCCGAGCTTCGTGCCTGTGTTCGTCGGGGCGATCGAGCGGGTGCAGCAGCTCTCGATCTCGCTCGAATCGCGCGGCTTCGGGTCGGCGGGCCACAAGACGTCATACCGCCAGGTGAAGGGGCGGCCGACCGACTGGGTGCTCGCGGCGATGGGCATCGCCGCGGCCGCGACGGTCGCGACGATTTCGATCATGCGCGGGGGCTGGAACATCAGCGAGCTCCTCGTCGTCGAGCCGATGACCGCCGTGGTCGTCTGGGTCGTCTCGGCCTCCCTCTTCCTCGGGATCATCGCTTTCGCCCTCATCCTCTCGTTCAGAAAGAGCTAGGAGTTCTCGACCATGGCCGTCACGAATCATGACGATCGGCAGTACCACATCCAGGTCGCACCGGGAGAGGTGGGGCGGTACGTCTTCCTGCCCGGCGACCCCGGCCGTTGCGAGCCGATCGCGCGCTACTTCGACGACCCGGTGCTCGTGGCCCGCAACCGCGAGTACGAGACCTGGACGGGCACGCTCGATGGCGAGCGGGTCTCGGTGACCTCGACGGGCATTGGCTGTCCCTCGGCGGCCATCGCCATGGAGGAACTCGCCCGTGTCGGGGCGGACACCTTCGTGCGCGTGGGCACGTCGGGCGCGATGCAGCCGCACATCGAACCGGGAGATCTCGGGATCGTGCACGCGGCGATCCGCGATGAGGGCACGACCCTGCACTACCTGCCGGTCGAGTTTCCGGCCGTCGCCGACATCGATGTGACGCGCGCGCTCGCCGTCGGTGCCCGTTCGACCGGCAAGACCGTGCACGTGGGGGTGAGCCAGTCGAAAGACTCGTTCTACGGCCAACACGAACCGGGGCGCATGCCCGTCGCCGCCCGACTGCAGGAGCGGTGGAGCGCGTGGATGGCGGGCGGGGCGATCTGCTCGGAGATGGAAGCGGCGGCGCTGTACATCGTCGCCGCGACCATCAAGGTTCGCGCTGGCGGAATCATGATGATCATGGGACACCACGACCAGTCGCCCATGACCGAGGAGGAAGAGGCCCGCGGCTCGCTCGACAACCTGCTACCGGCGGCGATCGCCGGGATGCGCGAGCTCATTGCGCGCGATCGTGAGGCGGCAGCGTGAGCGGCGGTCTCGACCCTAACCTTCAGTACCACCTCCAGCTGCGTCGCGGCGATGTCGGTCGCTATGTTCTGCTTCCCGGTGACCCCGGGCGGTGCGCGCCCATCGCGGAGTTGTTCGACGACGCAGTGCACGTGGCGACCAATCGCGAGTACACGACCTACACCGGCACGCTCGACGGCGAGAAGGTCAGTGTCGTGTCGACGGGCATCGGGTGCCCCTCGTCCGCCATCGCGGTCGAGGAGCTCATCAAGCTGGGTGCCGACACCTTCATTCGCGTAGGCACCTCGGGTGCGATCCAGCCCGATACTCCCTCCGGAACGCTGGCCATCGTGACCGCGGCGATTCGTGACGAAGGCACCTCGGCCCACTACCTGCCGATGGAGTTTCCGGCGATCGCGCATCCGCAGGTGGTGGATGCTCTCTCTCAGGCCGCCCGTCGCACGGGTGCCCCTGCCGAGCGCGGGGTGACGCAGTCGAAGGACTCCTTCTACGGCGAGGTCGAGCCGGAGCGGATGCCGCTCGCGGGCATGCTCGCCGAGCGCTGGCACGCCTGGGTGGCCGGGGGAGCGATCTGCTCGGAGATGGAGGCATCGACGATCTTCTGCATCAGCTCGATCCACCGGGTTCGCGCGGGCGGTCTCATGCACGTGCACAATGACGCAGCGGGTGGTGAGCATGACCCCGAGCGGCGCCTGCTGCTGAGCACGGCGGTGGAAGCGCTGCGCGTGCTCATCGCTCAGGACCGCGCGGGCGGCTCATGGCCCTGACGGCCGATGCCGCTCGCCTCGCGGAGGTCGCCCCCGAATTCGTCGCGCGCATGCGCGGCCATCAGCGCCGCAATGTCACGTTGATGGTGCTCGACGGCGCCGCGTTCGCGATGGTGCTGTCAATGCTGAGTGAGACCACGATCATCCCCGCATTCATCGATGGGCTGACGGGTAGTGCCGTGCTGGTGGGACTCGTCGGGGCGCTCTACGCGCTCGGGCGGTATGCGCCGCAGCTGCTTGGCGCCCACCTCGTGCTCGGGCGGGAACGGCGCAAACCACTCTTCGTGACCATCGTCGTCGCGCAACGGGTGGGCATTCTCGCGGTCGCGGTGAGCGCCCAGCTCGCGGGGGTTCTGGACACGGGAGTCGTCGCCGCACTCTTCCTCCTGTCGTTCGGTCTCTACGCCGCCCTCGCAGGAATCGTCGGCCCGGTTTTCGGCGACTTCGTGGCGAAGGCGGTGCCGGTGGGTCGGGGCATCTTTTTTGGTGTCGTTCAGCTCATCGGCGGTGCGCTCGGGTTCGGGGCCGCCCTCCTCGCTGAGCGTGCACTTCGCACGATGCCCTTTCCCGCGGGCAGTCAGATTCTCTTCTGGGCGGCCGTGGCCGGCTCGCTCGTATCGCTGATCTTCGTGAGCCTGCTGCGCGATGAGCCGCTCCCGACGCCGGAACCTCGTCCGCCGTTCTCCCGCACGCTGGCGAGCATCCCGGGCATCGTGCGGGGTGATCACGACTACCGGCGCTACCTGGTGGGGCGACTGCCGCAGGCCGTGGCCGCGGGAGGAATGGGCTTCGTCGTGATCGCAGGGTTGCAGTCGGGGTCGCTGGTAGCGGCCGATGCGGCCCTGCTCGCCGCGGCGTTCATTCTCGCCCAGGCGGTGCTGGGATTCGTGCTCGGGGTGCTCGGTCACGCCCGGGGGTGGCGAGCCGTCATGGTGGTCGGAGCCTCACTCATGAGCGCCGGGTTCGCCGTCGCGGCTCTCGACTCGTCGCTCATGTCGAGCCTCGTGGCGATGGCGCTGCTCGGAGGGGCGAACGCCCTCGTGTTCGTCGGTGACCAGAACATGTCGATCGAGCTCGCCCCGCCGGGCGCGACGAGCGTATACATCGGGTTGACCTCGACTGCTCTCGGCCCGTTCTTCATCGTCGGTCCGCTTCTCGCGGGTGCGCTGCTCTCGGTGATCGGAGCACCCTTGGTGTTCATGGCGGCCGCGATCCTCGCCGCCGGGGGGGCACTGCTGAGCCTGCGGGTGCGCGAGCCCCGCCATCGGGCTGCCGAGACGCACCGGATCGATCGGGTGCTGCCGTGACGACGGCCGCTGACGTGGAGCGGCTGCGCGCGATCGCCCCCGACTACGTGGCCCAGATGCAGCGTCATCGTCGACGCAACACCACGCTTATGGTGCTCGAGGGGGGAACCTTCGCCATCGCGATGTCGCTCTTGAGCGAGACGACGATGATTCCGGCCTTCGTGCAGGCCCTGACGGGCAGCGCCCTCCTCGTGGGGCTGGTCGGTGCGGTGTTCGCCCTCGGACGCTATCTGCCCCAGCTGGTCGGCGCACACCTCGTTCTCGGCCGAGCACGACGCAAGCCGCTCTTCCTCACTCTCGTCGTCGCCGAACGGGTGGCAATCCTGCTCATCGCTTTCGCGGCGTCGCTCACCGGAGTGCTCACGACCGAACTCGTGGTGGTGCTGTTCTTCCTCGCCTTCGCTGCCTACTCCACAACCGTCGGTCTCATCGGGCCGGTGTACGGCGACTTCATCGCGAAAGCCGTGACGCAGGCGCGTGGCTGGTTGTTCGGTCTCGTGCAGCTTCTCGGGGGAGTGCTCGGATTCGCGGCGGCACTCGGCGCTGAGCGGCTGCTCGATGAGCTGCCCTTCCCGCTCGGCAATCAGGTTGCCTTCTGGGCGGCCTTCGTGCTGTCTCTCTTCTCGATTGTCTTCGTGTCGCAGCTTGTCGAGATCGAGTTTCCGCACGTCGAACCGCGACCGCCGTTCCGTGCGCTCCTCCGCGAGGTTCCCACCATCGTTCGCGGCCATCTCGACTATCGGCGGTACCTGCTCGCCCGAGCGGCGATGGCCCTCGCGACAGGAGGCGTCGGCTTCGTCGTCGTGGTCGGAATCGCGGGGCCGCTGCGGGCCTCCGATGCGGCCGTCATGGCGGCGGTGTTCGTTCTCTCCCAAGCGGTCATCGGATTCGCCCTCGCACTGATCGGCAATCGGGCCGGCTACCGTCTGGTGGCGATCATCGGGGCGGGGCTCATCGTCGGCGGCATGATTGCTGCTCTCGGCGCGAGCACCCTCTGGGGCTTCGCACTCGCCTGCGCACTGCTCGGCGGAGCCAACTCTCTCACCTTCGTGTGCGACCCGAGCATGTCGATCGAGTTCGCCCCGCCGGGTCGAACGAGCGTATACCTCGGAACCACGCTGACGCTGCTCGCGCCCTTCTTCATCGTTGGTCCTCTCATCGCAGGCGTGCTGATCCCGCTGGCCGGCGCAACGGCCGTGTTCACGGGATGCGCCGTCCTCGCCGCGGTCGGCGGAATCCTCGCGCTCCGTGTGCGCGAACCGCGTCGCGCCAGCAGAGAGAGCGCCGCATCCTCGTCACTCATCAGCTCTCAGGAGGAGCCATGACCCGCAGAATCATCATCGACACCGACACCGCCGCTGATGACAGCTTCGCGATGCTCGTCGGGCTGAGGCATCCGGAGGCCGTGCTGGAGGCCGTGACGATTGTGGCGGGCAATGTGGCGTTCGACCAGCAGGTCGAGAACGCGCTGATCACGATCGATGCGGCCGGCCGCAGTGGTGAGGTTCCCGTCTACCCTGGTGCGCGGGTACCCCTCATGCGCGAGTGGGTCGAGGCCAGCGCGCACGGCGACGGCAAGGGCAATCGCGACTGGCCGGTTCCCACGCAGAAGCCGAGCGGCGAACGCGCCGCCGACGCACTCGTGCGCATCGTCGATGCGAACCCTGGTGAGATCGACATCGTGGCGATCGGGCCGCTCACGAACATCGCGACAGCGGTTGCGCTTGACCGCGATTTTGCCGCCAAGACGAGGTCCCTCTGGATCATGGGTGGGTGCGACAACTCGGTCGGCAACATCACCGCCGCGGCCGAGTACAACTTCTACGTCGACCCCGAGGCGGCGGCGATCGTGCTCGACGCCGGGTTCGACACAACGATCGTGACGTGGACCCTGACGTTGCGCCGCGCCCTGTGGACGCGCACCCAGCTGGAGCACATCGCAGAGATCGGTACGCCCCTCGCCGAGTTCTTCACGATCCTGGATGCTCCCAACCTCGAGTTCAACGAGACGGTGGCGATCGAGGGGAGCACGCACCCCGACTCGCTCACCGCGATGCTCCTCGTGCGCCCCGACCTCATCACGGCATCGTCTCGGCGCTTCGTTGCCGTTGAGACGCGCGGCGACATGACGCGGGGCTACTCGTTGATGGACGCTCGGGCCGAGCGCAATGCTCCCAACGCGACGGTGATCGACGACGTCGATGCCGAGGGCTTCTACCGCGCCTACTGCGACTTGCTCGCCGCGGGCTGACGCTCCCGAGGCTCCGATGCCGCTCGAGCGGCAGGGGTGCGGGTGAGGATCGACCACCCGATGGTCGCGACCTGCAGGGCGACAGCGCGAGCGGGGTCGGAGAGGGCTCCGGCGCCGAGTAGCGATTCGATCCGATCGAGGCGGCTGTAGACGCTCTGCCGACGGATTCCGAGGTCACTCGCTGTTGCGGTCTTCTCTTGGCCATTGCGGAAGTAGGCCAGGAGAGTCGGCAGCAAGGCTGTGCTGCGGCGCGCATCATGATCGAGCACGGCGCTCAGCTGGCGTTCGACGAACTCGTCGAGCGCACCCGTTGCCGCGACAGAGCGGAGGAGGCGTACGAGCGCCGCATCATCGGTCAGGATGGGCCGGTGCCCCGCACCGATGAGGGGTGCGACGGTGATGGTCTCACGGGCGTCGTCAACGGCGCTCGCAAGCTCGGCCCAGGACCGCACCGGGGTCGAAACGGCGACACTGCGGAACAGCGGTGCCGGTGCCGTCGTTGCGCGCTCGACCAGGGCGCGCAACGCCTCGGGCTGACGCACGGTCGTCTGCGCGATTACGACGATGAGTACCTGTGACCGGGCGATGATCGCATTCCCCACCACTCGCGGCACCAGGTCGCACAGGTGGGCGTAGCCCTCGTCGAGCCCCCGGCCCGGACCGGGCGACGCGCACACGACGATCAAGCTTTGATCGGCAGCGAGCGAGAAGCCGAGGGCGTTCGCCCGGGCCGCCAACTCGCTCCCGGTGGTGCCGGGGCGATCGACCTCGGCCAGGAACTCCTCGTGCGCGTAGCGGCGGCTCGGCATGACCGGCCCGATGCGAACGAGTTCGAGGGCCAGGGCGGCTGCGCCGCGGTCGACGATGATGCGGTTCTCGACCGTGACGGCAGCCGCGGATCGAATGCGGCCCCGCGGCTCGCCGAAGAGCAGCACCGGGCGGTCGAGTTCAGTCGCCCCGTCGGGAACAGGCCCCGACGCGGCGATCACCCGTCCGTCGACGTCGAGGTATGCGGCCGGCGCGGCGGTCATCTCCTCAACGACTTGCAGCACTCCGCTGGCCCCCCGCCCCGCCAGCAACGCGTCGATCAACCGGGTGGTCGCGGCATCGGATGCGCGCGCCGAGCGAGATTCGGCATCGAGGATCTGGCGGTGGGCCGCCTCTGTGATCTCGATGAACGGCACGACACCGTGAAGACGGACGACCGCGATTCCGGCGGCGCCCAGTTCATCGACCAGCTCGAGTGGCACCGCCGAGAAGGTGCGCCCGACCTCGAACAGCAGTGCGGCGACGTCGATCGCGACGAGCGACTGCGCATACTGGCGGATGCGGGTTCCGGAGGCGCCGACGAGGCCCAGCCCCGAGGTCAGCAGTGCTTCACCTCCCTTGAGCAGGGGGGCGATGTCGAAGATCTCGGAGGTGTGCACCCAGCGCACATCACGACCGTCGTCTCCGCACAGCACCTGCGGTTCGGCGGGGGCGAGGGCCGGAAGATGCAGGAGGGCGTCGACGGTCAGGGTCACGCTCTCAGGCTCGCGGATGCCGGTCACAATGTCCACCAAATGCTCGAATGTGCAGCCAATCATGGACACGGTGTCCCTTGTCGCGCCGGTCCCGCGCTTCCAGACTGGCGGAGTCCACTTGCACCGCTGCCGGAGGAAAGACACCACATGACGACCGCGTCGATCGTTCGAGGAGCCAGCCCGCTTGTCGAGGTACCGGAGGGGTACTCCTGGATGGGCTGCGACGATTTCGAGCGGGAGGCTCCCCGTCGACGGGTGTACGTGCCCTCATTCTGGATGGACAAGTATCCGGTGACGAACGACGACTTCCTCGCCTACATCACCGACACCGGTGCGCGTCGACCGAGCTACTGGATCGATGGCCTCCCCCCGGAGGGCTATGGCGACCACCCGGTCATGGTGTCGTGGCGCGCGGCCGACGACTACGCCCGGTGGGCCGGAAAGCGGCTTCCGACTGAGGCGGAGTGGGAGAAAGCCGCGGGAGGGGCCCAGGGCAACGTCTTCCCGTGGGGCGACCGTTTCGACGCCGATCGGGCTCTGACCTGGGAGACGGGAGCGATCACGGGGCAGCGGAGCGAGCCCGTGACGGCGCGGCCGCAGGGGGCGTCGCCGTACGGGTGTGAGCAGATGGTTGGTCTCGTCGAGGAGTGGGTCGACGACGTCTATCGCGGATACAGCGGGAGCGGGTACGACTCGCTCGGGTACACGCAGGGCTACCGCGTGCTGCGCGGTGGCAGCTGGATCTTCTCGCAGACGCATGCCCGCATCACCTACCGCTGCTTCGAGGAGCCGGATCTCAGTGATGAGCACTTCTGGGGCCTCGGAGGTCCCAGCTTCCGCTGCGCGTCGTCGGCGGCCCCGCAGCCGGAGAAGCGCGCGTGAGCGCCGCCGGCCAGGGTGCCCTGCAGCACGACTTCGTGAGAATTCCGGCTGGTTCGTTCCTCATGGGCAGTGATGAGTTCGACCTCGAGGGGCCCGAGAGAACCGTCGAGCTGCCCGCCTTCGAGATCGATCGGTACCCGGTGACGGTAGAGCAGTACCGCCGGTTCGCGGCAGCAACCGACCGCGAGCTACCCGCCGACTTTCCGACGGTCCCGGTGCTCGAGGCCGATCCGAGTCGACTGCTGCACCCCGTCGAGCGGGTGTCGTGGCATGACGCCCTGGCGTATGCGACCTGGGCCGGGTACCGGCTCCCGTCCGAGGCGGAGTGGGAGCGGGCATCCCGGGGAGTGGACGGCCGTCGTTGGCCGTGGGGCGACCGCTTCGACGAAGCGCGCGCCGTGGTGTGGGATAACGCGAAAGCGCTCGGGGTCACGACCGTCGCGATTGACCAGTTTCCCGGCGGCGAGAGCGCTGACGGTGTGCGACACCTCGCCGGCAACGTCGAGGAGTGGGTCATGGATGCGCTGCTTCCGTACCCCGGGAGCACGCACAAGTCGCCGTCAGCCGACGGTTCGTGCCGGGTGCTTCGCGGAGGTTCCTGGTTCTACACCAACGAGTACGCCCGTGGATCGTTCCGGCGGGGGGCCCTGCCGGAGTTCACCGGATACGACGGCGCAGGTGGCCCGGGATTCCGCTGCGCACGCGACATCTGAGGGCTCGTCTGCTGACGACCACCTCCGCTACCTGAGGGGGCGCGTGCTGCCACCTGGGGCCGCGCGCCTCCTCAGCCCGGCAGGGTGAAACCCTCGTCGGGCGAGCCGGTCGCCAGCCCGTCGGCGAGCAGGCCCGCGAGGGCGCGCTCGCGCTGCACGGAGTCGGGCCAGAGGCCCTCGACGACCTCGGCGGGCACGGGGGTGTCGCTGTGCCGCAGCTCGCGCATGATGAGCCCGCGCACCTGGCGGTCGCTGCCCTCGAAGCGCGCCTGACGCGGCGCCGAGGGGCCGTCGTAGTCGGGGTACCCGGCGGCGCGCCAGGCGCACAGCTCGGCGATCGGGCAGGCCTCGCACCGCGGCGTGCGCGCGACGCACACGGTCTGGCCGAGCTCCATGGCGCCGGCGTTGAACGCTCGCGCCTCGGCGGGGTCGCTCGGCAGCAGCTCCTGCATCGCGGCGAGGTCGACCCGCGTGCGCGCCGGACCGGACTCGCCCTGACCCGCGACCGCGCGGGCCAGCACCCGGCGCGTGTTGACGTCGACGACCGGCACGGGCTGGCCGTAGGCGAAGGCCGCGACGGCGCGGGCGGTGTAGTCGCCGATTCCGGGGAGGGCGATGAGAGCATCCACGTCATCGGGCACGACCCCGCCGTGCTGTTCGCTGATCGCGACGGCGGCGGCGTGCAGCGCGAGGGCACGGCGCGGATAGCCGAGGCGGTCCCAGGCGCGCACGGCCTCGGCGGGGGAGTCGGCGGCGAGCGCGTCGGGGCTTGGCCAGCGTGCGAGCCACTGCTCGAGGCGCGGGATCACGCGCGCGACGGGCGTCTGCTGCAGCATGATCTCGCTCACGAGCGTGCCCCAGGCGCTGAAGCCCGGCCGCCGCCAGGGCAGGTCGCGCGCGTTCTCGGCGAACCAGGCGATCACGCGGGGCGGGATGCCCGCCCGCCGTTCGTCGTCGCCTGCACTCTGCACCCCTCCACGCTACGTCGTGCGGGGCAACTCTCAGCGCGCGCCCCTACCGTGACGGCATGAAGATGCTCGTCACCGGGGCCACCGGCTACATCGGCGGTCGACTCGTGCCGCGCCTGCTCGAAGCGGGGCACGAGGTGCGCGTGTTCGTGCGCGACCCCGTGCGGCTGCGCGATGTGCCGTGGGCCGGCCAGGTCGAGGTGGCGACCGGAGACCTTGCGAACGCCGGCGATGTCGCGCGCGCGGTCGCCGGAATCGATGTTCTCTACTACCTCGTGCATTCGATGAGCAGCACGGGTGATTTCGAACGCACCGAGCGGCACGTGGCATCCACCGTCGCCGCGGCGGCCGCGGCCGCGACGGTCGGCCGCATCGTCTACCTCGGCGGCCTGCACCCCGAGGGCAAGCTCTCGCCGCACCTGCGCAGTCGCAAAGAGGTCGGCGACATCCTCATGGCGAGCGGGGTGCCGACGGCGGCCCTGCAGGCGGGCGTCGTGATCGGGTCGGGGTCGGCGAGCTTCGAGATGATCCGTCACCTGACCGAGGTGCTGCCCTACATGCCGGCGCCGAAGTGGGTGCGCAACTTCATCCAGCCGATCGCGGTGCGGGATGTTCTGCACTACCTCGTCGGCGCGGCGACCCTGCCGGCCGAGGTCAACCGCACGTTCGATATCGGTGGCCCCGACGTGCTGCGCTACGGCCAGATGATGAACGGCTACGCGGTGGAGGCGGGGCTCAAGCAGCGCCCCATCGCGAGCCTGCCCGTGCTGACGCCCTACCTGGCGAGCCAGTGGGTGAACCTCGTGACGCCGATTCCGCGCGCGCTGGCGGTGCCGATCATCTCGAGCCTGCAGTACGACGCCGTCTGCACCGAGCACGACATCGATCAGTTCATCGATCCGCCGGCCGCGGGGCTCACCGGCTATCGCCGGGCCGTGCGCTACGCGCTCGCGAAGATGCGCGAGGGCGAGGTCGAGACGACCTGGCAGAACGCCACGGTGCGCGGCGCCCCGAGCGACCTGCTGCCCAGCGACCCCGACTGGAGCGGCCACACCGTCTACACCGACCGTCAGGAGGCGGACTCGGCGGCGCCGCCCGAGGCGCTCTGGCGCGTCGTGGAGGGCATCGGCGGCGACAACGGCTGGTACTCGCTGCCCGTCGCGTGGGCCGCGCGCGGCTGGCTCGACAAGCTCGTCGGGGGAGTAGGCCTGCGCCGCGGCCGCCGCGACCCCGATCGGCTCGCGCCCGGTGAGGCGGTCGACTTCTGGCGCGTCGAGACGCTCGAGCGCGGGCGGTTCCTGCGCCTGCGCGCCGAGATGAAGGTGCCGGGCCGCGCCTGGCTCGAGTTCACGGTGGAGCCGCGGCCGGGCGGCGGATCGCGGCTCATCCAGCGCGCGGTGTTCTTCCCGAGCGGGCTCGGCGGGCGGCTCTACTGGGCCGCGGTGTTCCCCTTCCACGGCATCATCTTCAGCGGCATGGCGACGACGATCGCGAAGACGGCCGCGACACGGATTCAGGTCACGAAACGGTAACGACTGCGCTAGCATGACGGAACCGCAACGACGCGGTGCCCGTACCCGGAAGCGATGCCGATGCCGAGACTCCGTGCGACTGCTCGTCGAGCTGCCGAGCGCCCGTACTCCGCGCGCCGCACCGCTGCCTCCTTCACCGCGAGCCTCGCCCTCGTCGCCGTGCTGGCGATCGACCACACCGCTGCCACCGTGTATGCCGCGCAGCCGCTCGGCTCGCTCGGGCTCAACGACGGCGTTCCGCTCACCATCGCGCACCGCGGTGACCCCGCGGCGGCCCCCGAGAACACCCTGCCCGCCTTCGACGCGGCCCTGCGGAGCGGAGCCGAGGTTCTCGAGCTCGACCTGCGCATGACCGCTGATGAGCAGACGGTGGTCTTCCACGACGAGCTGCTCGACCGCACCACGAACGGCTCGGGCCCGATCGCTGAGCGCACGCTTGCCGAGTTGCAGGTGCTCGACGCGGGCAGCTGGTACGGCAGCGCGTGGGCGGGCACGCGCATCCCGACCTTCGACGAGTTCCTGCCGCTGCTGCAGGGCTCCGACGCGCGCGCGCTCATCGAGCTCAAGGGGCTCTGGACGGTGGAGGCCCTGCGCCCGATCATCGCCGGCATCTACCGCTACGGGGTGCAAGACCGCGTGGTGCTCGCGAGCTTCGAGGTGCCGACACTGCTCGAGCTGTGGCGCGAGGCACCCTCGCTGCACCGCGCCGTGATCGTGCGGCGGCTGCCCGACGACCCGGTCGACTTCGCCGCCTCGGTCGGGGCCTCGACGGTCGTGACGAGCCTGCGGTCGTTCCGCGTCGACCCCGAGGCCGCCGCGATGCTGCAGCGCGCGGGCCTCACGGTCGTCGTCTACACGCTCAATCGCGGTGACCTCTGGCAGCAGGCGCTCGACCTGGGAGTCGACGGCGTGGTGACGGATGCCCCCCGCCGGCTCGCGAGCGTGCACGACACGCTGCAGGGCTGAGCGGGTCGCGCGGGCTACCGCCGCCGCAGTAGCGCCTCGTAGGTCGCGACCCCGTCGAGGAAGGCGCTGACGCGGATGCGCTCGTCGCGCGCGTGCAGGCACGCGCGCTCGGCGGCGCTGAGCCGGAACGGCGTGAAGCGGTACACGTGCTCGCTGATCGCCGTGAAGAAGCGGGAATCGCTCGCCTGCATCATGACGTAGGGGCTCACGAGCAGGCCGGGATGCGTCTCCTGCAGGGCCGCCACAAGGTCGTTCCACGCGACCCCGTCGGCCGGGGAGACGGGCGAGGGCTCGCTCGGCTGCAGCACGTCGATGGCGACGAGCTCGTCGTCGATGCCGCGACGAACCTCGTCGACGGCCTCGGCGACGCTCGACCACGGTGCGATGCGGATGTTCACAGTCGCTTCGGCGTGCTCGGGCAGCGCGTTGGCCGCGTGGCCGGCGCGCAGCTCGGTGACGGCGCGGGTCGTGCGCAGCAGCGCGGTGATCTCGGCCCCGCGCCGCAGCAGCGCGCGCACGATGAGCGGTGCGAAGAGGTCGACGCGCGTGAAGACGAAGCGCAGCGGTTGCCGGGCCCGCGCCCCGAGCGTGCGGATCATGCGCCGCATGACCGGGTCGAGCCGCGCACGAGCGGGTGCAGCGTTGAGGCGCAGGATGGCGCGTGCGAGGCGCTCGGTCGCGGCGAATGGAGGAGGGCTCGACGCGTGGCCGCCCTGCTGCTCGACCCGCAGGCGCAGGGTCGTGATGCCCTTCTCGGTGACGCCGACGAGCGCGAACGGCTCATCGAGCCCGGGAAACGAGTCCTGCACGATCGCCCCACCCTCATCGAGCACGAGCGCCGGCCGGATGCCGCGCTCGCGCAGCAGGGCGACCGCGGCCCGGGCATCGTCGCCCGCGACCTCCTCGTCGCCGCCGAACGAGAGCAGCACGTCGTGGCGCGGGGTGAACCCGGCGGCGAGCAAGCGGTCGACCGCCTCGAGCTGGGCGACGAGCGCGCCCTTGTCGTCGATCGCGCCCCGGCCCCACACCACGGGCTCGCCGTCATGCTCGACGACCTCGCCCGCGAACGACGGGTGCTGCCAGCCCTCGTCGGTCGCGGGCACGACGTCGCTGTGCGCCATGAGCACCGTGGGGCGGGATGCCCCGCTCGGGTCGGAGCCGGGCCACCGGTAGAGCAGCCCGCGCGCCCCGACCCGCTCGACCTCGAGCCGCTCGTGCACGCGCGGGTACAGCTCGTCGAGCGCGGCGGTGAAGCGAGCGAACGGCTCCACGTCGGTGCGCGGGCCGGGGCCGCTCGTCGGTCGCGAGATCGTGGGGATGCGCACGAGCGCGCGCAACCGCTCGATCGCGCGCGCGTCGGCATCGGCATCCCGCATCGGTGCGCTGTCGCTCATGCGCTAACCCTAGGGCGGCCCTCGTGGTCGGGGGTGTCAGCCGGTAGCGTTCCGGTATGCGCCGTGCCCCCCTGCGTCGAACCGTGCTCGCGGTGCTCGCGGGCGCTCTCGTGCTCGCCCTCGCGGCCGTCGTGATCGTGCTCGCCCTCGGTCGCGCTGCGCCTGAGGCGCTGACGAGCGGCGCGGCCGAGAGCGACTCAGCGGCTGCGGCGGCGCGCACGGCCCCGCTCTCGGCGGTGACGGGCGGTGGGCTGCGCACGGGCGTGAACGACTTCACCTTCGACTCGTTCGACGTCGAATACCGGCTGGGCCGCGATGCCGATGGCCACGCCACGCTGCTGACGACGGAGACGCTCGTCGCGCGCTTCCCCGAGTTCGACCAGAACCGCGGCATCCGCCGGTCGCTGCCGGCCACCTACCAGGGGCACACGACGCAGCTCACGGTGGTCTCGGTGACGGACGGCGACGGGCAACCGCGCCCGTACGACGTCGAGTACGGCTCGGGCATCGTCGACATCATCGCGGCTGTGCCCGAAGGCCAGTTCGTGCGCGGCGAGCAGACCTACGTCATCACCTACAGCCAGCGCGACGTCGTCGACTACTTCGCGAGCTCGGACGCCGAGGAGTTCTACTGGAACCTGACCGGCACCGACTGGGCTCAGCCCTTCGCGCGCGTCTCGGGCACCATCGTGCTCGATGACGGCCTCGCCGACGCGCTGCTGGATCAGGATGCCTGCTACCGCGGCTATGCGGGGTCGACCGAGAGATGCGCCATCACGCGCTCGGGCGGCACCTTCTCGATCGACGAGCTCGCCCTTGGCCCCTACCAGACGGTGACGATCGCGATCGGCTTCGCCCCGGGCACGTTCACGCTCTTCGACGCCTCCTACCTCGTGACGCCGTGGGCGTGGGTTCAGCTGCTCGCCGTGGCCGTCGCGCTCGCCACCGCCGTGCGGGCGGTCGTGCTGCGGGCCACGCGCTACCGCGACGCCCCCGGCCGCCCAGTCATCGTCGCGGAGTACCTGCCGCCGCCCGGCCTCAGCCTGCTCGAGGCCGCGGTGCTCACCCATCGCCGCACGCGCGCCGTGGCGAGCCAGCTCGTCGACTTCGCCGTGCGACGGGCGATCACGATCATCGAGACCCCGGCGGCCTGGTTCCGCTGGCGCGACACCTGGACTCTGCGGCTCGAGACCGCATCGGGCATCGAGGGGGAGGAGCGCAATCTGCTGCAGTACTTCTTCCCGGGGCTCATCGGGGGCACCGAGCACCAGCTCACCGCGCAGAACACGAGCCTGAGCCAGAGCATCCAGGCCCAGCTGACGCGCATGTCGTCGGGCGTCATCGCCCGCGGCTGGAGGTCGCGCATCCTGGCCCGTCACTCGGTGCTGCTACCCGCGGTCGGGCTCGTCGCGGGAATCGCCGTGTTCGTGACGGGGATCGTGATGTCGGACGAGGGGCGCGGCGGGGCAGTGCCCTGGGCGCTCATGCTCGTGCCGATCGTGGCGTTCCTGATCATCGGCGCGTGCCTGTGGCGCTCGCCGCTGACGGCGGAGGGTGCCGAGCTCGTCGACCACCTGAAAGGCCTCGAGGTATACATCGAGCTCGCCGAGGCCGACCGCATGCGGGTGCTGCAGTCGCCCGAGGGTGCCGAGCGCGAGCTCGTCGACGCGACGAGCCGAGACGAGCGCCTGAAGCTCGTCGAGCGGCTGCTGCCGTGGGCGGTGCTGACGAAGCACGAGCGCGAGTGGGCGAAAGAGCTCGGCGAGTTCTACACCGAGGGTGAGGGGCCGGCGTGGTTCTCGAGCTCGCGGACCTTCTCGGTCGCCGGGTTCACGGCCGGCGTCGGATCGGTCAGCTCGACCCTCTCGTCGAGCTACTCGGGATCGAGCTCGTCGGGCGGATCGTCGGGCGGCGGGTCCTCGGGCGGAGGCGGCGGCGGAGGCGGCGGCGGAGGGGTCTAAGCGCCCAGCGATCGCCGTAACAATCCGTCACCGCGTGCACAATGATCGCGCGGTCGGGTGACAATTCTTCTCACCCCCTTGCCGGATGCCCAGAGATCGGACTCGCCCATGCCCCGCACCTCCCGCACCGTCGCCCTCGGTTCCCTCGTCGCGACCGCTGCGCTCCTCCTCGCCGCCTGCACGACCACGGCTCCCTCCGACTCGACCGAGCCCTCCGGCTACGTCACCGAGGGCAAGCTCACGATCGCGACGGGCGAGCCCGCCTACTTCCCGTACGTGATCGATGACGACCCGACCTCGGGCGAGGGCTTTGAAGCCGCGATCGCCTACGCGGTCGCCGAGGAGCTCGGCTTCGCGGCGGAAGACGTCGTCTGGGTGCGCACGAGCTTCGAGGCAGCGATCCAGCCCGGGCCGAAGGACTTCGATTTCAACCTGCAGCAGTACACGATCCTCCCCGAGCGCGCCGAGAACGTCGACTTCTCCAGCCCGTACTACTCGACCCCGCAGGCCGTGATCACCATCGAGTCGTCGCCCGCAGCCTCAGCCACGAGCCTCGCCGACCTCGAGGGGCTGCTCGTGGGGGCCGCGACCGGCACCACGAGCTTCACCGCCATCGAGCAGCAGATCGCCCCGACCGCGGGAGCCCAGGCCTTCAACACCAACGACGACGCCGTGCTCGCCCTGCAGAACGGCACGATCGACGCCCTCGTCGTCGACCTGCCGACGGCCTTCTTCCTCACGGGGGTCATCCTCGACGGAGGAGTGCTCCTCGGGCAGCTCCCCGCCGACGCCGGCATCAGCGACGAGTGGGGTCTCGTGCTCGCGAAGGACAGCCCCCTCACGGCCGCGGTGACAGCCGCGGTGGATGCCCTGCGCGAGTCGGGCCGCCTGGCCGAGATCGCCGACGAGTGGCTCGGTGCCGACGCAGGCGCGCCTATCCTGCAGTAGTGCGCTCCTCGTCCCTCCCGATCAGCGACGTCGAGATCGGGCGGCGCGCATACCGGCGCACGCAGAACGTGCGGTCGGTGCTCGTGTCGCTCGTCTCGACGATCGTGTTCGCGGTCGTCATCTGGCTGACCGTCGTCAACACGCCCGGCTGGCAGAGCGTGCAGCGCAGCTTCTTCGACCTCGAGACGGCGCTCGCCGCGTGGCCCCGTGTCATCGCCGGGCTGTGGGTGAACATCCAGGTGCTGTTCTTCGCGGCGATCGGCGTGCTCGTGCTGAGCGTGATCATTGCGACGATCCGCACCCTGCGCGGGCCGATCTGGTTCCCCTTGCGGGCCCTCGCGGCGGCGTACACCGACCTGTTCCGAGGGCTGCCGCTCATCATCGTGCTGTTCCTCGTCGGGTTCGGCATTCCGGGTCTCGAGCTCTTCCCCCGCAACTCGGCGCAGTTCTGGGGAACGATCGCTCTCATCCTCACCTACTCGGCCTACGTGAGCGAGGTGTTCCGCGCGGGCATCGAGGCCGTGCATCCCTCGCAGCGCCTCGCCGCGCGCTCGCTCGGGCTGAGCCACGGCCAGACGATGCGCATCGTCGTGCTGCCGCAGGCGGTCCGCAAGGTGACCCCGGCGCTCATGAACGACTTCGTCGCGATGCAGAAAGACGTCGGGCTCATCTCGGTGCTCGGCGTCGTCGACGCCGTGCGTGCGGCTCAGATCGAGACGGCGGCGAACTTCAACTTCACACCCTACGTGCTCGCGGGGCTGCTGTTCGTGCTGCTGGCTCTGCCGATGATCCGGCTCACCGACTGGTACACGGCGCGCTTGCGGGCGCGCGAGCAGATGGGAAGCCTCGTATGAGCGCCGACCCCGTTCTGCGCATCGAGGGCGTCGTCAAGCGCTTCGGCGACATGACCGTGCTCGACGGCGTCGATCTGGCCGTCGCCGAGCACGAGGTCGTCGCGCTCATCGGCGCGAGCGGCTCGGGTAAGTCGACCCTGCTGCGCTGCATCAACCTGCTCGAACAGCTCGATGACGGCCGCATCTGGCTGCGCGACGACGACATCAGCGACCCGCGGGTGCCCGCCGATCGGGTGCGCGCGCGCATCGGAATCGTCTTCCAGCAGTTCAACCTGTTCCCGCACATCCGCGTGCTCGACAACGTCACACTCGCTGCCCGACGGGTGCTCAAGACGCCGCGGGCAGAGGCCGAGGCCACGGCGCTCGCCCTGCTCGATCGCGTGGGCCTGGCCGACAAGGCCCATGAGTTTCCCGACCGGCTCTCGGGCGGCCAGCAGCAGCGCGTGGCCATCGTGCGCGCCATCGCGACGAGCCCCGAGCTGCTGCTGCTCGACGAGATCACCTCGGCGCTCGACCCCGAGCTCGTGACCGAGGTGCTCGACCTCGTGCGCCAGCTGTCTGCCGAGGGGACGACGATCGTGATGGCGACCCACGAGATGGCGTTCGCGCGCGATGTGGCCGACCGGGTCGTCTTCCTCGACGGGGGAGTCATCGTCGAGGAGGGGCGTTCTGCCGATGTCTTCGAGAATCCGCGCGAGGATCGCACGCGGGCGTTCCTGTCGCGGTTCATCGGTCCCGGCGGGAGCGGGAGCTCAGTCGCCTGATTCGTCGCGCAGGGCGATGGCGATCTCGGCGATCTCGTCGGGTCCGACGCGGCAGCATCCGCCGATCGCGGTCGCGCCCGCGTCGCGCCACCGAGAGATGCGGTCGGGCGTGGGGCCCGCGACGCCCTCCCATCGCCGTGTCGCCGGGTTCCAGGTCTCGCCGCTGTTCGGGTAGACGACGATCGCCTTGCCGGTCGAGCGCCGCGCCGCGCGGATCGCCCCGTCGACCTCATCGGGGTGCGAGCAGTTGATGCCGACCGCGACGATCTCGTCGATCGCATCGGCGTCGGCGAACGCGTCCGCGAGAGATCCGCCGTCGCGCAGGCGCCCCTCGGCGACGGTGAACGAGATCCAGGCGGGCACGCCCGAGCCCGCGATCAGGTCGAGCAGCGCGCGCGACTCGTCGCGCGTCGGGATCGTCTCCATCGCCAGCAGGTCGGCCCCCGCATCCGCGAGCACGGCCAACCGGCGCTCGTGCCACCGGCGCAGACCCTCCCGATCGAGGTCGTAGGCCCCGGTGTACTCCGAGCCGTCGGCGCGGGCGGCACCGTACGGGCCGACGGATGCCGCGACGAGACCCGTGGGACGGGTCGCGTCGCGCGCCTCCCGCGCAAGCGCGACGCTGCGGCGCAGCAGCTCCTCGCCGTCCGCGGCGGCGATGCCGATCGCCACGAGGCCGTCGAACGAGACCTGGTACGACGACGAGATCGCGACCATCGCCCCCGCCGCGAAGTAGTCGCGGTGGGCATCCCGAATCACCGCCGGATCGTCGATCAGCAGTCGCGCGCTCCACAGGCTGCCGGTCAGATCGTGGCCGAGTGATTCGAGATGACTGCCGAGACCGCCGTCGAGAACGGTGCGCGGCGCGAGGGTCGGGGGGAGCACACGCTCATTGTCGAGCAGTCGCGCTCGCAGCGCCCAGCGCGGCGTCATGCATCGTCACAGGAGACCGATCGGTGCACTACACTGGAGGAGACATCACGTCTCCCCGGGGGTTCTCGACCGGGTCAGAGTTCGGGGTGATCATCGGCCCTCACGTCTTCGGCGGGGTCGAAGCTCTCTTCGCGGCCGCTCCGGCAGTGCCGCGTGGTATCCGTCAGCACCCGAGGAGGGGCATGGCCCAGACCGGCCAGCGTCAGAGGAAGAACTCATCGACGCGTCAGGCATCCACGCGTCGGCGGCGACCGCTCGACGAGCAGGGCATCATCCCGATCCTCGCGCGCGCCGTGCGCGAGGTCGAGAGCGCCGCCGAGCGCGGCGCCAAGGTGAGCCCCTCGAACCGCACGAAGTTCCAGGTGGCGGCGCTGCTCGTGCGCGAGGAGCGCGCTCGGGTGAAAGACGACCGCGAGGTGCCCGAGAGCGAGCGTGCCGAGGTGCTCAAGCGTCTCGACGGTCTCGCTGGCATCATGGCCAAGACGGCCGCGCGCGACACGTCGCTCATCACGCTGCTCGCCCCCGAGGCGAAGGTCAGCGACGCCGCGAAGGCGCTGCGTCGCGACATGCTGCTGGCGTCGGGCGCTGAGCTCGAGCCGGATGACCTGCTCATCGTCACCGAACCCGTCGCCGTGACCCCCGAGGTCGCGAAGCAGGTCGTGCCGAAGTCGGTGAAGCAGGCCCAGCTCGCCAACCCCTTCCTCGCCCCCGATCTGTCGGCGCTCGAGCCCGTGCCGGCGTCGACGGCGGGGCGCCTGGCGAACTGGGAGCTCATCGAGCCCCTCTTCCGCTCGTTCGAGTACGGCTCGGGCGGCCAGGCCGCGTCGATGCCGCTGCCCGAGATGGGGTCGCTCGTGACCCCCGGCGGCATGGAGCTCATGCGCCACCAGGCGCGCCTCATCGAGGCGGTGCGCCGCGGCCACCGCACGTTCCTGCTCGCCGACGAGCCGGGTCTCGGCAAGACGGCGCAGGCGCTCATGGCGGCCAACGTCGCGAACGCCTTCCCCCTGCTCGTCGTGGTGCCCAACGTCGTGAAGACGAACTGGGCGCGTGAGGTGCAGCGCTGGATCCCGCAGCGCTCGTCGACTGTCGTGCATGGCGATGGAGAAGACCTCGACGCCTTCAGCGACGTCGTCATCGTCAACTACGAGATCCTCGATCGCCACGTCGGCTGGCTGGGCCGCTTCGGTTTCAAGGGCATGGTCGTCGACGAGGCGCACTTCATCAAGAACGCGACCTCGCAGCGGTCGCGCCACGTGCAGTCGCTCGCGCAGAACATCCGGGTGCTGCACCCGAAGGCGCTCATGATGGCGCTCACGGGCACGCCCCTCATCAACCAGATCGAAGACTTCCGCATGATCTGGAAGTTCCTGGGCTGGATCGACGACAAGAAGCCGCTGGGCCGCCTCATGGCCTCGCTCGAGGAGACCGAGCTGACACCGGCGGATCCCGGCTTCTTCGCCGCTGCCCGTCAGTGCGTCATCGAGATGGGCATTGTGCGCCGCAAGAAGGTGGATGTCGCGGCCGACATCCCTGCCCGCCGCATCGCCGACATCCCCGTCGAGCTCGACGACGATGTCGCGCGCTCGATCCGCGCGTCGGAGGAAGCCCTCATCGGCCGCCTCGTCGAGCGCTACCGCCGCGTGGTCGCAGCGCGCGAGGTCAAGCCCATCGGCATCGACCGCGACCTGGTGCGTCTCGTCGCCACGGCCGAGCTCGAGGAGTCGAAGCAGGCGACCGGCGGCGACAACGTGTTCACGATGGTGCGCAAGATCGGAACGGCGAAAGCGGTTCTCGCGGCCGACTACACGGCTCAGTTGGCCCGCAACGTCGGCAAGGTGGTGTTCTTCGCCAAGCACATCGACGTCATGGACGCCGCGGAGGCCCATTTCGCCTCGGTCGGCCTGCGGTCGGTCAGCATTCGCGGCGATCAGAGCCCGAAGGCGCGCCAGGAGGCGATCGACGGCTTCACGAACGACCCCGAGGTGAGCGTGATCGTCTGCTCGCTGTCGGCGGCCGGCGTCGGCATCAACCTGCAGGCGGCCTCGAACGTGGTGCTCGCCGAGCTGTCGTGGACCTCGGCCGAGCAGACGCAGGCGATCGACCGCGTGCACCGCATCGGTCAGGAGCTTCCGGTGACGGCGTGGCGCATCCTCGCCGCGCAGACGATCGATGCGCGCATCGCCGACCTCATCGACGCGAAGGCGGGCCTCGCGGCGCGCGCGCTCGACGGCAGCGACGAGCAGGTCGCGGCCGAGGGCACCGTTCAGGTGCAGGCGCTCATCGCCATGCTCACCGACGCGCTGGAGGAGCGCGCGGCCGCCTAGGCCCGCGCCGCTCCTCCAGGCCGCGCCGCTCCTCCCCGCCGTGCCGGAACCTCGGCGCGCCGGTCGCACCGATCGGCCTGCCGCAGGGCGACCGCGCGGCTCACCGCGCGCCGGTCGCCGCTGGCGGCGTCGCGCGAGCTCCAGTGGATGACCGGCGCGAGCGGCTCGCTGATGCCCCATCGCCCGGCGAGCTGGGCTGGGCTGGGCGCTCCAATGGCGTTGTCTCGAAGGCACACGTGGAGGTGGGCCCCGATGACGGCAGCGGAGATCGCCGTGTCTGTCGAGATCGCGTTGTGGAAGGCAAGTGCGCTGACGCACGCGAGCGGTCCTCCGAACCGCCAGGCGAGCCGCACGATCTCGGGCACGGAGGGATGGCAGTGCCAGCCTTGGCGCACCGCTTGCAGCGAGCCGCGGTCGCGATAGAACTCGAGCGTCGTCGGGTCCACGCCGATCGCCCGGAGCTCGCGCGTCGAAACGATGCCGCCGGTGCGCTCGAGCAGCTGCAGGACCGGCCCTGACAGGTAGCCGTTGCCGCGCGGTGGACCGGAGTACGTGTTGGTGGGTCGACGCATGTGGCAACGATCGGGCATGACTCCACCCCGATCGGCGACCGTGGGTCCGCACGGTGTGGATCGGCGTTCTCGTCGCCGAGGGGAGGACGCGGAGCGGTGCACCGAGCGTGCGGATGCCGGTGCACGGCTGAGTGCCGGACACTGCCCGGAGAGACTCCCGAGTCCAAGGACTATCACGAGCAAAGTCGGCTCGTCCTCCTTGCATTCGGGAGTCTGCCCGGGGCGAGTCGAGGGGCGGGAACGGTGAAAGGGTGTAGCCCACAGGAGAGGCGGCAGGAAGAGATGGTCAGGAGTGGTGGGCGGGGTGGTCAGCGCTTGGTGGCGCGATCGGCCGATACGAGGTAGGCGACCGCCGCGAGGGGGATGGGCAACCAGGTCGGCCGGTTGCGCGCCTCGTACATCGCCTCGTACACGGCCTTGTCGAGCTCGAAGGCGTCGAGCAGGGCGCGGTGCGCCCGCAGGTCGGTCTGGCTCTCGGCGATGTAGCCGTCGAGGAAGGCGGCGCGCGCTTCGCGGGCCCAGTCGGCGCGCGCGGCCTCGAGCGCCAGGGCGTCGAGGTCGAGCGAGGCCGTGTCGATCGCGCCGGCCGCGGCGCGGCTCTCGCTGCGCAGCGATCCGACGGCGTAGTCGAACGAGCGCAGCATGCCCGCCACGTCGCGCAGGGGCGAGTCGACGCGCGTGCGTTCGGCGAGAGGGCGCAGAGGTTCCCCCTCGAAGTCGACCAGCAACCACTCACCGCTCGGCCGGCGGAGCACCTGGCCGAGGTGGTAGTCGCCGTGGATGCGCTGTAGCACCGGCCAGGGAGCCTCGCGCGCCGCGTCGTACACGGCCTCGATGGCCGGGCGGAGTGCGCGCAGCTGCGGAACGTCTGACATCGCCACTGCGAGCCGCTGGTGCCAGCCGGCGACGAACCCGACGATGTCGCCGAGCGTCGGCTCGCGTGTCGGCATGCAGCTCGCCAACGCCGTGTGCACGGTGGCCGTCACGCGACCCAGGCGCTCGGCATCGGCCGCGAACGACTCGCCGGCCGCCGCGGCCTCGAGTGCGAGCGGCCAGCCGTCGCGCACGCCCGGCACGAACTCCTGGGCGAAGGCGAGGTGCCCCGTCGACGGCTCGTCGGTGTGGGTGTCAGAGCCGAGCGGGTCGACCCAGGTGGTGGTCACCGAGCCGAGCATCCGCGGCACCGAGCGGTTGCCGGCACTCGTGAGGGCCGTCTGCAGCACGACGTCGGGGTTCTCGCCCGCGTGCACGAGCCGGAAGATCTTCGCCACGAGCGGTGCCTCCGACCCGGTGTCGAAGATGATCGACGTGTTCGACTGCTCTCCGCCGTGCACCCGCGAGGTCTCGTTGTCGCGGTGCACGCCGAGCCGTCGCAGCAGCGTGTGCGTGTAGGCGGCATCGTAGGCGCCGTCGAACAGGTAGTCGTCGTGCTCGTCGCGGCCGATGAACGCCGCCCCGGATCCGCGGGGGATCGTGCGGCGCAGCACGATCGGAACGTGGTACAGCGACGGGGGATTGTTGGCGGTGTCGCGCACCAGGAGCACCCGGATGCGGGCATCCGGATCGTCGCTCTGCCACTCCTGACGACTGACCTCGACCAGGTTCGGCACCCGGCCTTTGCCGGCGTACCACCGCTGGCGCGTCATCCAATCAGTGAGGCACTCCATCGTGCTGTGCATGGTTCGACCATACACAGGGGCTCGCTCTACGCGGTCCGGGCCCGCAAGAACCCGTTCATGGCCGCGGTCAGCGGCGCGTCGACCGGCAGCGCCGCGCCGCCGACCGACCGGATGGGTGCGGCGTGCCGCACGCTCGACACGAGCCACGCGGCATCGGCGGCCGCGAGGTCGTCGGGGGTGAGCCGCTCGACGGCCGTGCGCAGGCCCCACTGATCGGCCGCGGCGAACAGGTCGACCTGCGTGGTGCCCGGCAGGATTCCGAGGGCATCGGGCGGCGTCGCGAGCTCGTCGCCCCGACGGAGGACGAGCGTCGAAGTCGGGCCCTCGAGCAGCAGACCGTCGCTCGAGACGAACACGACGTCGTCGGCCCCGCGGCGCTGCGCCTCGCGCACGGCGGCGCGGTTCACGGCGTACGACAGCGTCTTCGCGCCGGCGAGCAGCCAGGGGCTCGTCACACCGACATCGCTGCGCAACCCCCGATCGAGCAGCACGACGTCGACACCCTCGGTGCGCTCGCGCCGGAAGTCGGGCGACACGGTGCCGTACGCCCAGCCCGTCGGCAGCTGCGCGCCGGCGCTCTGGCCCCCAGCGGTCGGGGCTTCGACGCCGCGCGAGAGCACGATCTTCACCCAGGCCTCGTCGTGGTCGGCGAGGTGCTGCGCGAGCGCGAGCACAGCATCCCGCCACAGCGCGAGGTCAGGGGAGGGCAGGTCGAGCATGCGCGCCGACCGCGCGAAGCGGTCGAGGTGCGCCTCCAGCGCCTGAGGTCGCCCCCGCCCGATGCTCAGCGTCTCGAAGATGCCGTCACCGCGCGTCGCCGCGACGTCGAGCACCGAGAGCTGCGGATGCTCCGCATCGGCTTCGACGAGGTGCGCGGTGGTCGCGGCCGAACCGGGCGGCGCGGGCACGACGAGCAGGAGGTGCTGCACGGTCATGCCGAGAAGGTATACCCGCATGCGTCGTTGCGGCATTCGAAGGCCGGCGGGTCGGGCTCGTGCACGACGCCGCCGAGCGCGATCTCACCCCGCAGCGCGGCACGGATGTGCTGCGGCTCGGGGTAGCCGTAGTGGATGGGCAGGGGTTCGGGTGTTCCGCATTGCGGACACGGCGCCACTCCCGGCCCAGGGGCGGTGTCGTTCATGGGCCTAGTCGAGTGCACTGCACCGACATTGGTCAAATCCTCACGATCACGGCCAGCGCACCCATGCTCGTTTACCGAAGATCGGCGCGTACGACCGGGATGGGCCCGGTCTGCCGTCGGCCCTGCCCGACGCCGCGCACGCCGCGCGTGTGCACGCGGTTGATGACCACGGCGAGGGCGGCGAGAACGATGATGAAGGCCGCGATCGCGACGACATAGGCGACGACGCCGACGACGCCGTTCGGGCCGTCGGGCTCGAGGAACGGGTAGGGGTACCAGCCCGTGGCGGCGCCGCGCAGCATCGTCACGCCGACCCACGCGAGCGGGTAGCTGACGGCGAGCCAGAGGGCCGACCAGGCGATGCGCACGCGCCCGGGGGTCAGCAGCCAGTCGAGGGCGATGTAGATCGGAATCCAGACGTGCAGCGACTCGTTGGGCCACACCGGCCCGACGTAGCCGTCGTCGTTGGGGATATCGCGCAGCAGGAGGTTGTAGACGACCCCCGTGACGATGGCGTACGAGAAGATGCTCGCCCGGATCGCCGTGTAGAGGCGCGTGTCGCGCTCGAGCCGGAAGGCCATGATGCCGCCGGCGATCATGACGACGATATTGATCATCGCCGTCTGGATCGTGAAGAAGGCGAAGTACTCGGTGGGCTCGAAACGGCCCACCGAGATCTGGTCGGTGATCTGGGTGATGAGCGCGACGAGCACGATCAGGCCCGCCACGATGCTGATGATTCCGGCGATGTGGCGGAGGGTGGCGAGACGGGCGGCGGCGGCTTTTTCACCGAGGGGGGAGGTCGCAGTCACTCCTGCGACGCTAGCAAGAAATCTGCGTGCATACGCATGAATCTTGCAGAGCATCCCTCAGCTGATCGGGGTTTCCGTCTCGGCGAGCCCGAGCACGTCGAGCAGCCAGGCGAGCTCGATCGCTCGCTGCCTCCAGGCCGAGTATCGGCCGCTGACGCCGCCGTGCCCGGCCTCCATCTCGCACCGCAGCACAGCATCCGCCCCCACCTCGCGCAGCCGCGCGACCCACTTGGCCGGCTCGACATACAGCACGCGCGTGTCGTTGAGCGAGGTGACGGCGAGGATGCGCGGGTAGGCCTGCTCGGTCACGTTCTCATAGGGCGAGTACGCCTTCATGTAGTGGTACACCTCGGGGTCGTGCAGGGGGTCTCCCCACTCGTCCCACTCGATGACGGTGAGCGGCAGCTCGGGCATGAGGATGCTCGTGAGCGGGTCGACAAACGGCACATCGGCGAGGATTCCGGCGAACAGCTCGGGGGCGAGGTTGGCGACAGCCCCCAGGAGCAGGCCCCCCGCACTGCCGCCCTCGGCGACGAGCCGATCGGGCGCCGTCACTCCTGTGTCGACGAGGTGCCGGGCAACCGCGACGAAGTCGGTGAAGGTGTTCGTCTTCTGCGTCGTCTTCCCGGTCTCGTACCAGTCGCGACCGAGCTCGCCGCCGCCGCGCACGTGGGCGATCGCGAACACGACGCCGCGGTCGAGCATCGACAACCGCGGGATGCTGAAGCCGGGGTCGATCGACGACTCGTAGCTGCCGTAGCCGTAGAGGTGCAGGCTGCTCGCCGTGCCAGAGCCGGTGTCGAGCGACGGAACGAGCCCCTTCTTCCACACGAGCGACACCGGCACGCGCGTGCCGTCGGGCGCGATCGCCCAGTCGCGCCGCTCGGCGTAGTCGGCCGGGTCGTAGCCGCCGAGCACGGGCTGCTGCTTGAGCACCGTGATGGCGGCGGCGCCCTCGCGCATGCGCGCGACATCGAGGCTGGCGACGGTGGAGGGCTCGGTGAAGCTCGCGTAGCCGAAGCGCAGCAGCGGCTGGCTCCATTCGGGGTTGCCGCGCGCGCCGATCGACACGAGCTTGTCGCCCTCGAGGGGGGCGCGCAGCTCGACCCATGCGCTGCCACCCCAGTGCAGCGACGCGAGCTCGGCCGTGGGCTCGAGCGGCGCGATGGCCGTGCGGGGCAGCCCCTCGGCCCGGTAGTCGAGCACGAGGAAGCGCTCGAAGGCGTCGATGCCCTCGACCCGACGACCGGGCTCGTGCGGCACGAGGGTGACGGGGTCGGCGAGCGGAGCATCCACGGGCACCGCCACGATCTGGAAGTCGGGGGCCTCGTGATTGTGCGTGATGAGCCAGAGATCGCGCCCGCCGATGACAGCGTGCTCGAGGTCGTATTCGACGGCCTCGCGGCGCGGCCAGACCACGGTGAACTCGCCTTCGGGCGTGCGCGCGTCGAGCACGCGGGCCTCGCTCGTGATGCTGCTCGACGCCTCGATGACGAGGTAGCGGCCGCTGCGGGTGCGGCCGGCACCGACCCAGTAGCTCTCGTCGGGCTCGTGGAACACGGCGACGTCGTCGGCCTTTGTGGCGCCGACGCGATGCCGCCAGACGGTGTCGGGTCGCCACGACTCGTCGACCGTCGAGTAGAAGACGAACTGCCCGCTGGGGTCGAAGAAGGCTCCCGCCGCGGTCTCGGTGATCTCGTCGGGCAGGGTCTCGCCGGTGCTGAGGTCGCGGATGCGCAGCGTGTAGCGCTCGTCGCCCTCGGTGTCGACGGCGAACAGCAGCCAGCGGCCGTCGTCGCTCACGTCGAGCGACCCGAGAGAGAAGAAGTCGTGCCCCTCCGCCTCGACGTTGCCGTCGATGACGATCTGCTCGCCCTCGCGCGGCTGGCTCGGGTCGGGCAGCGGCGGCGGGGGAGTCCACGCGGCGGGGTCCGTGGGGTTCGCGGGGTCGATCGGCATCGCCGGCACGCGGCACTGGATGCCGTACTGCAGCCCCTCGACGGAGCGCCCGTAGTACCACCAGCCGCCCTCGCGCACGGGAATGCTCATGTCGGTCTCGAGCGTGCGGCCCTTGATCTCGTCGACGATGCGGTCGCGCAGCCCGTCGAGGTGGGCCATGCGCGCCTCGGCGTAGGCGTTCTCGGCGGTCAGGTGCGCGATGACCTCGGGGTTCTCCTTCTCGCGCAGCCACTCGTAGGGGTCGAGAACGATGTCGCCGTGGTGCTCGCGGCGGAGGGGCTTCTGGGCGGCGCGGGGCGGGGTGAGGGTCACCGTGTCAGCGTAAGGGCGTCTGACCAGGGTCGATGTCGATCTCGCCCGTAGCGAAAAGCCGGGGCGTCTGTCACACTGACCCCGCCGTCCCCAGACCCCGGACGCTCTCGATTCGAGGCGAACCGGAGGACTGCCTGTGTGGTGCCATCTCTCTGCCGTGCGGTGTTCGTGAAACGTCGCATCTCGGGGCCTGCGGTGCTGGCAATCGTGACGACGATCGCCAGCGTTGTGGCCCTCGGAGCGATCGTCGTCATGCTCGGTCTGCTGAGCCCCGACGAACTCGTTCAGCTCGGTCGGCTCGCCGAGTAAAGGCTCCGCTCAACCGGCCGTCGTAGGCTTTCGGCACCATGTCTGATTCCCCGCTCGCCGCGAACCCCTACGACGTGCTGGGGGTCAGCCCCACGGCGAGCGACGACGAGCTGCGCAAGGCCTACCGCCTGCGGCTGCGCGAGGCGCACCCCGACACGGGCGGCTCGGCCGCGGCGTTCGACGCCGTGCAGCGGGCCTGGCAGCGCGTCGGAACCCCCGCCGCCCGGTATGCCTACGACTCGGGGGCGGAATCCGGTGCGGGCCCTGGCGGCGGGCGCGCGTGGGCGCAGCACGGCGGCGGAGCATCCGGCCCGGGGCGCTACGACTCGCGGCCGAGCGCGAAGGCGTACGGGCATCCCGGGGGCTGGTATCGCGAGCAGTACCTGGCGAATATCCGCGAGTGGGTGGGCCGCGGCGTCGACCTGCCCGACCCGTTCGATGCGGCTCTTGTGCGTTCGGCGCCTCGGCAGATCAAGCACCTGCTGGCCGCGGCGATCGCGGAGGAGCGCTCGGCCACGGCCCTGTCGACCCTCGGCCTGGGCTTCACTGTTTGGCACGACGTCGTCGCCGGCCCGCGCGCGGACGACAAGCTCGACCACGTGGTGCTCGGCCCGACGGGTCTCTGGGCGGTGCTGAGCGAAGACTGGGGCGCGCCCGTGCGGGTGAAGCGCGGCGAGCTCATCGGTGAGGGGCTCGAGCCGGGCGAGAAGCCGCTCGCTCAGCTGGGCGGGCGTGCTCGCGTGCTCGCGCGCGCCGCACGGGTGAAGTTCTCGGCGCTCGTGATCGTGGTCGAAGACGACCAGGCGGCCGAGTCGGCCGTCGAGCTCGGCAGCGTGCGCGGCGCCCAGGGGATGCTCGTGCAGCGCTCGCGCCTCGTCAACCTCATCCGCACGGGCTTGCCCGGTGTCGGCGTCGGGGGTACTGACCTGTTCGAAGTGCGCACGCGCCTGCAGGCGGCCGGGGGGTTCGTGGGAGGGTGATCGCGCGACGCGTGTGGGGATGCGCGTCAGCCGTGCGGACGATCCTTCCGCACGGCTGACGACTGAGAAACCGCAGGCCTGCTATTCGGCCGTGAAGAAGAACGGGTCGCCGAACAGCGTCGAAACCGACCAGGTACCCCCTGCAGCGTTGTCGGTGGGGATCTGGATGACGACGTTGCCGGTGCCCGACCCGCCCGGGAATAGCTCGTTGATGTCGAGCAGCGTCGGAGACGGCGCGACCGAGAGCGTGTCGCCCTCAGTGTGGGTTGTGCCCGCGGCCGAGACGAACTGGATCGACAGGTCGATCCACGGGGTTCCGGTTTCGGTTCCGACATAGGTCACGGTGACCGGAACTAGGGCGTACTGGAAGCCTGCCGCGGGCGGCTCGTTGAACATGTTGGCCTCGAGCACGGCCGCGTTGGCCTCGAGCGTGGCAGGCCCCATCGTCAGCTCGTAGATCGGCTCGCCAAACTCGGTGATCTCGATCGTCGTTCCGAGCGGGGCAGGGTTGTCGCGAGTGCCTTGCTCAGACTCGGCGGGGGCTTCGGGTGCTTCCGGCTCTGCCTCGGTCTGCTCGCCATCGATGATGGAGGTGTCGTCGCGCACGTCGTTCACGGCGTTCGTGAACCCGGCCACGTAGACCACGATGAAGACGAGCGACAGCAGCAGGGCAAGGCCCGAGACGATGACGCCGCTGAGCGGGAGACCTTTCGAGGTCGCTTTCGTGAGAGCGATGATGCCCAGGATCAGACCGACCACAGCGAGGATCGCCGAGAGGACATTCAGCACCGGTATGGCCACGCCGAGCAGCGCGACGATGCCGAGGATGAGTGCCGTGATGGCCATTCCCTTGCCCGGCGTGGCGGGAGGGGCGGGGGGTGCCGCGGCGTACGCCGGCGGCGGCGTCGGCGTCTCTGTCGCCGGATCGTTGGTGGGGGTCTGTGAGGTGGATTCTTCATTCATGGTGCTCACCGTAGGGGAGTACTCGGACATTTGGACATCCCTCACTTAGGGGGTGACTGGTATCCTGGCTAGATAATCACGCCAGAAAAGGGGGGCGCATGGAGCCGGTCAACATTCTGAATGCCCGCAACAGCCTCTCGAAGCTCGTGGCCGCGGCCGAGAACGGTGACGACGTCGTGATCGCGAAGCGCGGACGCCCGGTCGTCCGCCTCGTGCCGGTCGAGCAGCCGCGTACCACCGCCGGAGCGCTCGCCGAGCGGCTCGTGCGGAATCCACCGCCGCATTCGCGCAGCGCGGCCGAGGTCGACGCCGACATTCGTGATGCTCGCGAGAGCTGGGGTTCGTAGGGCGTGATCTACCTCGATTCGTGCATCCTCATCTACGCCGTGGAAGACGAGGGAGAGCGCGGCCGGTTGGCGCGGCAGGCACTGGCCGACCACGCCGATGATGAACTGGTCGTGTCTCCGTTGGTCGTCATGGAGTGCCTGACGGGGCCCCTCAAGCGCGGTGACCTCGCACTCGTCGACTACTACCGGGCGACTCTCGACGCGGTCGGGCGCACGCCGTTCGACGAGGCGGTGTTCGTGCGGGCCGCCGAGTTGCGCGCCCGGCACGCGATATCGACTCCGGATGCCCTGCACCTCGCCGCGGCGCAGAAAGCCGCGTGCACGGCGCTCTGGACGAACGACCATCGTCTCGAGCGAGCCGCCCACGGGCTCGCGGTGGCCATCGTCGAGGGCTCGTGAGCGTGCGGGTCGCGGGGGTCGACCTCGCGGCGGAGGCCGCGGGCACCGCGGTCGCCGTGCTGCGCGTCGAGCACGCTGCAGCGGAAGGGGCGACCGCCGCGCTCGAGTCGCTGCGGCTCGGCGCCGACGACGAGTCCCTGCTCGCCGCGACCCGCGACGCGGGCCTGATCGGCATCGACTGCGCGCTCGGCTGGCCGGTCGACTTCGTCGACTTCGTGGGTCGGCAGGCATCGGGGGAGCGACTGGCTGACTCCGACACGGGCGACCTCGCGTGGCGCCGCCGTCTCGCCTTCCGCGAGACCGACCGCGTCGTGACCGAGCGCACGGGAGCGCGACCCCTCAGCGTGGCCACCGATCGGCTGGGCATGACGGCGCTGCGGTGCGCGGTGCTGCTCGACCGGCTGGCGGGCGACGGGCGCGTGGTCGATCGGTCGGGGCAGCATCCGAGTGCCGTCGTCGAGGTGTACCCCGCGATGGCGCTGCGCGTGTGGGGGTTGGCGCGGCCGGGCTACAAGCTGACGCCGGATGCCCGCACCGCCCTCATCGATGACCTCGGCCGCGCGGCCCCGTGGCTCGAGCTCGGCGATCACCGCACGCTCATGCGGGAGTCGGCCGACGCGCTCGATGCGGTGCTCGCCGCGCTGGTGGCGCTCGCGCACGCGCGCGGGGCGAGCATCCCGCCCGAGCCGCAGCGGCAGAGGGCGCGCGCGCGGGTGGAGGGCTGGATCGCGATTCCGACGGTCGGGCTCGCCGAGCTGGGCGCGATACTCTAGAGGTTTGGGGCCGGGCCGCGATCTGCGGTGCCCCTTGTGAGGGAGTTGCGTGGTGGCTGGGTCGTCGACGGAAGAGTGCATCCACGGTTTCGAGCCCGGCATGTGCGCCAGCTGCTTCCCGCCGCCCCCGCCCGTGGCGCCCGCGCCCGTGCGGCGTGCCCCGCGCCAGGCGGCGCGCAGCCTGCGCAGCCCCGCCGCCGGAGCGACGGGCAAGGCCGCCGAGGTGCGCCCGCCGAACCTGCCGCAGCGCATCTTCCATGTCACCCACATGAGCAACCTGCCCGCCATTCTCGAGGCCGGTCGCCTGTTGCCGTCGTCGGAGGCCGAGCCGGTGGTGCGGCTTGCGAGCGATCTGACGCTCGAGCTGCGGGCCTCCGCGCCCGTGCCGGGCGACGGTAGTCACGACGATGACGGCGTGGAGCGCACGGCCGCCGACTGCGTCGCGTTCAGCTTGACGCCGCAGGCCACCTGGTGGCTCGAGGTGCAGGAGGGTGCCCCCGGGCCGACGTGGAGCGCCGCGGCGAAGGCCGCATCCACGATCGACTTCGTGGTTCTGGGCGTCGACATCGCGGCCGTGTCGAACACGGTCGTGGTGACCGATGGCGACGCGGCGGCTCCGGCGACGACGCTCGGCATCGGCGTCGACGGCCGGCAGCGGATGCTCGCCCGCGCCGCGTCGTCGCCCGAAGCACTGCAGGCCGCTGAGGCGCTCGTGCCCGGGCCGGTGTCGCTCGCGACGGTCGCGCTCGTCGCCGTCGCCAACGACCGCCGCCGCGACGAAGTGCGCGCGCTGCTCAAGGCCGCCGGAGTGACGGCGAAGGTCGCCGTGTATCCGCCGTGGTTCGTGCCGAAGGTCGACGACTAGCGCGATTCGGGCCCGGTCGGGGCGGGTGTGCGCTGCGGAGACTCCCGAATCGAAGGACATCGGGGCGACTTCTGGGTGAAGGTTGTGAGCAGTACTCTGTGAATCACCCGGCAGAGAGGTTTCTCATGACCATCGGAACCCGCGCACTCGTTCTCATCATTCTGGCCGCGCTGCTCGTCGGCGCCGGCGGCGGAGCGGTGTCGGGTGCCGTGATCGCCGCGGCGAGCATCCCTGCGACGACCGACGACGGTGAGGATGCGGGGGTCGGCCCCGTCGGACCAGCGGGTCCGCAGGGCGAGCCCGGCGAGCAGGGCCCGCAGGGCGAGGCCGGTGAGCCGGGGGCGAACGGCGCGACGGGGGCGCCGGGAACGCGCGGTGCGGCGGGCCGCGATGGAGCGCCGGGGCCGACCGGCCCGGCCGGAGCGGCAGGCGCGGCCGGACCCCAGGGCGCCCAAGGCCCTCAGGGTCTCCAGGGTCTCCAGGGTCTCCAGGGTCTGCAAGGTGTACCGGGTGCCCAGGGTGAGCCCGGGGTGCAGGGCGAGCCGGGGTTGGTCTCGCCGTACCCTTTCGCGTACTTCCAAACCGGGGGCTACGGCTCTGCTGACCCATTCCCGATTCCGGTTCCGGTCTTCCTGACCGATCGGTTGGGTGGTGCCCTCGACATCGACGTGGCTCCCGACACCCCCGATTCCGTGACGGTCCCGGCGGGTACCTACCGAATCTCCGCACGCATCGCCGCCGTCTCGACGGGGGCAGACCAGATGGTTGGGAGCTTCCGCATCGAGCTCAGCCCGTCGTCGGTGAATCGTGCCGAGGAGTACTCGCTCGTGATCGTCGAGCCGCGCGTGTTGCCGCCGGCCCTGCAGACGAGGTCGGTGCAGACGTGGACGGTCGTCACGGTCGACGAGCCGACGGCGGTTCAGCTGCTGGTCACCGGTGAGGGGGGTGTCGCCCCGAGATCTCTCGTCTTCTCCAGTGGCGTCTTGCTCATCGAGAAGCTCGAGTAGCAGCGTCGCGACATCCTGCGGAGGGGATGGCGCTGGCGCGTCCCGTGCGTCATGATGGAGGAACGCTCGGCTTTGCGCCGCGCGTTCGGCGCACCCACGCCGGGTTCGACCCTCACCCGACTACCCGCACCGGCCCCCGAGTGCTCACGACCCGTTGCTCGAGTCGTCGTGCGCGGGCGGGGCCGACCCGATGGGAGCGCATCCCGTGGCCGCTCACTCGTCTTTCCCCCCGACGCGACGCACCCTTCGCCGCGCCTCGCACCCCCTCTACGAGCCGCAGACGCGCGCCGCGTGGCTGGTCGACGAGCTGCTGGCGCCGAGCTCGGTCTTCTCCGGCCGGGTGCACGTGCCGAGCCCGACGAGCGACCGGGGAGCGGCCGACCAGGCGTCGCAGTCGACACCGATCACGCTGGCGACGTTCATGACCGTGATCGGCGAGATGCTGCACCACCAGTCGACCTACGTGCAGCAGATCTGCCTGCCCGACGACCTCATCGCGCAGGCGGTGGTCGACGGCCCCGGGTCGCTCGCGCATCGCCAGGTCGAGCGGGGCGGTCGGCTGCTGGCGGGTCTGTTCTCGCACTACTGGCGCGCGGTCGCGACCGCGTTCTCCGAGGCGTGGGATGACCCCCACGGGCACCTGCTGTGGCACCCGCGCGGCCTGACGGCGTTCGCCCGGCTCGGATCCCACGTCGTGCACGACCAGGTCGTGGCCTACGACATCCGCCAGCACTACTTCGACGCGGTGCTCGACCGCATCGCCGGCACCGTCTCGCTCGCGGCAGCCGAGCACGCCGACGTGCCGCTCGGCCAGCTCTCGACCCACCTGTTTCTGCAGCTCGCCGCAGCCCGCCACGCGGAGGGCCCGCCCCGCCCCGGCATCATGGCTGTGCCGGGCGGCGTCGCCGATATCCGCTGGGGCTCGGCGGCCCCGCCGCTCTCGCCCGACGTGAGCTCGGTGCCGTTCGGGTCGGAGAACTAGGGGACTACGACGCCAAGAGTTGATCGAGCAGGGTGCTGAGCGCGTTGAAGTCGTGCGCGACGGTCTGCCAGAGCAGCTCGTAGTCGATGCGGTGGTAGTGGTGGGTCACGACGTCACGGTTGCGGGCTGCCGCCGACCAGATCGGCGCACTGAAGCGCTCGGGGTCGAGCGCAACAAGTCGCTTGGCGAGGTCGCCAACACGATTGCTGAGGGCTTCGAATGCGAGGCGGAGGGCGGCATCGGCGTCGTAGGCGGCTCGGCCCCGGTCAACGAGTTGTGCGGCGGTGGTGAGCGTAGAGCGGAGCTCGGTCATCCACCGTGCGGCCTGGTCGCTGGCGTCGCCTTTCACCGCGTCATAGTGGCACGGCGTCGGCGAGCAGGGCGGCATCGGTCACAGGGTCGAGCGATCGCGCGCTGAGCACGTCGACGGGCCGGCCGAGTAGCTGCTCGAGGTCATCAGCGAATTGGGCGAGATCGAGCAGGCTGGCTCCGGGTTGCGGGTCGACGATGAGGTCGAGATCGCTGTCGGGGGTGGCGTCGCCGCGCGCCACTGAGCCGGTGACGAGTACACGGTCGAGATTCGCCAGGGCGGCCAGTCGCATGATGAGGCGCCGCCGCTGCCGCAGGGCGTCGAGCGTGAGAACGGGCGCCACGGTCTCGACCGCTCGAAACGTCGCGTACGGCACGATGACCGCCTCGGGCTTGCGGTGCGACCCGAGAACGACCGGCTCGAGGTCGCCGGTGCGAAAGCGCCGCAGGGTGCGGCTGAGGTCGTAACGTGCGACCGCAACGGTCGTGACGGTGCCGGTGGAGGTCATGAGTCGAGGGTACTCGCTGTGCATCAAAACTGTACAGAAATATGTACATATTTTCCCGGTGTGGCATGCGCGTGGCATGACGAGGGTCGGCGCGATCCTCTGAGGCAGTGTGTCTCCCGCGGCACGTGCCGTGAGCGTCACATTGGGTGTGAGGCCCACGCCCTTCCTGCGCACGCCGCACCATGTCGCCGGCCGCGCCCAGCGAGTTGTCGCCCTCGCCGCGCGCCCACCAGCGAAGTAGTCTCACCTCATGGCCCGCATCATCCCGCCGACGATTGGCGACGACGCCCCTCCCGGGGAACACGCCGTCTTCGCGGCCCTGCGACAAGCGCCCGACGACTGGGTCGTGTTTCACTCGCTCGAGATCGCCCACCACGTCAGCCAGGTGCAGGGCGAGGCCGACTTCGTGGTCGTCGCGCCCGGCCACGGCGTGCTCGTGATCGAGGTGAAGTCGCACGAGAGCATCGAGGCCGACGGTGACGGACGCTGGCGCTACGGCAAGCGCGACTGGGTCACCCGTAGCCCCTTCGAGCAGGCGTCGGGGGCGCAGCACTCGATCATCGAGTTTCTCGAGTCGCGCGGGGCCGGGCCCGTGGGGTATCCGGTCTTTCACGCGGCGTGGCTCACCCAGCTGAGCAAAAGCAAGTTCAGCGCCGGCATCGGCTGGCACGAGTGGCAGTTGCTCGATGCCGCGGATCTCGTAGCCGACAAGGCTCCCAGTGCGATCATCCGCACCCTGAACAAGGCGAGCGCCCACTTGGCCGAAGCGATCAGCGGCTACCGGCGTGTCGAGGGTCAACCCGACCAGGATCACACGAGCAGAGTCACCGAAATGCTCACCCCGCGCTTCCAGGTCGAGCTCAGTGCGAAAGAGCTGGCCCGCCGGCGCGAGCACGAGCAGGCGACGTTCACGACTGAGCAGGTGAAGATTCTCGACGTGGTCGGCAGCAACCCGCGGCTGCTGGTCGAGGGTCCGGCGGGCTCGGGCAAGACGTGGGTGGCCGCCGAGGCCGCCCGACGCGCGGTCGAGAGTGGCAAGCGCACGCTCGTCGTCGTGTTCAACCGGCTCATCGAGGCGCGGCTCGCCGAGCTGTGCGGTGAGGGCATTGAGGTGCGGCGCATCCACTCGCTGATGGCGCAGGTGGTCGACCGGCACGCCGGCAAGAACGAGGCGCAGCGCAAACTCGCGAGCGGACGCGTCGAGCCCGACTGGTACGACGTCACCCTGCCCGAGCAGGCGCTCGAAGCGGCGCTCGAGCTGGGGCCGCAGTTCGACTACCTCGTCATCGACGAGGCGCAAGATGTGGCGCTCGAGCAGTACCTCGACGTGCTCGACGCGCTCATGGTGGGCGGCCTCGCGCAGGCGGCTGTGTTTATCACCGGAGACTTCGACCACCAGGTCATCTACCGCCGCCACGCGACGGCCGAGAATTCCGACGGCGATCAGGCACCGGATGCCCGCGCCACCGTGCTGCGCCGCATCCCGGGTCTCGTCACGCTGCAGTTGCGGTCGAACGTGCGCACGACTCCTGAGGTGGCGCGCTTCGTGGCCGAGCTCATCGGCGAGCCGACCCTCTACAGCGAGCACCGCCGCAGTGACGACGACCAGGTCTCGGTCGAGCGCCACACCTTCACCACCATGGATGAGCAGCTGCGCCTGCTCGCCGACGCCGTCGAGCGCATCCTGTCTGAGCCGTTCACGGTGCGCGAGCTGGTGATTCTGTCGCCCTACGCCCGCGAGCGGTCGGCGGCCGGCCAGGCCCTGGCCAATCCGGCGACGGATGCCCGCCTCACCTCACGCCTCGGCGCGAGTATCGACGACTCGACGCACATTCGGTGGGGGAGCATCCACGAGTTCAAGGGCCTTGAGGCGCCCGCGGTGATTCTGACCGACGTCGACCTGTCGAAGGAGTACCACCGCGATCTGCTTTATGTGGGGGCGTCGCGCGCGACGGATCGGCTGGTGGTGCTGGAGGCGACTTCAGTCGGGAGGTGAGTTGCATCGCTCAGGCGAGCCCTTCTCCACGCTTCAGTCTTTCTACTCGATTCCTAAAATCTGCGTCGCTACGCCGCCGAGTAAAGAGTCTTTGCATCAGGAATCCGGTGCTCACCATCGCTGTCGCGACAAGCGCACCTATCGCCAGTGACATCAAAAAAGACACTGCGGAAGGCACCGCCGCAAGGGGCTGCAGCCAAACTACGAACCACGATCCGGCCACGAACAAGAGGACGCCAATTAGAAGCTGAACACCCCTGATGCCTCTGTTGATCGGCTCGATCCACTCATTGAGATCCCGAACAGCAGCTAGGACGTTCTTCTCCAACGCTGCCTTTTCGTCCGACGAAGGCACAAATTGAAGCGCACTTCCGAGGCGATTCACGCGCAAGATGAGACGCGCTTCCCGCGTCCATCTTTGCGAAAGCCACCCAATAAACGGCACGACTGCAACACCAATGACGCTCAGCAACGCGGCGAGGAGTTCAGGCACAGTGGCACCCTACTTGCAAGACACGACACTGAGGATTACCTGGAACCGGCTGATGATCGCGGTCGGGGCAGTTGGCAATGCAGGATCACGGGCATTTATTGTGCGCCATCGAGTCTCGTGCCTAGAGCCCCAAGAATGCGTCGACAAGTCGCGTCGCTGACTCCTGTGGGACGCCCTCGTCGATCAGCAAGTGGTAGACGAGAGTCGTCGCCAGGAAGGCCATATGTACCTGGCCCGTGAGGTCTCGGTCCATCACGGGCGGCTGTCCATCCGAGTCTGCTGATGCGGGTGCGTAGGCCGAAGCCAACGCACCTGTCGCGTGTGCGTACTGTGTCTCTTCACGCCACAGGACGTAGAGGCCCAGCGACTGGCCATTGGTGCTCTGTGCGGCGGCCAGGAACCTTCGCGCTTCGTCCTTGCGGACACCATCGGCAGCGTCCAGGATGAAAGCACGCATCTCGCTGAGATCTCTTTCCGAATCGAACCCCATGGTTCGGAGATGTTCGATGGACCTTTCCGTTAGTTCGCGCTCGTGTTCAAGCATTGCATCAAGGGCGGGGCCTCTCTCTTCCAGGGGGATTGCGGTGAGCCATTGGAGACGAACGACCAGCTCCGCGTACGCTCGGCGATTTGGCGCGGCTACGTGCGCGAGCCCGGCCAAAGTAAGAGTTGCACTTGCGTGGGCCTGAGCGAATGCCGCCCGCCACCAACCAATAATGAACTGCCTTGGTCGTGTCACCTTGATGCCTGACACGTCGGCCTCGAATATTCGCTGACAGGCCGCGATCAGGTAGTCGGCATTTTCGGCTACCTCTGTTCGCGCAGGTTCGGCGCGTCGCCTTGCCTTCGCTCGTGAGCCGCTCACGATTCGGACCGCTTCTGCATAAACCTGACGTTAGCGCTTTGAAATGACTGTATCGACGTGGCGTCAATCCCAGATCCTGCTCGAACCTGATGGCGGTCTTGATGATTCGTAGCCGGTGATCTGTCCGCCCAGCTGCCTCAGTGTGGGTGCCCCTATTGCAGGCAAGCTCAAGTGACGCTGTGCGGACGCCCCGCCGTTCGCTCCCCAGAATGCGGATCGGAGCGGCACGCGGGGGCGCACCAGATTTAAC
>NZ_JBHYEO010000011.1:48916-93262 GCF_051860105.1 Microcella sp.
GTGGGGGGGCCCCTTTTCCCGTATCTCTAGCTGGGGGGTGGGCGCCCCCCCGGCTGTGCTCCCGGTTACTGGTGTCGGGGCGCGAACGGCGGGTCAGCTCGAGATTGACCTACGCGGCGCGTTGTCTGAGCGCCGCGAGGCTCCGTGAGCTCATGCCGAACGCGGCGTTGGGCGACAGGCCTTCCTCGCGACGGTAGGTGTAGCCGCCAATGATCGCCGCCGCGATCAATTCACCGTTAGCGACGTAATCCCCGAGGTGCCGTTCGGCCATGTGCTTGATGCTGTAGCTGCCGTAGTCGTAGTTGATGGTCTTGCGAGGTACGACGTTGCTCTCCAGCCAGTCGCGGATCTCCGCGACGTGGTTCGCGCGTTGGCGGAGTTCAAGGCGCCATCCGACAAACCGATCTCGACGAGCTTCGAGCGGCAGGTCGAAGTAGCCTGCCCCGAACCCGTTGATGCACAGGTGCGGTTCGATGGTCATCGCCACCGCGAGATCCCGGTCTGCAGGTGAAGCCCTCAGCAACGCATCCCACGACGCGTAGCCGGCGTTCACGGCGACCAAATGCTGCACCTTTTGCAAGCCGACGAGCTCTCCCTCGATCGACCCGCCGATTTCACGGTGCCGCGCCTTGGCGAGGTCCTTAAAGTAGCGAATAGTGTCCATGTTGATTCACATTTCTGGCTCGTCCGTGCTCGCATAACGGTGGAGCCAATATGTGTGATCAACGGATTTGGCACTACCGAACTACTGGAAATGGCGAAGCCTTCACGCGAGCCGCGGGCACATTCCGGTGCCACGTAGCAGTTTACGCGTGATGGCTACCGACCGGAAGCACCGGCGCCGCGCGGGGTGTGAAACCACCGCCTTACTTCCCGTGGCTCACGCGCTCCGCAGTCCGCTCGAGTAGCACTTGACGTCGACTTTCGGGGCCTAAACGCCCAATGGTCTTCATCAGAGAACACGGTCAAACTCGCATCCGATGAAAGCCGGCTTCGTTCCGCTTATGGTTTCCACTCAATCAACGGGGCGTCGCCTCGGACGTACAGGGGATGTGTCGGCTGTCCGCCCTTGTTGAGCCCGAGCACGTGCAGCGCGGGTAGCAGTGTCAATGCGTGCGCCACTCGTTCAGGCGTGGCGTGATTGCCCCAGCCGGCCACCACTGTGCCGGTCGCCCGGCTTAAGGCCAAGTCGTTCTCTGGCCCTATGGGGTCTTTCGCTGCCTTCATGACCCTCGGGTAGGTGCTGCGAAAGGCAAAGAGGTTCAGGATGAGCATGCTGCCGAAGCCGTTGCGCTGGGCACGGTTGAAGCATCGCGTAAGGGTCGGGTCGAGCTCCTTAGCGTCAGCCGTACTCGGGTTGAGGAGTACGAAGGTAAGGGTTGGCTGCGTCTCGTCCCAGACACGGGTCAGCGAGTAACGATACGCACCGCTAATGTCGGCTGTGGCTGACACGAACTTCGTCACTGACGCGCGCCTTGGGGCAGCTCTCGCTCTTCTTCGTTCACAAGCTCGAGTTTGACATCTCATCGCGACTATTTGGGTGGGCGGTGCCACCGTGGCCCGTTCGCTTGATCGTGAGCGATCACCTTTGCGGGTTAACTCGTTCGATGGCGCTTGCCCACACCCACAAGCGATGCCGCCGTCCCGCGGCGTCGATGATCTCAACATGGACCGCGACGTCATTCCACTCGACGGCTACGCCCTCGAGCTGCGCCGCGGTCGGCGTGACTGAACCCGTGCCCTGATCGGCACCGGGGCGCCGTTCGATCTAGCTGGTTGAGCGGCTAAGTCCACTTCGATGGGCGAAAGACCAACCGGTCGGTTGACGCTGGCAACCTGCTGCGCGCGTGCCGCCATTTGCTGATCGATACGATCCGCATAGCGACGATTGGTGCCCATCTGTTCAGAGTGGAACATACGTTCGACAATGCGGGCCGGGCTCCCTGCTCTGTCAGAGCTGTGAGAAATCATTGCCTCATGACCGAAGAGGAACCTGGGGTTGCCCCCGTCGGACGGTGTAATTTCCGGCAGTCGGGCGCCGTCCACCGATTCGCCTGACTGCCTGACAGACTGAAGAACCGAACATGAGCGAATCGAGAAACCGACGTGGCAAATGAAGCAGTGAGCAGCTTGGCGCTGCGCGCTGCCCAAGCTGTCGACTGGAGCGGCGCCTCACCTGCTGGGGCTCTTCTCCACAAGGTATACATCGGCCCGGACCCAGACGGACTTGGCGGACTCCAGATCGCTACGGCAACCGTTGGCGCAGAGCCAGGGCGCGGTGTGCTGGACAAGCTCTTCACTCTTCGCAAAGGCAGCCGCACCATAACGCTCGTCGTGGCAGTCACCGACGGAAACCGCACCTGGCTCTACGGCCCCGACCCGCGCGCTGAAATCATTGTTCTGGCCGCAAACCAGGCACAGCGGCAACTTCAGTCAGTGCTCGATGAGCCCGACTCGACCGCAGCATTCAACAGAATCGCGGCACTTCGCCGGCAGGTCGACTCCGGCGGCGTGGGGTGGACGAACAACGGACTGTTCGCCAAGCACCACCTCGAGCACAACGTTCCCTCCCGACTCGACTGGACGTCCAAAGGCGAACAAGCGAAGCCCCTCTTGGCACTTCGTGGCAAACAGTTGATCGACGCGCTCGGATTTCGCGCTACGGCGGGCACCGGGGACACTCAGATCCTGGCCGCCGCAACGGGAGATTCGGAGGAGCCTCGTGCGGTGGCGGTGTTGCTCGATGAATCGGAACACTTCGACGCTAAGTCCCCTCGGTATCAGCTCACGCCCATCGCGTTCGGCCTGGCCGTGGCTCAACGTCAGGGCCTTCCGTGGGTTATCGGCCTCCGCAAAGACGCACTCCGCCTATACCCAGGCACAGTCGGCGTAGGTGTCGGTCAAAAGGGTCAGGTCGAGACCTTCTTCGAGATCGACCTCTCGTCCATCGATGACGCTCAAGCCGCGCTGCTCGCCCTGGTGTTTTCCGCAGCTGCACTGGCCAAGGACGGCACTACTGACGAACTGCTACGCGACAGCGCCCGCTACGCCATAGGGCTCGGACTACGACTTCGCCAACGCATCTATGAGGAAGTCGTGCCGCCAATTGCACGCGCCGTTGCGGAAAGGCTGCCGAGCATCGGTCTAAAGATCGACACCGACGGCCTGCACACTGCGTACGCGCTCACACTACGTATCTTGTTCCGTCTGCTCTTCCAGGCCTATGCGGAAGACCGCGGACTTCTACCGTCGGGGCGAAACGAAGGCTATGACGCCAACAGCTTGAAGACGATTGCCCGACGAAATCTGGACATTGACGCAACTGACTTCGGCGACGCGGCGTCGATCTGGCTTGACCTTGTGCAGGTGTGGAACGCAATCGATCAGGGCAACAAGCAGTGGCAGGTGCCTGCTTACAACGGTGGCCTCTTCGCGTCGGCGTCCACCCACAGTTCAGAGGGTGCGCTCTTGGCGCAGCTGTCGCTACCAGATTCCGTGCTGGGCCCGGCACTGCAGCACCTTCTTGTTGACGTCACGCCTGAAGGAGTGCCGGGGCCGGTGGACTTTCGAGCGTTGAGCGTTCGAGAGTTCGGAACGATTTACGAGGGGCTTCTGGAGTCGAGCCTTTCCATCGCGGATGCTGACCTCACGACCGACCGCAATGGTGCATGGAAACCCGCAGTAGCCGACGATCTGATCGAAGCCCCGAAGGGCAGCGTCTACTTCCATGGTGCATCTGGGGAGCGCAAAGCGACTGGTTCCTACTTCACCCCCAAGGTCGTCGTCGATCACCTCATCGAACGCTCCATCACGCCAGCGCTCGAGGCCCACCTCGAGAAGATCGCCGGAAGGCTTTCTCAAGGGAAGAGCGTTTCCCGCACCGAATTCTTCGACTTCCGTGTGGCCGACCTGGCGATGGGCTCCGGGCACTTCCTGGTCGCAGCAATCGACAAGATCGAAGCGCTGATGCGCACCTTCCTGACCGAGCATGACGTTCCCGACGTGCGTCAGGAGCTCCTCACCATCGCAGGTGTCGCGCGCGACGCTCTTGGTTCCGACGAGGTCGCGAAATCCGAGGTTGAAGAGGTCGGGTTGCTGCGGCGGCAGATCGCCCGCCGCTGCATCTACGGGCTAGACATCAACCCGCTTGCCGTCGAGCTCGCGCGACTCGCGCTCTGGATCCACACCTTCGTCCCGGGCCTTCCCATGTCGAACCTGGACCACGGACTTGTATGCGCGAACAGCCTTACCGGAATCGGCACGATAGACGAAGCCATCGACTCACTCGTCGGCGCACCTGCAAGCGCAAGCGCCACGCCCACCGTCTCGATACAGGACGATGGCTTGTTCGGTGGAGTCGACACCACACGCAGCGAAACCGGCCACCAACTCATGGTGCGCACAGCGGTCACCAACTACCTCAAGGACTCGCTACCGCTCCTTGCCGACGTCGCGAACGCGGCCGAGGCAGGCAAGGCAGAAGTGCAGCGAGCCGCCGAGCTGCTGGCAGAAGCGAAAGCCAAGGCAGCCCCTGCAAGCCGCATCTTTGACGCTGCAGTCGCGGTTCGTCTCGGACTATGGTCCGTCTCCATCACAAAAGAAGAGCACATCTCTCGACTGGTCGACACGACTGAGCCGGCCACGATAGTTGCGCCACTCAAGCCCGCACACATGCCGGTGCTTTTCCCTGAGGTATTCGTCCGCGAGACCCCAGGATTCGACGTTCTCTTGGGCAATCCCCCCTGGGAAGAAGTGATGGTTGAAGAGCCAAAGTTTTGGCTCCGCGTGCGACCCGGGCTTCTAGGACTGAAGCCCGCAGAGTTGAAGGCAGAGATCGAGCGGCTCCGGAGCGATCGGGCAGATTTGCTTCCAGAGCTTCAGCGCGAGATCGACGCGGTCAACGCACTGCGAAAAGTCCTGTTGACAGGTCCGTACCCCGGCCTCGGCACGGGTGACGTAGACCTATATCAAGCGTTCGCATGGCGATACTGGCACCTGCTCCGCGAGGGCGGAACGATCGCCTTCATCACTCCCCGTTCACTTATGAACTCCGCAGGAACTGCCGAGTGGCGGAAGAATGTACTGCCGAAGTCGCGCGCCGAGATCGTCGGCCTGATCAACAATCGACAGTGGGTATTCCTGATCCACCCGCAGTACTCGATGTCCCTCAGCGCCTTGACGAAGACCCCCGACGGCAAGCTCCAAATCGCGGGTCCGTTCTCGAGCGAAAGTGAGTTCCTCGCCGGCCGTCACGATCTCGGGACGATCGACTTTGCGGCTCTGCTCGCCGCTAGCGAGCACGCCGCTCTGCCGAATCTTCCTGACTCTGACAGCGTCGAGATCTTCACCCAACTTCGAAAAGCCCCACGGCTGGACGCTGTTCGCCCCGGCTGGGACTTCCGGCCAGTTGCCGAGTTCCACGCGACGAATGATCGACCAATATTTGACGCCGGGCCCCAAGCGACGGGGCGTCTCGCAGTCCGAGGAGGTGCAGGCTTCGATATTTGGACGCCAGAAACCGCCGAGATCTACGCCTGGGCCGACCAGTCAACTGTGGAAGCCGCCCTTCAGGCGAAGCGTCGGCGGCAGATCGGACTTCGGGCAGCGGCCTTCTATGCCAAACCGTTGTTATGGGCGGCCGATCCAATGACGCTTCCATACAAGCATCCACGGATTGCATTCCGTGACGTGACCAACGCAACGAACACGCGAACGAGCATCGCCGCCTTGGTGCCGCCTGGAACCTTGTTGGTCAACAGCGCTCCGTACGCCTTTCGATTCGACGGGGACGAGAGTGCGGAGGCGTACTTGCTTGGCGTGCTCTGCTCGATTCCACTCGACTGGTACTCCCGCAAGTATGTCGAGCTACACATGAACCTCCACATCTTCAACGGTCTACCGATTCCGACCTACGACCCTGATTCGCCGATATCGAGACGGGTAGTTGTCGCTGCGGGGCGATTGGCGGCGATCGACGAGCGCTTTAGCGATTGGGCTGCACAAGTCGGTGTCGAGGTGGGCTCAGCGAAGGATGATCCGGTCAAGTCGGACCTCATCGCCGAGCTCGATGCGCTGGTGTCTTTGCTCTTTGGCCTTTCAGCGGAGCAAGTGCGACACGTCTTCGCGACCTTCCACCGAGGCTGGGACTACCAGGACAGACTCGACGCAGTGCTCGAGCACTACGAGAAATGGGCGGAGATGGCATGACCGAGGACCAACTTCCCGCGTTTGCCACCAACAACCCGTCGATGACGGTGGCGGCCGAAATCAACAAGATGTATCGGATCATCCGCACCAAGCTGGCAGTGACTCCAGCTGCGGCGATCGCCACCGCTTACATCAATCCCGGCGGTTTCGCGCTTCTCGCCGATGAGCTGGGGCAGGTACCACGAATTCGACTGCTGCTGGGCGCAGAGCCACAGGAGGACATCGTTCGCGCGATCGCCGGTGAGGACGAAGGCGCTGTCGAGCGCATTCAGGCCGCGCTCGACGAGCACGACTCGTGGATGAAGGCTGAGCGAGACACGACGGGCTTCGAACGACTGGCGTCCCGCAACGCGCAGGCACTGGTGGCGTGGCTTCGGAGCGTCAACGAACACGGCGGACCGCGCGTCGAGGTCCGGCGTTACGTCGAGGGATTCCTTCACGGCAAGGCCTACATCAGCGACGACTCGACCCTCGCCGCAGTTCTCGCGGGCTCATCCAACATGACTCTCGCTGGGCTGTCACGGAATGCTGAACTGAATCTCGGCTATCCGGCAGGCGACCCGCACTACGTCAAGAACGTGCGCGATTGGTTCGACGAGCTCTGGGCTGCAAGCGAGACCTACGATCTGGCCGGCTACTACGAACAGCAGTGGGCGCCCCATACTCCGTGGTCGGTGTTCCTTCGCATGCTGTGGGAGCTCTACGGCCCCCATCTCGATGAAGAGGCGCAGCCAAAGTCGACCGCATTCAACCTCACTCGCTTCCAAGCCGACGGTGTTGCCCGGATGGAGCGGTTGCTTGATGAGCTGGGCGGCGTTCTTGTGGCGGACGAAGTGGGTCTCGGCAAGACCTTCCTTGCTGCGGAAGTCATCCAAAAGGCCACCGAACAGAATCGTCAGAGGGTGCTCATCATCGCGCCTGCAGCGCTTCGCACGTCAATGTGGGTGCCGTTCTTGCGGAGGCACTGGTTCCGCGGCGTCGACGTCATGTCGTACGAAGAAGTCAGAAACAAGGTCGACCCCGAATCGACCGGATACGACGAAGCGTTCGTGAAGCAGGCAGAGGATTACGCACTCGTCGTCGTCGACGAAGCACATAACCTCCGTAATGCCGGCACCGCACGAGCGACTGCCGTCGACAGTGTCATCCTCAGCGGTCGGTACCCGAAGAAGACCCTGCTGCTCACCGCGACGCCGGTCAACAACTCCCTGAGCGATCTTGAGACACTCATTCGGTATTTCGTTCGCGATGATGCCCGATTTGCCTCAATCGGCATCCCGTCGATTCGCAAGTACATCCAAGCCGCTCGCGCGCTCGACCCGGAGAACCTCACCCCCGAGCACCTGTTCGACCTGATGGATCAAGTGGCCGTGCGCCGCACACGGAAGTTCGTGAAAGAGCTCTACCCCAACGAGGAGATCACCGGCCCAGACGGCAAGCCGATGCTGATCCGCTTCCCGCAGGCGAAGGTGCGGCGAATTGATTATGAGCTTGACGATTCAGACATCGAGCTGATCGACGCGATGATTTACGCCCTAGAGCTGCCCGACTTCGATGACCCCCACGATCTTTACCGCAAGCAGTCGGCTGACCCCAACCGACTGATTCTCGCGCGCTACGTGACCAGCGCCTACCGCACAGATGACGCCATGGAGGCCTACCAACTTTCCAACTCTGGTCTCCTCCGCTCAGCAATGCTGAAGCGTCTCGAGTCGTCACCACACGCCCTTCGCGCAACTCTGGACACCCTCACCCGCGCACATACCGCCTTCCTCGACGGCCTCGACAAGGGATACGTGCTCATCGGTGAAGCGCTGCGTGAGTGGGGCTCGTCCGAGTCGGACGACCTCGATCTTTTCGTCAAGGCGCTCGACGACGACGACAAAGAGCAAGCACAGCCGGTCGACCTTTACCGGGCCGATCAACTTCAAGCCGATGTGGAAAGCGACCTCGAACTAATCGGTCGCCTGCGCGCACTCGCGGAGAAGACCATCGCCGACGGCGAGCCGAAAGCGGATCAGCTCGTTAAGGAGCTGGAGGCGATCGCGACGGCCGCTCGCGCAGTGGACGCGCGTGGCGTGTCGTCGGGAGATCGCCGGAAGGTGATCGTGTTCTCCACATACTCCGACACCGTGGTCGCCCTTCACGAAGAGGTGACCGCCGCTATCGCAGCTGCTGCGGACGGCTCGCCACTTGCCGACTATCGGGACCGAGTGGCTCCACCAATTCTTGGCAACTACGCCTCGACCCAGAAGCGCGGCGACACGGGAAGCGTCGACCAGGGCGGCAGGGCATCCACGATCGCCGGCTTTGCTCCTCGGACCGCCGGCGAACTGAATGACGCCGGCGAGCCGCTGCACACCGATGACTTCGACATACTCATCACCACTGACGTGCTGGCAGAAGGCGTGAACCTTCAGCAGGCCGCACAGATCGTCAACTACGACCTGCCGTGGAACCCCATGCGAATCGTGCAGCGCCACGGCCGCGTAGACCGCATCGGTAGCAAGCACGAGACGGTGAACCTGGGACTGTTCTTTCCCTCTGATCGACTCGATGACCTCCTCGGGCTGGAACGGACCCTGCAGCGGAAGCTCGCACAGGCCGAGGCAGCGGTCGGCGCAGGAGAAGTTTTGCCTGGCCGCAAGGGCCGTGAGGTGGTCATCACAGACGCGTCGTCCCCTGACGAGATCGTCGAGCAGATCGAGGATCTGGTCGAGTCGAGGGGGTCATCTGCAGCACTATCGGGTGAGGAGTATCGACGGCGGCTTTACAACGCGTTCGATCAAGACCCTGTCTTTGGCCGCGAAGCAAAGGACTTGCCTTACGGCTCCGGCAGTGGCTACGAGAATCCGAGGCTCGAGGGCAACGCGTTCGTCTTCTGTGTGAAGATCGCCGGGCACTCCCAGCCATGGTTCCGACTGGTGCCGGTGACCGAACAGTGGGAGCCGATGCTCTATGAGGGTGAACCGATCGTTCAGTCCGACACGCTACGAGCACTCATCACCGCCGACCCGGGCGGGCCCCGAACTCCCCGGTGGATGAACGAGACGGTCTACGATCGCGCCTACGACGCGTGGGCTGTCGCGCAGGAGAGCGTCCACGCTCGCTGGCAGGAGCTCACTGATCCGAACAATCTGCAGCCTGACTCACCGAAGTCATTTCGTGACGCCTTCGATCTCGTGCGTGCAGAAGGTGGATTCCTCGATGACCAACGCGGGACGCTGCTACGCCTCCGGGCAGTGCCTTCGAAGAAGGTGGAGAAGTCGGTTCGTCGGGCGCTCAACGAGGGGCGCACCGCCCGTGAACGTGTTGAAAACGTACTCGCCGCACTCGACGCCGGCGGCATTCAGGCGCCACCACCAGTGAAGCCGTTGCCGTCGGTTGCGCTTGGTGAGGTCCGACTGGTTGCTTGGATGGCTGTGAAGGGCACGAAGACTGTTTGACGACCCTAACTGCACCCACGAAGTGGCAAAAGCTGCGTGGCTCGACCGGCGTAATCTCTAGTCGATACGCCCTCAACTAAACACCACCCCTCCAGTGTTCGATTCGGCATTAAGAGCACACCTGAGGGGGCATCCCCGTTTCGGTCGAACTTAGGAGAACAGTGAAGGCAGACGCCAAACCCCTGAAGCGGTTGCTGCCGGGCACCGATCGCTATGTCGTGCCGCTGTATCAGCGGCCCTATGTGTGGGTGCATGATGCAAACGACCCAGAAAAGGATCGGCTTGGCCCGTACTGGACCGACATCAAGGAGACCGCCGACGCCTATATGGAGCGATCGAAGTTGGTTGCTCAGGCTGACGGTGACGAGAGCCGCGTCGCGCCGATGACGCCACACTTCTTTGGTGCCGTGGTCATCGACCAGCCCGTCAAGGAAGGTGAGGTCACTACGCAGGAAGTAATCGACGGCCAACAACGCCTGACTACGACCCTACTTTTCCTGGCAGCGGCCACCAGAATGTGCGACGCGAAAGGGATGCATAAACACGCATCCAGGCTTCGTCGCCTCTGGCAGCAAGACGAGGATCTTGAGCTGACAGGCCTGGCCCGATTCAAGCTAAGCCCCACTCGACAAGATCAGGATGCGTTCTTGGCGGTGATGGAGGGCGTCTCGCTGGCGGGCAACCGCAAATCGAACGTTACTGACGCGTACAACTTCTTTGTGGGACAACTCGATGAGTGGGCTGAAGACCTTCCTGCTGGCAGCGAAGAACCCTATTTCGACGCCCTGCGGGACACGCTCTACGATCACCTATTGCTGGTCGATATTCGGCTAGAAGACGGAGACAATGCGCAGGGCATTTTCGAATCGCTGAACGCCCAAGGCGAAAAGCTTCTCGCGATGGATCTGGTGAAGAACGAGGTGTTCCGCCGTGCGAAGCGAGCAGGAACTGGAATCGACCTAGACGTTCTGGACCGTGAAACCTGGTCGCCACGTTTCTCGGAACCTTGGTGGAGAGCTTCGGTTCGACAAGGCCGGTACGTCCGACCTCGGGCCGAGCTGTTTCTCATGCACTGGCTCATCGACCAGAAAGGGAGTGACATCTCCGCGTCAGCGCTTTACATCGAGTTTCAGGCAATCGCTCGAAAGGAGATGGACGAGCCAAGTTTGGTACAGCCGTTCCTTGATCGATTCATCGCGGATGCCGACCGGTACAAGTCGTTGGACTCGCTAGCCGAGGGCTCACCAGAGCGCCGATTCTTCGACCGCCTGGCGATCGTGGACACCTCGGTGGTGTATCCGCTTGTGCTGAGGCTGTGGCGTTGGGCCGATGACGACCAGATCTCCAGAGCCGATCTGCGCCTCGCGCTCGTCGCAATCGAGAGCTACCTAGTCCGTCGCTTCGTTGTCATTCCCAGCGCCGGGAAGAACTACAACAACCTCGTACTCGGCTTGCTTCGGACGATCGGAACTGCCACTCAGCCCGTCAACAACCCCGTTCAGCAGTTGATCGGGTACCTGAGTGAGAGTGAGGAGAAGACCCGAGTTTGGCCAAGCAACGAGGCCTTTATTGACCAGCTGTCAATGCAGAAGTTCTATCAAGGGTATTCACGCCGGCGCGACGAGTTCTTGCTTCGCGTCATCGAGGATCGTCTTCGCAAGTCAAGCGCTAAGACCGAGCAGGGGAGTGCGCCAACAGGTCTCACGATCGAACACATCATTCCCCAGAGTTGGGAAGAGCACTGGCCCTTGCCTGATGCTGGCGATGACGTAGCCAACTTGCGGGCGGACAAAGTGCGAAGAGAGCGTATTCATCGATTGGGCAACCTTTCGCTTGTGACTGGCAGTCTCAATCCAGCCCTAGGCAACGATCCCTGGGCTTCGAAGAAGGCCCAGTTGCTTCAGTTCAGCACGCTGCAGCTCAATGCTGATCTGCTCACCAACCCCCTGTATTCAGTTAAATTCGATGAGGACTCCATCGACGAACGAGGCGAGAGGCTCGCCCGATTGCTTGTGGATGAATGGCCGGGGCCAGAGTCTTTCCTCTGAACACATACGCGCACACGTCAGCGACATCACCATGTGATGCAAGTCGTCGCTGTCGAACTGCTGCCGGAATCCCGAGGGCTTTGGAGAGAGGCGCCAGGACATGCAAGAGATCATCTGCCCCAACTGCGGCAAGGCCTTCACGATCGACGAGGCCGGATACGCCGACATCCTCAAGCAGGTGCGCGACACCGACTTCGAGAAGCAGCTGCACGAGCGGCTCGAGCTCGCCGACCGAGAGAAGCAGCGGGCGATCGAACTCGCCGAGACGAAAGCCGCCGGCGAGCTGCAGCAGGCTGCGGCCGCGAAAGACTCCGAGATTCAGGCGCTGAAGGCCAAGCTCGACGCGGGGGAGTCTGCCAACAAGGCGGCCGTCGAACTCGCTGAGGCGAAGCTCGCCGCCAAGCTCGCCGACGACGCCGCGAAGCTAGAAGCGGAAGTGGCGAAGAAGGTGTCAGAGATCGAGTTGCTGAAGGCGAGCATCCAGAACGGAGAACAGGCGAAGCAGCTTGCCGTCAAAGAAGCACTGAGCGCGGTGGAGCGCGAGCGCGACGAGCTGAAGAACGGGCTCGCCATGGCCACGATGGAAAGACAAGTCTCTGAGCAGGCGCTCGAAGAGAAGTACAAGCAGCAGATCAAAGATCGCGACGACGCGATCGAGCGGCTCAAAGACATGAAGGCGCGTCTGTCGACCAAGATGGTCGGCGAGACCCTTGAGCAGCACTGCGAGACCGAGTTCAACCGCATTCGCGCTACGGCGTTTCCGAAGGCGTACTTCGAGAAAGACAACGACGCGCGATCGGGCAGCAAGGGCGACTACATCTTCCGCGACAGTGATGACGCGGGCACCGAGATCGTGTCGATCATGTTCGAGATGAAGAACGAGAACGACGGCACGGCCACCAAGAAGAAGAACGAAGACTTCTTGAAAGAGCTCGACAAAGACCGCACCGAGAAGGACTGCGAGTATGCGGTGCTCGTGTCGCTGCTCGAGCCCGAGAGCGAGCTCTACAACAGCGGCATCGTCGACGTCTCGCACCGGTATTCGAAGATGTATGTGGTGCGTCCGCAGTTCTTCATTCCGATCATCACCGTGCTGAGGAATGCGGCTCTCGGGTCGCTGCAGTACAAGCAGGAATTGGCGTTGGTGAAGGCGCAGAACGTCGATGTGACCAACTTCGAGAAGGACCTCGATGCGTTCAAGACTGCGTTCGGGAAGAACTACGACTTGGCCTCGCGACGCTTCGGGGAGGCGATCACCGAGATCGACAAGTCGATCGAGCGGCTGAACAAGGTCAAGGAGGCACTGCTCGGATCGGAGCGGCACCTTCGGTTGGCGAATGACAAGGCTCAGGATGTGACGATCAAGAAGCTGACGCGGGGTAACCCGACGATGGCGGCGAAGTTCGCGGGGCTGGGGGACGGTGCGGGGGAGTGAACCCCTCTGGCCCGCGCAGTATTTTCGTTATACAATAATCAGCATGGAACGCGACGAGACCATCAACGGCAAGCCCGTCACGGAGGAGCAGATTGCCGCGTGGGCCGCTGAAGCCGAAGCGGGCTACGACGTCGCGGCACTCAAGAAGCGCGGCCGTGGGCGCCCGGGGCGTGGCGCTGAGCCTTCGCAGGTTGTCGCCCTCCGTCTGACCGCTGATGAGATCGCCATGCTCGACGCGCGTGCAGAGCGAGAGGGCAAGAGCCGGTCTGAGGTCATCCGCGAAGCGCTGACTGCGTGAGGGTTCACGACTCGGCGCTCAAGCACGGGGTGCTGCGCGACGACGCGATTCACGCCGCAACGTGGGCGCTGTGGATCGAAGACCTCGACGAAGACAGCCCTGCTCGGCAGTTGCGGCTTGGGTTTGACACGCAAGGCCGGCTACTGGAGACCGTGGTGCTCGTGTTCGACAGCGGCAACGTGCTCGTCATCCACGCGATGAAGGCGCGGCCGCAGATGCTCGATCTGCTGCCGTGAGACGGCGATCGCTTGCTCAAGTTGCGCATCGCGAGCCCGCTTGTGTCAGGGCCATGAGCTGCTGAGCCATTCGGCGAGCCCCTGCTTCTGCACCTTCAGGTTCTGGCCGGGCACATTGAGGGTCCACCCGAGGGCGCGGCGCCCGCCGACCGTTCCGGTGAGCAGCGTGGTGCGGGTCGTGCCGCCGAGAACGCGCTTCTCCTCGTGCTCGACCTCGAACATCCCGAATCGACGGAAGGTCTCGACGACCGTCTTTCCGTTGAGCACGATGAGGTCGTAGCCGCCCTGCGCGATCAGTGCGCGCAGGAACGGCAGGTCGTCGTCGACCAGGCGGTTCTGAACGTCGTTGCTCTCGATGCGCGACCACACCGGGTCGGTCGCCCATTGCACCAGGTCGAGGTGCACCGCCGTGCGGTCCTTGTAGGAGACGCCGAGAGGGTCCATCACGTAGGTCTGCATCGGCGAGAACCACGACCAGTAGGGGTTGACGTCGTAGTAGCGGTCGCAGCTCTCGGCGACGCGGAGTGCCTGCTCCTCGGTCGGCTCGTCATGCTCGCCGAGACCGAGGGCCTCGCGGTCGACGAACCGCTTCTTGGCCGGCTCGAGCAGTGGCTTGCCCTTCTTGCCCGAGCAGAACTCGCTGACGCTCGGGTTGATGCCGACGCTCGCGACGCGGGCCGAACGCGGGTCGCCGAAGCTCGTCACGGGGAGCGACCCCGGCACGATCGCCAGCCCGTCGGGGCGGGGGCGGCGGATGCGGTCGATGAGCAGCTGGTCGTCGATCAAGCGGGTCTCCTCTGGTGGGCTGCGGCGGATGTCGGTGGGTGGTGAGACAGTATCAGATGAATAATCTCAAGTCCGCGCAAACCGTGTGGTACGGTATTGACGCATTACAGCGCTAATCGTATCGACCTCCAGTTTCGGGGCTCGAGAACACAGGACCACAACACCCAGGAGGCCTTCATGCACACCACGATCCCCGCCCTCCACGTCGGCCAGGGCACCCACCAGGCCGGCCTCACCGTCTTCCCCGTCTGGGTCGATGCGCCGCGCATCGGCTCGCTCGACTGGTCTCCTGCGTCCCTCCGCATTGCCGAGCGAGCTGACGGTGCCGCTGTCGACACCCTCGAGGCCGAGAACCTCGCCGACCGCTCGCTCGTCGCCCTCGAGGGCGACCTGCTCGAGGGCGGCTGGCAGAACCGCATGCTCGCCCGCAGCATGGTGCTCGCTCCGCGCGAGCGCCGCGAGCTGCCCGCGCTGTGCATCGAGCAGGGCCGCTGGGGCGGAGCCGCCGACCACAGCGCGGGCGGCCGCCGCGCCTCGCTCGTCGTGCGCTACGGCGACGAGTCGGCGCAGCACCGCGTCGTCGATCCTGACGAACGCGGCGAGCTGCAGCGCGCCGACCGCCAGTCGCGCGTGTGGCACCGCATCGACGCCATCGAGCAGCGCCTCGGCCGCAGCGAGACGCGCTCGTTCACGCACCAGCTCGATCGGCAGAGCATCCGGGTGCCCCGCATGATCGAGGGCCAGCGCGGCGTCATCATCGGCATCGGCGGGCGCATCATGGGCCTCGAACTGTTCTGCTCGGGCTCGGGTCTGCGCTCGCGCTACGCCGGCATCGTGGAGTCCGCGGCGGTGGATGCCCGGCTCGCCGACCCCGTCGCCACCCCCGCCGAGCGGGCTCGCGCCTTCGCCCGCGCCCTGCAGGGTCGACGACTGCACGGCGGCGAGGCGGGCGAGCGCTGGTTCGAGGTCGCCCGTGATGACGACCGCATCGCCGCCACCGGGCTCGGGGTGCGGGTCGCCGGGGGCGCCGCCGGCCCGACCGAGCGCGGCCTGCTGCACCTCACCGCGCTCGACCGCGCCCACCCGCTGCTCGCCGCCGTCTGACCTGTGACGGAGTGTCTTCAGGCTGATGTGTCGTCGATGTCACATGACAACAGCGGCACATCGCCACTCGCGAGCTGGCCACCCCGGCGTACGTGAGCGAACCCGTCAATGTCAGTCCTCACGCTTACCGTTCGAGAACCCCAAGGAGACCGCATGACCCATTCCCTTCGCCCGTCCGTCTCGACCGACCGCGCGGCCGGCGTGCTGCTCGGCCTCGCCGCTGGCGATGCCCTCGGCGCCGGCTACGAGTTCGGCGACCCGCTGCCCGACGCCGCCGTCGTCGGCATGATGGGCGGGGGCGGGTTCGGCTGGGCGCCGGGGGAGTGGACCGACGACACCGCCATGGCCGTGCCCATCGCGCAGGCCGCCGCCCGCGGAGCCGACCTGCGCGATGAGGCCGTGCTCGACGGGATCGTCGCCGCGTGGATCACCTGGGTCCGCACGGCCGCCGACGTCGGCGTGCAGACCCGGGCCGTGCTCGCCGAGGCCGAGCGCACCGGGGGAACCGCGGCCGCCGCGCGCGCCGCCGCGCAGGCCCTGCACGAGCGCACCGGTCGGTCGGCGGGCAACGGATCGCTCATGCGCACCGCGCCCGTCGCCCTCGCACTCCTTCACGATGCGGACGCCGCCGCCGAGGCCGCGCGCGCCCTCAGCTCGCTCACCCACTGGGACGACGACGCGGGCGACGCCTGCGTGCTCTGGACCCTCGCCATCCGGCACGCGGTTCTCACCGGCGACCTGGATGCTCGCATCGGCCTGCCCGCCCTCCCCGCCGCACGGCGCGACCGCTGGGCCGCCCTGCTCGACGATGCCGAGCAGCGCCGGCCGCGCGACTTCGCGCGCAACGGTTGGGTCGTCGAAGCGCTGCAGGGGGCGTGGTCGAGCATCCACGGTGCGGTCGCCGCGCACTCCGATGGTGCTGCCCTCCGCGACGGGACTGCGCTGGTTGAGGGGCTCGAGCGCGCCGTCCGCGGCGGCCGCGACACCGACACGGTCGCCGCCATCGCCGGAGGGCTGCTCGGCGCGGCGTTCGGCGCGAGCTCGGTGCCGAGCGCCTGGCGGCGGGTGCTGCACGGGCACCCCGGCCTGCGCGCGCACGACCTCGTCGCCCTCGGCACTCTCGCCGCGCGCGGCGGAGAGCCCGACGACACGGGCTGGCCGACCGGCCCCCGCATGGACTACCTCGGCTGGTACCCCGAGCGCTCGCTCACCCCGCACCCGCACGACCCGGGGGTGCTACTCGGCTCGATCGTCGACCTCGACGAGTCGCCCGCCGACGCGGTCGTGTCGCTCTGCCGAATCGGGACTGACCAGCGCCGGGCGACCGACCACGTCGAGGTCTGGCTCATCGACAAGGACGAGCCGGAAGCGAACCCGAACCTCGACCTCGTGCTGCGCGACACGGTCGACGCCATCGCCGCCCTGCGCGCCGAGGGCAAGACCGTGCTGCTCCATTGCGTCGTCGCCCAGAGCCGTACGCCCTCCGTCGCCGCGCTCTATGCGGCGCTGCACCGCGGCGTGCCGGTCGAGCAGGCGCTCGCCGACGTCGTGGCGGCGCTCCCCGCCGCGTCGCCGAAGCGCTTCCTGCGCGAGGCCCTTACGCGCATCACCGATCAGGCCGCACGCTCGGCCACCGAAAGCACGGAGGCATCATGACCGACCCCACCTACACCGCCTTGCTGCTCATCATCGACCGCAGCGGATCCATGCAGGCGATCCGCGACGACATGGTCGGCGGGCTCGAGAGCCTGCTCGCCCAGCAGGCCGCCCTGCCCGGCCGACTGACCGTCGACATCGTCGCGTTCGACGACGACGTCGAGCACCAGGCGACCTTCGCCGACCCCGCGTCGGTGCGCGTGCAACTCGAGCCCCGCGGCATGACCGCGCTGCTGGATGCTCTCGGCGACTCGCTCGAAGGCTTCCGCTCGGCGCTCTCGGCCATGCCCGTGCACGCGCAGCCCGCGACCGTGCAGGTCGTCGTCGTCACCGACGGGCACGAGAACGCCAGCACGCGCTGGACGGGCGAGCGTGTCAACCGGCTCATCACCGGGCTCACCGACGAGCTGGGCTGGGACTTCGTCTTCCTCGCCGCGGGGCAAGACGCCATCGCGGTCGGCCGCGACCTCGGCTTCGACCCCGCCAGCTCGATGGCGTGGGACGTCGACGCCGACGCCGTGCAGGCCAGCAGCGCCTCGCTCGGCCGATACCTCACCGACGTGCGCGCCGGGTCGAAGAAGGAGTTCGACCGCAGCGAGCGCGTCATGGCCGCACCGAGCCGGGGTGCCGCGGATGCCGACCGCCTCGAGGACGAGAAGTAACGGCTACCCGCGCACCTTGCTGCGCACGTGCGCGGGGTCGTCGCGGCAGAACACCAGGTGTAGAGCACTGACGCTCTGTCCGCTCGCCTCGGCAATCAGGTCGGCGTAGGCGTTCAACTGCGTCCAGTAAGCCTCGACTGAGGTCTCAGTGATGCCCTGATCGGTCTTGAAGTCGACGATGACGAGCGAGCCATCATCCTCCCGATAGACCAGGTCGGCTACGCCCTCCACGATGATCGGCCCGGTCTCGGGCAGGTCGCGCACCGCCGACACGGGCAGCTCGAGCCAGTGCGGAAGCATCGCGGCGCGGGCCACCGGTTCCGCAGTCAGGGCCGAGCGGGCCATCGCCGCCACCGTGCCGGCGTCGACGCCGAGAGCATCCAGACCGGATGCGGAGGTGACCAGTCGCGCGAGCGCGTCGACATCAGCCTCCGCATCCAGCTCGCTCAATTCCATGACGCGGTGCACGGCGGTTCCCAGATCGGCGCCGCTGCCACCCTCGCCGTCGAACCGCCGCTCGACGAACAGTGCGTCGCCCTCCGCATCGGTGAAGGTGAGCGTCGGGATGAAGGGTTCTGCGCCGCCGTGGGCCATGCCGGTCACCGAGATGGTCGACGATCGTGCCGAGGCCCCTTCCCAGCGCGCGCGCTCGTCGAGCCAGGTGTCCCAGTCAACGACCGGTGCAGCCTCGCCACCACTCGTCCGGCTGCGGACTTCGGGCACGGGCGCGAGGTCGAGGGTGACACCGGCTGCGGCGCTGAGAGCGGGGGCGAGCAGGTGACCCCAGGAGGGGGCGCGCTTCGCCCGGAATCCCGACACGATCAGGTGCGACTCGGCGCGCGTGCACGCCACGTAGAGCAGCCGCAGCCGCTCTGCGAGCAGGAACTGCTTCTCGTTCTCGTAGGCGTCGCCATAGCCGGCCGACTCGAGCTGCTTCTCGGCACTGAAGGCGGCGAGCGGTCGACCGTCGTCCGTCCAGAGCAGGGTCGGGCGATTGCTGCTCCAGCCGGCGCCCATGCCGTGCAGCGCGACGATCGGAAACTCGCGGCCCTTCGACTGGTGGATGGTCGTGATGCGCACGGCGTCGAGATCTTCCTCAGGAACCGAGCGTTCGGCGACGCGTGCTTTCTCGTCCTGTTGCAGCTCGGCCCACTCCACATACTCACGCAGGCTGCCGTGGGTCGCGTCAGACCAGGCGTGCGCTTGATCGACGACGAAACGGATGCGCCGCCACACATCTCTCGAGCGCGGTGTGTCGAGCACCACTGGGCGCACGAGCCGCTCGCGGACAAGCCGCTCGATCACTGCGCCCGCCGTAAGCGTGCGCGCGTAGCGCAGCAGCAGGTCGAGAGAGCCGAGCGCCGCCGCCACGGGGTTCTCCTCCTGGCCGGCGGGCACCTCAGCCCCGATCATCCACCGCCCCCCAGCTGCGCGCCACCGCAGCAGGTCGTCGTCGCCGCACGCGTAGAGCGGCGAGCGCAGCGCCAGGACGAGCGCTGCTTCGTCGGCCAGGTTGGCGATCGCGCGCACGGCGAGTAGCAGGTCGGCGACCTCGCGGGTCGAGTACACGAGCGACGACGATTCGGCGACGAAGTCGATGCCGGCCGCCTCGAGCGCCGCTTCGAGGGCCGGCAGGGCGGTGCGGCTCGGCAGCAGTATGCACACGTCTTCGAGCCGGGCCTGCCGGCGCTCGTACGTCGTGGTTTCGCGGTTCTTCTTCTCGACCAGCCACGCAGCACCGGGCGCGCCCGGGTGGCGTCCGACGGCGCGCAGCACGGCACTCGCGATCGCCGCCGCCTCGTCGGCCTTGATCTGCGCGGCATTCCCGGCATCGGTGGCCGGCAGTACGACGACGGCGGGCCCGCCCTCGCGCGCATCCCACGCCGCACGATCGGGTGCGGGGGAGAGCGGCGTGTACCCCGGCTGGCGGTGTCCGTCGGCGACGATGAGCGTGCCAAATGCGGTGTTGATCCACTCGAGCACAGGAGCCGTCGATCGGAAGTTGGTGACCATCGACACCGCAGCACCGCCAGGTGCACTTCTGACCCGTTCGCCCTGCTCGATGTAGGTGGCGATGTCGGCCCGCCGGAAGCGGTAGATCGACTGCTTCGGGTCGCCCACCATGAACAGGCGCCCGGCGGGCGTTACCGACTCGACCCAGCCGTCAGCGGGCAGAACCGTGTCGGCCGCGATGCGCACGGCCAGCTCGGCCTGCAGCGGGTCGGTGTCTTGAAACTCGTCGAGCAGCAGGTGCGGGTAGGCGTCATGAAGCCGGGCGTGAGCGGTAGCCGCGCCCGGGCCGACGAGCAGGTCGCGCGCGAGGATGAGCAGGTCGTGGAACTCGAGGGTGCCGCGGCGACGCCGTTCGTGCGCCTCGGCCTCGAGCACCCCGCCGAGCGTCGCGATCACGCGGGTGAGGGCGGGGTCGATGGCGAGGCTCAGGGTCTCGGCCTTCAGCGTATTGATCGTGCCGACCAACTCGCGAACCTCTCCGATGTCGCGCCAGTTGGTGGTGCGCCCGGCGTTCGGGCGCGGGCGCTTGAGCGTCGCGAGCGCGGTGAGCTGGGCAGTGACGTCACCGCTCTCGGCCGCCGTCCGCAGCGCGTCGAGGCCCTCCTCGAGCAAAGGGAAACCGCGCACCATCGTGTCGTCCGGGTCGGTGCACTCCCCGCGCAGGTCCAGGATGCGCTGCAGCAGCCGCACGAGCGGCCCCACGTCGAGCGTGACCGGCCCGAGCAGCGGAGCGGGGGCATCCCGCACTCGATCCCAGGCGGCGTCGAGCTCGCGCGCGAGGTCCTCCAGGTTGCCGAGGGTCGCGCCGGCCGCCAGCAGCAGCTCGATCGCGGTCGCCGCGTCGCGGTCGCCGAACAGTGCGGCTCGCGCCCGCCGCCACCGTTGGGCGAACGCGATGCCGGCGCGCAACTCGTCCACGACCTCGATGCCCGGCGGCAGACCGGCCTCGATGGGGTTCTGCTCGAGCACGCGCGCGGCGAACGAGTGGATGGTGCCGATGGGGGCGGCATCGAGGTCGTCGAGCGCCGCATCCCGTTGCGCGGGGGTCAGCACGGTCGCGACCTGCAGCGCACTGCGCACGCGATCGCGCAGTTCACCGGCGGCCTTTTCGGTGAAGGTGATGGCGGCGATGCGGCTGACCGGAACGTCGGCGGCGATGAGCGCCAGTATGCGCTTCACCAGGTGGTGCGTCTTGCCGACGCCGGCACCCGCCTCGACGAACAGGGTCGTGGCGATGTCGGCGTCGATGCGATCGCGGGCGTCGTCGTCGATGAGACCGGTCATTCCGCTGCCTCCTCTGCGTCGAGGAAGAAGCGCCCGTAGGCGGCGAGTTCGGGTGTCTCGCGCAGCAGGCTCCATAGCCGCTCGAGGTCGGCCTCGCCGCTGAGGGTCGTGAAGCGCTCGAGGGAGCCGCCGGCCGGTCGGGCGGGGAAGACCCCCGCCCGGATCGCCCGGATGACCGCCGTTGTGTCGCTGCGCAGCACCTCCACCGATGCGTCCGTCATCGTGAACCCGAGCACGGGATCCTCGGGCGAACGGAGGTAGTCGTACTCGGTGCGCACCGTGCCCGTTGCGCCGTCGGCGTCGGCGATTCGGGCGGCGAACAGCCCGTACACCGCGAGCTGAAACTTCTGGCCGCCCGCCGTCGGGTCGTCGGCCGTGATGGTGAGCTTCTTCGGGCGCCAGCCCTTGTAGTCGATGACGCGCACGCCCTCGGGAGTGCGATCGATGCGGTCGACCTTGCCGCGGAAGCTGATGGTGAAGCCGCCGTCGAGCTCGAACTCCACCGGATCGTGCGACTCGGGGTCGTCGAGCCCGAACGGCTGCTCCGCCGACACCGGGCTCCAGGCCCCTGTGGCGACTTCGCGCCGCCACCACGCCTCGAGCTGCCCCGCAACGCGGCGACGGTCGCGCGTCTCGAGGTGCGGGATCCAGGTAGTGCGGCGATGCCCGTCGAAGGCCTTCTTGCTCTGTTCCAGCAGCAGCGCGAGCGTCGCTGTCGACGGGCCGCCGGCGAGGGCCGCCTTGGTGAAGGACTCGAGTGCCTCGTGCTGGATGTTGCCGAGTTCGAGCAGCGAGGGTTCGAAGTCGTCGACCTGCAGGTCGAGGGCTCGCACGCCGAGGATGCGCCGCACGAAGAAGAACAGCGGACTCGCGACCCACTCCTCGAGCTCGGTCGCGGCGATCGGGGCGTCGGTGTACGGGATGAGGTCGGAGACGTCGACCAGGTTGCCGGTGAAGCGGGTGAAGCGACCGCGGCGGCGATCATCGCGCATCGCGCGCGCACGGTCGAGCAGTTCGACCGCGGGGGCGGCCCGCCAGTCACCGTCGGTGCGTTCGGCCCGGATGCGCCACTCGGCCTCCGTGGGCGGAACCGTCGACGACGCTGGAGCACCGGTCAGCAGCGCATCGTGGTGGGCGCGCACGAGCAGCGTCTCGTGAGCATCCGGTACCCCCGTCAGCCAGCGGGATGCCTCGCGCTCGCCGCCGCTGCGCAGGTCGCCACGCGGCACGATGATCGTCAGCGATGTGCGTGCGCTCGCGAGGGTCTCGATGAACCGCTGACGGGCGACGGATGCTCGCTCGCGCATCGTCGGCAACCCCCACTGCTGCCGCACGGTGTCGGGCAGCAATGCGTCATCGCGGCCGCGCGCCGGCGCGATCCCCTCGGCCAGACCGACGACGAACACGTGGTCGAGGTCGCGCGCGACGCCCGCCGCGAACGACCCGAGCGCGACACCCGCGCCCTGCTGGCCATGCCGCGCACGGGACTCGACGAACTGGGTCTCGAGGGTGCTGCGCACGGCGGCGAGGGTCGGTCGCGCGCCCGCGATCTCATCGAGGGCGGCAAGCTCGCCGATAGTGCGGACGAGCTGCTCGCGGGCGAGGAGCAGCTCGGGGGGCTCGACGGCGATGGGGACGGCGAAGTGGGTCTCGACGAGCATGTGGAGGGCATCCGTCACCTCGGCCCAGTTAGCGCAGGCGGCGACCTCGCGGATGCTCGCCGCAATCGCCGCCAGGTACTCGTCCCACAGCGTCTGCCGTTTCAACCGCTTCTGCTGCTGCTCGTCGAGCGTGCCGCGCGCGGTGCCGTCGGCCCTGTCGGAGTCGGGCTCGGTGTTGCCGAAGAAGACGCCGCGCTCGGGATCAACCGGCTCATCGATGCGATCGCGGGCCATGATGCGCTCGGCTTCGGCGCTCGAGGGCAGCGGCTTCTCGCTCCAGCGGAGCACGCCGTCGGCGAGCACGTTCAGCACGGCCAGCGGGTCAAGATCATCCGGGTCGAGCGCGAGCAGGCGCAGCAGGCTGCGGCCGAGCGGGGTGTCGGCGAGCGTGCGAGCCCCGGGGCCGCTCACGGTGACGCCCGCCTCAGCGAGGTGGGCGTGGAGCAGCGTCCGGTAGGGCTCTCCCGAACCCCAGAACACGCCGATGCGGTGCCCCTGCACACGGTTGCGGAGCAGTTCGACGACGAGGCGGGCGACCGCTCGAGCCTCCTCGTCGGCGTCGCTCGCCGAGACCAGCCGATACGGCACGACATCGTCGCCGGTCGCCGCGAGCGGCACCTCGACGACGTCGTCGAGCGCCCGCAGGGATTCCGCCATCCGCCGATCGGCGTGTGGCGCCATGTCGTTGTGCCCGACGAGGATGATCCTGCCGAGTCGGCGTCGAACCGTCGGGTCGGCAAGAGCGTCGCAGGCGATCGTGAGGGCCTCCGCCGGCACGAGCCAGCCCCCGATGAGGGCCTGCATCGCTGCCCGGTGGATACGGACGACCTCACCTGCAAGACCGGGCGCCGCATCGAACAGGGCATCGTCTGTTCCGTCGAGCTGCTCGGAAGCGCGCGCGAGCGCCCGTACCGTCACCGGTTGATCGGCGACCTCGGCGAACGGCCCGGGCTCGGCGATGAGGGCAGCGCGAATCGCGGCTTGTCGGGCGGCCGGGGTGAGGGGCCGTCGCCCCGCACCGCGCGGGCTGCGAGCGACGAGGTCGGCGACCAGATCGGGGAGGGTTCTCGCCGTGACCCCGAGCGCGCCGCGTCCGCCGTGCGCGGTCCGTGCGATCACCCGCCGTGCGTCGACCGCGCTCGCCCGGCTTGGGGTGATGACACACACCGGCGCGAGCGAATCAGTGGCCTGGGCCCGATCGACCGCCTCGACGATGAGGTCGAAGGCGATCGCCGCGGGGGAGCGATCCATGGGTCTCCAGTGACTCGTCAGGGGTGAGGGAGCTTCGTGATTGCCACGCTACCGTTTGCCCCCGACGCGGAACAGGGTCAGTGATGCGCGACGCGAGCCGATCGTCAGAACCGCACGATCGACAGCTCGCGGCCGCCGGGGCCGTGCAGCGAGATCGACTGCAGGTGGGCATCCGGCCCGATGCGGTTCTCGGCGCGCTCGTAGGTCGAGACGAGCCCGCGGAACGTCCACAGCGCGGCGGACTCGTCGGCGAGCACCCTCGCCACCACGCCCCCGGGGCCGCGGTCGAGGCGGATCGTGTGGCGGGCATCCGACGGAACCTGCTCGAACGGCAGCCAGCCATCGCGCGACTTGCGCTGAGCCGAGGTCGTGAGCAGCCGGTCGGCGGGCACCTCGTCGCTGCGCGAGCGGGAGGTGCGGCGAGCACCGGTGCGCACCGCCTCCTCGTGCTTCGCCCGGCGCGCGGCGACCTCGTCGGCCGTCGGCTTGCGGAAAAGCCGCGACGGCTTGCCGACCGTTCCCGAGGTGTACTCGCCCGTCTCGACGAGCAGGGGCTCCATCATGCGGCGGAAGGTGTCGCGCTGCGGCGTCGACGGGTCGACGGCCGTGTGCAGCAGCAGCAGCTCGCGCAAGGTGAAGGCGGGAGGCATGAGGTTCCAGGGGTCGGGCATCGTCGCGTAGTCGGTGCGGATGCGCTCGACCGCGATCGCCAGGATGCGCCCGTGGTCGAAGTCGAGCGGGTCGGCGAGGTCGATGGGCACGCCCGCATCCGAGGGCAGACGCTCGGCGGGCAGCGCCATCGCGTGCGCGACCGACAGCACCCAGCCGCGGTCGTCGCGGTGCGGCTCGTCGAACACCTGCAGCTGCCGCGGCTCGCCGCCGCCGATGCCCGCCTTCGCGGCGAGCGAGCGCCGCACCGCGTCGACGAGCCGCTCGCCCTCGTGCAGGAACGTGCCGGGAAGGCGTCGACGTCCCTCGCGGCCGTCGACGAGCACGACGCACAGCTCGTCGCCGCGGACAGTGAAGACCGCGGTGTCGACGGCGACCGAGGGGCGCGGGTAGTCGGTCAGCGGGCGCGCGGGCGACGACGGGGGAGCATCCATGCGTCATATTCTCGCACGATCGCGCTAATCATCGTGCGCGCCGCTCAGAACCCGCGCCCGGCTTCTTTCAGCCGCTCCACCCGCTCCGCCACGGGTGGGTGCGAGCCGAGCCACTGCGCGAGCAGCCCCTCGCCGACGGTGTTGACGAAAAACAGCCCGCGCACCTCGAACGACGCGGCCTGCACCGTCGACGGGTGCGCGTGGATCTTCTCGAGCGCCCGCACGAGCCCCTCCGGGAAGCGCGTGAGCTCGACGCCGCTCGCGTCAGCGAGAAACTCGCGGCGGCGCGAGACGGCCGAGCTGATGAGCGGGCCGAGCACGAAGGCCACGGCCGCGAAGGCGGTGCCGACGACGATCATCACGAGCCCGAGCATCCCCATGATGAGGCCCAGGCCCAGCTTGAACTCGCTGAGGATCGACCGCACCAGCCCCCAGCCGAGCACGAGCAGCACGCCGGCGACCGAGGCGATCGAGCCGACGAGGGCGAACGTCGTGAGGGTGACGCGGCCGTCTTGGTTGACGATGTGCGCCACCTCGTGCGCGACCACCGCTTCGAGCTCGCTGTCGTCGAGCAGGTCGAGGGCTCCGGTCGTGACGCCGATGACCGCGTTCTTGGGGCTGAGCGACGCGGCGAACGCGTTGGGGGCGGGGTCGTCGATCACGCCGATGCGCGGCATCGGGATGCCCGCTCGAATCGCCGTCGTCTCGACCACCTTATGCAGCCGGGGTTGCTGCTCGGCGTCCACGGCCGCCCACCCGGCGGTGTTCGCGGCATCGCGCGTGGCGTGGCTCAGCGACCACCACTGGGGTAGATGGCACAGCGAGCGGGCAGAAGATCAGCAGCAGCCAGAACGGCCACACGTCGCCGACCACCCACGCGCTGAACACCCCGAGCCCGATCACGGCGACGCAGAACAGCGCGATGAGCAGGATGCTCCACCGCTTGTTGCGCGCGATCTGGCGGTACATGACGCGAATCTACCGGGCACTGCCGACCATGGCTCATCATCGGTACAGTCGTCATACCCCGACGAAAGCGAGAGCCTTGTGGTCTCCCTGCGCACACTTCTCATCGCCTGCGTCATCACCGCGCTGGTTGCCACCGGCGGCGGGATGCTGGGGGCCAGCATCCTGCTCGCACCGAGCACCCCGGCCCCTGCCGTCGAGGGCCCCGTCGAGCCAGGCCCTCCCGGGGCGGATGGCCGTGACGGGGTCGACGGGAGTGACGGGGTCGACGGGAGTGACGGGGTCGACGGGCGGGACGGGGTCGACGGGAGTGACGGGGCCCTGGGGCCTGCAGGGACGGCGGGTGCTCGGGGGGCAGGCGGCCCGGAAGGGCCGATGGGGCCGTTCGGGCCGCAGGGGCCGCGCGGGCCTGCGGGGGAGCAGGGCCCGGAGGGCCCGGAAGGGCCGGAGGGTCCCCGGGGCGTTCCAGGGCTTCTCGACTATGCCTACTTCACCGCCGAGACGGCGTTTACGGCTACGGAGAGCGACGACTTCTCTCTTCCTCTCACCTGGGCCGCGGGATCAGAGGGCTCTTCGATCGGGTCCGTGGATGGGGGCGGCACCATCACGCTGGAGCCCGGCCTGTACCGGTTGACGACCATGCTGAGCTTCGAATCCCTGGCCTTTGGCCGTTACGCAACGCTGACGATCACCACGACCTACCCCGACCGTGGCTACGGGCCGTACAACCCGTCACGGGTTCCCTTCGACACCGAGATCGGCACCCAGAGCGTCTCGACGGAGGCGACGCTTGTGCTGGACTACGCCACCGAGGTCACGGTGGACGTCGATGTTCTGACGGCGGACGGGGATCTCATGAGAGATGTCGGCGGGTGGCTGATGATCGAGAGCTTCGGGTCAACGTTCCGCTAAACCACCGGACGGGGCGCGACGTGGGGTCGTCCGCTGTCGCGGGCGCCGCTCAGTCGCGCGGTTGTCGGCGCCGGATCGCACCGGCTCCTCCACCGCGTGGGTGACCACGCCTCCCTGCCCCGAGCGACTGAGCGGCGGGCCACGGGAGGCGCGCACCGGGCATCCTGCCCCGCATGACCGGAGCCTTCCGCACCTACCAGCCCACCATCACGCGCCCGATCACCGATGACGACCTGCAGACCCCCGAGGCGCAGCTCGCGGTCGCGCTCGGGGCGGCGATCCGCTGGCAGCTGTGGTTCTTCTTCACGCCCGACGAGCACGGGTTCGGCGGGCTCGCCATGCCCTGCGACGACCTGCCGCGGCGCGTGCCCGCCGAGGCCGCCGACGCCCTGTTCACCGTGATCGACGGCGTCGCGCGACACACGGGTGCGACCGAGCTCATTCTGGCCCTCGAGCGGCGCGGCGGCCCCGACCCCGGCCGCCTCGATCGCGAGTGGATGCTCGTCGCAGCCACCGCCGCCGACCGCGCCGCCGTGCGCCTGCGCGCGGTGCTCATCAGCCACACCCGCGGAGTGCGCGAGCACGCCCCGCCTGCCCCGACCCTGCCCTTGTCAGCGTTGTCGGAAGAGACTCTCGGCGCTTAGTTCACTACACTTAGTCAACATGGGCGATCAGGTCAACGTGCACGAGGCGAAGACACGCTTGTCAGAGCTGCTCGCGCGAGTCGAGCGCGGTGACGAGATCGTGATCGCACGCGGCGGTCGGCCCATCGCGCGACTGGTCGCGTTCGAACCGTCGACCGTGCGCGAGCTGGGCTTTCTCCCCGGCCTCGACACACCCGAATCGTTCTTCGACCCGCTGCCCGAGACGGAACTTGCAGCCTGGGAGGGCGGCATAGGCTCCGACGTCGAAGAGACCTCGGCGTGACGCTACTGCTCGATACCCACGTGCTGATCTGGGCGCTCGGAGCGCCTGATCGTCTTCCGCGCGACGTGCGTGCCCGACTCGAAGACGCGCGGGAGCACCTCGTGGTGTCGGCGGCGAGTGCCTTCGAGATCGCGACGAAGCACCGGCTCGGACGACTGCCAGAAGCTGCCGCCCTCGTGCATGGCTTCGAGCAGCAGGTCGATCGTCTGGGCGCCGAGGTGATGGCCATCGAGGCCAACCATGCCATCACGGCGGGCTCGCTCGAGTGGGCTCATCGCGACCCGTTCGATCGCATGCTCGCTTCTCAAGCCATGAGCGAGGGCTTCGAACTGGTCACAGCCGACAGCGCTTTCCAGGGTGTGCCCGGCCTCGCCGTGCTGTGGCAGTGAGGCAGCTCAGCGGGCGCCGGGCATCCACGATCAGTTCGATTAGTCGTCGAGAACGAACGTGATCTCCATCGTCACCTGGTAGGCGCCGACAGCTCCGTTCTGGATGTGCAGCTTCTGCTCTTTGATCCACGCACCGCTGACGCCGCGCAGGGTGCTGTTGGCGCGCTCGACGCCGACGCGCACGGCGTCTTCGAAGCTCTTCTCCGAGCGGGCGGTGATGGTGGTGACGCGGGCGACAGACGACATGGTGGATCCCCTTCGGTACTCGGGGCCCGGGTCGAGCCCGCGAGGGGGCCAGTCAACTCCTGCGCGGGGCTCGCGTCTAGGGGTTGACGGCGGCGCCCGCCGGGCGCGAGCGGCGATGCTGGCGGCCGCAGACTCCCGAAATGACGGAATCGTGACCGACTTTGCTCGTGAAGTTCCTTGCATTCGGGAGTCTCCCGAGAGTGATCGGTTGGCTTGCAGGCGGGCGCGCAGCCGCCGCACGACCTCGACGCGCGCCTGGGCCGCCTCGCTGAGACCGGGCCCTTACGTGGCGGTCGACTCGATCTCGTAGGTGAACGAGCCGGGCACGCCCGACCAGGTCACGCGCAGCAGGGCGGCCGGCCCGACCTCGTCGTAGGCCGTGCACACGAACGAGCTGCCGAGCGATCCCGGCACCTGCGAGGGGCAGATGACCGAGTAGTTGATGCCCTGCGCGCGCAGGTCGGTCGCGATCTGCGTCTCCACCGCGCGCAGCTCGGTGAGCGAGACCGCCCGCGGCAGGGCGAACGACGACAGGCTGAGCGCCGCTCCGACGAGCAGCGCGGTGACCACGTAGACCCACGTGGGGCCGGTGCCCGAACGGGTGGTGCGATACACGTGGATGCCGCGGGCCATGAGGTAGAAGAAGGGCCCGGCGATGATCCACGCCACCGAGGGCCGGAACTCGTGCCCGAGCGCTCCGAGACGCCGGTAGTCGAGAATCGCCGCGAGCACCACCCAGAGCAGGCCGACGAGGGCGAATCCGGAGGCGACGACGGGAGTGGCGCTGGATGCTCCGCCGTCGGTGAGCCACCAGGTCAGGGCGACGAGCCCGAGCTGCAGCAGCGGCGAGAGGGCGAGCATCCACGCCCCGCCCGTCGTCACGCCGGTCACCACGCGGGCCGCCGATGAGCCGCGTGCCGAGCCCCACGAGCGCGTCATCGGCTCGTAGTCGACGCTCGCGAGGTCAGCAGCCGAGGTCGGCTGAGCGAAGGTCGCCGACGAGGTCCACGGGGTCGTCGCCGACGCCGGGAGGGGCACCGCGGTGGCGAGCGCGCCGGGCACAGCGAGCGGTGCCGGGGTCGCAACCGCGCTGGGCACCGCGAGCGGAGCCGGAGTCGCGCTGGGCACAGCGAGCGGGGGGAGACCCGACACACTCGGCGGCGGCGCGTCGTCGAACCCCGGGAACCCGGTGACAGGGATGGAGCCCGAGGTCGGCGGCACGAGGCGCACCGGTTCGGAGATCGGCATCGAACCGCTGCGCCGCGGGCCCGGAGTCGTGGCGGGAGAGGCCGGAGGCGGATCGGCGAAGGGCGGCGGAACATAGGGCGCTGAGGAGAGCGGCGCTGAGGAGAGCGGCGCCGGTGTGAGCGGCGCTGGGGCGAGCGGCGCCGGCGGGGGCGCCGCCGTGACGGGAGGCGCCGCTGAGACGGGAGGCGCCGTGACTACGGGAACGGGGTCAGCAGCCGCCGCCGGAACGGGCGGGGGTGCCGCAGCCGGATTCGGCTGCGTATTTCCGGTCCACGCGGTGCCATCCCACCAGCGGATGAGGGCGGTGTCGTCCGGGTCCGTGTACCAGCCCGCAGCGGGAGTGCTCACCGTGCCCCTCCTTCCCTGACGTCTTCTCAGGGACAGCGTAGAGCGTTCGAGGCGAGTTTGACCCCTGCGGCGCGTCAGACCTGGCTGGAGGCGTTGAGGTCGCCGCCGAAGTCGGCGTCGTCGTCGAGCTCGTCGCGGCGCGGCTGCTCGACGCCCACGATCGGCGGCGGCGTCTCCTCGCCGGCCTGCTGCTCGGCGGTGGTCTCGTCTCCCGGGTTCCCCTGCCCGGCACCGATGTCGCCCTGTGCGCCCGGGTTCTCGCCCTGCGTCACGTCGTGCTGCGGGTCGTGGTCGTTGCTCATGATGGTTCCCCCTTGCTCGTTCTCGACTCGAGGGCTCGAGGCGATGCGCCCCACTCAATCGGGCATCCACGGTTCTGACAACGGGGTTGCCACCCGCCGACCGCGGGGCTAGGGTTCGCCGATATGACGCGTGCCGCATCGATCGTGGCCGATTACGCCTACGTCGCCCGGTCGCGATTGCGGTACTGGCGGTACGGCGCGCGGCCCCCCGCCCCGATCGAAGCGGGTCCGGATGCTCCGCCTCCCGTTCTGCTGATCCCCGGCGTGTTCGAGACCTGGCACTACCTCAAGCCGATCCGCGACCGCCTGGCCGCCCTCGGGCATCCCGTGCACAGCGTGCCCGAGCTCGGCTTCAACCGTCACCCGATCCCGGAGATGGCGGCCCTGCTCACCGCCTACCTCGAGCACCGCGACCTCACGGGCGTCACGATCGTCGCGCACAGCAAGGGCGGGCTCATCGGCAAGACCATGCTCGTCGCCGACGAGCGCGCCGAGGTCAGCCGGCTCACGCGCATGATCTCGATCAACACGCCCTACGGGGGCAGCCCGCTCGCGCGCTTCGCGATGGGGCCGTGGCGCGAGTTCGTGCCGACGCGACCCGTCATCACCGAGCTCGCGGCGGCGGCGAGCGTCAACGCGCGAATCACCTCGCTGCATTCGACGTTCGACCAATACGTGCCCGCCGGCAACTCGGTGCTCGACGGCGCCGAGAACGTCGTGCTGCCGTACGTCGGGCACTTCCGGGTGCTGGGCCTGCCGAGCGTCATCGACGAGATCGTGGCGCGCGTGCCCCGCGGCTGAGTCCCGCCAATAGAGGAAGAATTGTGCGTCTATCTGCGAGAATCGCGCCATGCCCGCCGCCCAGACGCTGCCCACGACGGATGCCCTTCCCGCGATCAGCCTGAAGCTGCTGCCCGCGGCCATCGTCGTGACGAGTGCCATCCCGCTGTTCGGCTTCGAGAACCGGTTCGTCGGCTACCCGTGGCTCGTGATCGGGCTCGTCGTGGCGTACTTCGTCGACCGCGAGCTCATGCGCGATCTCGGCATCATCGCCGCGGGCCTCATCGTCGTGAGCACCGTGAGCGTCAAGGCCGACATCTCGTGGCCCAACTTCTTCCTGCTCGGCTTCGTGCTGAGCCTCGCCGTCGCGGTGCCGTTCGTGATCGACCGGTTCGTGTTCACGCGGAAGGTCATCCGGTTCCCCTGGCGCAGCGGCCAGAAGTGGCAGCCGTGGGAGAAGTCGTACCTCTTCGCTGTGCCCTTCCTCGGCTGGCTCATCCTGCCGTTCTACTTCATCACCTCGGGCGCCTACCAGAACTGGCCGGCCGTCAGCGAATCCAGCGAGGTGCTGCGCCTGTTCATCGGCGTCAACGCCGTCGGCATCTGGGACGAGCTGTTCTTCATCTGCACCTGCTACGTGCTGCTGCTGCGGCACTTCCCGGTGCTCACCGCGAACATCCTGCAGGCGATCGTGTTCGTCAGCTTCCTGTGGGAGCTCGGCTACCAGGCCTGGGGCCCGCTCATGACGATCCCCTTCGCGCTGCTGCAGGGGTGGATCTTCCACCGCACCAAGTCGCTCACCTACGTCATCATCGTGCACCTGCTGTTCGACCTCGTGGTCTTCCTCGCCATCGTGCACGCGCACAACCCGGGGGTCTTCCCGTTCTTCCTCGTGCCGAGCCCGGGGTCGTAGGCACCGGTCGTAGGTAACGACTGCTCATGGCGGGCCGGCGCGCGCGCCCGCAGGCTGGGGGCATGACCACGAAGAACCTGCGCCTGCTGGCCGTCGCCGCCGCGCTGACCCTCGCCCTCACCGGATGCTCCACCGCCGCCCCCGTCAGCACCGACGAGATCATTCCCGACGCCGCCGACGCGGGCGACACGGGCGGTGACGCGGGCGGCGGCAACGACGGGCAGGTCACCGTGATCGGCGCCGACCTCACCTCGAGCACCGCAGCGCTGCTCGCCGAGGTCTACGCCGAGGGTCGCGACCCGATTCCCACGGTCGAGTTCCTCGACGCCACGACCGTGCGCTTCGCCTGGCCGGCCGGTTCGCTCAGCGAGAGCGACGCGCTCGGCAACTGCCAGATCGCCTACGGCGCGCTCAACGGCGAGGGCATCCGCGTGCTCATCGCCGTCGGAGACGCCGAGGCCGACTGCACCGCCGACGTTGAGGGCTGAGCCGCCTCCGCGCCCGAGCCGCGCGGCCCCGTGTTGCCCGCAGCCCTAGCGGCATCTCCACAATTCAGGAGTTCGGGATGCTCGCGCCCGGTCGACACGCCGTGCGAGCATCCCTAACCGCCGTTTCAGAGCCAGCAGTCCTGAATTGTGGAGACGCCGCGCGGCACCGGGGTTCCTGAATTCTGGTGAGGGCGGGGTGGGGCAGACTCGGGGGGTGAGCCTGCTCGAGTCGATGCCCCGCCCCTACGAGGCCGGCGCGGCGTTCGACGCGATCGAGAACTGGGCCGTCGGGCGCGGGCTCACGCTGTATCCGGCGCAGGAGGAGGCGATCTTCGAGCTCGTCGCGGGCGCGCACGTCGTGCTCGCCACGCCGACGGGTTCGGGCAAGAGCCTCGTCGCCGTCGCCGCCCACGCGATCGCCCTCGCGCAGGGGCAACGCACGTACTACACGGCGCCGATCAAGGCGCTCGTGAGCGAGAAGTTCTTCCAGCTCGTCGAGATCTTCGGGCCTGAGAACGTCGGCATGGTGACGGGGGACTCGAGCGTCAACGGCGATGCGCCGATCATCTGCTGCACGGCCGAGATACTCGCCAACCAGGCGCTGCGAGAGGGCGCCGACCTCGCGGCGGGCATCGTCGTCATGGACGAGTTCCACTACTACGCCGACGTCGACCGCGGGTGGGCGTGGCAGGTGCCGCTGCTGACGCTCACGAACGCGCGCTTTCTGCTCATGAGCGCCACGCTCGGCGACGTGACGCCCATCGCCGCCGACCTCGAGCGCCGCACGGGGCATCCCGTGAGCGAGGTGACGCACACCGAGCGGCCGATCCCGCTGACGTTCGAGTACGTGAAGACCCCCGTGCACGAGACCGTCGAGACGCTGCTCGAGAACGGCCAGGCGCCGATCTACATCGTGCACTTCAGTCAGGCGGCCGCGATGGAGCGCGCGCAAGCCCTGTCGAGCATCCGGATCGTGTCGCGCGAGCAGCGGGACGAGATCGCCGAGGCGATCGGCGACTTCCGCTTCGCGACGGGCTTCGGCACGACGCTCAGCCGGCTCGTGCGCGCGGGCATCGGCGTGCACCACGCCGGCATGCTGCCGAAGTACCGCCGGCTCGTCGAGGTGCTCGCCCAGCGCGGGCTGCTGCGCGTCATCTGCGGCACCGACACCCTCGGCGTGGGCATCAACGTGCCGATTCGCACGGTGCTGCTGACAGCCCTCAGCAAGTACGACGGTGTCAGGATGCGCCAGCTGAGCGCGCGCGAATTCCATCAGATCGCGGGGCGCGCCGGTCGCGCCGGGTACGACACGGCCGGGCTCGTCGTCGTGCAAGCGCCCGACCACGAGGTCGAGAACCACCTCGCGACGACCAAGGCGGGGGATGACCCGAAGAAGAAGAAGAAGATCGTGCGCAAGGCCGCGCCCGCGGGTTTCGTCACGTGGAGCGAGACGAGCTTCGAACGCCTCGTGGGCGGGATGCCCGAACCGCTCGAGAGCCGCATGCAGGTCTCGGCGGCCATGCTCATCAACCTCATCGCCCGCGGGGGAGACGTGTTCGCGAACGCCCGCGCGTTGCTGACCGAGAACCACGAGCCGCCGCAGCGGCAACGTGAACTCGTCAAGCGCGCGCTCGGCATCGCCCAGACGCTCGTGCGGGCCGAGGTCGTCGTCATCGACCGCAGCGTCACGCCCGCCGCCATCACCCTCACGGTCGACCTGCAGCCCAACTTCGCGCTCAACCAGCCGCTGAGCCCCTTCGCGCTCGCCGTCATCGGCGTGCTCGATCACGCCGACGCCGACTACCCGCTCGACGTCATCAGCGTCATCGAGGCGACTCTCGACAACCCCCGGCCGGTGCTCGCCCAGCAGCAGTTCGCGGCGCGCGGTGAGGCGATCGGCGCGATGAAGGCCGAGGGCCTCGATTACGACGAGCGCATGGAGGCGCTCGACGACGTCGAGTACCCGAAGCCGCTCGACGAGCTGCTCACGGCCATGTTCGAGACCTTCGCGAGCACCCAGCCGTGGATCCGCGACGTCGAGCTTCGCCCCAAGAGCGTCGTGCGCGACCTCTACGAGAAGGCCATGACCTTCACCGAGTACGTGAGCCACTACAAGCTCACCCGCAGCGAGGGCCTGCTGCTGCGCTACCTGAGCGACGCCGACCGCGCCATCCGCCAGACGGTGCCCGACGAGGCGAAGACCGACGAGCTGCGCGACATCATCGAGTGGCTGCGCGAGCTCGTGCGCCAGGTCGACTCGAGCCTGCAAGACGAGTGGGAGCAGCTGAGCTCTCCCCACTCCGAAGTTGTGGAAGGCGCGCCGACCCTGCCGCCCCGGCCGCCGGATGTCACGACCAACCGGCGGGCATTCCTCGTGCTCGTGCGCAACGAGCTCTTCCGCCGCGTGCAGCTCGCGGCGCTGCAGCGCGACGACGACCTCGAAGCGCTCGACCCCGACGCGGGCTGGCCCGAGGCGCTCGACGCCTATTACGCCGACCACGAGGAGATGCTGACGGGCGGCACCGCGCGCAGTGCATCCCTGATTCAGATCGATGAGAGCCCGGAACGCGATGATCCGGATGCTGCGGGCACGTGGAGCGTGCGCCAGGTCATCGACGACCCGGCCGGCGACCACGACTGGGGCATCGACGCGGTCGTCGATCTGGCGGCGAGCGTCGAGGCCGGATTCGCCGTGGTCAGGGTGCTCGGCCTGCGCCGGCTGTAGCCCGGCCGACCGCCGCCCGCGCTACAGGATCGCGTCGCGCAGCAGGTCGTAGACGGGGGTGAACAGCCCCACGTTGACGAGCACGGCCGTGATGGCGAGATTCGTCAGCAGCGGCCACCAGCCGCGGCCCGCCGCCTGCCGGCGCACGACGATCGTGCGCGCCGTGAGGTACCCGAGCGCGCCGAGGAAGGCCCAGGCCCAGTGCGCCCGACGCAAGTGGCCCCACTCGTGCAGCGTGATGCGGTCGCGGCGCACCCACATGATGATCCACAGCACGGGGATGATGGTCGCGCCGGCGATCCAGATCCACGGGGTCGACTCGAAGCCCGAGAGCACGATCGCGGCCGTCTGCGCGACCACGGTGACGAGAGGGGTCACGGCGAGCGCCCAGGCGGCGGGTGTCGTCGTGCGCTCGGGCGCGTAGTCGATCGACGACGCCGTGGTGTTCCACAGCTCGTCGGGGCGCTGAGCGCGAACGCCGAAGGTGCCGAGCGGGTTCGGGGCGGAGGCGGGCGTGCCGAGCGCGGGGGAGGCGGGAGACACGGAGCCGGGCGACACGGTGCCGGGTGACCACGAGTACGGCGCCGAGTAGATGTAGGGCTCGGGCGCGGCGGGCGCGGCGATCACGGTGGACCCAGTCGTGGCAGTCTGCGCACCGACCGCCGAGGCGGAGGCCGGGGCCTCGACGAGGGTCTCGACGACCGGCTTGGGCCGCGTGTGCCGGCTCCAACGCTCGCCATCCCACCACCGGAGGCGCAGCGCCATCTCGGGGTCGTCGTACCAGCCGGCGACGGGTGCGTGCTGTTCGGTCATCGGGCGTCCTCGGGTGCGCCAACGAGGGCGAGTGGAGTTTGCCCTCTGGTTCCCTATCGTATCTCGAACGGGGTACAACTCCAGGGGTGCGCGGTCCCCCTTTGGGGGGACTCACGTGTTCACTTTCGTGGTGCCGAGACGCCCGTCACGGCCCGAGTCGGCCGAGCATGCGCCACACCGTCGACGTGAGCGGAGGGTGATCGAGGGCGATCTGCCGAAGTAGGCGGTAGTCGCGCGCCCGCGTCGGCAGGCGCCCGTCGTCATCGCGGATGCGCTCGGCCCGGAGCATCCACACCACCAGCTCGTCGACGGTAGGCAGCTCGGTCATAAAGTCCCACGGGTCTTCGCCGCCGCGCGCCCGGGCATGGATGACCGTCTGCAGCTCGTCGTGGGCTTCGGCGCGCAGCACCTCGAGGCTCGCGCCTCGCCGGCTGCGCGTCTCATCCATACCTCGACCCTACGGCGGCGGCGTGGACGAATGCTGGGGCGGCATGCCCGCACCGGCTCAGATGAGCGAGAGCAGGACCGTCTGCACACCCTCGGGGTCGAGCAGCGACCAGGTGACCAGCACTCCGAGCTGCGTCGCCGCCCAGACGACGAGCGGCCAGGATGCCGCACCGGTCGTGCGCTGCACGCGAACTCCGCGCACACCCAGGTAGAGCGGGGGAGCGAGCACCGCGGTGATCCACGGCGCGGTGCGCAGGTGACCGGAGCGCTCCATCAGTCGAGTGTCTTGATCGGCGAGCGCGCCCATGAGCACGAGCGGGAAGATCACGGTGAGCGCGCGCGTCCACGCCGAGCTCTCGGCCGGCAGTGTCGAGAAGACCCAGAAGATCATGAGCGCCTGTGTGACGGGCATCGTCGCCATGAGCCATACCGACACCGTGTGCACGCGCAGGCCCAGGGGGTTGCGGGTTCCCCGCGCGGCAGCGCCCTGCTGCTCCGCCAGGGCGCGCGTGCGGAACGGCTCGTAGCCGGCGGTCTCGGCATTCGCGGGGCTCAGCGGAGAGGCCGTGCTACGGGTGGGTGCCGAGTGCGGGCTCCGGAGCCCGGCGGCCGGGTCGACAGGGTGCAGCGGCATGCTCTCCGCGGCCCGAGCCGACTCGCGCGGGGAGACCGTGGCGGGGGCTGAGCCGACGGCGGAGTAGGAGAGCGCGCTCGCCGTCGCCGCAGTGAGGGTCTCGGTCGACACCTCGGGGCTGACCGGCGTCTGAAGTGGGGCCGTGTGGTGCGTCCACGCGGTGCCGTCCCACCAGCGGCGCTGCAGAGCGTTACCGCTCGGGCCGGTCCCGACCGGGTCGGGGTACCAGCCCGCCGGTACCCGGATCGTCGTCGTGGTGCTCATCGTGGTCCCCCATGGTTTCCGGTCCCCCGACCGGATCTCGTGTTCCGACCGGCCCCCCTGGCCGACCGGTGTGCCGCGGTGTATTCGGGTTCCACGCGACGAACGATTGCTCGCTCTGATGATGCTGTTCAATTGTGACCCGGAGGCGGTTCGGGCCGCCCCGGGAGCATTCGGTTATCGAATGATGCTGAAGATGCCCCAGTCGTCGACCTGCCAGGCGATCCAGCCGTTCGAGCGCTGCAGGCTCGCCGTGATGACGATCGGGTTGCCGCTCGCGTCGGTGGCCGGGCAACGGATCTGCTGGCCGATGAACAGCGGCGGGCTCGGCGGGCACTCGACCTGCATGGTGCCGCCGATGCTGCGAGCGGCGAGCTCGATGCTGTTCGACGCTTCAGCGGCGAACACGCTCGGCAGCGCCGCGATGATGAGGCCCGGAACGGCGAGGATCGACGCACCGACGAGCCCGCTCAGCATCAGGAAGACCGCGAGCGGCCCGTAGCCGGCCCCCGAGATGCGGCTGAGCCGCACGGCGCGGGCGACGAGGTAGAGCGGTGCGGAGCCGAGAGCCCACAGCCAGGTCGCGGGCCGGTCGACACCGCGGCGCCGCAGCGAGCGGTAGTCGAGCAGGGCCAGTACGAGGCTGATGGGGTACGGCGCGAGCCAGATGATCGCCATGAACAGCACGCTCGGGCCGGTCGAGAAGGCGGCGAGCACGAGCAGGCTGAGCAGCAGCTGGAGCATGGGCAGCAGGGCGATCGCCCACACCTCGACGCTCTGCAGGTGGGGCGCGGTCGTGCCGAGCGACTGGTGGGTGCCGCGACGGCCGGGGTCGGAGGCCGAGACCGGTGATTCCGTCCAGCTCGGCACGAAGGCGGGGGCGCCCGGAGCCGAGCTGTAGCCCGGGGCCGACCCGTATCCGGGTGCCGAGGAGAAGGCCTGCGGAGCGGAGCCCGCACCGGCGGAGACGGGCGCGCTCGCCTCGTCCTGCAGCGGGATCCAGGGTGTGCTCGTGGCCGCGCTCGCGCTCGCGGCGGACTGCGCCCGGAGGTCGGCGAAGGCGGCGGCCGCGAAGGCGTCGGCGGCGCTCGCCGCGCTCGCCGCACGGGCAGCGCTCGCCGCGGCGTCGGAGGCGGTGTCGGAGGGAACCGCGGCGGAGGGTGCCGAGGCGGACGGCACCGACGTTGACGGCACCGATGCTGACGGCACAGACGCCGAGGGTGCGCTGGGCTCAACGAGCGTCGGCGTGTCATCGGCGGCGGGCGGGGCCAGTTGGCGCAGCACCGCGGCGGTGGGCTGCTCGATGGGCGTCTCATCCGCCCCCGCAGGGTCGGAGTCGCGGCGCGAGCGGCGCGAGGGCAGCTCGTCGTCGGCGAAGATCGTGGGGGCGGCGGGCTGAGCGGGCATCATCGGCTGCCGGGCGTCCGAGACGTGCTCGGTCCACGCGTGGTTGTCCCACCAGCGCAGCTGCGGCAGGCCCAGCGGGTCGGGGTACCACCCCGCCGGCACACGGCCGTAGTCGTCGTCAGACACGTCAGATCCCCCTCTGATGCCGAACCCGAATCCGGCGACGTCAGTCTATGCGGAGCGCGCCGGATATGGGGAGGAATCGTCACCCCCCCAGTGCGGGTGTCCCCCGGTCGGGGTACAGCTCTTCGAGCGAGGAATCGAGCCACTGCCGGCCCGTCTCGACGCGCCGCGGCTCGGCGAGCGCCGGGCCGTCGACCCAGCGGCGCGCGACCCGCAGGCCGTGCAGGGCGCTGAGCACCCAGAGCTCGCAGCCGGCGAGGTCGTCGGGGCGGGCATCCTCGTCGGCGATCGTCACCCCCGCGGCGCGGGCCGCCTCGAGCACGAGGTCGGCGGTGACGCTCGGGATGCGCGGCAGCGCGCCGCTCGGACGCACGAGCGTCTCGCCCCGCCACCAGAGCAACCCGCTGTAGGCGCCCTCGACGACGCGGCCGCGGGCATCCACGATGATCGCCTCCCCGGCTCCGCTCGGCTGCACCGCCACCCGGAGGGCCTGCAGCGCGTCGAGGTCGGGGCCCTTCACAAGCGGCCGCGTGCGCGGGTCGCGGGGGGCGGTCGCCACGTCGACCTCAGTGCTCGTCGCGGGGGTGGGCCGCAGGCGCAGGCTCAGCTGCGTGCCCTCGGCGCGGTCGCGCAGCTCGACCCGCGGAAACCAGTCGCCCGTGGGCGGCAGAGCGGCGACAGCGTCGGCCCAGAACTGCTCGGCATCGTCGCGGTGCTCGGCCACTGCGGCGATGTAACGGGCGCGGTGCCTCTCGAGACCCCGCACGCGGCCCTCGACCACGCGCCACGAGTCGGCGACGAGCAGCCGGTCGGTTGCGCCCGGATCGCACCACTCGAGGTCGACCCACGGTGCCGTGCCCGCTCCGGCCCCCGGCCGCCACGGGTGCAGGCCCTCGCCGAGCGCGCTCATAGCATTGAGGGTATGCGGCGCGGCCTTCTCGAGCACCCGATCGCGGCGCCGCCGAGCGCCGAGGCGCTCTTCCTCGCGCTCGCGGCCGAGAACCCCGAAGCGCACGGCCTCGTCTGGCTCGACTCGGGGCTCGGCGCCCGCACCGGCCGCAGCCTCATCGCGCTCGGTGAGCGCGTGCCGCTCGACGACTCCGGCGACGTGCTGCCCGCGCTGCGCACGGCGCTCGCCGCGATGCCCGCGGTCGCGGCCGGCGACGCGCTGCCGCTCGGGCTCATCGGCTGGTTCGGCTACGAGCTGCGGGGCGAGACCATGGGCATGCCCGTTCCGCCGGTGCCGGGCCATCACCGCGCGGCCTGGCTGCGCGTCGACCGCGGCGTTGCGCTCGACCACGCCGCGGGCACCGCGCGACTCGTGGCGCTCGACGTCGCGGGCACCGGCGAGTGGAGCGGCGAGCTCGACGACTGGCGGCAGAGCATGCTCGCGCTCGTCGAGCGAGCGGCAGCGGCATCCGCACCGCCTCTGGCGCCACCGGCGCCGCTCCGTCCGGTCACCTGGCGCGATGCCGACGACCATTACGCCGAGCTCGTGCGCCGGTGCCAGCACGCGATCCGCGAGGGCGACGCCTACCAGCTGTGCCTGACCACCCAGGCCGATGTCGCGACGGCCGACGGCGCCGCGCTCGACCCGGTCGCGATCTACCGGCGTTTACGCCGCTCGAGCCCCGCCCACCACGGGGCGCTCGTGCGCATCGGGGCCACGACACTGCTCAGTGCGAGCCCGGAGACCTTCCTACGCGTCGCTGGCGGCGTCGTGACGACCCGGCCGATCAAGGGCACGCGCCCCCGCGCCGCCGACCCCGAGCGCGACGCGGCGCTCGCCGCCGAGCTCGCCGCGAGCGACAAGGAGCAGGCCGAGAACCTCATGATCGTCGACCTCATGCGCAACGATCTGGCGCGCATCAGCGAGGTCGGCTCGGTCGTCGTCACGGGCCTGCTCGAGGTCGAGAGCTACGCCCATGTGCACCAGCTGGTCAGCACCATCGAGGGGCGGCTGCGGCCGGGCCTCGATGCGCTGGATGCTGTCGCCGCCTGCCTCCCCGCCGGTTCGATGACGGGCGCACCCAAGCGCCGCGCCATCGAGCTGCTCGCCGGGCTCGAGGCCGGCCCCCGTGGCATCTACTCGGGAGCCTTCGGCTACCTCGGCGCCGATGGCACGGCCGATCTGGCCATGGTCATCCGCAGCATCGTGGTCGAGGGTGATCGGGCGACGATCGGTGCCGGTGGCGGTGTGACCGCGCTGAGCGAGCCCGAGGCGGAGGTCGCGGAGATGCGGCTCAAGGCCGCGGCGCTGCTGCGGGCCCTGACCGGTGAATCCGCCGGATAGCACCCGGTAATCTGGGAACTTCCGCACCGCCACCGCACCGCCACCACCGCGGCCGCCCTGATGACATCGACGTGAGACGAGACCCCGACGTGACCGACGAGCTGCCCGACGAGAACGCCTACGACCCCGCGCGCATCGAAGCCCACTGGGCGCCGATCTGGGATGCCCTGCAACCGTTCACCGTCGACGACCCCGCCGACTCCAAGCCGCGCAAGTACGTGCTCGACATGTTCCCGTACCCGAGCGGCGACCTGCACATGGGCCACGCCGAGGTCTACGCGCTCGGTGACGTGGTGGCGCGGTACTGGCGCCAGCAAGGCTTCACGGTGCTGCACCCGATCGGCTGGGACTCGTTCGGGCTGCCCGCCGAGAACGCCGCCATCAAGCGCGGTGCCGACCCCCGGCAGTGGACGTACGAGAACATCGCGCAGCAGAAGGCCTCGATGCAGCGCTACGCGGCCTCGTTCGACTGGACCCGGGTGCTGCACACCTCCGACCCCGACTACTACCGCTGGAACCAGTGGCTCTTCCTGAAGATGTACGAGAAGGGCCTGGCGTACCGCAAAGACAGCTGGGTGAACTGGGACCCGGTGGATCAGACGGTGCTCGCCAACGAGCAGGTTCTCGCCGACGGCACGAGCGAGCGCTCGGGCGCCGTCGTCGTGAAGAAGAAGCTCACGCAGTGGTACTTCAAGATCACCGACTACGCCGACCGCCTGCTCGACGACCTCAACCAGCTCGAGGGCTCGTGGCCCGCCAAGGTGCTCACGATGCAGCGCAACTGGATCGGCCGCTCGACGGGCGCCGATGTCGACTTCGTGATCGAGGGCCACCACAGCCCGGTGACGGTGTTCACGACGCGCCCCGACACGCTCTTCGGGGCGACGTTCATGGTCGTCGCGCCCGACAGCGACCTCGCGGCCGAGCTCGCCGCGGGCTCGACCCCCGAGGTGCGCATGGCCTTCCAGGCGTACCTCGAGGAGGTGCAGAAGAAGACCGAGATCGACCGTCAAGACACGTCGCGCGAGAAGACCGGCGTCTTCCTCGACCGCTGGGCGATCAACCCCGTGAACGGCGACCGCATCCCCGTCTGGGCCGCCGACTACGTGCTCGCCGACTACGGCCACGGCGCGATCATGGCCGTGCCCGCGCACGACCAGCGCGACCTCGACTTCGCGCGGGCGCACGGCCTGCCCGTCACGGTCGTCGTCGACACGAACGCGCCCGTCACCGGCGCGATCCCGGTCATCACGCCCGAGATGCTCGAATCGGGCGAGATCCCTCCGCTCGACCCGCTCGCGACCGGCGAGGCGCTCACGGGCGACGGCCGCATGATCAACTCGGGCCCGCTCGACGGCCTCAGCAAGCAGAACGCCATCAAGCGGGCGATCGAGCTGCTGGAGGAGCGCGGCACGGGGCGGGCATCCAAGACCTACCGCCTGCGCGACTGGCTCATCAGCCGTCAGCGGTACTGGGGCACGCCGATTCCGATCATGTACACGGACGACGGCACCGAGGTTCCGATGCCGCTGGATGCCCTGCCGCTGCTGCTGCCCGACGCCGAGGGCATCGACATGAAGCCGAAGGGCACCTCGCCCCTCGGCGGGGTCGAGGAGTGGGTCGCGACGACCACGCCCGACGGCCGCCCGGCCCGCCGCGACACCGACACGATGGACACCTTCGTCGACTCGTCGTGGTACTTCCTGCGCTTCCTCAGCCCCGGTGACAGCACGCAGGCCTTCGACCCGGCCGAGGCCGAGAAGTGGGCGCCCGTCGATCAGTACGTCGGCGGAGTCGAGCACGCGATCCTGCACCTGCTCTACGCGCGCTTCATCACGAAGGTGCTGTTCGATCTGGGCTATGTGAGCTTCACCGAGCCGTTCAGCGCTCTGCTCAACCAGGGCATGGTGATTCTCGACGGCGCAAAGATGTCGAAGTCGAAGGGCAACCTCGTCTACTTCACCGAAGAGCTCGACAGCTACGGCGTCGACGCCGTGCGCCTCACGATGGCGTTCGCCGGCCCGCCGGAGGACGACATCGACTGGCGCGACGTGTCGGTGACGGGCTCGCAGAAGTTCCTCGCGCGCGCCTGGCGCCTCTCGGGCGAGGTGACGTCGCCGGTGGATGCCGACCCGGCTCTCGGCGACCAGGCCCTGCGCCGGGTGACGCACCGGTTCCTCGCCGAGGTGCCGGCGCTCATCGAGGGCTTCAAGTTCAATGTCGCCGTGGCGCGCACGATGGAGCTCGTCAACGCGATCCGCAAGGCCGTCGACTCGGGCCCCGGCCCCGCCGACCCCGCCGTGCGCGAGGCCGTCGAGGTCGTCGTGGTGGCGCTCTCGCTCTTCGCGCCCTACACCGCGGAGGACATGTGGGATCGCCTCGGGAAGCGCGATGAGGCGGCAGGGCGCGACGGGCTCGTCGCCTTCGCCGGGTGGCGCAAGGCCGACCCGCTGCTGCTCATCGAGGAGTCGGTGACGGCGATCGTGCAGGTCGACGGCAAGGTGCGCGACAAGCTCGAGGTGAGCCCCACGATCGGCAACGACGAGCTCGAGGCGCTCGCCCGGGCCTCCGAGGCCGTTCAGCGAGCCATCGGCGACCGCGCGATCGCGCAGGTCATCGCGCGCGCCCCGCGCGTCGTCAACATCGCGACGGTGAAGTAGGCGCTCCCGCGCGGGGTTCCCCCGAGCACGGGCGAGCGCCGCGCGGGCCTAGCCTGCCGCGGTGACCCAATCCGCAGCATCCGACGGGCCGCCCCGCCGCACGCCGCGCGTGCGCGCCGCGCTCGGCGGGGTTGTCGTGCTCGCCCTGCTCGGCGTCGGCGCGGCCGTCGTCGGGTCGGTCGTGACGCCGGGCGGGCAGACGCTGACGATCGATGCCTCCGGCACCGACACCGACACCGACACCGACACCGACACCGGCGACGACGCGGGGCCG
>NZ_JBHYEO010000012.1:0-80541 GCF_051860105.1 Microcella sp.
GGTCGCGCGGGGCGGGCGCCGCGGGTCGCGCGGCGAGCGGGGCGGGCGCCGCGGGTCGCGCGGCGAGCCGGGCGGGCGCTGCTGTTCTCGCAGGGGCCGAGGGGAGCGCGCGATGCCCCCCGCGCCGACGACGACGGCCGCCGGATCCCGCGCCCGCCCCTGGAAAGGCGAGCACGAGGTCCGACGGCCGTCGCGGGAGCGCGCCCGAAGGCGCCGGGCTCAGCGCTGGATCGCCGGCACTCGGCGGTAGCCGTCGCGCGCGGCGACGACGACGGTCGACGCGATGGCGGCGACGGCGAGAAGGGCGATAGTGATGAGCACGGCGGTCATGTCGGGGTTCTCCTTGGGTTCCTGAACGACTCCATTCCATCGCTCCGCAGTCTTTAGCACAATCGATACTTTCTGAACTGACTCTTCAGTTGTGCTTTAGGGTTGTCATATGGATATCCGACGCCTCCAGTTGCTGCGCGAGCTCGCCGACCGCGGCAGCATCACCGCCGTCGCCGCCGCGACGCACCGCACCGCATCGGCGGTCTCCCAGCAGCTCAAGGTGCTCGAGGCCGAGGTCGGGGTTCCCCTCACCGAGCGGCACGGTCGCGGGCTCGTACTCACCGGCGCGGGGCTCGCCCTCGCCGAGACAGCACGACACATCGCCATCGCGATCGAGTCGGCCGAAGCGCTCTGGAACGAGTTCACCCAGAGCCCGCAGGGTTCGGTCTCGGTGAGCACCTTCCCGACGGCAGGCCAGATGCTGCTGCCGGGCGTGCTGCTGGCGCTGCGCGACGAGCCCGGGCTCAAGGTCGTCGTCACCGATCACGACATGCCGTTGCCCGATTTCGCCCAGTTGACGCCCGACTACGACATCGTCATCGCCGACTCGCAGGGCATCCCCGCGCACTGGCAAGACCGGGGCCTGCGCGTGGTGCCCCTCATGACCGAGCCGTTCGACGTGGCGCTGCCGGTGGGGCACCCGCTCGTCGAGAAGAGCGTCGTGCGTGCCGTCGACCTCGTCGATGAAGACTGGATCGGCGCGCCCGTCGGCTACCCCTACGACCGCGTGCACGAGCGGCTGTCGGCCGCGGTCGGGCGCGAGCCGCGCATCGTTCAGCGCATCATGGACAACCTCATCGTCGAGCGCCTCGTGGCGGCTGGCGTCGGCATCGCGATCCTGCCGCGCTTCACGTCCCGCAGCCATGGCAACGGCATCGTCACGCGCCCGATCAGCGGGCTGCCGGCCGAGCGCCAGATCTCGGCCCTGCTCCGTGCCGACCGAGCGGAACGGCCGAGCGTGCGCCGCGTGATCGAGCTGCTGCAGGCGGAAGCCGCGCGCGTGGTCGAGGGATACCGCACGGTCGGCGAGCGCTGAGCCAGCGCACACGGCGCGAGCGATGAGCGAGCGCGCCTCGACACGAGCGGTGCCTCGCGACACGGCAGCGAGCGCTCAGCGCGCATCCCCGCCAGCGAGACCTAGGTCGCCTCGGAGTCGAACGGTGCCGGCCGGCCCTCGCGCAGCAGGCGCTGCCGCTGGGCGTAGGCGGACTCGCGCACGGGTGCGGCAGCGACACCCACACCCGGGGATTGGCCTGGACGGGTGGGCGGGGCGGACTCGTCGGTCAGGGCCTCGCGGATGATGCGCCGCGGGTCGTACTGGCGCGGATCGAGCTTCTTCCAGTCGACGTCGTCGTAGTCGGGGCCCATCTCCTCGCGCAAGCGGTCTTTCGCGCCGTTGGCCATGTCGCGCAGCGAGCGGATCAGCCGCCCGAACTGCGCCGCATAGCCCGGCAGCCGGTCGGGGCCGATGAGAATGACCGCGATCAGCCCGATGAGCAGCAGCTTCTCGAACGTCAGGCCCCAGGACACCCCTCGAGAATAGCCCGGTCGGCTGAGGTCTTCGCCCTAGGCTGTCTCGGAGAAGGAGCACCGTGGCCAGCAAAGACCTGTCGTGGAAGTACGTCGAAGACCAGACGGTCGAACCCGACGTGATCCGCGCCGCGCGCGCGCAGTCGCTCGAGCTCGGGGTCGAGGCGGTCAGCCCCGCGACCGGGGCGCAGCTCGCGCTCATCGCGGCCGCCCTCGACGCCGAGGCGATCATCGAGATCGGCACCGGAATCGGGGTCTCGGGGCTGTGGTTGCTGCAGGGCGCTCCGGATGCTCAGCTCACCTCGATCGACGTCGAGGCCGACCATCACGAGGCCGCCCGCCGGCACTTCACCGACGCCGGGCATCCGGCGACGAAGGTGCGCCTCATCACGGGACGATCGAGCGACGTGCTGCCCCGCATGAACGAGCGCAGCTACGACCTCGTGCTCATCGACGGCGACGCGCACGCGCTCGCGGAGAACCTCGAGCACGCGCTGCGGCTCGTGCGCCCGGGCGGTACGGTGCTCGTTCCGCACGGGCTCTGGCGCGACACCGTGCCCGACCCGGCGAAGCGCGACGGCGTGACAGCAGAACTGCGCGCGCTGATCACCGACCTCCGCGAGTCACCGGCCGTGCACCTGGCGATCTCACCGGTCGGCGACGGACTGCTGCAGATCGTTACCGCACGCTGAACGCGGTGGACGTCGTCGCGCGAGGCGCGACCTGCGGGTGCGCTCGCGCTACGCGATCGCCGCGGCGAGAGCGTCGTGCAGCTCTTTCGCCTCGTCGTCGTTGACCGACACCACGAGGCGCCCGCCGCCTTCGAGCGGCACGCGCACGATGATGAGGCGACCCTCCTTGACAGCCTCCATCGGGCCGTCGCCGGTCCTCGGCTTCATGGCTGCCATGTGGTCTCCCCTTTCGCTGAACAGTGCCTTCTATTATCCCTCACACTCGCCCAACGGCTAAATCGAGCGAGCCCGCCGAGGGCGGGGTTCAGCGGCTGTTCACCCGCCGATCAGGGCGGAGTCCAGTCGTAGCCGTCGACCCACCAGCCGATGTGCACCCAGGCGACCTGACCCAGCACTCCGAGCGTCAGCGCGAGCACCGCCAGCCCGACGCGCAGTCCGCGTGCGACAGCGGGCGACCAACCTCGTGCGAGGCGCCCCGTGCCGACGCTCGCGATGCCGAGGGCCACGGCCCCCAGTGCGGGTGCGAGCGGCACGAGCAACCGGAACGTGCTCGACTGCGGGAAGAACACGGCGAGCAGGTAGAGCGCGTAGGCGATGAGCCAGAACCGCAGCTCGATCGGCATGCGGCGCATGGCGGGCAGGGCGAACGCCGCCGCGGCGAGGGTGACCACGACGAGAAGGATGACCGGCCCGAGCACCTCGCCCGTCGACCACGGCAGCCCCGGCAGCACGGGCCCCGGCCACCACTGCTGGCCCGCCCACCACTGCGCCCCCTGCCACCACGGCGTGAAGGGCAGCAGCTCGACGTCTCCGGTGTACGGCCGGCGCCATGCGAGCTCGGTGTCGATGTAGCCGAGCAGCTCGCCGGTCGAGAGCGCGACGATGCCCGGCCAGGCGAGCCCCGCGAGCCCCGCGATCACCGCCGCGAGACCGAGCCGCACCCGCTCGACCGGCTCGAACGGCTCGACGCGGCGGCGCATCCACCGCCAGCCCCAGACGAGCACGAGCAGCAGCGCGAAAGCGAGACCGCTCGGCCGTGTGAGGGCCATGACCGTCACGACGAACGGCAGCAGCACCCAGCGCCGGTCGAGCACGAGAATGAGCGCGCCGAACAGCAGGGCGAGGTGCAGCGCCTCGGCGTAGGCGACCTGCATGATCGGCGAGAGCGGGGCGACGCAGAACAGCGCGGTGGCGAGCATCGCCGTGCCGGAGGCGAGCCAGCGCCGCGCGAGCACGAAGAACAGCAGCGCGGCCGCAAGGCTCGCGAGCACCGAGATCGTCACCGCGACCGCCGCGAAGCCCTGCGCCGAGAAGTCGCCGGTCAGGGCCATGCCGATGCGCACGAGCCCCGGGTACACAGGCATGAAGGCCCACGCGCTCTCGCCCGCGAGACCGTTCTCGTCGCGCGGGATCTCGTCGGGGTAGCCCACCGCGGCGATGATGTAGTACCAGTGGGCGTCCCACAGGCGCGCGAAATCGAGGTAGCCGGGGGTGGCCCCCGTCCAGGCGTTCTCGCCCTGCCGAGCCGCGAACGACAGCAGGATGCTCGTGGTGATGAGCCGCGAGACGCCCCAGATCGCCAGCACCCCGAGCCACCAGGGCAGGCGGCGCATCCGATCGAGCAGCGTCGCCGTGGCGCCGTCGGTCGACGCGGCGAGGGCGCTCACGCCCCGCTCAACCACGCCCGCAGCCCGCGCTCGCAGGCGATGATCTGCTCGACCGGCACCCGCTCGTCGTCGGTGTGGGCGAGCGAGGGGTCGCCGGGGCCGTAGTTCACGGCGGGGATGCCGAGCTCGGCGAAGCGGGCGACGTCCGTCCAGCCGTACTTCGGCGCGGGGGTGCCGCCGACCGCGGCGATGAAGTGCTGCGCGAGCGGAGCATCCAGCCCCGGGCGGGCCCCACCGGCCGAGTCGGTGACCACCAGCTCGAGCTCCGGCGACACGGCCCCGAACAGCTCGCGCAGGTACTGCTCGGCCTCGGCGGCCGTCGCGGCGGGGGCGAAGCGGTAGTTGACGGTGAGCACGCCGGCGTCAGGGATCACGTTGCCGGCGACTCCCCCGCCGATGCCGACGGCGTTGAGGCCCTCGCGGTAGACGAGGCCATCGACCTCGATCGCGCGCGGCTCATAGGCGGCGAGCGCCGCGAGGGCGGGGGCGAGGGCGTGGATCGCGTTCTCGCCCATCCACGCTCGTGCCGAGTGCGCCCGGCGGCCCGCCGCGCGCAGCTCGACCCGCAGGGTGCCGTTGCAGCCGCCTTCGACGACCGCGCTCGTCGGCTCGCCGAGGATCGCGAAGTCGGCGGCGAGCAGCTCGGGGTGCACGCGCGCGAGCCGGCCGAGTCCGTTGAGGTCGCTCGCGACCTCCTCGTGGTCGTACCAGACCCATGTCACGTCGTAGGCGGGCTCGACCAGCTCGACGGCGAGCGCGAGCATCACGGCGCAGCCGCCCTTCATGTCGACCGTTCCGCGGCCGTGCAGGGTGCCCGTCAGTGCATCGCCCTCGAGCCGGCTGGGCAGGTTGGCATTGATCGGCACCGTGTCGATGTGGCCCGCGATGACCACGCGCTGCGCGCGACCGAGCCGGCTGCGGGCGACGATCGCGTCACCGTCGCGCAGCACCTCCAGGTGCGGGGCGTGGATGCTCAGCACGCGCTCGATCGCGTCGGCGAGCATCCGCTCATCGCCTGAGACGCTCGCGATGTCGACCATCGCCGCCGTCAGCGCCACGACCCCGTCGTGCACCGGCAGCTCGGCGACGGGCACGGCGGTCGAGTCGGTCACGACTCCAGGGTAATGCGGCGCCGGTAGCCTGGAGGCATGTCGAGCCCCGCCGCCCCCTCTGCCAGCGACTCTGCCACCGACTCCGAGCGCGCGACGCGCCACGCCTGGGGCTATGGTCTCGTGACGCTGCGGCTCGCCGACGGCGCCGAGCTCGACACCTGGTTTCCGCACCCCGCGCTCGGCACACTGCCGCACGGGCGCGACCCCTACATCGTGCCCGCCGAGATCGAGCATCTGCAGGGCGAGGATGCGCGGCGGGGCGTGCGACGCGAGGCCCGCACGGTCTCGATCGACCTCGATGCGCCGCCGGCCTCCACCCCCGATGCCTACCTGCGCCTGCACCTGCTGAGCCACCGCCTCGTCGCCCCGAACACGCTGAACCTGGATGGCGTGTTCGGGCACCTGCCGATCGTCATGTGGACGACCGCCGGACCGATGCACCCCGACGACTTCGACGCGCGCCGGCCCGCGCTGCAGCAGGCGGGCGTCTCGGCGCTCGGCGTCGACAAGTTCCCGCGCCTGCTCGACTACGTCACACCCCCGCGCGTGCGCATCGCCGACGCCTCGCGCGTGCGGCTCGGCGCCTACGTCTCGCCCGGCACGACCGTCATGCACGAGGGCTTCATCAACTTCAACGCCGGAACCCTCGGCGCCTCGATGGTCGAAGGGCGCATCAGCCAGGGCGTCGTCGTCGGCGACGGCAGCGACATCGGCGGTGGCGCCTCGATCATGGGCACGCTCTCGGGCGGGGGCACGCGCCGCATCGCCATCGGCGAGCGCGCCCTGCTCGGCGCCAACAGCGGCATCGGCATCTCGATCGGCGACGACTCGGTCGTCGAGGCGGGCCTCTACGTGACGGCCGGGCAGAAGGTCGTCGTCGTCGACGGCACGGTCGGCGCCGACGGGCAGCCGCGGGTCGTCAAGGCGGCCGAGCTCTCGGGCGTTCCGGGGCTGCTGTTCCGCCGCAGCTCGGTCACGGGCGCCGTCGAGGTGCTGCCCCGCACGGGCGCGGGCGTGCAGCTCAACGAGGCCCTGCACGCGTAATCACCCGCTTCGGGATGCTCGGCGCGAGCATCCATCGCGGGCGTCAGCCTCGCGCAGCTTCGCTGTTCTCTGGTGCTGGTCGAGATCGCGACACGCCGCAGGTGGAGCGGGACTCGCCGGGTTCCAGGGTCGCGATTCCGAAGGAGCGAACGCGACGCACGCCGTGCGATCGGTGGGTGACCCGCTAGCGCTGCGGCCACTCCCGGTGCGCGGAGCCGATGTACAGCTGCTGCGGGCGGCCGATCTTCGTCTGCGGGTCGTCGTTCATCTCGCGCCAGTGGGCGATCCAGCCCGGCAGGCGGCCGATGGCGAAGAGCACCGTGAACATGCGGGTGGGGAACCCCATGGCCTTGTAGATGACGCCCGTGTAGAAGTCGACGTTGGGGTAGAGCTTGCGCTCGATGAAGTAGTCGTCGGCGAGGGCGATGGCCTCGAGCTCGCGCGCGATCTGCAGCAGCGGGTCGCTCACGCCGAGATCGGCGAGCACGGCATCCACACTGGCCTTCACGAGCTTGGCGCGCGGGTCGTAGCTCTTGTAGACGCGGTGACCGAAGCCCATGAGCTTGATGCCGTCTTCTTTGGCCTTGACGCGCTCGACGTAGCGCTCGACGCTCTCGCCCGAATCGCGGATGCGCGCGAGCATGTCGAGCACGGCCTCGTTGGCGCCACCGTGCAGCGGGCCGGAGAGCGCATTGATGCCCGCCGAAATCGAGGCGAAGAGGTTGGCCCCGGTCGAGCCGACGAGACGCACGGTCGACGTCGAGGCGTTCTGCTCGTGGTCTTCGTGCAGGATCAGCAGGCGGTCGAGCGCCTTCACGAGCACGGGGTTGACCTCGTAGGGCTCGGCCATGATGCCGAAGTTGAGGCGCAGGAAGTTTCCGATGAAGTCGAGCGAGTTGTCGGGGTAGAGGAACGCCTGACCGATCGCCTTCTTGTGGGCGTAGGCGGCGATGACCGGCAGCTTGGCGAGCAGGCGGATGGTCGAGATCTCGACCTGCTCGGGGTTGTGCGGGTCGAGCGAGTCGCCGTAGTAGGTCGAGAGGGCGCTCACCGCGCTGGACAGCACCGACATGGGGTGCGCCTGGTGCGGCAGCGAGTCGAAGAAGCGCTTGAGGTCTTCGTGCAGGAGCGTGTGGCGCCGCACGCGCTCGTCGAAGTCGGCGAGCTCGGAGGCGCTCGGCAGCTCGCCGTAGATGAGCAGCCAGGCGACCTCGAGGAAGGTCGAGTTCTCGGCGATGTCCTCGATCGAGTAGCCGCGGTAGCGCAGCAGACCGTTCTCGCCGTCGACGTAGGTGATGGCGCTCTTCGTCGAGGCCGTGTTGACGAAGCCGTAGTCGAGCGCGGTCAGCCCGGTCTGCCGGGTGAGCGACGAGAGATCGAGGCTCGAGGCGCCGGAGACGCTCGACAGGATCGGGAACTCGGCCGTACCGCCGGGAAAGTGCAGCGTGGCCTTCTGGTCGCCGTTGCTGGGTACGCCGTCGTTCAGTGCGCCGTCGCTCACTGCGCCTCCTCGCGGGGTGTGATCGTCGTGGGATCGGTGTGGGGGCGGGGTCCCGAGAACGAGCCATGGTGGTGGTGGCGGCCCGGGAGTGACCCGGTTACAGCCTATGCGCAACCGGGCACCAGTGATGCACCGGCCAAGACCGCGGCTCAGGCCTTGGAGAGGTGCGCCAAACGCTGCGCCGCCGCGGCGATGCGCTCGTCGGTCGCCGTGAGCGCGAGCCGCACGTGCTGCGACGAGTCGCCCTCGTAGAACGTGCCGGGTGCGGCGAGGATGCCGTGCTCGGCGAGCAGGGCGATCGTCGCGAGGGCGGGCTCACCGCGCGTGCACCACAGGTAGAGGCCTGCTTCGGAGTGGTCGATGCGGAACCCCGCCCCCTCGAGGGCCGCACGCAGCACCGTGCGGCGCGCGCGGTACCGCTCCCGCTGGGCCGCCACGTGCGCGTCATCGTCGAGCGCGGCGACCATGGCCGCCTGCACGGGCGCGGGAGGGATGAGCCCGGCATGCTTGCGCACCTCGAGCACCCGCCGCACGATCGCCTCGTCACCCGCGAGGAACGCGGCGCGATAGCCCGCGAGGTTCGACTGCTTGCTGAGCGAGTAGACGCTCAGCAGGTTCGTGTGGTCGCCGTCGGTCACGCGGGGGTCGAGAATGCTCGGCACACGATAGTCGCCGCCGGCGCCCGCTCCGCCGACGCCCGCTCCGCCGGCGCCCGCTCCACCTGCGCCCGCGACGCCCGCGGTCACGCTGTCGTCGGCCCAGCGCTCGGGCTGCCACCCCAGCTCGGCGTAGCACTCGTCGTTGACGAGCACGGCCCCGAGCTCGCGGGCCCGAGCGACCGCGGCGCGCAGCGCGGGCACGCCGAGCACGGCGCCCGTCGGGTTGCCCGGGCTGTTCAGCCACACCAGGCGGGTGGATGCGGGCCAGTCAGACGGGTCGTCCGCCGCGACGCCGGCCGTGCGGGCGATCGCCGACCCGACGGCGTAGGTCGGATAGGCCGTGCGCGGGTAGACGACGATGTCGCCGGGCCCGAGGCCGAGCAGGAGGGGCAGGAGCGCGACGAGCTCTTTCGATCCAATGGTGGGGAGCACCGCATCCGGGCCGATCAGGGTCACATCACGACGACGGGCGTACCAGCGCGCGATCGCTGCGCGCAGGGCGGGCGTGCCCATCGTCTGCGGGTAGGCGTGCGCGTCGGTCGCGGCGACGAGGGCATCGCGGACGACCGCGGGCGTGGGGTCGACGGGCGAGCCGACCGAGAGGTCGACGATGCCGTCGGGGTGCTCGCGAGCGCGGGTCGCGAACGGCGCGAGCGAGTCCCAGGGGAAGTCGGGCAGCTCCAGGGTCATGCGCCAGACCGCGCGCTACGCCTGGGGCGGCAGCGCGGCGACGATCGGGTGGTCGCCGGGCAGCACGCCGACCTTGGCGGCTCCGCCGGGCGAGCCGATCTCGCTGAAGAACTCGACGTTGGCCGTGTAGTAGTCAGCCCACTGCTCGGGCACGTCGTCTTCGTAGTAGATGGCCTCGACGGGGCACACGGGCTCGCAGGCGCCGCAGTCGACGCACTCGTCGGGGTGGATGTAGAGCATCCGGTCGCCCTCGTAGATGCAGTCGACGGGGCACTCGTCGATGCAGGCGCGGTCTTTGACGTCGACGCAGGGCAGGGCGATCACGTAGGTCACGGCAGTGGTCGTTCCTTCACTTCGGGAGGCGCTGTCGAGGTGGCAGACGCTGACCCCTCCATCGTATCGGCACGCGGCTGGGGAGCCCGCTGGATGTGCGGCCAGGCGAGAGCGAGGAACGCGATGCCGGTGATGCCGAAGAGCCACGTGTAGCCGACAGCGTTGGCGGGAACCAGCACCGAGCCCCCCGTCGCCGTCGCCAGCAGACCGCTCATGAGGCCGACACCGAGCGCGCCCGCGGCGGCGGGCGTGCGCACGCCGCCCCAGGCGCGCAGCCCCACGACGTAGAGCGCGACCGTGAGCAGGGCGATCACCACACCGACGGGCGGCAGCGACTGGTGCGCGAACGTGCCGATGAGACCGAGCAGGGCCCCGGCCCCGAGGCAGAGCGCCGCCACCCCCGCCCGCACCGGCGCGGTCATGCGGGTGAAGTCGGGGTCAGGCATCCAGCCGCAGCATCCAGCCGTGCGGGTCGGCGCGCCGGCCGTACTGGATATCGGTGAGCTCGGCCCGCAGCGACATGGTCAGCTCGCCCGCCTCGGCATCGGCGCTGCCGATCTCGAAGTCGGCGGCCTTGATCATCGCGATCGGGGTCACGACGGCGGCGGTGCCGCACGCGAACGCCTCGACGATGTCGCCGGATGCCGCGCCCTCGCGCCACTCGTCGATGCTCACGCGACGCCGCTCGACGCGGTGCCCGCGGTCTTCGGCGAGCTGCAGGATCGAGTCGCGCGTGATGCCCTCGAGGATCGAGTCGCTCTGCGGGGTCACGAGCGTGCCGTCTTTGTAGACCAGCACGACGTTCATGCCGCCGAGCTCTTCGATGTAGCGCCCCTCGACCGAGTCGAGGAACAGCACTTGAGCGCAACCGTGCTCGGTCGCCTCGGCCTGGGCCACGAGCGAGGCGGCGTAGTTGCCCCCGGTCTTGGCGGCCCCCGTGCCCCCCTTGCCCGCACGCGAGTACTGCGTCGAGAGCCAGATCGAGACGGGCTTGACCCCGCCGTGGAAGTAGGCGCCCGCGGGCGAGGCGATGACGTAGAAGGCGACCTTGTGCGCGGGGCGCACACCGAGGAATGCCTCTTTCGCGAACATGAACGGGCGCAGGTAGAGGCTCGTCTCCGGCGCGCTCGGCACCCAGTCGCCGTCGACGGCGATGAGCTGCTTGAGCGACTCGATGAAGTACTGCTCGGGCAGTTCGGGCAGCGCCAGTCGCTTGGCCGAACGCTGCAGCCGGCGCGCGTTGGCGTCGGGCCGGAACGACCAGATCGAGCCGTCGGCGTGACGATAGGCCTTGAGGCCCTCGAAGATCTCCTGCCCGTAGTGGAGAACCGAGGCCGCCGGGTCGAGCGCGATCGGGCCGTAGGGCTGCACGCGCGCGCGGTGCCAGCCGCCCATCTCGCTCCAGCAGATGTCGACCATGTGGTCGGTGAAGTGCTTGCCGAAGCCCGGGTCGGCGAGGATCGCCTCGCGCTCGGCGACCGGACGGGCGGCCTCATTCGGGGTCACGGCCCACGTGAGCTCGCGGGTGGCCATCGGCAGCAGGTTCGTCATGGGGATCCTCGAGGGTCGCCGGCGGCCCGCTGGGCCCCGGAAGAGCGTGGATACAGCGTACTCTGCGGGGGCCGGAGCCTCTCCGGCCAATCGAGCGCGGATGGCCCCCGGCGGGTCAGCGCAGGTGACGGCCAGCGGGTTAGCGCAAGCGGGCGCTCGGGACGCCCGCCGGGTCAGCGCAGCTGGGCGACGATGGCGTCTCCGACCTCGCTCGTGCGGCGGGTCGACGTGCCGCGCTCGGCGAGGTCGGCGAGCACCGCGGCGCGGATGCGCGCCGCGGCATCCGGCAGCCCCTGCTGGTCGAGCAGGATCGCGACCGAGAGGATCGCGGCGGTCGGGTCGGCCTTCTGCTGCCCCGCGATGTCGGGTGCCGAACCGTGCACGGGCTCGACCATGCTCGGGAACGCGCCGTCGGGGTTGAGGTTGCCCGAGGCCGCGAGCCCGATGCCGCCGCCGATCGCCGCGGCGAGGTCGGTGAGGATGTCGCCGAACAGGTTGTCGGTGACGATCACGTCGAACCGCGAGGGATCGGTCGCGAGGAAGATGGTCGCGGCGTCGACGTGCAGGTAGTCGACGGCGACGGATGCGAACTCGGGCGCGACACGGTCGACCGTGCTCTGCCACAGCGCGCCGGCGTGCACGAGCACGTTGGTCTTGTGCACGAGCGTGAGCTTCTGGCGGCGCGCGGCCGCCTGCGCGAAGGCGAAGCGCACGACGCGCTCAACGCCGAAGGCGGTGTTGATCGACACCTCGGTGGCGACCTCGTGCGGGGTGCCCTGGCGGAATCGGCCGCCGTTGCCGACGTACGGACCCTCGGTGCCTTCGCGGACGACGACGAAGTCGACCGCGCCCGGGTCGCGCAGCGGTGAGGCGATGCCCGGGGCGAGCAGCGTGGGCCGCAGGTTGACGTAGTGGTCGAAGGCGAAGCGCAGCTTCAGGAGCAGCCCGCGCTCGATGATGCCGCCCGCGAGCCGCGGATCGCGCGGGTCGCCGCCGACCGCGCCGAACAGGATGGCGTCGTGCTGCGCGAGAGCCGCGAGCGTCTCGTCGGTCAGGATCTCGCCGGTGGCGAGGTAGTGCTCAGCGCCGAGCGGGTACACCGTCTCGGAGACCGCGACCTCGTCGCCCACGGCCGCGCGCAGCGCCTTGAGCGCCTCCGCCGTGACCTCCGGGCCGATGCCGTCGCCGCCGATGACGGCGAGGTCGAGGGTGCGTGTCACAGAAACCTCCCAGGTTCACGACGTCTGCCCCGGGAATGCCGGGGCAGGGCGACCTCTCCAGAGTAGTCGGGACGCGAGGGCCGCTTGTCAAGGGGGCGCGAACCTGCTCGGCGGCCCCATAGAGTCGCCCAACGAATCGAAAGGAGCTCCCCTGATGAGCATTGGATTCGGAATCTTCCTGTTCGCCGTCGGCGCCATTCTGGCTTTCGCGGTGAACGTCACGCTCGACTGGATCGCGCTGTCGACCGTGGGGTACATCCTCATGGTCGCCGGTGTCGTGATGATCCTCATCGGCGGCGTGCTGATGGCGCGCAAGCGCTCGTCGGTCACGACGCAGCACACGCACGTCGACGCCGGGAGCGGCGAGCAGGTCACGCGTCGCGAGTCGATCGCGTCCGACCCGGTCGAGTAGCATCCCGACCGTCCAGCAGCCCTGCCGATGCGTCGGCGGGGCTGCTGTCATGACGGGACTACTGCTCGACGATCGTGATCTCACGCATGACGCTCGCATCGATCGCCGTGCGCACGCGCTCCAGCAGGTCGTCCGGCACGCGCGAGTCGACGGTCAGCACGCTCAGTGCCTGACCGCCGGCCGTGCGCCGGGCGATCTGCATGCCCGCGATGTTGATGGCGGCCTCGCCGAACTCCTTGCCGTAGATCGCGACGATGCCCGGCCGGTCGGTGTAGACCATGACGATGAAGTGCTCGGCCATCGGCACCTCGACGTCGTAGCCGTTGATCTCGACGATCTTCTGCACCTGCTTGGCGCCGACGAGCGTGCCCGACACGCTCAACTGCGTGCCGTCGCTGAGCGAGCCGCGGATGGTGAGCAGGTTGCGGTACTCCTCGCTCGCGGCGTCGGTCAGCAGCCGCACGGCCACGCCGCGCTGCTCGGCGAGCAGCGGTGCGTTGACGTAGCTCACCTGCTCGCTCGAGATCGCGCTGAAGATGCCCTTGAGCGCGGCGAGCTTGAGCACGTTCACGTCGTGCGCGACGATCTCGCCGCGCACCTCGACGTCGATGCTCGCGAACGAGGCGTCGGCGAGCGCGGCGAACACCTGCCCGAGCTTCTCCATCAGCGGGATGCCCGGGCGCACGCTCGGGTCGATCACGCCACCCGCCACGTTGACGGCGTCGGGCACGAGCTCGCCGTCGAGCGCGAGGCGCACCGACTTCGCCACCGAGACGCCGGCCTTCTCCTGCGCCTCATCGGTCGAGGCCCCCAGGTGCGGCGTGAGCTGGATGGTGGGCAGCTCGAGCAGCGGCGAGCCGACGGGCGGCTCGTGCACGAAGACGTCGAGGCCGGCGCCGGCGATCTGGCCGGAGACGAGCGCCTCCCGGAGGGCATCCTCGTCGATGATGCCGCCGCGGCTCGCATTGACGATGCGCAGGGTGGGCTTGGCGATCGCGAACTGGGCCGCGCCGATGAGGTTCGTCGTCTCGGGCGTCTTGGGAATGTGGATCGTGATGAAGTCGCTGCGCTGCATGAGCTCGTCGAGGCTCACGAGCGTCACGCCGAGCTGCTGCGCGCGCGCGGGCGGCACGTAGGGGTCGTAGGCGATGAGCTCGACGCCGAACGCCGCGAGGCGCTGGGCGACGAGCACGCCGATGCGGCCGAGGCCGACGACGCCGACCGTCTTCTCGTAGAGCTCGACGCCCGTGAACTTCGAGCGCTTCCACTCCCCCGCCTTCATCGAGGCGTTCGCGTCGGGCACGTGACGCGCGAGCGACAGCAGGTGCGCGATCGCGAGCTCGGCGGCGCTGATGACGTTGCTCGTCGGCGCGTTGACCACCATGACGCCCGCGCTCGTGGCCGCGGGAACGTCGACGTTGTCGAGGCCCACCCCCGCGCGGGCGATGACCTTGAGGGTCTTCGATGCGGCGATGGCCTCGGCATCCATCTGCGTCGCCGATCGGATGAGCACGGCGCTCGCCTCGGCGAGCGCGGCGAGCAGGGCGGGGCGATCGGTGCCGTCGACGTGGCGGATATCGAAGTCGGGCCCGAGGGCGTCGACGGTGGCAGGGCTGAGTTCTTCGGCGATGAGCACGACCGGCTTGGGCACGGGGTGAGGTCCTAACGCGGAGAGGTACCGACAAGAGATGCGGTGGTATGCGGTGGCCTACGCCAGTGGGGGCGACCGATGCTCTCAGGGTATCGCAGGGCGCGCGGGCAGAATGGCGGCCATGACGATCGTCACGGATGCCGCGCTCGAGCCCGTCGACCTGGCCCGCGTCATCACGGCCGTCGTCTTCGTCGCCATCGGCATCACCCACTTCGTGCCCCCCGTCGTGCGGGGCATGGCGGCGATGGTGCCCGCGGCCTTCCACGGGCGGCCGTTCTCCCCCGTCGCGTGGGTGTGGGTGACGGGGGTCGCCGAGATCGCCGGCGGGCTCGGACTGCTGTGGGAGCCGACGCGCGCAGCCGCGGGCATCGCTCTCGCGGTGTTCCTCGTCTGCGTCTTCCCGGCCAACGCCTACGCGGCGCGGCACCGCGACCGCTTCGGCGTCGTCGCCGTGCCGTTCTGGCCGCGCCTGGCGATGCAGGTGCTGCTCATCGCTCTCGTGCTCTGGGTCGGCCTGGGCTGAGCGAGCTCAGAGCAGGATCGAGCCCGTCGCGAGCGCGATGAGTGAGAGCCGCACGGCCGCCGCGGCCGCGAGCGCCACGATGAGCACGAGCGTGAAGCGCGTCAACGGCTGCCGCCGGGCGACGACAACGGCCGCGATGTAGAGCACGACGGGCATCACGACGCCCGCCCACAGCGCCCCGAGCAGCACGGGGCCGGCGCCGAGCCCGAGCTGGGCCAGCTCGAGAGGGAAGGCGATGAGCGAGCTCACCGCATCGAACACGAACCACCCGACGAGCACCGAGAGCGCCGCGGCCACCCCGACGTGCGCGCGCGTCACGCGAGCACCCCCAGCACGATCGGCCAGGGCAGCAGCACGAGGGTGCCGAGAGCGAGCCAGCCGAAGCGGTGGACGGCGCGGCCTCCGCGCGTGAGCGTCACCACCGCGGCGAACCACAGCGCGCTCGCCACGATCGCGAGGAACTCGCTGAACTGGTACATGACCTCGACCACCAGGGTGGGGCCGCTGAGCGGAACGAGTCCGACCCCGATGATCCAGCCCACCGACCAGGCGACGTAGACGAGGGCGAAGAGGGCCGTGAGCAGCCGCTGCCCCGTGGCGGGGCGCTCGGGGGCGGCCGGGGCGTCCCCCGTCGCGCCGGTGCCGGATGCGTCACGCGCGTCAGCGTCATCGCCCGCCTCCGCAGCGGCGCGCGCGGCGATCGCGGCGTCGGATTCGACATAGCTCGGGTCATCGAACTCGTCCCACCGCAGTGCGGCGTCGTCGTCGGGCGCGGGAGGGCGGGGCATGCTGCGAGCCTACCGATCGCATGCTTGGCGGCTCACGGGAGCGGGGCGGCGGTCACACCCGGGGTGCGGACAGGTGCGACCCGCGGGCCTCCGGCTCGAGCGGCCCGGGGTCGGGGGCGGCAAGGGTCAGACCGGTCATCCGGAGCGTCTTCGCGTACTGCAGCGTCACGGGCACCGCGAACTCGTCGTCGGCCACGCCATAGAGGCCCTCGGCGCCGAGCGCGACGATGTTCCACGGTCGGCCGTTCGCCGGGCGGCTCTCGACGCCGCTCTCGAGCACGAACTGCGGGTAGTCGTACGCGGCCGAGACGGTCGAATCGAGGCGGGGCGAGTAGGTGTCGACGAGCAGCTGGCCGGACGCGAGATCCCACTGCAGCAGTCGAAGGAACCCGGTGGCGCGCTCGCCTGTGCCGGTGCGGAACTCCTGGTAGTCGGCGAGCAGCTCGACCACGTCGTGGCCCTCGAGGCCTCCCGCATCGGGCGTGACGATCGCGCCGAGCCCGTGATAGTGCCCGGCGAGCACCGCGACGACGTTGCGGTTCGGGGCGACGACCCGCTCCCACAGCTCGTCGGCGCGGCTCAGCCAGCGGTTGTCGGTGGCGCGCCGAGCGGGATCCCAGCGGGTGAGCGGCGTCAGGTGCTCGTGCGTGGCGACGATGACGTTGTGGCCGGGGTGCTGCTGCACGATGCGCTCGGCCCACGCGAGCTCGCGCTCGCCGTAGCCGTAGCCGATCGAGAGCACGAGCACGGGCGCGGGCCCGGCCTGCACGATCGTGTAGCTCGAGGTGGCATCGCCGGGCGCGATCGGCGCGACGAAACCGGGTGCATCGGCGTAGCGCTCGGGCCCGAAGTACTCGTTGTAGAGACCGGCGTCGATACCGCGCTTGGTGTCGTGGTTGCCGGGCAGCACGGTCGTGACGAGGCCCTCCCGCTCGAGCACCGCCTGCGCCGCGGATGCCCGCGCGAACTCGATCCGCGCCCGAGCATCCGACTGATCGGGGTCGACCCAGCTCTGCACGAGGTCGCCCGTGTGCACGACGGCGGCGAGGTCGCGCCGCTGCGCGAGCTCGACGATCCACCCCGTCATGCGCTCGTACTCCTCGGGATACCCCTCGCTCAGGTACTGGGTGTCGGTGAGGTGCACGATGCTCGCATCGACGGCGTCCGCGCGCTCGAACGCTCCGTCGGGCGCGAGGTCGGCGTCGGAGCGCTCGGCGGGCAGCACCTGCACGAGCAGCGCCTCGGTCGCGGGGGTCTCCCCCTCCACGGCCACGACTCCGTTCACGTCGGCGACGGCGTCGCCGATCACGCTCCACTGCTCGATGTCGGCCTGCCACCGCGAGAGCACCACGCGGTGCCGTGGGCTGACCTCACCCTGCCAGGCGATTCGCCCCTGGACCGACTGGGCGAGCTCGAGACGCACCGCCGGGAAGTCGAAGCCGCTCGAGACAGCCTCGATGAGCGCCGCGCCGACGGTCGCGCCGCCGAGCGGCACGTCGCTCGCGATCAGCCGCTCCTCCGCGAGCGACCAGCCGAGCGCACCCTCTGCCCCCGTCGTGCCGGTCACGACGCGCAGAGCGGAGGGGGCGGAGGGCTCGACGACCTCGTCGAGCGCCGCGACAGCCGTGCTCACGAGGTCGCCCGGCAGCGGCACCCGTTCCCGCGCGGCCCGCGAGCGCGGCTCGTCGACGACCGATGCCCGAGCGCTGGTCGTCACCTCGTTCACGCCGGGGGTCGCGGGAGCCGTGATGAAGTCCACGAGGTCGACGCCCGACCGAGCGACGCGATGGTACGTCTCACCCCGGAGCCGGTCGGGCTGGAAGGTGACGAGCGAGACCGCGTTCGTGCAGGGCGAAGGCGGCTCGACGCTCTCATCCATCTCGTTGACGTGGAACACTCCGACCCGGTCGGCGATGCCACCGTCGGCGGTCTCGACCAGCACGCCCGAGCCGAGGAAGTCGAGGGGGCGTTCGAACCGCAGCAGCGCATCCGTCGTGGTGCCCTCGGCGGCGATGACCACGGACTCCCCCGCGGCCAGCAGCGTGCCCTCGGCGAGCACCGCGAGCGGCGTGGCTCGGCGCATCCCCTCACGATCGCAGGCCCAGACTCGCCAGTCGCCGACGTCGATAGCACGGTCGGAGCGGTTGGTGAGCTCGACGAAGTTGTGCGGTTCCTCGATGGCGCGCACGTCGAGGGGATCGGTCGCGAGTTCGGAGATCACGACGCCGGTGTCGAGCATCGGCTCGGCGCGCAGGGAGTTCTCGGCGCGGGCATTCTCTGCACCCGGTGTGCGGGGAGCGATGATCCATGCGCCGGTATCCGGACGGCGCTGGTGGCTCTCCCCCCGCGCCGCGTCGAGAGTCGCGGGCAGCTTGTCGGCGCCCGACTGGCAGGCGCTGTCGCGCTGGTGCGCCGACGCGACCTCGTCGACGAGCGCCCCGTCGGCGTCGCGCAACTGGAGCCCGTAGGCCCCGTCGGCGAGCGAGGTGGTCATGACCGCGTCGGCGCCGCGGATGCTCGACTCGGGCCCGACGATCACGAGCGTCCCCTGCGGAGCGATCGCGTCATCCTCGCCGAACACGACCTGCGGCACCCCGCGCCACCGCTCGCCCTCGGCGGTGCACCGATCGAGGGTCCAGCCCGCGAGCGACACGGCTCGAGCTCCGTCGTTGCGCAGCTCGACGACATCGTCGCCGCTGCCCCCTGCGCCGAAGGGCGCGACCTCGGCGATCGCGATGCTGGTCGCGGGCGCTGTCGATGCGGGGCGCGTGCTGTTCGGCTCGCCCGGAGTCGCGAGAGCGATGACGAAGCGGCCGTCGGCGGTGGTCGTGGCGTCGAGACGCTGGTAGCTCTCCCCCGCCGCGGTGTCGACGATGTCAGGCAGCGACCCGCCCGGATCGCACTCGCTGCGCATCATCCAGGGAGTCGTCGGGTACACGGCGACGGAGTCGGCCACCCGCTGCTGCGGGTCTTCGAGCACGTAGCCGTATCCGCCGGCTCCGAACGGAGCGCTCATCACGTCGTCGGGCCGCGCGCCGGCCGGCTGCTCGCCCGCCCGTGCGATGAGGTACTGCTCGCCGGGTGCCAGCACGACCCCCGAGAACTCGGAGTCCGGAGCGCCGCGCTTGGCCCGCAGACCCTCCTCGGAGCAGCGGTAGAGGTTCCAGCCCGTGAGATCGACCGGCTCGGTCGAGACGTTCTGCAGCTCGACGTAGCCCGCCTCGGGGCGAGCACCCCAGCCCGGGGCGATCTCGCTGATGATGACGGGGTGATCGTCGCGCCGGAGGTGCGAGCCGCTGCTGCCCCCTTCGCCGATGGGCTGCGCGGCGGCCGAGAGCGGCGCGAGGGCGCCCAGCACGACCGAGAGGGCGACGCCCCCGGCGATCGCGGTGCGGAACAGCAGGCCGGAGGGGGTGCGCTCGAGCGTCACGGTCACGGTCGCCACGGTCTCGCCCGCGCGTGAACGGATGCCGACACCCACGGGTGTGTCGGGTGAACGGCCGGGGCCCCGCGCACAGCACGAGGCCGCGACCCCGGGTTGCGGGGGTCGCGGCCTCGTGGGGTTCCCGGCGGATGGCCGGGAAGGTCAGTGGCTAGCGCGCAGCGCTGCCGTCGGCGTTCAGGCGCGCTCGCGCATCTGAACCAACAAGCACAGCGTCGCCGACTGCGGCGACGTCAGCGCGCAGCGCTGCCGTCGACGTAGTCCGAGTCCTGCTGCTTCCACGCGAAGAGGGCGCGCAGCTTGCGACCGGTCTCCTCGATGGGGTGCTGCTCGCCCTTGCGGCGCAGCTCCATGAACTCGGGCGCTCCGGCGTCCTGGTCGTCGATGAAGCGCTTCGCGAAGGCTCCCGACTGGATGTCGGCGAGCACGGCCTTCATGTGCTCTTTGACGCTCGCGTCGAGAACGCGCGGGCCCGAGACGTAGTCGCCGTACTCGGCCGTGTCGCTCACGCTCCAGCGCTGCTTGGCGATGCCGCCCTCCCACATGAGGTCGACGATGAGCTTGAGCTCGTGCAGCACCTCGAAGTAGGCGATCTCGGGCTGGTAGCCCGCCTCGGTGAGCACTTCGAAGCCGTACTGCACGAGCTGCGAGGTTCCGCCGCAGAGCACGGCCTGCTCGCCGAACAGGTCGGTCTCGGTCTCTTCGGTGAAGGTCGTCTTGATCACGCCCGCGCGCGTGCCGCCGATGGCCTTGGCGTACGAGAGCGCGAGATCCCAGGCGTGACCGGTCGCGTCGCGCTCGACGGCGATGATGTCGGGGATTCCGCGGCCGGCGACGAACTCGCGGCGCACCGTGTGGCCGGGGGCCTTGGGGGCGACGAGGATGACATCGACGCCCTCGGGGGCGTCGATGTAGCCGAAGCGGATGTTGAAACCGTGCGCGAAGGCCAGCGTCTTGCCCGGCTTCAGCGCATCCTTGATGCTCTCGCTGTAGATCGAGCGCTGGTGCTGGTCGGGCGCGAGGATCATGATGACGTCGGCCCAGGCGGCCGCGTCGGCGACGGTCATGACGCTGAAGCCGTCGTCGCTGGCCTTCTGGATCGACTTCGAGCCGGTCTTGAGGGCGATGGCGACCTCGACCCCGCTGTCGCGCAGGTTCTGGGCATGGGCGTGGCCCTGCGAGCCGTAGCCGACGATGGCGACCTTCTTGCTCTGGATGAGCGCGATGTCGGCGTCGTTGTCGTAGTAGATCTCGGTCACGATCGGGGTTCTCCTTGTTCGATGGGGTGCAGAAGTTCGATGGGGTGGGGACTCGCGGTGGGGTGCGGTGTCAGTTCTTGAGAACGCGCTCGCTGATGCTCTTCGAGCCGCGGCCGATGGCGAGCAGGCCCGACTGCGCGATCTCTTTGATGCCGTAGGGCTCGAGCACGCGCAGCAGCGCTTCGACCTTGGCGGTGTCACCCGTCACCTCGATGACGAGCGAGTCGGTGGCGACGTCGACGACGCGGGCGCGGAACAGGTTCGCCGCCTCGAGGATCTGCGAGCGCGTGGAGTTGTCGACGCGCACCTTGACGAGCATGTGCTCGCGCTGCACCGAGCTCGAGGGGTCGAGCTCGACGATCTTGAGCACGTTGATGAGCTTGTTGAGCTGCTTGGTGATCTGCTCGAGGGGCAGGCCCTCGACCTCGACCACGACGGTGATGCGCGACAGCCCCTCGACCTCGGTCGTGCCGACCGCGAGCGAGCGGATGTTGAAGCCGCGCCGGGCGAACAGGCCCGCAACACGGGTGAGCAGACCGGGCTTGTCCTCGACGAGGAGCGAGAGCACGTGGTAGGTCATGGGCTTACTCCTCGTACCAGTCGGGGGCGTGATCGCGGGCGTACTGAACCGAGGAGTTGCCGACGCCCTGCGGCACCATCGGCCACACCATGGCGTCGCGGCTCACGATGAAGTCAATGACGACAGGGCGGTCGTTCGTCTCCATGGCGAGGCGGATGGCCGGCTCGACCTCTTCCGGCTTCGTCACGCGGATTCCCAGCGCGCCGTAGGCGTCGGCCATCTTCACGAAGTCGGGCACCATGCGCGTCTGCTCGCCGGCGCTCGTCGAGCCGGTCTCGAGGTCGGTGAACGAGTGGCGGCCGTCGTAGAACAGGGTCTGCCACTGCCGCACCATTCCGAGCGACGAGTTGTTGATGATCGCGACCTTGATCGGGATGTTGTTGATCGTGCAGGTCGCGAGCTCTTGATTGGTCATCTGGAAGCAGCCGTCGCCGTCGATCGCCCACACCAGGCGCTCGGGCTGGGCGACCTTGGCCCCCATGGCGGCGGGCACGGCGTAGCCCATCGTGCCGGCGCCGCCGGAGTTCAGCCACGCGCCGGGGCGCTCGTACTTGATGAACTGCGCGGCCCACATCTGGTGCTGACCCACGCCCGCGGCGTAGACGGCTTCGGGGCCCGAGAGCTTGCCGATCGCCTCGATCACGGCCTGGGGGGCGAGCAGCCCGTCGTCGGGGTCGTCGACGTAGCCGAGCGGGTACTGCGAGCGCAGGGTCTCGAGCCGCTTCCACCAGTCGACGATGTCGGGTGCCGACTGCGCGACGGCGGCCTCGAAGGCGGGCAGCAGGTCGAGCAGCACCTCGCGGGCATCCCCCACGATCGGAACATCGGCGTGGCGGATCTTGCCGATCTCCGCCGGGTCGATGTCGATGTGGATGACCTTCGCACCGGGAGCGAACTCGCTCACCTTGCCCGTCACGCGGTCATCGAACCGCGAGCCGATGGCGACGAGCAGGTCGCTCTCCTGCAGCGCGAGCACCGAGGGAACGGTGCCGTGCATGCCGGGCATGCCGAGGTTCTGCCGGTGCGAGTCGGGGAACGCGCCGCGGGCCATGAGCGTCGTCACGACGGGCGCACCGGTCTTCTCGGCGAAGGCCAGCAGTTCTTTGTGCGCCCCCGAGCGCACGACGCCACCGCCGACGTAGAGCACGGGCTTGCGCGACTCGACGATCAGCTGCGCGGCGGCCTGGATCTGCTTGCCGTGCGCCTTGGTGACCGGGCGGTAGCCGGGCAGGTCGATCTTGGGCGGCCAGATGAACGGCGCCGACTTCTGCTGCGCGTCTTTCGTGACGTCGACGAGCACGGGCCCGGGCCGGCCCGTCGTCGCGATGTGCACGGCCGCGGCGATCACGCCGGGCACGTCTTCGGGCTTCGTGACGAGGAAGGAGTGCTTGGTGATCGGCATCGTGATGCCCGTGATGTCGACCTCCTGGAAGGCGTCCGTGCCCATCGAGGTCGAGAAGACCTGGCCGGTGATGGCGAGCAGCGGCACCGAGTCCATGTGGGCGTCCGCGATCGCGGTGACGAGGTTGGTCGCGCCGGGGCCCGACGTGGCGATGCAGACGCCGAGGCGGCCGCTCGCGGCCGCATAGCCCTCGGCCGCGTGGCCGGCGCCCTGCTCGTGGCGCACGAGGATGTGGCGGATCGCCGTCGACGACATGAGCTCGTCGTAGAAGGGCATGATCGCGCCGCCGGGCAGGCCGAAGACATCGGTCACACCGAGCCGCTCGAGCGAGGCGAGGATGGCGCCCGAGCCGGTGAGAACGGGCGGTTCGGTCGTTCGGGCGGTGCCGCCGGGCGCGGCGGCAGGACTCGGCACGGGGGTCGATTCCGTGGTCATCGTTAGACGCTTCCTTGGGATTCGGTGGTGCGAGAGCGGGGAGAACCGCGCTTATCCCGTGACTGCTCCTTGCGCGGCAGACCGCACGAGCTTCGAGTACTTGGCGAGAACGCCACGGGTGTAACGCGGAGGCAGGGGCGCCCAGTCGGTGCGGCGCGCCTCAAGCTCGTCTGCGTCGATCAGTAGGTCGAGGGAGCGAGCAGCGATATCAACCCGGATCAGATCACCATCGCGCACGAAGGCGATGGGACCAGCGTCCACCGCTTCGGGAGCTACGTGGCCGATGCACAGTCCGGTTGTGCCGCCTGAGAATCGACCGTCTGTCAAGAGTAATACATCTTTCCCGAGCCCTGCGCCCTTGATGGCGGCGGTCACGGCGAGCATCTCGCGCATGCCCGGGCCGCCCTTGGGGCCCTCGTAGCGGATGACGACGACATCGCCCGCTGAGATCTCCCCGGCGGTCAGGGCATCCATCGCGGCGCGCTCGCGCTCGAACACGCGGGCCGGGCCCTCGAACACGGCGGCATCGAAGCCCGCCGTCTTGACGACCGCGCCCTCGGGCGCCATCGACCCGTGCAGGATCGTGATGCCGCCCGTGGCGTGGATCGGGTTGTCGAGCGTGCGCAGCACGTCGCCGTCGAGCGGGTCGGGGTTCAGCTCGGCGAGGTTCTCGGCCATCGTCTTGCCGGTGACGGTCATGACGTCGCCGTGCAGCAGCCCCGCATCGAGCAGGGCCTTGAGCAGCACGGGCAGGCCGCCCTGGCGGTCGACGTCGTTCATGACGTAGCGGCCGAAGGGCTTGAGGTCGCCGATGTGCGGCACGCGGTTGCCGATGCGGGTGAAGTCCTCCAGCGTGAACGGCACCTCGGCCTCGTTGGCGATCGCGAGCAGGTGCAGCACGACGTTGGTCGAGCCGCCGAGCGCCATGGCGACCGTGACGGCGTTCTCGAGCGCCTCGCGCGTGACGATGTCGCGTGCCGTGAGCCCCAAGTTCAGCAGGTTCACGACGGCCTCGCCGCTGCGGTGCGCGTACATGTCGCGGCGGCGATCATAGGATGCGGGGCTCGCCGACCCCGGAAGGCTCAGGCCGAGCGCCTCGGCCACGGAGGCCATCGTGTTGGCGGTGTACATGCCGCCGCAGGCACCCTCCCCGGGCGCGAAGGCGCACTCGATGCGGTGGGCGTCTTCGGCCGACATCTTGCCCGCCTTGACGGCGCCGACAGCCTCGAAGCTGTCGATGATCGTGATCTCCTTCTCGGTGCCGTCACTGAGCTTGACCCAGCCCGGCGCGATCGAGCCCGCGTAGAGGAACACGCTCGCCAGGTCGAGGCGCACGGCGGCCATGAGCATGCCGGGGATCGACTTGTCGCAGCCCGCGAGCAGCACCGAGCCGTCGAGGCGCTCGGCCTGCATGACGGTCTCGACCGAGTCGGCGATGACCTCGCGGCTCACGAGCGAGAAGTGCATGCCCTCGTGGCCCATCGAGATGCCGTCGCTCACGCTCACGGTGCCGAACTGCAGCGGATACCCGCCGCCGGCGTGCACGCCCTCCTTGGCCGCCTGCGCCAGACGCGCGAGCGAGAGGTTGCACGGGGTGATCTCGTTCCACGAGCTCGCGATGCCGATCTGGGCCTTATCCCAGTCGTCATCGCCCATGCCGACCGCACGCAGCATGCCGCGCGAGGTGGTGGCTTCGATTCCGTCGGTGACGACGCGGGAACGGGGCTTGTGGTCGGCCTTCGACATACGTCGAGTCTACGACCCGGTGCCGGGGGGCTTCGACGGCGAGGAGCCGCTCTCGCCCGCCCGCGGCTCGTCGCCCCACGAGCCGCCCGGCAGCTCGGTGCCGCGCGCCGCGTCGACGTCGGGCGCGAGCTCGTCGACGAGCAGCGTGGCGGGGTCGTAGTCGCCGTTGCGGTAGCCCGCGCGCCCCACCATGTGGGCGGAGATGGGCGCGGTCAGCAGCTGGAACACGACGACCGGCACGAGCAGCAGCAGCACGGTGCCGCTGCGCGCGCTGAGCGCGAGGGCGATGACGACGAGGATGAGCCCGAGGATCTGCGGCTTCGTGGCCGCATGCAGCCGCGAGATCGGGTCGGGGAACCGGTGCAGGCCGATCGCGGCCGCGAGCGTCAGCAGCGCGGCGATGATGAGGAGCACCGCCGCGACGGTGTCGAGGATGCCGTTCCACGGCTCAGCGTCGAGCATCGTCGTCCTCCCCCGCCACCGCACTGCTCTGATCGGCGCCCGCGCGCGTGATGAAGCGCGCCACGGCCACGCTGCCGAGGATCGCCGTGGCGGCGAGCACGACCATGAGCGGGATCGAGCGCGTGTGACCCGAGATCACCATCTCGGCGCCGATCACGAGGATCAGGGTGGTGAGCATGACGTCGCTCGCGATGAGGCGATCGATGAGCGTCGGCCCCGTGATGAGACGCAGGAGGACGAGGAGCACGGCCGCGGCCGCGATCGCTCCGGCGATGATGTGCAGCACGGTCATGCGCGCACCGCCTCCCACTCGGCCTTCGAGCCCCACGCCCGCAGCAGATCGCGCTCGAGCCCGAGCACGTGGGCGCGCGCCTTCTCGACGTCGGCCGCGGTGCGCACCGACAGCGAGTGCACGTACAGCACCGTGCTCGCGCGGTCGACCTCGACGACGATCGAACCCGGCACGAGCGAGACCGCGAGCGCGGTGCCGGTGAGGATGAAGTCGGAGCGCGTCGTCAGGTCGACCTTGATGAGCGCGCTGCCGTGGCGCGCGCGCGGCCCGAGGGCGAGAAGCGCCACCTGGAACGACGCGACCACCATCTCCCCGAGCACCCGCCCGACGAAGACGACGAACCAGAACGGGTTGAAGCGCCCCGAGAGCTCGACGGCGGGGAGGTAGAAGGCGCGCGTGACGGCGAGCGCCACGATGATGCCCGTGAGTATCGTCAGGGGTGTGACGGAGCCCCACAGCATCATCCAGAGCAGCACGAGCGCCGCCAGGAGGGGAAGCTGCTGGCGCACCGTGACGCGGGTGCGCTGCACCGGCGTCGTCGCGTCGCTCATCGGGATCCCTCCCCGGTGGTCGCACCCGGCAGCACGAGCTCGATGTACGACTCCGCTCCGTCGAGGTTCTGCGCCGCCCGATCGGCGACCGCGTAGAGCGGCCCGGCGAACACGGTGAGGGCGAGACCGACGACGACCATGCCCGCGGTGCTGAGCGTCATCAGACGGGGGGTCGTTCGGGTCTCGGAGGGCGCGTCGCCGCTGTCGGGCGCCTCTTCGACCGCGCGGAGCAGACGGGTCTCGTCACCCTCCACATCGCCCGCGGGCCGCCAGAACACGAGGTTCCAGACGCGCACGAGCGCGTAGAGCGTGAGGAGGGAGACGAGGGCTCCGGCGCCGATCAGCACGTAGGCGAGGGCATCCCCTTGGGCCGCGGTGGCCTGGAAGAGCCCCAGCTTGCCGATGAACCCGGAGAACGGCGGGATGCCGCCGAGGTTGAGGGCGGGGATGAAGAACAACACGGCGACGAGCGGTGCGCTCGCGAGCAGGCCGCCGATGCGGGTGATCGACGTGCTGCCGGCCTCGCGCTCCACGAGGCCCGCGGCGAGGAAGAGGGTGGTCTGCACGACGATGTGATGCACGATGTAGTAGATCGCCGCGGCCGTGCCCGCCACCGTGCCGAGGGCGACGCCGAGGATCATGTACCCGATGTGGCTCACGAGCGTGAATGACAGGATGCGCTTGATATCCGCTTGGGCGACCGCACCGAGCGCGCCGACCACCATGGTCAGCAGCGCGAGCACCATGAGCGCCGGGTTGAGCTCGGGGGTCGGGAAGATGACGGTCTCGACGCGAATGATCGCGTAGACGCCGATCTTGGTGAGCAGGCCGGCGAAGGCCGCGGTGACCGGGGCGGGTGCCGAAGGGTAGCTGTCGGGCAGCCAGAACGAGAGCGGGAAGACGGCCGCCTTGATGCCGAAGGCGACGAGCAGCATGACGTGCAGCAAGATCTGCACGTCGACGGGGAGGTCTTGCACCCGCTCGGCGACCTGCGCGAGGTTCACGGTTCCGAGGGCGCCGTAGACCATGCCGATCGAGGCGAGGAAGAGGATCGACGACAGCAGGCTCACGATGACGTAGGTGACACCGGCACGGATGCGCGCCTGCGTGCCGCCGAGCGTGATGAGCACGTAGCTCGCCACGAGCAGGATCTCGAAGCCCACGTAGAGGTTGAACAGGTCGCCCGCGACGAAAGCGACCATGACCCCCGTGGTGAGGATCAGGTAGGTCGGGTAGTAGATCGAGACGGGAGTCTCGTCGTCTCCGTCGGCGAGACCCTGACCGATGGAGAAGATGAGCACGGCGAGCAGCACGAGCGACGACACGACGAGCATGAGCGCCGAGAGCCGGTCGACCACGAGCACGATGCCGAACGGCGCCGGCCAGTTGCCCGCCTCGACGACGATCGCGTCTCCCGCATCGACCCCGATGAGCAGGGCGATGCTCATGCCGAGCACGACCACGAGGGCGAGGGCCGCGACGATGCGCTGCGGCCGCGCGCGGCGCCCGAGCACCAGGGTGAGCGCGGCCGCGAGCAGCGGCACGAGCACGACGAGAGCGACGAGCGCGGCCATCATCGGCTGACCTCCACCGGGAAGTCGGTGTCGCCCTCGTCGGGCGAGACCTCTTCGATCGGCATGGTGAGGGTTCCCGACCGCAGCGCCACGTCGTCGGCGTCGTCGGAGACATCATCGGCGTTCGCGAGGCGCCACGACCGGTATATGAGCGCGAGCAGGAAGGCGGAGACGGCGAAGGTGATGACGATCGCGGTGAGGATGAGCGCTTGCGGCAGCGGGTCGTTGTACTCGCCAGGGTCGAGGCTCTCGTCGTAGATGGGCGCGAAGCCCGACGGGCCGCCCATGATGAGGATGAGCAGGTTCACGCCGTTGCCGATGAGCAGGAACCCGAGCACGACGCGGGTGAGGCTGCGTTCGAGCAGCAGGTAGACGCCGCACGCGATGAGCGCGGCCATCACGACGACGAGCACGAGGGAGACGGTCATCGGGCACCTCCTGTGGGTGCCGTGGGCTCCGTGATGAGAGAGCCGGATGCGGCGCCGGAGCGCCCGGCGGGCGCGAGCTCATCGCCGCCCTGGCGGTCGACCTCACCGCCGAGGCTGCGCAGCACGTCGAGCACGAGCCCGACGACCACGAGGTAGACGCCGATGTCGAAGATCGTCGAGGTGACGAACTCGATCTCGCCGAGCAGCCACACCTCGCCCTCCCAGTAGGCCGAGGTGAGCGGCGGGGCGCCGAGGAGCACCGGCACGAGGGCGGTGCCCGCGGCGATGATGAGGCCCGTGCCGAGCACGGCGCCCGCCCCGAGCGGCAGAGCGGCGCTCAGCTCGTAGCGCCCCCCGGCGAGATAGCGGGCGACGAGGGCGAGCCCGGCGACGAGCCCGCCGACGAAGCCCCCGCCCGGCAGGTTGTGGCCGGCGAACAGCAGGTAGAGCGAGATGACGATGATCGCGTGGAAGGTGAGCCGCACGACCACCTCGAGAAGGATCGACCGGTGCCGTGGGTCGAGCGTCGGGCCGGCGAGGATCCAGGCGTTGCGCAGCTCGCCCTGCTCACCCTGCTCGCGCACGCGGTCGAGGCGGGCCGAGATGCGCCGCTTGACCGTCGCTCGGCCGATGCGGGGCGGTGCGTCTCCGCGGCTGCGCAGGAACAGCAGGCTCGCGACGCCCGTGGCCGCGGCGATGACGACGGCGAGCTCGCCCATGGTGTCCCACCCACGCAGGTCGACGAGGGCGACGTTGACGATGTTGCGGCCGTGCCCGATCTCGTAGGCCAGCTGCGGCCAGGCGAGCGAGATGGGCTGCTCGATGCGCGCGCCGGCGACGATCACGGCGACGAGCGCCATGACGAGGCCCACGCCGATGCCGATGCCGGCGCGCAGCAGGCGGTGGGTGCTGCCGTGCTTGTCGCCGAGGCGGGCCGGGAGCCGTCGCAGCACGAGCACGAAGGCGATGAGGGTGACCACTTCGACGAGGACCTGGGTGAGGGCGAGGTCGGGGGCGCCCTGGAGGGCGAACAGCGCCGACATCCCGAAGCCCGTGACCCCGACGATGACGAGCGCGGCGAAGCGCTTCTGCGCCTGGGTCGCCGCGATGGCGGCGATGATCATGACGGCACCGATCGCGAGCTGCGCGGGGTGGTCCCAGAGGCGCAGCGCGGCCGGCCAGGTGTCTCCGAGCAGCAGGCCCGTCGCGGTCACCGCGATGAAGACGACGAGGATCACCCCGAGGTAGAACGGCAGCGAGCCGCGCTGGGTGAGGCTCGTGACGCGCACGGCCAGGCGGTCGACCGCCCCGACCGAGTCCCAATAGGCGTCGGATGCCGTGTAGTCGCGGGCGAGCCGGGCCTGCAGGCGGGCGACCGGGGCGCGGGCCGCGAAGAGCGCGGCGCCCAGGCCGATCGCGAGCACCGAGAGGCCGAGCTCGGGAGTGAGCCCGTGCCACAGGGCGAGGTGGTAGGCCCCCTCACCCGGATACGGGAAGAGCGCGGGGTACCCGGCGATGCCGGCATCGACGAGGCTCGCGAGCGGCCCGAGGGCGAGGCTCGTGACGGCGAGCACGGCGGGCGCGAGCAGGAACCGGCGGCTCACGGTCGCGAGCGCGGTGACGTCGTCGACGCCGGGCTTGCGGGCGAAGGCCCCCCAGAAGAACCGGATGCTGTACGCGACGGTGAGCGCCGACCCCACCACCACGCCGACGAGTGCGACGGTCGCCCACCCCTGAGCCGCGGCGTCGAGCGGCGCCTCGCCCGTCTGCCCGGTGGCCGCCGCGAGCAGCGAGTACAGCACGGTCTCTTTCGCGACGAAGCCGATCACGGGCGGCACCCCCGCCATCGAGGCCAGCGCGACGGCGGCGATGCCGGCGAGCCACGGCGAGCGCCGGCCGAGGCCCGAAAGCTTGCGCAGATCGCGGGTGCCCGCCTCGTGGTCGATGATGCCGACGACGAGGAAGAGCGCCGCCTTGAACAGTGCGTGCGCGAGCAGGAGGGCGAGCGCGGCGAGCGCGGTGTCGCGCGTGCCGAAACCGGCGACGACGACGAGCAGGCCGAGCTGGCTGACGGTGCCGTAGGCGAGCAGCAGCTTGAGATCGGTCTGCTTGAGCGCCGCCCAGCCGCCGAGCAGCAGCGTCGCGAGACCGAGCACCACGAGCACCTCGCGCCATCCCGGCACGTCGACGCCCGCGGGGGCGAGCCGCAAGATCAGGTAGATGCCCGCCTTCACCATGGCCGCGGCATGCAGGTAGGCGCTCACCGGGGTGGGCGCGGCCATCGCGCCGGGCAGCCAGAAGTGCAGCGGCACGATCGCCGACTTCGACAGCGCGCCGACCAGCACGAGCATGATCGCGGTCGTCGTGAGCGGCCCCGCCGGGAGCTCGGCCAAGATCGCCGTGAGGTTCGACGTGCCCGCCTGCACGGCCAGCAGCACGAGGCCCACGAGCATGACGAGGCCGCCGAGCGTCGTCGTGATGAGGGCCTGCAGCGCGGCGCCGCGGCTGGCCCTGCGGTGCGTGTAGTGGCCGATGAGCAGGTAGGAGAAGACGCTCGTGGCCTCCCACAGCACGAAGAGCAGGTAGACGTCGTCGGCCAGCACGAGGCCGTACATGGCGCCGGCGAAGGCCAGCAGCACGGTCGCGAAGCGCCCGAGCCCGGGCTCGTCGTCGCGGAAGTAGGCCGCGCAGTAGATCAGCACGAGGCTTCCGACGCCGGTCACGACGAGGGCGAGCACCCACGAGAGGGTGTCCATGCGCAGATCGAGAGTCAGCTCGAGCTGGGGGATCCAGGTCAGCCGCTCGACCGGCACCACCGCGGGGTTCTGCGACAGAACGGCGGGCGCCTGCAGCGCCGTGTGCACGAAGGCTCCGAGCGGCACGAGCGCGGCGACCCAGAACACGCGCGCCCCGAGCCGTGGCGCGAGCGGAAGCACGGCGATCGCGGCCGCGCCGAACACCATCAGGACGATGAGCATGCGTCCTCCCTCGGTGTCGGCGGTTCGGCAAGGGGGCAGGGCGTCACGGCGCGATCGCCGGATGCCCTCAGTCTACCGGGCGTGAGCCGAGAGCATCCCGAACGTCGGCGAGCCGGTGCAGCAGCGCCGCCACCTCGGCCGGGCCCGCCACGCGATGCGCGGCCGCGGTGGGCGGCGGGCCCACCTTGATGCCCAGATCGCCCGGCTCGAGCACGGCGAGGGCGTCTTCGTCGGTCACGTCATCGCCCGCGAACAGCACGGCGTCGGGGGCGAACCGCGCCCGGAGGGCGCGCAGGCCGTCGCCCTTCGTCGCGTCGCGCACAGCGAACTCGACGACGTTCTTGCCGTCGCGCACCGTGAGTTCCGGGTCGGCGGCATGCGCCTCCCCGCGAACAGCCTCGACGAGGGCGGATGCCGCGGTCGCGTCGACGAGGCGGGTATGCACCGCGAAACCCGCCGGCTTATCCTCGATCCACGCCCCCGCGGTCGCGCCCACGAGCGGCTCGAGCCGCGATCGCAGGGCGCGCACGCGCTCGCGGTCGGCGGCGTCGACGGCCGGGCGGGCATCCCCCGCGGTGAAACGCACCTCGAGCCCGTGCGAGCCGATCAGCGGAGCATCGTCGGGCAACCCGCCCACCGCCGCGAGGCTCTCGAGCGCGCGGCCCGACACGAGGGCGACGATCGTGCCGGGCAGGGCGCGCAGTCTGAGCAGGGCGCTCTGAGCCTCGAGCAGGGCCCGCGCCTGCCCGGGGTCGTCGACCTCGGGCGCGAGCGTGCCGTCGAAGTCGAGGGCGACGAGCACGCGCTCGCGCCTCGCGAACGCGTCGAGGGCGGCGAGCAGGGCCGCATCGAGCGCGGCGTCAGCGAGCATCGGAGTGGTGGTTCGCGTGCCGCAGCGTGTCGAGGAAGGTGCTCGACCAGCGCGCCACATCGTTCTCGCGCACGCGGCGCCGCAGGGCGCGCATGCGGGTCGTGCGCTCGCGCTGCGGCATCCGCACGGCAGCGACCATCGCCGCCTTCAGCCCGTCGATGTCGTGCGGGTTGACGAGCAGGGCGTTCTTCAGCTCGTCGGCGGCACCGGCGAACTCGCTCAGCACGAGCACGCCGTCTTCATCGAGCTGGCAGGCCACGTATTCCTTCGCCACGAGGTTCATGCCGTCGCGCAGGGCGGTGACGAGCATGACATCGGCGGCGAGGTAGAGCGCCACCATCTCCTCCCGCGGATACCCGTGATGCAGGTAGGCGACGGCGCTGTGGCTGATGGTGGCGTACGTGCCGTTGAGGCGCCCCACCGTGAGCTCGATCTCATCGCGCAGCTGCATGTAGGCCGCGACGCGCTCGCGGCTCGGGCTCGCGACCTGCACGAGCACGGCATCCCCCACCGAGAGCGCGCCGTCGCGCAGCAGCTCGCCGAACGCCTTCAGGCGATGCCGGATGCCCTTCGTGTAGTCGAGGCGGTCGACCCCCAGCAGGATCGTCGAGGGGTTGCCGAGATCGTCGCGGATCTGCTGCGCGCGCGCCTGCACCTCGGGCCGGCGGGCGATCTGCTCGAAGCTCTCGACGTCGATCGAGATCGGGAAGGCCTTGGCGATGACGGAGCGGTGGCCGCCGAGCCCGTCGGGGACGTGGATCTCGGGGGTGCGCGTCGCGTAGCCGAACAACCGGCGCACGGCGCGCGAGAAGTTGCCCGCATCGGCGACCCGCTGGAACCCGATGACGTCGGCGCCCAGCAGGCCCTCGATCACCTGGCGCCGCCACGGCAGCTGTGCGTAGATGCCGTACGGCGGGAAGGGGATGTGGTTGAAGAAGCCGATCGTGAGGTCGGGCCGCTGCTCGCGCAGCATGCGCGGCACGAGCTGCAGCTGGTAGTCCTGCACCCAGACGGTCGCGCCGGGCGCGGCGACGCGAGCGCTCGCGTCGGCGAATCGCTGGTTGACCTCGACGTAGGCCTCCCACCACTCGCGGTGGAAGCTCGGGGGCGCGATGACGTCGTGATACAGCGGCCACAGGGTGTCGTTGCTGAAGCCCTCGTAGTACTGCTCGATCTCGAGCGGGCTCAGCGGCACCGGAACGAGGGTCGCGTCGTCGGAGACGAAGGGCTCGATGGTCAGATCGGGCTGGCCGGCCCAGCCGACCCACGCCCCGCGCGAGGCGCGCATGACGGGCTCGAGCGCCGTCACGAGGCCGCCCGGCGAGCGCTGCCAACGCTCGACGCCGTCCGCGTCGATCACGCGGTCGACGGGCAGTCGGTTCGAGACCACGACGAAGTCGTGGCGGATGGTGTCGGTCATGTCGCTCGCTCGTCTCCGGTAGTGCGATCCGGGGGAATCGTTCGGTGCGGGGCTGTCCGGCTCGTTCCACGGTATCAGCCGAGGCTCCGAGCCCCTCCCGCGGGGGCGACCCGCAGAGGGTCGACGATTCGACCGATCGTCATGCGGCGTTCACCCGGGCCTGCGGCCCGCGCGTGGGGCGTCGTCGTACAGTGACGACGTGATCAGCATCGGCATGGGCACCACGAGCGTGCTGCCGCGGCGCCTGCACGACGCCTTCCGATTGGCCGCCGAGGCCGGCTTCGACGGGGTCGAGATCATGGTGACGAGCGACCGCGACACGCACGACCCCCGCGTCATCGGCGCGCTGAGCGAGCGGTTCGGGATGCCCGTGCTCAGCATCCACGCCCCCGTGCTGTTCTTCAGCACCTTCGTGTTCGGCCGCAACCCGCGCGTCAAGCTCGAGCGCAGCCTGGCTCTCGCGCGCGACGTGGGAGCGACCACGGTCGTCGTGCACCCGCCCTACCGCTGGCAGCGCCGCAGCGCGGCCGCCTTCGTCGAGACGGTGCGCGAGCTGCAGGCCTCGTCGGGCATCACGATCGCGGCCGAGAACATGTTCCCGCTCACCGTGCGCGGGCGCGACCGGCACCCCTACGCGCCGCACTGGGATCCGGGTGTGCTCGACATCTCGGCCCTGACCCTCGACTTCTCGCACGCCGCCCTCGCCGGGGTGAGCGCGCTCGACCTCGCGCAGCGCTGGGGCGACCGGTTGCGGCATGTGCACCTGTGCGACGGCTCGAGCGTCGAGCCGAACACGAAGCTGTTCGACGAGCACCTCGTTCCGGGGCGCGGCGCCCAGCCGGTCGCCGAGGTACTCGCGCTGCTCGCGGCGAGCGGATTCGACGGGTCGATCGTCGCCGAGATCAACTCGCGCGCGTGCGGCACCGATGACGAGCGCCGTCTCGCGTGGCTGCGGGAGACTCTCGCATTCGCCCGCCAGCACACCGCGGGCACCCGGACGGCGAGCGGCACGACCGGACGCCCGGACGCGACACCTCCGACGTCTAGCTGAGGAACGCCCGCAGCAGCGACTGCGAGCCCTCGAGGTGCTCCGTCATCGCGGTCGCGGCACGGTCGGGGTCGCCCATGAGCACGGCCCAGACGATCTGCTCGTGCTGCTGGTCGGAGTGCGCGATGTTGGGCGCGAGCAGGGGGATGCGGTCGAGCAGCCGGTTCACGCTCATGCGGTTCTCGGCGACGAGCGAGACGAGGCTCGGGCTGCCCGAGAGCTCGGCGATCGTCAGGTGCAGCCTCGAGTCGAGCCGGCGGTAGTCGGCGGGGTCGGCGGCGGCGAGCTCGTGCAGCCGCGCGCCGAGCGACTCCCGCTCGGACGCCGTGAGCGTGCGGGCGGCCGCGGCGCGCGCGGCCCCCACTTCGAGCACGGCGCGGAGGGTGAGGATGTCGTCGAGCTCGGCGGGAGTCACCGACGGCGCGGGGTCGCCGCCCGTGACGGGCAGCGGATCGCAGACGAACGTGCCCCCGTAGCGACCGCGGCGCGACTCGAGGTAGCCGGCGTCGGCGAGCGAGCGGATGGCCTCGCGCACGGTGTCGCGGCTCACCTCGAAGCGCGCCGCGAGCTCGCGCTCGGGGGCGAGGGCGTCGCCCGGCGCGACGAGGCCGAGCCGGATGAGCTGCAGCAGCCGCGCGAGCGTCTCCTCGAACGCGTTGCCGCCGCGCACCGGGCGCGACAGCGCCTCGTGCGCGAGCGATTCGAGCGGCTCGACGCTGCCCGCGGGCTCGACTCCGCGCTCTGCCGCCTCGTCACCGCCCGCCATGCTCGCGACCCTACAGCGGCGTCACGTAGGCGCCGCTGATGCCACCGTCGACGAGGAACGTCGAGGCGGTGATGAAGGAGGCGTCGTCGCTCGCGAGGAAGGCGACCGCCGCCGCTAGCTCTTCCGCCTCGGCGAAGCGGCCCTTCGGAATGTGCACGAGCCGCCGCTGGGCGCGCTCGGGGTCTTTCGCGAAGAGCTCCTGCAGCAGGGGCGTGTTGACGGGGCCGGGGCACAGGGCGTTCACGCGGATGCCCTGCCGGGCGAACTGCACGCCGAGCTCGCGGGTCATGGCGAGCACGCCGCCCTTGCTCGCGGTGTACGAGATCTGGCTCGTCGCGCTGCCCATGACGGCGACGAAGCTGGCGGTGTTGATGATCGAGCCCGACTGCTGGGCGACCATGTGGCGCAGCGCGGCGCGCGAGCACAGGTAGACGCTCTTGAGGTTGACCTCCTGCACCTTGTCCCACGCGGGCAGCTCGGTGGTCTCGATCGAGTCGTCGTCGGGCGGCGAGATGCCGGCGTTGTTGAAGGCGATGTCGAGCGAGCCGTAGGTGGACTGCGCCGTGTCGAAGAGGTTGTTGACCTCGGCCTCGTCGGTCACATTGACCTTCACGAACAGGCCGCCGACCTCGGCCGCGGCGGCCTCGCCCGATTCGGGGTTCATGTCGCCGATGACGACGGTCGCGCCCTCGGCGGCGAAGCGGCGCGCGGTGGCCAGACCGATGCCGCTGGCGCCGCCCGTGATGACGGCGACCTTGCCCTTCAGGCGCTGCGTCAGGTCGATGGGGGTGATGGTCATGGCGAGCTCCTTAGCTGTGGGAGAAGAAGACGTTCTTGGTCTCGGTGAAGGCGAGCGGAGCATCCGGACCGAGCTCGCGCCCGAGTCCGCTCTGCTTGAACCCGCCGAAGGGGGCCGCGTACCGCACGGAGGAGTGCGAGTTGACGCTCAGCGCGCCGCTCTCGACCCCGCGGGCGACGCGGATGCCGCGACCGAGGTCGCGCGTCCAGATCGAGCCCGACAGACCGAAGATCGAGTCGTTCGCGAGCGCGATCGCGTCGGCCTCGTCGTCGAAGGGCAGCACCGAGACGACGGGGCCGAAGATCTCCTCCGTCGCGACGCGGTCGGTGCGGGTGGGCAGCAGCACGGTCGGCGCCATCCAGTAGCCGGGGCCGTCGGGGGCCGTGCCCGTGAACGCGACGGGCACGCTCCCGTCGAGGAAGGCGGCGACGTTCTCGAAGTGGCCCTTCGAGACGAGCGGCCCCATCTCGGTCGCCTCATCGTTCGGGTCGCCGACGCGGAACCCCCGCACGGCCGGCTCGAGCAGCTCGAGGAAGCGGTCGAGCACGCTGCGCTGCACGAGCAGGCGCGAGCGCGCGCAGCAGTCCTGCCCCGCGTTGTCGAAGACCGAACCGGGGGCTCCGGATGCCGCTGCCTCGAGATCGGCGTCGGCGAAGACGATGTTCGCGCTCTTGCCGCCGAGCTCGAGCGTGACGGGCTTCACCTGCGCCGCGCATCCGGCCATGACGTGCTTGCCGACCTCGGTCGACCCGGTGAAGACGACCTTGCGCACCTTCTCGTGCGTGACGAAGCGGTCGCCGACGACGGAGCCGCGGCCCGGCAGCACCTGGAAGAGGTGCTCGGGCAGGCCCGACTCGAGCGCGAGCTCGCCGAGGCGGATCGCCGTGAGCGGCGTCCAGTCGGCGGGCTTGAGCAGCACGGCGTTGCCCGCAGCGAGGGCGGGCGCGAAGCCCCAGCCGGCGATCGGCATGGGGAAGTTCCAGGGCACGATGACTCCGACCACGCCGAGCGGCTCGTGGAAGGTGACGTCGAGCCCGCCCGCGACGGGGATCTGCTGGCCGATGAGCCGTTCGGGCGCGCCGCTGTAGTAGTCGAGCACGTCGCGCACGTTGCCCGCCTCCCAGCGGGCGGCGCCGATCGGGTGGCCCGAGTTGCGCACCTCGAGCTGCGCGAGCTCCTCGATGTGCGCGTCGACGGTCGCGGCGAAACGACGCAGCGCGCGGGCCCGGTCGACCGGCGCGAGCGCGGCCCACGCGCGCTGGGCGACGACCGCGCGGTCGACAGCGGCGTCGACCTCCTCGAGGGTCGTGTGCCGCACGGTGCCGATGACGGTCTCGTCGGCAGGGTTGACGAGGGTGGTCTCGCTCATGCGCGGGCCTTCCGGTTGTCGCGGTACGCGGCCGCCGCCTCGACGAGCGCGGCGAACAGGCGGGCATCCTCCGCCGCGTCCTCCTCCGGGTGCCACTGCACGGCGACCCCGAAGGTGAGCGCGTCGACATCGACGGCCTGGATGACCCCGTCGTCGCCGCGCGCGCTCACGGTGAGGCCGTCGGCGACCTCGTCGATCGCCTGATGGTGGTAGCTCTGCACCGTCACGCGCTCGCCGAGAAGGGCGGCGGCGCGGGTGCCGGGCACCGTGATCGCCGGGTTGGGGGTGAACACGCCCCCGCCCGCGTTGTAGCGCGTCGACCCGATCGCGTCGGGCAGATGCTGGATGAGGCTGCCGCCGAGCATCGTGTTGAGCACCTGGAGCCCGCGGCAGATGCCGAGGAAGGGCATGTCGCGCGCGATGGCGCGCTCGAGCAGCGCGTCTTCGAGCGCGTCGCGGTCGAGTCGCGGCTCGTCGTTGGTCGGGTGGGGCTGCTGCCCGTACCGACGCGAATCGACGTCCTTGCCGCCCGTGATGATGAGACCGTCGAGCCCGTCGAGGATCGCATCGGCACCGGCGGCGTCGATCGGTTGCGGGGGGATCAGCACGGCGAGGCCGCCCCCGCGCGCGACGGCGTCGAAGTAGACCTTCGGCAGGAACGCGGCGGGGACATCCCACACCCCGCTCGTCGCCTGCTCGAGATAGGTGGTCAGCCCGATGACGGGGCGGGGCGCGGCGCCCGTCGGCTCAGAAACGCTCGAAGCCACGGATGCGCTCCCAATCGGTGATCGCGGCGTCGAAGGCCGACAGCTCGACGGCGGCCATGTTGAGGTAGTGGGCCATGACCTCGTCGCCGAACGCCGCGCGCGCGAGCTCGGAGCCCGCGAACAGCTCGGTCGCGTCGCGCAGCGTCGAGGGCACGCGCGGCAGATCGGCCGCGTAGGCGTTGCCCTCGAAGATGTCGGGCAGGGTGAGCTTGTTCTCGATGCCGTGCAGGCCTGCCGCGATGATCGCCGCCGTCGCGAGGTAGGGGTTGACGTCGCCGCCGGGCACGCGGTTCTCGATGCGCAGGCTGTGGCCTTGCCCGACCACGCGCAGCGCGCACGTGCGGTTGTCGACACCCCAGGCGATGCCCGTGGGGGCGAAGCTGCCCGGCACGTAGCGCTTGTACGAGTTGATGGTCGGGGCGAAGAACAGGCTGAGCTCGCGCATGGCGGCGAGCTGGCCGGCGAGCCAGTGCTCCATGAGCGGCGAGAAGCCGTGCGGGCCCTCGCCGGCCATCACGGCCGAGCCGTCGGTGCCGCGCACGCTCAAGTGGATGTGGCAGCTGTTGCCCTCGCGCTCGTTGAACTTCGCCATGAAGGTCAGCGCCTTGCCATGGGCGTCGGCGATCTCTTTCGCGCCGTTCTTGTAGATGACGTGGTTGTCGCACGTCGCGAGGGCGTGCGCGTAGCGGAAGGCGATCTCCTGCTGCCCGAAGTTGCACTCGCCCTTCACGCCCTCGCAGTACATGCCAGCACCGTCCATGCCGTTGCGGATGTCGCGCAGCAGCGGCTCCATGCGGCTGGAGGCGAGCAGGGCGTAGTCGATGTTGTAGTCGCTCGCCGGCGTCAGGTTGTCGTAGCCCTTCGCCCAGGCCTGCCGGTAGCTCTCGTCGAAGACGATGAACTCGAGCTCGGTGCCGACGTAGGGCACGAGCCCGTGCGCGGCGAGGCGATCGATCTGCTGCTGAAGGATCTGCCGGGGGCTCGGAGCGACCGTGCCGCCGTCCATGCGGAGCAGGTCGGCGATGACGAGCGCCGTTCCCGGAAGCCACGGGATGCGCCGCAGCGTGCCGAGGTCGGGCTGCATGACCATGTCGCCGTAGCCGGTCTCCCACGACGAGAGGGCGTAGCCCGCGACGGTGTTCATCTCGACGTCGACGGCCAGCAGATAGTTGCAGCACTCGGCGCCGTGCGCGGCGACCTCCTCGCGGAAAAGCCGGGCCGAGACGCGCTTGCCGACGAGGCGGCCCTGCATGTCGGCGAAGGCGACGATGACGGTGTCGATCTCACCCGCATCGATGAGCTGCTCGAGCTCGGCGATCGTCAGGTTTCCGGAGCGGACCGTCGACGGCGCTGCAGACATGGGGCCTCCCTTGGCTCGAGTGTCGACCATTAGTACCACAGCGGCCCGGGGTGCATTGCGAAAACGACTGACCTTTTCGTTTCTAATGGTGGACAAGCCAGACCTTTGCGGCCATGCTCATGTGCCAAGGCGCGACGCGGCGTCGTAGCCCGCGTGCCGACCCATCCCCACCACCCCCCAGGAGGACTGAATGGCGGAAACAACGAAAGCGACGGGCGGTGTCACGTACACCAGCGTCGACGACACGTACTTCGAGAAGCGCGGGCTGCGCCGATCGGCAGGCGTCTGGGGCCTCTGGGGCCTCGCCGTCGCCGCGGTCATCTCCGGCGACTTCTCGGGCTGGAACTTCGGCATCGACTTCGCGGGCTTCGGCGGCATGCTCATCGCCTTCGTCGTGCTCGTCGTCATGTAACTACGGCCTGACCTTCTCGATCAGCGAGATGTCGGCGGCCATGCCCCACACGGGCGGCGCGTACTCGTTCGGTCGATCGGCGATGGGACCGTGGGGAGGCCTCATCACCGGTGCCGCGGAGACCATCGAGTACGTCGCGACCACGGCCGTCGTCGTGTTCTTCTCCGCCCAGTACCTCGACGGCGTGACGGGCGGGCTACTGAACTTCTCGCTCGCCGAATCGGGCAACATGTGGATCTGGTGGATCGTGCTCTACGTCGCGTTCGTCGCCCTCAACGCCGCGGGTGCGCACATCTCGTTCCGCTTCGCCATCATCGTCTCGATCATCGCCATCGGCATCATCCTGGTGTTCTCGGTCATGGCCCTCGCCTCGGGCCTGTTCTCGTTCGACAAGCTGTGGGACATGGCGCCGAACCCCGACGTCGCCGGATCGTCGACGTTCCTGCCCGAGGGCTGGCTCGCCATCCTGTTCGCCCTGCCGTTCGCGATGTGGTTCTTCCTCGGCATCGAGGAGTTGCCGCTCGCGGCGGAGGAGTCGCACACGCCGGAGAAGGACATCCCCCGGGCCGGCGTGATCGCCCGCGGAACGCTCATCGTCACCGGTGTGCTCGTGCTCTTCCTCAACACGGGCGTGCTCGGAGCCGAGGCGACGGGCGTCTCGCTCGAACCGCTGCTCGACGGCTTCCGGGCCATCGTCGGCGACGAGCTCGCGGCTCTGCTCGCGATCTTCGCGCTCATCGGCCTGCTGGCCTCGCTGCACGGCATCATGTTCGCCTACGGGCGCAACATGTACTCCCTGTCGCGGGCCGGCTACTACCCGAAGTTCCTGTCGCTCACCGGCAAGAACAAGACCCCGTGGGTCGCGCTCACCGTGGGAGCGGTCGTCGGCTTCGTCGCGATCGTCGTGCTCGACCTGCTCGGTCGGGCCGACCCGGAGGGCCTCGGCGCGGTGGCCGGAGCGATCATCCTCAACATCGCGGTGTGGGGCGCGGTCGTCGCGTACTTCCTGCAGATGGTGTCGTTCCTCATCCTGCGCCGGAAGTTCCCCGACGTGAACCGCCCGTACAAGAGCCCGTGGGGCACGTTCGGCGCCTACAGCGCCGCAGCGATCGCCGCTCTGGTCTTCGTCGGTCTGCTCATCAACCCGGCCTTCCAGGCGGCCATCGTGGCGATCATCATCGTCTACGCGCTGATCCTGCTCGGCTTCGGTCTGCACTACCGCAAGCAGCTCGTGCTCTCCCCCGAGGAGGAGTACGCCATGAGCGGCGGAACGCACGAGCTCACCAAGGAGTGAGGCTCGAGTAGCACGACCGGTGCGGGGCGCGAGCGTTCAGCTCGCGGCCCGCACTGCTGTGCGGGGCGGGGATTCTCGGCGCGAGCATCCCCGCCGTCACGCGGCGGCCGGTACGAGGGTCGGGGCGAACGCGGCGAGAGCATCCCGCCGCCGCGCCCGGCCGGCCGCGAGCCGCGCGACGAGCAGCGACACCCCGCCGAGCAGCGCCATGACCGCGACCGCCGCGACGACGCGAGCGGGGTCGCCGCCCGCCAGCAGCGCCTGCATGCCGTCAACCGCATAGGTGAGCGGCAGCACGGCGCTCAGGGCCGGGAACGGGTCGGCGAGCGCGGCGATCGGGATGATGCCGCCGGTCGCGACGATCTGCACGGCGAGCAGCAGCAGCGAGACGACGAGCCCCGCCCGCCCGAGGGTGAGCGTGAGCGCCGCGTGCAGCGCCGTGAACGCGAGGGCGATGATGCTCGTGAGAGCGAGCGTCGCGGGCAGGAGGGCGAGGTCGACCCCGCTCACCGCGTGCACGAGCGCCGTCACGAGCGCGGCCTGGGCGAGGGCGATGAGGGATGCGCGGCCGACGGCTCGACGCACGATGATGCCGCCCGCCGCCGACGTGCCGATGACGCCACGGGCGGCGGGTCGCAGGGCGAGGAAGGTCGCGAGCGCGCCGATCCAGAGCCCGATCGGCACGAGCGTCTCGGCGATGACGGAGCCGACGCCGTCGACGGCGTTGGTGCGCGTCGACTCGACGACGACCGGCTCGCTCGCCACGGCGCTGTCGCCCGCCTCGGGCACCTGACCGGCGCCGGAGGAGAGTCCCGTCGCGAGCTCGTCGACCCCCGCCGCGAGCGACTCGGCGCCCGAGGTGATCTCGGTCGTGCCGCCGGCGAGCGAGCCGAGGCCGCTCGCGAGCTGCCCGGCTCCGCTGCGCAGCGCGGGCCCTCCCGCGGCGAGCGCGGCGGCGCCCTGCGCGCTGTCGGCGATGCCCGCCTGGATGCCGTCGAGGCCGCTCGTGAGCGGCGGGATCACGGCAGCCGCCGTGCCGGCGAGCACCTGCGCGTCGGTGAGCGCGTCGATGAACGCCTGCTGGTCGGCCGGGCTGAGGTTCGATGAGGCGACAGCGGCGGCGAGCGCCGAGAGCTGACCCGCGAGGGATCCCGCGCTGGCCGGGATCCCGGCCACCGCCTGCTGGGCCGGATCGAGCTGGGTAGCGCCGTCGCGCAGCTGAGCGAGCCCCGTCGAGAGGGCCGACACTCCCGCCGTGTACTCGGCCACACCGGACGAGAGCGAGCGGGCTCCCCCGGCCGAGGCCTGCGCCCCCGCGCTGAGCTCGACGAGCCCCGAGCTCAGGGCGCTCGCGCCATCGCCGAGCTGGGTCGCCCCGTCAGCGGCGGTGTCGAGGGCCGCGCCGAGCTCGCCGAGCCCGCTCGTCAGCCCATCGAGGTATTGCGCCGTCACCTCGGCGCCGAACTGCTGGGCCAGACCGCTGCCGACCGCCTGCACGACCGAGCCGGCGAGGTAGCTGTGCGCGTCATCCGTCTCGATCTGCAACTGCGCCTGCACGGGCTCGGGCGTGCCGATCGTCAGCAGCGAGGCCGAGAAGTCGGCGGGGATCGTGAGCACCGCATACACCTCGCCGCGCGCGAGCGCCGCGGCCGCCTCGTCGGCGCTCGTCACGCGCCACGAGAAGCCGGTGTCATCGCCGCCGGTGAGCTCGGTCACGAGCTGGCGGCCCGCGAAGACGATCTGCTCGGCACCGTCGGCGTCGGTCGTGGTGAGCAGCTCGTCGTCGTTCACGACCGCCGCGGGGATGCGCTCCAACGCCGAGGAGTCGTTGCCGACCGCGGCGAGCGCGATGCCGACGAGGGCGAGCGGCACCGCGACAGCGGCGACGAGCGCGAACCAGCGGCGCAGGCGGCCGCGGTGCGCGAGGGGGGTCGGGGTGAGGGGCGAGGCGGCGGTCATGCGCCGCTCCTTTCGATGAGGGCGGATGCGGAATCGAGGCGCACGGTCAACGCCTCCGCCGCGATCGGGCTGCCCGGCTCGCGGCCCCAGAGCCGCACGACCGGGGTCGGGGCGAGCCGCTGGACGAGCGCGTCGAGCAGCGCGACATCGTCGGCGGTGAGCGCGTCGTCGCGGTGGTCGAGCACGATCACGGGGGTCGCGTCGAGCGTCGCGACCGCAGCGAGCACGAGAGCCCGGCGACGAGCGTCGAGTGCCGACACGATCGTCTCGGGGTCGGCGATGCCGAGGGGTTCGACGTCGAGAGCGCTCAGTGCCGCGGCGAGCCGGGCGATCCAGCGCCGAGTGCGGCGGAGCCCGCGCGGGTACCCCGCGGCGAGCGCGATGCGCTCGCTCACGAGCGCCGCGATGGTCACGGTCGGGGCGAGTCGGTCGCCGCTCACGTCGACAAGGGTGACGCGGCGCGACGCGCGACCCGACTCGGAGGGCAGCACGGCCCCGGCGACGAGGGCGCGGCCCGAGCGCGGCGACAGGTAGCCGGCGAGCGTGGCGCCGGCGAGCCGCCGTTCGGCCGCGTCACCCACGAGGTCGATGCGCGTGCCGGGGCCGGCGACGAGCGTGAGCTCAGCATCCGTGCCGGCGAGACCGAGCCGGTCGGCGACGATCACGGCGTCGCCCTGGGTCTCGGCCCACGCGCGATGATCGCGGTGGTGACGCAGGCGCTCGCCTTCGACATCGAGGTCGGGCAGCACGCGGTCGAGCGCGCGCGGGAACCACCAGGCCGCCCGGCCGAAGAGCACCATGATCGCCGGGCCGAGCGTCATGCGGACGACGAAGGCGTCGATGGCGATGCCGACCGCGAGGCTCAGCGCGATGGGCTTGATGAGCCCCGAGCCCTCGGGCACGAACGCCGCGAAGACGAAGAACATGATGAGCGCCGCGGCGGTGACGACGCGCGCGCCGTTGGCGAAGCCGTCTTCGATCGAGCGGCGCGGCTCGCCCGTGCGCACGAACTCCTCACGCATGCCCGAGACGAGGAACACCTCGTAGTCCATGGCGAGGCCGAACAGCACGGCCATGAGGATGATTGGCATGAAGCTGAGGATGGGGCCGGGCTCGGCGTGCAGCAGCTCGGCGCCCCATCCCCATTGGAAGACGGCGACGGTGACGCCCATGGCGCTGCCGACCGACAGCAGGAAGCCCAGGGCCGCCTTGACGGGCACGAGCACCGAGCGGAACACGGCCATGAGCAGCACGACCGAGAGCCCGACGACGACGAGACCGAAGGGGACGAGCGCGTTGGTGAGCCGCGTCGAGATGTCGATGCCGACGGCCGTCACGCCGGTGACGGCGAGCGGGGTGCCGAACTCGGCCTCGATCTGCGCGCCCGCCGCCCGCAGGTCGGCCACGACGAGCTTGGTGGCGGGGTCGTCGGGTGCCGTTTCGGGCGCCACCTGGAAGATCGCGGTCTCGAGGCCCGGCGACGGGATGCCGGGGCTCACGCTCGCGACACCGTCGACCGCCTCGAGCTCGCCTCGGATCGCTGCGAGGTCGTCGAGGATGTCAGTCGTCTGCGTGATGTCGAGGGTGACGAGGAGCGGCCCCGCCGTGCCCGGCCCGAACGCGTCGGCGATGATGTCATAGGCCTCGCGCTGGGTCGAGCCGGCCGGCTCGCTGCCGCCGTCGGGCAGGTTGAGGTCGAGCGCGAAGGCGGGGATCGAGAGCACGCCGAGCACGGCGACGACCGAGATGCTCGTGAGCACGGGGCGCTTCATGACACCGCGCACCCAGCGTCGACCCATGGTCGGAGCGGAGGCGGCGTCGGGGTGGGCGAGCTTCCAGGCTCGAGAGCCCTCGCGCGGCACGAGTTTCGCCCCCGCGACGCCCAGGAGGGCGGGCAGCAGCGTCACGGCGGCGGCAATCGCGATGAGCACGGCGAAGGCCGCGCCCACACCCATCACGGAGAGGAAGGGGATGCCGACGACGAGCAGTCCGAGGAGCGCGATGATGACCGTCGCCCCCGCGAACACGACGGCGCTGCCCGCGGTGCCGACGGCGACGGCAGCGGACTCGGCCGGATCCATGCCGCGGGCGAGCTGGCCGCGGTGCCGCGACAGGATGAACAGCGCGTAGTCGATGCCGACCGCGAGGCCGATCATGACGGCGAGCAGCGGGGCCGAGCTCGAGACCGGCAGGAACGCCGCGAGGCCGAGGATGCCGCCGACGACGATGCCGACGCCGATGATGGCCGTCGCGAGGGGCATCCACGCCGCGCGCAGCGAGCCGAAGGTGATGATAAGCACGGCGCCCGCGAACAGCACGCCGAGCACCTCGCTCACGGTGAGCCCGACGGTGGTGTCTTGGAAGACCTGGCCGGCGAACTCGACGCGGACGTCGACGGTGTCGGCGGTGCCGACGAGCGCCTCGATGGTCTCGGAGCTCACCTCGGACGATGCGCCGTCGAGCTGCACCCGCACGATCGCGACCGTCTCGTCATCGCTCACCTGCCCGTCGGCGAACTCGTCGAAGGGGCCGAGCACCGAGTCGACCCCGTCGACCCGGGTGAGCGCACGCGCGAGGGTGTCGATCTGGTCGCGGATGCCCGCATCCGTCACCGCGGACCCCTCGGGCGCGACGACCACGGCCTGCGCGCTCGCGCCCGAGACGGCCGGGAAGAGGGCGTCGAGCTGGTCGAGCGCCACCTGCGACTCGGTGCCGGGGATGCTGAAGGTCTCGTCGGTCTGGCCGCCGAGCGCGAGGCCGCCGCCGAGGGCGGCGGCGAAGGCCAGCAGCCAGGCGACGATGACGAGCCGGGCGCGGCGGTACGAGAACCGGCCGAGCCGGTAGAGGAGCGTGGCCATCGAGGGCCTCCTTATGCGGTGCGGGAGTCGGCGGGCACGAGCAGGTCGTGCAGGATCTCGAGCAGTGCGGAGCGCACCTCGTCGATCGGGATCTCGCCGTTGAGTCCCAGTCGCTCGGCGGCCGCCAGGGTGTAGGCGACACCGCCGAACGCCACGCCGAAGCGCAGCTTCTCGATCGTGGAGCCGCTCGCGAGCCGGAACAGCTCGGCGACGCGGCGCATGAGTTCGGTCGCCCGGTGCATCACGGGCACGTCGTCGAGGGTCGCCCCCTGGTTGATCACGAGCGGCACCACCTGGTGGTGCAGCAGCAGCAGATCGACGAACCGCTCGACGAAGTCGGCGCGCCGCAGGCCGCCGTGGTCGTCGAGAGGGGTGATGAGCTGCTCGAGATCATCGAGCGCGGGGTTCACGATCTCGGCGAGCAGCTGCTCTTTCGAGGCGAAGTGGTAGAGCACGCTGGCCTTCGAGGTACCCGCGAGATCAGCGATGCGCTGCAGCGAGGTGGCGGCGTATCCCGCGACGGCGAACTCGGCGAGCGCGACCTCTCGCAGCTGATCATGGAGGGACATGCCTCCACGGTACTGACCGATCGGCCAGAGCTCTGACCATTCGGTCAGACTCCTAGGGAGCTCTGGGACGAATCCCAGGCTCGCCCTCGGCGCGCGACCACCCGCTAACGTGGGACGCGACACGGGAGGTCGCATGCGCAGGTTTCTCTTCAACGGTGCCGTGATCGGCGCCGCCTTCTCGGCCGTCGGTGTCATCAACGCCACCCGCACGGGGCCGCGCGACTGGCGCCTCGCCCTCATGTGGGTCAGCTGGGGCATCAGCGTCGCGATCGCCGTCGGAACGGTGATCGAGGAGAGCCGCGAGAACGGGCCCCTCGAGCTCGACGACTAGCTCGAACTGCCGGTCAGGGCCATCGCCCCGCCCAGGCCGATGAGCGCGACCCCGCCGGTCGCGCGCATCCCGCTCATGCGACGCGGGTTCGTGGCGAACCAGTCGCGCGCGGCGCCCGCCGCGATGGCGTAGACGCTGTCGCCCGCCACGCCGAGCACGAGGAAGATCGCCCCGAGTTCGAGCATCTGCAGTACCGGGCTGCCGGCGCCGGGAACGACGAACTGCGGCAGCGCCGCCACGAAGAACACGATCGTCTTCGGGTTGCTGATTCCGACGAGGAAGCTCTCGCGCAGAAGGCGCGCGGGTCGTGCCGAGACCGCCGAGACGTCGGCATCGACCGCGGCGTGACGATGACGAATGGCCTGGATGCCCAGCCACACGAGCACGAGCGCCCCCACGATCTTCAGCACCGTGAAGAGCACGACCGACTGCGCCACGAGCACCCCCAGCCCGGCGGCCACGGCGATGATCTGGATTCCGACGCCCGCCGCGTTGCCGAGCACGCTCAGCAGTGCGCCGCGCTTGCCCAGCACGAGCGCCCGACCGATGACGAACAGCACGCTCGGGCCGGGAATCGCGATGATGACGATCGCCGCAACGACGAAGGCGAGCAGTTCGGGGAGGGGCACCATGAGCCTGATCGTAGTGATGCGCAGGCGGGCGGGTGTGTTCGCGAAACGAACACGGCGAGCGGGTATCCCCCGTTCTGGGTGTCTCTGGTCCCTGGCAGAAGGCCCCGCCGGGGAGGACACTGATCGCGAATCGGCGAAAGACATTCATCATTCGACCGGAGGAGTTCACCCCATGATCACCAGAACGCGCGCAACCATTGCGCTCTCGGTCGGTGCCGTTCTCGCGCTCGGCCCCGCACTCGCGGCCGGCGCCGCAGGCTCGACCATCACCAACGGGCTGTTCGAAGACGACGCTGTCGGCAGCACCACCATCACCGGCTGGAGCAGCATGAACCAGGCGATCGACCTGGGAGTCACGGCCATCGCCGGGTGCACCACGGTCGATACCTCCGACTACACGAACCTGCGCGAGTACGACGAAGAGGCTGAGCCGAACTGGAACCGCTTCTTCGCGAACGTACCCGGAGAGTCGGAGTACTGGTACTACGTGCACGACGCGAACGGCGACCCCGTGACGATCCTGGGCGACCGTCTGGTGTGGGACGACGACTACAGCGAGTACTACCTCGAGGTCGAGATGGCTCCGGAGCCGGAGCCGGTATCAGAAGCGAGCTACGCGCTGTCGAGCGTGGCGGATCCGGCGAACAGTGATCCGGCGACCACGGAGCCCGCACCCGACGAGACCTCGCCGACCGAGCCCGCACCGGAAGAAGCCGCCCCCACCGAGCCCAGCCCGGAGGAGTCGACTCCCACCGAGCCCGCGCCCACTCTGCAGCCCGCAACAGCGAGCTACTCGTACGTGGTCGAATACGACTGGTCGTCTGACCAGTCGACTGCCTTCGAGACCGCCGCGGCGTCGGCGATCCCCGACCCGACGGTGCGCGGTGATGACATCGCCAACGCGGGCCTCGACTACGAGGAGTACCAGTCGGAGATCATCGACGGCGCCGATGTCGATCGTGAGGGCAGCAAGGTCCTCGAGCTGTACAGCGACCTGGGTGGCGACCTCGACGGCTACGTCATCCACGGCCCCGCTGTGTACAGCAACCCGTTCACGGTCGCGGCCGGGCGTCAGATCAGCCTCGACTGGAAGGCCGTCGATGAGTCCGACGATTTCCACGTCTTCGGCTACCTCCTCAACGTCGACACCTGCGCGCAGACGGAGGTCATCGATGCCACGGGTGAATCTGCCGAGTGGACGACCACCTCGGTCGCCATCCCGGCCGCGGGCACCTACCGCTTCGTGTTCGTCTCCGGCTCGTACGACAAGAGCTGGGGCGGCGCAGCCGGCGCGTACATGTACATCGACAACATCGTGCAGACCGCGGCGTTCGACGGCCCCGGCATCGACCTCGCGCTCGCAGCGGGCATCGGCGAGTACCTTCCGGGGAGCGATGTGCAGGTGTCGGGTGGCGGCCTGCTGCCGGAATCGGAGTACAACCTCGTGTTGCGCTCGACCCCGGTGCTCGTCACCGAAGGGCTCACCGACCTCGACGGACGGTTCCTCGATGTCGTGCCGCTGCCGATGGACATCACCCCGGGCGCGCACACGATCACGCTGACCGGCCAGGGTCCCTCCGGACCCCTCACGCAAGTGGCGTACATCACGGTGGGCTCTGACGGCACGCTGCAGTACTTCTCGCTGACGGGGCCGCAGAGGCTGCTGGCCTTCACCGGTCCCGCCGAGAACGCCGGAATCCTGGTGCTCGCCGCACTGCTCGCCCTCGCGGGTATCGGAGCGATCGAGCTCGACCGGCGACGCCGCTCACCGTTCAGCACCGTGTACGTGCGGTAGCGCATCCCGAGCAGGAGCCCCGTCGTCGGCATCGGTCGGCGGCGGGGCTCCGTCGTTCCGGCGCGGGCACGAGGACCAAAGACCCCTGCGCCGACGGCCTTCGAGCCCTAGCCTGGGGGTGCCCGGCGCCGCCGCCGAGGCGCTGCGGGGAGGGGGCTCATGAGCACAGCATCCGCCCCGCGCGCGGTGTTCTTCGTCTCCGACGGCACGGCGATCACGGCCGAGACGCTCGGCAACGCCCTGCTCGTGAGCTTTCCGAGAGTGACCCTCGTGCGGCACACGATCCCCTTCGTCGACGACCCCGCCGCCGCCGCCGAAGCCGTCGCGACGATCGGCGCCGCGACCACCGGTGCTCCCCCGCTGGTGTTCAGCACCATCCGCGACCTCGCCGTGCGGCAGGTCGTCGCCGCGGCGCCCGCGATCGTGATCGACCTGCTCGGCGGGCACCTGCGCGAGGTCGAGGCGGCGCTCGGCACGAGCGCCCAGCCCGGGCACGGCACCGTGCACAGCCTGGGCGACCTCGACCGTTACCACGAGCGCATGTGGGCGATCGAGTACGCCATCGAGCACGACGACGGCCAGAGCCTGCGCGCCCTCGACCGCGCACAGGTGATCCTCATCGCCCCCTCCCGCTGCGGCAAGACCCCGACCTCGATGTACCTCGCCCTGCAGCACGGCATCGTGGTCGCCAACTACCCGCTGACCGCCGACGACCTGCCCCCGGCGGGCGGCGCGCGCGACCAGCTGCCGGCACCGCTGCGCGCGCACGCCGACCGCCTGTTCGGGCTCACCGCCAACCCGCATCGGCTCAGTCAGGTGCGGGAGGCGCGTCGACCGGGCTCGACCTACGCCTCGCTCGCCCAGTGCACGCGCGAGGTGCGCTGGGCCGAGAGCCTCTATCGGCGCCACGGAATCCCGCACCTCGACTCGACCGACCGCTCCGTCGAGGAGATGGCGGCCGTCATCACCACCACCCTGCGCAGGCGCGCTGCGAGCGCGCCGGAAGGAGCACGGCCATGACCGCGAGCATCCTCTGGTTCACCGACATCGGCATCGACGACATCGGCCAGGTCGGCGGCAAGAACGCCTCCCTCGGCGAGATGGTGAGCGCGCTGGCCGACAAGGGCGTGCGCGTGCCCGGTGGCTTCGCCACGACCGCGGATGCGTACCACCGCTTCCTCGCCGGCGACGGCCTGTACGACCGCATCATGGGTGCCGTGATGCCGCTCGACGTGACCGATGTCACCGAGCTCGCCCGCACCGGGTCGATGATCCGCGGCTGGATCGAGCAGCAGCCGTTCCCCGCCGACCTCGAAACGGAGATCCGGGATGCCTACGCGCGCCTCGTGCGCGACGATCCCGACCCCGAGGCGGTGTCGTGGGCGGTGCGGTCGAGCGCCACGGCCGAAGACCTGCCCGACGCGTCGTTCGCCGGCCAGCAGGAGACGTACCTCAACATCGCGGGCATCGACAACCTGCTCGAGGCGATCCGCAGCGTCTTCGCCTCGCTCTTCAACGATCGCGCGATCGCCTACCGCGTGCACAACCGCTTCGCGCACGACGAGGTCGCCCTCTCGGCGGGCATCCAGCGCATGGTGCGCGCCGACGTCGGCGCCTCGGGCGTGCTGTTCACGGTCGACACCGAGTCGGGGTTCACCGACGCCGTGTTCATCACCTCGTCGTACGGGCTGGGCGAGGCCGTCGTGCAGGGCGCCGTGAACCCCGACGAGTTCTACGTCTACAAGCCCGGGGTGCGGGCCGGTCGGCCCGCGATCCTGTCGCGGTCTCTCGGCGAGAAGGCCGTGAAGATGATCTACGCCGGGGGCGCGAGCACGACGACGAGCACGGTCTTCACCGACGTCGACCCCGCCGACCGCGGGCGCTTCTCGATCACCGACGACGAGGTGCTCGAGCTCGCCCGCCACGCCCTCACGATCGAGGAGCACTACGGGCGGGCGATGGACATCGAGTGGGCGCGCGATGGCGTCGACGGTCTGCTCTACATCCTGCAGGCGCGGCCCGAGACGGTCGTCTCGCGCGCGGGTGCGGTGCTGCGGCGCTTCACCCTGCGCGAGCGCAGCGAGGTGCTCGTCACGGGTCGCGCGATCGGGCAGAAGGTCGGCGCGGGCCCCGTGCGCGTGCTCGACTCGATCGCGCACATGGATCGCTTCCAGCCCGGCGACGTGCTCGTGGCCGACATGACCGACCCCGACTGGGAGCCGATCATGAAGCGCGCCTCGGCGATCGTCACGAACCGCGGCGGTCGCACCTGCCACGCGGCGATCATCGCCCGCGAGCTCGGAATCCCCGCCGTCGTCGGCACGGGCGACGCGACGGGCACGCTCGTCGACGGCTCCGACGTCACCGTCTCGTGCTCCGAGGGGGATGAGGGGCGCGTCTACCGCGGTCTGCTGGCGGTCGACGAGGTCGAGACGACCCTCGACGCCATGCCGCCGATCGCGACGAAGCTCATGATGAACGTGGGCACGCCCGATCAGGCCTTCTCCTTCGCGCAGCTGCCGAACCGCGGGGTCGGCCTCGCGCGGCTCGAGTTCATCATCAACACCCAGGTGGGCATCCACCCCCGGGCGCTGCTCGAGCGCGACACCCTGCCCGACGACCTGCGCGCTGTCGTCGACACCCGCACCGCGCCGTGCGGCTCACCGCGCGACTACTTCATCCAGCGCGTCTCAGAAGGTGTGTCGATGATCGCCGCCGCCTTCGCCCCCGAGCCCGTCATCGTGCGCCTGAGCGACTTCAAGACCAACGAGTACGCCGGGCTCATCGGCGGCGCGCGCTATGAGCCGGACGAGGAGAACCCGATGCTGGGCTGGCGCGGGGCATCCCGCTACGCCTCGTCCGACTTCCGCGAGAGCTTCGCCCTCGAGTGCGCGGCGATGCGCCGGGTGCGCGACGACATGGGCCTGACGAACGTCGAGCTCATGATCCCGTTCGTGCGAACGGTCGCGGAGCTCGAGGCGGTGATCGCCGAACTGGCCACCAACGGCCTCCGCCGCGGCGAGAACGGGTTGCGCGTGATCATGATGTGCGAGATCCCGTCGAACGCCCTCACCGCCGCCGCGTTCCTCGAGCATGTCGACGGCTTCTCGATCGGCTCGAACGACCTCACGCAGCTGACCCTCGGCGTCGATCGCGACTCGGCGCTCGTCGCGGGCTCGTTCGACGAGCGGAACCCCGCCGTGCTCGCACTGCTGGCGATGGCCATCGAGGCGTGCCGTACGGCCGGCAAGTACGTGGGCATCTGCGGGCAGGGGCCGAGCGACCACCCCGATCTCGCCGACTGGCTCGTCGATCAGGGCATCGAGTCGATGTCGCTCAACCCCGACACGGTCGTCGAGACCTGGACGCGTCTCGCGGCGCGCGAGGCGGCGAGCGCCACTTAGAGCTGCCAGGGCAGCAGCACGCCGATCAGGATGAACAGCCCGCCGGTCGCGCGGTTGAACCAGCGGCCCGCGCGGGCCAGCATCGGCTGCAGCGACTGCGAGAGCGACGCCACGACGAGCTCGAAGATGATCTCGATGACGATGAAGGTGCTCGCCATGATCGCGAACTGCAGCACCAGGTCACGCTGCGGGTCGATGAACTGCGGCAGGAAGGCGACGAAGAACAGGATGCCCTTGGGGTTCGTGACCGCGGCCAGCAGCCCCTGCTGAAAGAGCGACCAGCCCGAGGCGGTCGGGCGATCGCCGCTCGCCGCCACCGCGATGGTCGGCGCCCGCCAGACCTGCACGCCGAGGAACACGAGATAGGCGCCGCCCACCCACTTGAGCACCGTGAGCACGTCGGGCACGACGAGCAGCAGTGCCCCGATGCCGAACATCGATATGGCGATGACGATGAGGAAGCCGAGCGCGCCGCCGAGCACGGTGAACACCGTGCGGCGCACCCCGTAGATCGCGCCGTGCGTGAGGGCGAGCAGCCCGTTCGGCCCGGGGGTGAACGACAGGCCGATCGCGGCGACCAGGAAGATCAGCCAGGTGTCGATGCTCACGGCACCATCCTGCCGCGTCGCGACGCGATCAGGGCACCATCCAGCCGAGCGCGGCGGGAATCGACTGCAGCACGATGAGCACGATCATGAGAGCGAGCAGGCCGAGGCTCCACGGCAGCAGCTTGCGCAGCAGGGTGCCCTCGCTGCCGACCATGCCGACCGCGGCCGCGGCCACCGCGAGGTTCTGCACCGAGAGCATCTTGCCGAGCACACCCGCCGACGAGTTGGCGGCGGCCATGAGCACGGGCGGCAGGCCCACCTGCTCGGCGGCGGCGACCTGCACCGGCCCGAACAGCACGTTCGACGAGGTGTCCGACCCCGTGAGCGCCACGCCGATCCAGCCGATGATCGGCGAGAGCACGACGAAGAACCCGCCCGCCGACGCGAGCGCCACACCGAGCGAGGTCGCCTGGCCCGAGAGGTTCATGACGAACGAGAGCCCGAGCACGGCGGTGACCGTGACGATGGTCCACCGCAGCTGGTGCAGGGTCGCGCCGTAGGCCCGCACGGCGATGCGGGGGCCGATGCGGTAGAGCGCGGCAGTGAGCAGCCCCGAGAGCAGCAGCAGGGTGCCCGTCGCCCCGATGGTGTCGAGATGGAACTGCTGAGCCGCCGCGGGCTCGCCGGCCGCCGTGACCACATCGAGGCCCGGCCACGGGAAGGTGATGCTCGCGGCGGCGAAGACCTCCTTGACCGCCCCGAGCTGGGCGAGCGAGAACACGACCATGATGATGAGGTAGGGCGCCACCGACATGATCACCTCGCGCGCCGGAGGGCGCACGATGGCCGGGGCATCGGCCTCGACCGCCCCGCCCATGCCGACGAGCTCGGCCGGCTGCCAGACGCGCAGCATGAGCAGCACGGCGACGATCGTCGCCACGGCGGCGACGACATCGGTCAGCGCGACGGCGAAGAAGTTCGACGTGATGAACTGCGCGAGACCGAACACCACGCCCGCGACGAGTGCGACCGGCCATGTCTGCCGCAGCCCGCGGCGGCCATCCACCAGGAAGACCAGGATGAGCGGCACCAGCAGGGCCATGAACGGCGTCTGCCGCCCCGCCATGGAGGCGAGGTCCTGCAGCGGAAGACCGGTCACGCCCGCGAGCGCGATCACCGGGGCGGCGAGCGCCCCGAAGGCGACGGGCGCGGTGTTGGCGAGCAACGACACGAGCGCGGCCTTGAGCGGTGCCATGCCCGCCGCGAGCAGCATCGCCGCCGAGATCGCGACCGGGGCACCGAAGCCCGCGAGCGATTCGAGCAGCGCTCCGAAGCAGAACGCGATGAGGATCGACAGGATGCGCAGATCGTCGCTCACCGAGCGGATCGTGCGGCCGAACACCTCGAACCACGGCGTCACCGTAGTGAGGCGGTAGACCCACAGGGCGTTGACGAGGATCCAGAGGATCGGGAAGAGCCCGTAGAACACTCCCGCGCCGGCGGCGCTGAGCGCCTGCACCGGCGGCATGTTCCACCCGACGATCGCGAGCACGATCGAGAGCCCGAGCGCGGCGAGCGCCGCGAACGGCGCCCGCACCTTGGCGACCCCGAGCAGCACGAACAGCAGCACGAGGGGCAGCGCGGCGGCGATCGCCGAGAGGGCGAGCGACCCGAAGACGGGGTCGATGTCTTGCTCGAACACGGGTGGTGGCTCCGCTCGCGAGGGGTGGGGCGCCGAGGCGGCGCTGCCCCAGTCTGCGGCTCCGCGGCGGTCAGCGCACGCGTTCCGCGAGGATTCGTGACGAAGGTCCCTCACGCGGGTGAGGCCCGGCGCAGGCCGACGGCCCAGCGCACACGACAGCCCGCCGGCATGTGAAAGGCCCCGCGCTGGCGAGAGCAACGGGGCCGTTCGTACACCCCCCGGGACTTGAACCCGGAACCCACTGATTAAGAGTCAGTTGCTCTGCCAATTGAGCTAGAGGTGCGCGGCCGCTCGGGCGGCCAGAGACAGAGTCTACGCGGCTTCGGCGCGTTTCATCAAACCGGCGCCGCCGGGCGTCGACCCGGCGACCGTGCTCATCGCGTGTCGGTAGTGCGCGAGCAGCTCGTCTCCCAGTCGCGACCACGTTCGGTGCGCCACCGACTCGCGCGCGGCCGCCGCGAAGGCGCGCCGCTTGGCGTCGTCGCCGACCAGATCGAGCACGCGCGCGCGCAGGTCGTCGAGGTCGCCGGGGCGGTAGAGCCAGCCGGTGCGACTGCTCTGCACGAGATCGAGCGGTCCGCCGCGCCCGGTCGCCACGACCGGTACACCGCTCGCCAGTGCCTCCTGCACCGTTTGGCAGAAGGTCTCGTTCTCGCCCGGATGCACGAAGACGTCGAAGCCCGCGACCGCTCGCGCGAGCGGCTCACCGCCGAGGAACCCGAGGAAGGCCGCACCAGGCATCGCCCGTTCGAGGGAGGCGCGCTCGGGGCCGTCACCGACGATGACGAGCCGCGTGCCCGGGATGTCGGCGATCGCCGCGAGGTCGCCGACCTGCTTCTCGGGCGCGAGTCGACCCACGAACCCGATCACGAGCTCGCCGGCGGGCGCCACCGAGCGGCGCCAGTGCTCGTCGCGCTGCCCGGGATGGAAGCGCACCCCGTCGACGCCGCGCGCCCAGTGCCGCAGGCGCGTCACCCCGAGCGCTTCGAGCTCGGCGATCGACGCGGTCGAGGGAGCCAGCGTGAGCGTCGCCCGCCGGTGGATGCGCGCGACGTGCCGCGAGAAGGCGGGTGCCAGGGCGGGGATGCCGTAGCGCTGCGCATACCCGGGCACGTCGGTCTGGTAGACCGCGACGGTCGGGATGCCTAGGGCGTCGGCCGCCCGCAGCGCCTGCCACCCCAGCAGGAACGGAGAGGCGAGATGCACGACATCGGGCCGGAACTCGCGCAGGATCGCCCCGAGCCGCACCGCGCTCGTGACGGTGAGCCGCAGCTCGGGGTAGCCGGGGGTCGGGATCGAGCGCAGCAGCGCGATCTCGGCACCGTGGAGGGCGTGCGCGTCGGGCGACTGATCGTGACGCGGGGCGATCACGAGGGTCTCATGACCCTGCTCGTGGAGGTGCCGCAGCACCTGCAGGAGCGAGCCCACGACTCCGTTCATCTGGGGCAGGAACGTCTCGGCGACCAGCGCGATTCTCACCCCTCCAGGGTGACGGCTCCGCGTCGGCCGCGGGGGTGGAAACGGGCTCGCGCATCGAGAGTTCACGCACTGTTCCCCGACCGCTCGATTCGGGCCCGTAGACCTGCCCCGTGGATGACTCGTGGCTCGCAGTGCTCGCGCTGTCGCCGTGGCTGCTGCCGGCGCTCTTCGCGCTCGTCGTCGGCGACGCCTTCCTCGTCGTCCTGCCGAGCGAGACCGTCGTCGTGGCCCTGGCAGCCCTCGCGGGGGCGACGGGCTCACCCCCGCTCGCCCCGATCATCGCCGTCGCCGCGGCGGGCGCCATCGTGGGCGATGCCCTGTGCTTCGCGATCGGCCGACGAGCGGGCACCGATCGCTGGCGGTGGCAGCGGATGCGCCCCGTACGCGTCGCGATCGACCGCGCGCGGCACGCTGTGCTGTCGCGACCGGCGGCGCTCATCTTCACCGCGCGCTACGTGCCGTTCGCCCGCATCGCCGTGAACCTCACGGCGGGGGCGAGCGGACTATCGGTGCAGCGCTTCCTGCCCCTCTCCGCGGCGGCGGGCACGGCCTGGGCGCTCTACAACACCGCCGTCGGGGCCTTCTTCGGCGCGCTGCTGGCCGAGGTACCCGTGCTCGCGGTGGTGATCTCGGTCGTCGTCGCGATCACCCTCGGCCTCGCGATCGACGCGCTCGTGGCGCGGGCGATCAGACGCCGAGAAGGGCGCGAGAACGCGGAGTGATGCGCCCGGGTGCCAGGTACTGCCACCCGGCGCGCTGCCAGAGTTCTGCATCCAGGCAGAGCCGGCCGTCGATGACGATGCGGCCGCCGACGAGGGCGCCGAGCTGCACCGGGTCGAGGTCGCGGTACTGCTGCCACTCGGTGAGCACCAGCACCGCATCCGCCGCCGTGACCGCCTCGATCACGCCGCCGCGGAAGTCGAGGGCGGGCGCGAGGGGCCGCGCCGTCTCGACCGCGGCCGGGTCGGTCGCAACGACGCGGGCGCCCTCGACGGCGAGCCGACGGGCGATGTCGAGGGCGGGCGAGTCGCGCACATCGTCGGAGTCGGGCTTGAAGGCCAGGCCCAGCACGGCGATGCGGCGACCGCGGAGCGTGCCGCCGAGCGCTTCGCGGGTGAGCGACACGACACGATCGCGCCGACGCAGATTGATGGCGTCGACCTCGCGCAGGAAGCCGAGCGACGACCCGACCCCGAGCTCCTCCGCCCGGGCGATGAAGCCCCTGATGTCTTTGGGCAGGCATCCCCCGCCGAAACCGATGCCGGCATTGAGGAACCGGCGGCCGATGCGGGCATCATGCCCGATCGCGTCGGCGAGCTGGGTCACGTCGGCTCCGACGACCTCGGCGATCTCGGCCATGGCGTTGATGAACGAGATCTTGGTGGCGAGGAAGGCGTTGGCCGCCACCTTGACCAGCTCGGCGGTCGCGAGGTCGGTGACCATGCGCGGCGAGCCGGCGATGAGCAGCTCGGCGTAGACCTGGTCGAGCACGGCGGCCGATCGCGCGTCTCCCGGGGCGAGCCCATACACGATGCGGTCGGGTTCGAGCGAGTCGCGCACCGCGAAGCCCTCGCGCAGGAACTCGGGGTTCCAGGCGAGCGCCGCTCCGGCGTGCTCGACCTCGCGCAGCAGCACCTGCGCTGTGCCGACGGGCACCGTCGACTTGCCGACGACGAGGTCGCCGGGAGCGGCGATGGAGAGCACCGCGCGCAGCGCCGCGTGCACCGCCGAGAGGTCTGCCGAGCCATCGGGCCGCTGCGGGGTTCCGACGGCGATGAAGTGCACGGCGGCACCCCGGGCCGCCTCGATGTCGGTGCTGAACGAGAGCGCACCGGCGGCGGTGCCGCGCTCGAGCAGCTCGGCGAGCCCGGGTTCGAAGAACGGCGCCTCTCCGGCCGCGAGCGTGTCGATCTTGAGCGGATCGACATCGATGCCGACCACATCGTGCCCGAGCTCGGCCATGGCCGCCGCGTGCACTGCCCCGAGGTATCCGCATCCGATCACCGAGATCCGCATGCTCGAACGCTAGGCAGGCCGCGTGAACACGAGTCGACGGCGACCTGGCGCCGGGGTGGCGGGTGAGCGACCACGCGGCCCCGCGCCGCCCTCGGCGAGTGCTCAGCCGACGCGCGGCGCGCATCCATACACTGTGCAGGCGATGCCCGGATCCGCGGGCCGCTCCCCTGACGCTCGCGAAGGAGCCCTCATGGCCCAGACCCGCCTCGAGGCCGGCACCCCGGCCCCCGCCTTCACCCTCCCCGACAAGGACGGCGCGCACGTCTCGCTCGCCGACTACGCGGGCAAGAAGGTCGTGCTGTACTTCTACCCCGCCGCGAGCACCCCTGGCTGCACGACGCAGGCGTGCGACTTCCGCGACAACCTGGCCTCCCTGCAGGCGGCCGGCTATGCCGTGCTCGGCGTCTCGAAAGACGGTCAGGATGCCCTCCAGAAGTTCGCCGCGGAGGAGCACCTGCCCTTCCCGCTGCTGAGCGACCCCGACCTCGCGGTGCACCACGCCTACGGCACCTACGGCGAGAAGTCGATGTACGGCAAGACCGTCATGGGCGTGATCCGCTCGACGTTCGTCATCGGTGAAGACGGAACGCTCGAGCACGCCCTCTACAACGTGAAGGCCACGGGCCACGTCGCGAGCCTGCGCAAGAAGCTGGGCCTCGACTAGGAGGACCGGCCCGGCAGGGTCGATCGGGCGCTAATCCCGCGCGTCGAGGTAGCGCGTCACGGGCGTGCTGAGGATCAGTACGAGGCCGAGCACGGCCGTGGCGATCACCCACCAGCCGATGTCGGGGCGCGGGATGAAGCCCTGCACGCTGCCGACGCCGATCGCAAGCTGCAAGAACTGGTAGGTGAGCACGCTGCCGCGCGTCCAGGCGCGGCCTCGGTGCACGCCGATCGTCATGGCGACGAGCCACACCGCCACGAGCAGCACGAGCGCGGTGAGGGCGATCGCGGTGGGCGGGAACCGCGCTTCGGCGAGCAGCAGCTCGATGACGAGGAACCCCGTGATGCCCACGATGAGCGCCGTCTGACCGGCGAGAAGAATGACCAGCACGGTGACGAGAGGCGAACGTCGGGTGTCTTCCATGCGAACCATCCCATACGAACCTATTGATTTGACAACCAGCCTATGGGAACCTATACGAGGTTGATGTGACGCCTACAAAGCGGTGGGCGACGTTCCCAGAACCTTCTCTCTCACCGAAATCGTTGGTGCGAGCACCGACGATGTAGCGCGTCTGTCAACCTTCGGCGCGTGCTACCTGACCCACACCAAAGGAGCACTTCCCCATGGATTGGCGCGACAAAGCAGCCTGCCTCACCGCTGACCCCGAACTGTTCTTCCCGGTCGGCAACACCGGCCCCGCGGTCGACCAGATCGAGAAGGCGAAGACCGTCTGCGGCCGGTGCTCGGTGACCGAGACCTGCCTGCAGTACGCCCTCGAGACGAACCAGGACTCGGGCGTCTGGGGCGGCCTGAGCGAAGACGAGCGCCGCGCCCTCAAGCGCCGCGCCGCTCGCGCCCGCCGCGCCTCCTGACCTATCCCCGACGACGCCCCGGCGCCGCATCCCCGCGATGCACCGCCGGGGCGTCGTCGCGTGCGGCGCAGGTCACGATCTCCGTTTGAGGTAGAGCAGCGGCACCTCGATCGTCACCTCGGTGCCTTCGCCCTCGAGCGTGTGCCAGTCGATCGTGCCGCCGAGCTCGCCCTGGATCAGGGTGCGCACGATCTGCGTGCCGAGACCCGACCCCACCTTGCCCTCCGGCATGCCTCCGCCGTTGTCGCGCACCTTGACCGAGAGCGCCTCGTCGGTGCGCGAGGCGATGATCTCGACCTCGCCGTCGGGGCGGCCCTCGAGGCCGTGCTCGACGGCGTTCGTGACGAGCTCGGTGAGGGCGAGTGCGAGGGGCGTGGCGTACTCGCTCGGCAGCGTGCCGAAGCTCCCACTCGACTTCGGCCGCACGACGGTGTTGTGGCTCGACGCCACCTCGGCGATGAGCATGAGAACGCGCGAGAACACCACGTCGAAGTCGACGTTCTGGTTGAGGCCCTCGCTGAGCGTGTCGTGCACGACGGCGATCGCGGCCACGCGGCGCATCGCCTGCGTGAGGGCATCCCGCGTCGCATCGGCGTGCGATCGACGGGCCTGGATGCGCAGCAGCGAGGCGACCGTCTGCAGGTTGTTCTTCACCCGGTGGTGGATCTCGCGGATCGTCGCGTCTTTCGTGATGAGCTCGCGCTCCTGGTGACGCACCTCGGTGACGTCGCGCACGAGGATGATCGCGCCGATGCGCCGCCCGTCGCGCAGCAGCGGGATCGTGCGCAGCGTCACGGTGACACCGCGCGACTCGATGTCGGTGCGCCACGGCGCGCGGCCGGTGACCACGAGCGGCAGCGACTCATCGACCTGCTGGGGCCGGCCCGAGAGCAGGCTCGTCGTGACCATCGCCAACGACTGGCCTTCGAGCTCGCCCGCGAAGCCCATGCGGTTGAAGGCGCTGAGCCCGTTGGGGCTGGCGAAGGTGACGATGCCGTCGAGGTCGAGCCGGATCAGGCCGTCGCTCGCGCGCGGGGCGCCGCGGCGCGGTCCGCTCGGCGCGGCGAGGTCGGGGAAGTCGCCGGCCGCGATCATCGCGAACAGGTCGTTCGCGCACTCGTTGAACGTCAGCTCCTGCCGACTGGGCATGCGCGCTTCACTGAGGTTCGTGTGCCGCGTGATGATGGCGATCGGATGCTCGCTCACACCCTTGCCGTCGCGCCCCGGGCGCCGCAGCACGGGCACCGCCCGCACCCGCGTCGGTGTCTCCTCGTACCAGTCGGGCGCCGACGAGTCGACGATCTGCGCGGTCTCGTAGGCCTGCGTCACCTGCCGGCGCCACTCGGGCTTGACCTCCTGCCCCACGAAATCGCGGTAGAACAGGGTCGCCGAGCTGCTCGGGCGCGCGTGGCCGACGGCGAGGAACGAGCCCTCGCCCGTCGGCACCCACAGCACGATGTCGGCGAAGGCGAGGTCGGCGATGAGCTGGCCGTCAGCGAGCAGAAGGTGCAACCACTCGATGTCGACCTCGTCGGCATCGCTGTGCTCGTGCACCAGGTCTGAGAGCGTCGACACGCCCCCAGGCTAGCCGGTGCGGGGTGAGCTAGCCCGCCGCGCGGGCGCTGCCCCGCCGAGCACCGAACGGTCGGGCGCTGAGCGGTCGAGCCCAGCGCGGGCCGGCGCCCGTCGCCGGCTCGCGCGCGAACCCGAGCACGTCGGCGAGCTCGGCGATGCCGCGGCTCAACGACGAGCGCGGTGCGGCGACCGGCACCGGGCGGGCGGTGAGTAGGGCGGCGTCGGCGGCATCCCGATCATCGTCGATGAGCACCGCGTCGCGGATGCCCGCGAACCGGTCGAGCGTCTGCCGCACCTGCCCGTGCGGATCGATGCCGAGCACGGATGACCGCACGCGGTTGACCGCGATGCGCACGCGCGCCGTGTCGACCGTCTCGAGCAGGTCGGCGTGGGTGCGCAGCAGTCGTGCGAGACCGAGCGGGTCGGCCGCGCCGACGGCGATGACATCGTCGGCCGCCCGGAGAGCGGCGATCGTCGCGGCGTTGCGACGCGGTGCGAGCAGGTCGCTGCTGACCTCTTCATCGCTCTCGATACTGAAGCCCGCGTCGACGACGACGACGTCGCGCCAGCGTCGGCACTGCTCGAGCACCGCGGTCACGCGGCCCGACGACAGCTCGGGCCAACGGTGCGGACGGCCGATGCCCGTGAGCACCGCGAACGCGGCTCCGTCGGCGGCCGCGGTGCTCTGGGCCACGCGATCGAGTTCGGCGGGCGTCAGCGCGTCGGCACCCGCGAGGCGGCAGGCTGCGGCGAAGGCGGGCGACTCGTCGAGCAGCCCCAGCGCGGGCGCGACCGTGCCGCCGTAGGTGTCGGCGTCGACGAGGCAGACGGCGTGCCCGCGGGCGGCGAGCTCGGCCGCGAGTCCGATCGCGAGCGTCGTGCGCCCCGGTGCGCCGGCCGGGCCCCACACCGTGATGACACGCGGGGCACGGATCGCGGGAGCGATCGGCGCCGAGGATGCCTGACGGGATGCGTCTCGCGATGCCGGGGCGGTGGGGGTCGCCGATGGCGCCGAGGGCTCCGTGGCGCGGGGTGCCCGGTCGGGCGCGAGGCGCGTCGTGCCCGACGATGGCACCACCCTTAATGACTCTGCGGTCGGCGGTGCGGGCGGTGCAGGTAGCGGCACGACCCCCGCCGCATCCGCGATCGCGCCGAGGTCGAGCGATCCATCCGGGCCCTGTCGCAGCACGTCGTGGAGCCCGAGCCGTTGAGCGCCGACCGAGAGCCCCGCTTCGGCGGCCACGACGAGGCAGCTGCGCACGCCGAGCAGGTCGCACGACCCGACCACGGTCGCCGTCGCGACCGCCGGGTGGTCGGCGAGCAGCACGATGTCGGGAGCGCGCTGCGCGAGCTGGGTGAGCACCTCGTCCTGATCGATCGCCCGCCACGCCACCCGGTGCCCGGCGCGCAGCACGGCGAGCTCGACCGTGTCGGCGTCGAGCCCGGGCACGGCGAGCGCGATGAGCACCTCAGCCCCCGATCGCGAGCGACGTCGGGATGGCGGAGAGCGCGTCGCCGTTTGCGAGCGCGTGCAGGATGCGCGCGACGTCGCGACGGGGCACCAGCAGCTCGACGCGCCCCGCCTCCGTGCCCGTCACGATGCCGTCGGCGGTGACGGTGCGCACGAGCTGGGTGCCGGACGCGATCACCGCGGGGGCACCGAACCGTCCCGCGTCGAGGGCTGGTGCCGACCAGAGGTCGAGCGCGTCGCCGGGTCGCACGGTCGCTCCGAGCGCGGTGGAGAGCGTCACGACGACGGTGGTCGCGCTCGGGCCGCGCGCGTCGCCGACGGCGGCGCGCGGCACGAGCTCTCCTGACCCGACGGTGCGGGTGACGACGAGCCCCTCGGCAGGAACGTCAGCGGCGGTGAGGTAGCCGTGCTGCTCGAGCCCGAGCGCGACCCGGCGCACCTCGAGATCGTCGAGCGTCAGCAGCTGCCCCGCGGTCAGCAGCCGCGGTGCCGCCAGCACCTCCTCACCCTCATCAGCGGCGGTGACGATGCCGACCACCGCCGCGATCGACGCCGCCACGAGGGCGAGCCCGACCAGCAGTCGGGCGTCGAGGTGCCGACGGCGTCGCTCGGGGGATGCTGCTGGTGCGTCGGTCATGGCTCCTCCAGGATGCGGGGCTGCGGAACGCGACCGATCCTGACGATTCATCGGGAGAGGGTGGGGCAGTTATCCACATCACGGGCGCTGTCGCCCCTCGCGGTCGATAATCGACTCATGACGGACTCGGCGAACCTCCCGCTCGGGCGCTTCCTCACCCTCACCGATGTCGCTGAGGTGCTGAGCCTCTCGGCGACCGAGGTGCTGGCGCTCGTGCGCTCGGGCGAGCTCCCCGCCATCCGTCTCGGCACGATCGGGCAGTGGCGCATCGAGCAGACGGTGCTCGAGTCGTTCATCGCCGACAAGTACGACGAGAGCCGCCGACTCGCCCTCTGGCACGAGGCGCAGTACGCGGATGTCGCTGAACTGTTCGGCGAGCGCCGCGGCGGCGGCATCGGCGCCTGACGCGCTCAGAGCCTGACGAGCAGCACCTGCTCGGTCGGGACCACCCGCACCTGGTGCACGTCGCTCGTACGGCGCACCCGATCCCGATCGTGCTCGGCCAGGTCGAGATGGTCGCGACCGACGCGGTCGATCGTGCCCGTCGCATCCCCCGCGAGGGTGCGCACCGTCACCACCGCCCGTCGTCGGCAGAGGTCGCGCAGCAGGAACGCGATGCCGAGGCGTGCCGCGAGTTCGGATCGCTCGACGACGGGGTCGAGCGAGACGATCGCCTGCACGGGATCGAGGAGCAGGGCATCCACCGCGGAGAAGGGGATGATCGCCTGGTCGCGCCCCGGGGGCTCGTCGAGGTCTCCCGCCATCCAGTCGCGACCCACCGTGACGAGGCGCAGACGGATGATCTCTCCGGATCGCACGCGCACCCGGACGCGCGCGGCCGAGGCTTCGCGCGCGCTGCGGAGCGCGACGAGCCGGTCGCGCAACGGGAGCCGGCCGAGGCGCAGGCGCTCTTCCTCCTGCTGCAGATCAGCCTGCTCCGACTGCAGCTCATGCTCGAGCTGCCCGGAGAGATCGTCGAAGAGGTGGTCCCAGCGCATGCCGAGACGGTAGCGAGCGCCCCCGACGCTCGAGGACGAGTTCTCCACAGTTCGAGGATTCCTCTTTACGGATGAGGAATCTTTTGCTTGAGTGGGGTCGCGCACGAAGAGTGCACCATTCGGTCTACCGCCCGGGGGGACGGGGCGTGACCACCACGTCAGCCTCAGGGGAATAAGGAGCAGACCGTGACCGTCGCCCAGCCGATCATCGTTCAGGAGCCGGCGGCCGCCGCCGCACCGCCGCGGGGGCGCGGTGCCCGCGCCCGCATCGCGCACGAGGAGTTCTTCGACTACCAGCCGACCTCGACGGTCGACCTGCCGGATCCGCGCCCGCTCGTGGAGAACCTGACGCGCTGCGTCATCGAGATCCTCGCCGGCGCACGCGAGCTTGAGCAGGTGGCCCGCTGGGTCACCGACGACGTCTACCGCACGCTCCTCAGCCGCGCATCGATCAGCGCTCGGGCGCGCGCCGCTCGCGGGGCGCGCGCCATCCGGCCGACGTTCTCGGTCGGCACTCCGCGCATCTCCGAGCCCCGTGATGGCGTTGTCGAGGCCGTGGTGATCGTGACCAGTCGAGCCCGGGCTCGCGCGGTCGCGATCCGTCTCGAGGGCCTCGACCGCCGCTGGCGCGCGAGCGCGATCAGCGTCCTTTAGCCGAACCACTCTGTCGCGGACGACGACCGACGCTCAGCACAGCAGTCTGCTTGACGACCGCGGCCGGTACTGGTTGACTCATCTTGAGACAGTGTCTCACCGGTTGGGCGGCTCGCGCCGAAGGGTGCGATCGTCCTGCGACCGAGAAGGCGGCGGCTTCCATCGACGAGAATCCGGTCCGGGACAACAACCGGGCGCTCACCCTCGCGTTGGTCGTCACGATGCTCGTGCAGTTCGCGCAGCACGCCGCACGGCCGATGGCCTCGTACCGCGCGCTCGGGCTCGACGCTTCCGTCGAGCAGCTCGGCTATCTGGCACTGTCGTTCGCCGTGCTGTCGATCGCCGTGGCGATCCCCATCGGGCGTCTGGTCGATCGGCGCGGAGCGCGCGCCACGACCGTCGGCGGCATCGCGCTCATGGGCGGAGCCGCCGTCGGGCATGCCGCCGCCGCCGACCTCGTCGGTCTCGTCGCGGCGCACGCGGCTCTCGGGCTCGGCCTGATCGTCGCCGTCGTCGGCTTGCAGGCGATCGTCGCCCACGCGGGGCCTGCCGACGAGGCGGATGCCCGCTTCGGGTGGTTCGGAGCGACCGTGTCGCTCGGCCAGGTCCTGGGCCCCGTCGTCGCCGGCGCGATGGCCGAGGTGCTCATCGCAGGCGGGCTCGCCGGCCCCGGCGACCCGTACGGCACGACCCCGACCTTCGTGCTCGCGGCGCTGCTGTGCACGGCTGGCGCGATCGCGGCGCTCCGGCTCCCGCGGCATCCGGGCGGCACGCGGGAGGCGCGCGGCGCCGAGGATCCGCTCGACGGTGCACGCCCAGCCGGCATCGGCTCGGTGCTGCGCGCGCCCCACATGGGCAAGGCGCTGTGGGCGAGCATGGTCGTGCTCACCGCGACCGACGTGCTGACGGTCTACCTGCCGGCGATCGGGGCCGAGCGCGGGTGGTCGGTGGCGTTCGTGAGCATCCTGCTCGCCGTGCGCGCGGCGCTCTCGTTCGCGGTGCGCGTGGGCACCGCTCCCCTGGTGCGGATGCTCGGCCGGCGCCCCCTGCTCGTCGGCGCATGCGGCATCGGCGCGGCGGCCCTGCTGCTCATGACGCCCGCGCTGCCCGCGTGGGTCGCGCTGGTGCTCATGGCCGTCACCGGGCTCGTGCTCGGCATCGGGCAGCCGCTCACCATGGCGTGGGTGTCGCGCTCGGCGCCCGAGCAGCTGCGCGCGACGGCCCTCGCCGTGCGCCTGACCGCTAACCGGGTGGGGCAGTCGCTCATCCCCGTCGCGGTCGGCGCGGTCGCGGCGCTCGCGGGCTCGGGCGCGATCTTCCTCGTGCTCTCGGCGCTGCTGGTCAGCACCTCGGTCGCGGTCGCCCGCAGCGACTTGCGCTGAAGCACCCGCGCACCGTGCGGGCTAGCGACCCTTCTTCTTGTCCTGGGCGCGGCGCTGGGCGCGGTTGACGGGCGCGGCGGCGGGAGGAGCAGCGGGGGTCTTCTGCCCGAACGCCCCCGTCGCCTGAGCGCCGCCCTGGCCCTGACCGTTCTGCGGCTGACCCTGCGGGGCGCGCCGCGTGGGCGCGGCGGCCGGGGCCGCGGCCGGGCCGCCGAATGCGGCGGAGACCTGCGGTGCCGCCTGGCGGGCCGCATCCGTCGGCGCCTGCAGCACCTGGCCGCGCTGGTTGCGCACCTCGACGTCGCCGTCGGCCGACGGCGCCGTGTAGCTGAGGTTCTGCGGCGTCTGCGGCTGGTTGAGACCCTTCGCCGTCACCTGCGCGGTGCCCTTGCTGCCGGTCACCTCGACCTCGAGGTTGAAGAGGAACCCGACCGCGTCTTCCCGGATCGCGCTCATCATCGACTGGAAAAGCGCGTAGCCCTCGCGCTGGTATTCGACGAGCGGGTCGCGCTGCGCCATGGCGCGCAGACCGATGCCGTCTTTCAGGTAGTCCATCTCGTAGAGGTGGTCGCGCCAGCGGCGGTCGACGACGCTCAGCACGACACGGCGCTCGAGCTCGCGCGTCGCCGTGTGGCCCAGGGTCTCCTCGCGGCGTTCGTAGGCGAGCTTGGCGTCGCTCACGATCTCACGGATGAGGAAGGCCGGCGTGAGCTTCGAGCCGCCCTCGCTGATGACCTCGTCGATCGTGAGGCTGATCGGGTAGAGGGTCTTCAGCTCGGTCCAGAGCTGCTCGAAGTCCCACTCGTCGCTGTGGCCCGACGCGGTGTGGGTCTCGACGATCTCGGTGATCACCTGCTCGATGAAGGTCTGCACGCGGTCGCGCAGGTCGTCGCCCTCGAGGATGTGGCGGCGGTCGGTGTAGATCGCCTCGCGCTGGCGGTTGAGCACGTCGTCGTACTTGAGCACGTTCTTGCGGATCTCGGCGTTGCGCGCCTCGACCTGCGACTGCGCCGAGCGGATGGCCCGGCTCACGACCTTCGACTCGATCGCGAGATCGTCCGGAACGTTCGAGCGGCCCATGAGCGCCTCGGCGGCGCCCGCGTTGAACAGGCGCATCAGGTCGTCTTGCAGCGAGAGGTAGAAGCGGCTCTCGCCCGGGTCGCCCTGACGGCCGGAACGGCCGCGCAACTGGTTGTCGATGCGGCGCGACTCGTGGCGCTCGGTGCCGAGCACGTAGAGCCCGCCGACCTCGATGACCTTCGCGGCCTCGATGGCGACCTGCTCCTTGACGCGCGTGAACACGGCATCCCACTCGGCCTCGTACTCGTCGGGAGTGTCGATGGGCGAGAGGCCCTTGGCGTTCATCTCGGTGACCGCGAGGAACTCGGCGTTGCCGCCGAGCATGATGTCGGTGCCGCGACCGGCCATGTTGGTGGCGACGGTGACGGCTCCGAGCCGGCCGGCCTGCGCGATGATCGAGGCCTCGCGCGCGTGGTTCTTGGCGTTGAGCACCTCGTGCTTGACGCCGCGCTTGGCCAGCAGGCGCGAGAGCAGCTCGCTCTTCTCGACGCTCGTGGTGCCGACGAGCACGGGCTGACCCGTGGCGTGCCGCTGCACGATGTCGTCGGCCACCTGCTCGAACTTGACCTGCTCGTTCTTGTAGACGAGGTCGGACTTGTCGATGCGCTGCATCGGCAGGTTGGTGGGGATCGGCACCACGCCGAGCTTGTAGGTGCTCATGAACTCGGCGGCCTCGGTCTCGGCCGTGCCGGTCATGCCCGAGAGCTTCGTGTAGAGGCGGAAGTAGTTCTGCAGGGTCACGGTCGCGAGGGTCTGGTTCTCGGCCTTGACCGTCACCCCCTCTTTCGCCTCGATCGCCTGGTGGATGCCCTCGTTGTAGCGGCGCCCGACGAGGATGCGGCCCGTGTGCTCGTCGACGATGAGCACCTCGCCGTTCATGACGACGTAGTCCTTGTCGCGCTTGAACAGGGCGGATGCCTTGATCGCGTTGTTGAGGAACGAGATGAGGGGCGTGTTGGCCGACTCGTAGAGGTTGTCGATGCCGAGGTGGTCTTCGACCTTCTCGATGCCGGGCTCGAGCACGCCGACCGTGCGCTTCTTCTCGTCGACCTCGAAGTCGACGCCGGCCTGTAGTCGCTGGGCGATGCGCGCGAACTCGGTGAACCAGCGGTTCGCCTCGCCCGAGGAGGGGCCCGAGATGATGAGCGGCGTGCGCGCCTCATCGATGAGGATCGAGTCGACCTCGTCGACGATCGCGAAGAAGTGCCCGCGCTGCACCATGTCGGCGGTCTGCCAGGCCATGTTGTCGCGCAGGTAGTCGAAGCCGTACTCGTTGTTGGTGCCGTAGGTGATGTCGGCCGCGTACTGCGCGCGCCGCACCTCGGGAGTCTGGCCCGAGAGGATGCAGCCCGTGGTCATGCCGAGGGCGCGGAAGATGCGCCCCATGAGCTCGCTCTGGTAGCTCGCGAGGTAGTCGTTGACGGTGATGACGTGAACGCCGCGCGACGGGATGGCGTTGAGGTAGGCGGCGAGGGTCGCGACGAGCGTCTTGCCCTCGCCCGTCTTCATCTCGGCGATGTTGCCGAGGTGCAGGGCCGCGCCGCCCATGAGCTGCACGTCGAAGTGGCGCATGCCGAGCGTGCGCTTCGAGGCCTCGCGCACCGCGGCGAAAGCTTCGGGCAGCAGGTCGTCGAGCGATTCGCCGTTGCCGTAGCGCTCGCGCAGCTCGACGGTCTCGTTGCGCAGCTCGTCGTCGGTGAGGTCGCTGAAGTCGTCCTCGAGCTGGTTGATCGCCTCGGCGTAGGCCTTCAGCCGCCGCAGCAGGCGGCCTTCTCCGACTCGCAGAACTCGTTCGAGAACATTCGCCACTTCGGTCACTCCACTCGTCGGGCCGCACTCGGTGCCGCGCGGCCGGGCCTGGGCACGCCGCAGGCCACCGCAGAACACGGCCCGCCCATGCTAGCAACTGCGGCATGGGCGGGCCCGTGCGTGCGGTCAGCGGCCGCGACGGCTCGCAGCGACCGGTGCTTCTGCGGCCTCGAGGCCGATGACGCCGTAGTTCCACCCCTGACGCCGGTAGACGACACTCGGGCGGTCTGTCGCGGCGTCGATGAAGAGGAAGAAGTCGTGGCCGACGAGCTCGAGCTGGTCGACGGCCTCGTCGACCGTCATCGCCACCGCCGGGAACACCTTCTGCCGCACGACGACGGGCGAGTAGACCTCATCCGCCTCCTCATCGACGGGCGCCTGCACCGGGATCGCCCCCGTCGCGACCTTCTGGATGATGTCGGGGTCGGCCGGCGTGATGTCGATGACGCTGAAGCCGTCGGCGGAGGCCTCGTGCAGCGAGACCGGCCGGTGGTTGCCGCGGTGCACCTTCTTCTTATCCTTCGCGCGGCGCAGGCGTTCGAGCAGCTTGTCGATCGCGAGGTCGAACGCGACGTACTTGTCGCTGCCCGGCGACTCGGCCCGAACGACCGGACCCGGGCCGATGAGCGTCATCTCCACGCGATCATCCGGTGATCGCCCCGCGCTCTTCTCGTGATGACGGGTCACCTTGATCTCGAGCACCTGGGCGCGATCGGCGAGGTGCTCGATCTTCTCGGCCTTCTCAGTCGCGTAGTCGCGGAACCGGTCGGTGATGCCGATGTTGCGTCCGGTGATGGTGATGTCCACGTCAACCTCCTGAGCCGTCAGCGTGTCGCCTGTCGGTCAGGCGATCGTCACGCCTCCTTTCCCTCACGGTAGTCCTCGTGCGGCCCGTTGTCACCGGGACCTTCGTCATCGTCAGCCAAGAATCTCCAGGGGATGCTCGACACGCCCCGCCGACGCTGCGTCGCGGCGATAGCGGCCCCGCCCGCCACCTCGGCTCCCGCCGACCGCAGGGCGCGCGCGGTCGCGCGCAGCGTGGCCCCGCTCGTCACGACATCGTCGACGAGCAGCACCCGGCGCCCGCGCAGGCGCGGGCTCGCACGGAAGCGGTGCGTGTCGGCGGCGAGCCGCTGCTCGAGGGTGAGCGCCTTCTGCTCGGGGCTGTCGGCGACGACCCGCAGCCCCGCGGTGACGACGAAGCCGGCGCGACGGGCGATGAGCGCGACCGGGGCGAACCCGCGCCGGGTCGACCCCGCGCGCGAGCCGGGCACCGCCACGAGCAGCTCGGCGCCCGAGCCGCGCCACGCCATCGTGACGGCGTCGAGCAGCGGCACGGCGAGCGCACGCGCGAGCTCGGTGCGACCCTCGTGCTTGAGGGCCAGCAGCGCCGCGCGCGCGACGCCCTCGTAGGGCAGCGCCGCGACGATCGGCAGCGGCACGCGGTCGTCGAGGTCGAGGGTGGCGCCCTGCGGCCGCGATCGCAGCGCGGGAGCGCAGTCGGGGCAGAGGGCGCGATCGGGGGCACCGCATCCCGCACAATCGACCGGGGCCACGAGCGCCCAGGCGTCGGCGAGAGCGGTGCCGATCGCGGCCTGCCAGCGGGTCATGAGGGCACCGTGGCACGCAGCGCGCACGGGATGACCGGCGAACGGCGTGTCTGGGGAGAACGGCTACTGCTGCGTGCCGATGAACAGGGCCCGCAGGCCCGTGCTCTGCCAGCCCGAACCGCGCGGCTCGAACACGACGCCATCGCCCCCCAGCACGCGGATGCCGTCGACCCCGCCGTTGCCGCCCACGATCTGGGTCGCCTCGGGGGGCAGGCCGATCGGTCGGCTGCGCCCGCCGATCTCGTGCAGCTCGACGAGGGTCTGCTCACCCGTCCGCGTGATCGACGCGACGCGCACCTCGTCGACCCAGGTCGCGTCGACTCCCGCCTCGCCGTTCAGCGGCAGATCGCGCAGCTCGCCCAGGCGCACGGGAGCGCCCGAGGTCTCGTCGCGGATGACGGCGGCGTGCACGAGGCGCGGCCCGCCCGGCCCTTCGAGCAGCAGCAGCACGCGAGCGTCATCGCGCGACACGTCGAGCGAGACCACACGGGTCGCTTCGGGAAGCGCCGCCTCGACGATGAGCGCCGTGCCGTCGAGCCCGATCGCTCGGATACCTCCCGCCGGCCCCGACGCCGCCGTCCAGACGAACTGGTAGCCGTCGATGCTCGGCGCGATGAGCCCGGGGCGCTCGTCGAGCAGCACCGGTGGGGCGTCTCCGGCCCGCAGGGCCCACACGCCCTGGGGAGTGAGCACGGTGGCGAGCGTCTGGGTCGACGCGAGCGACACCGCCGTGGCCCCGAGCTCGATGATGACGGGGGTGAGAGTGCCGAGCGGTTCGACCTCGCCGCCGGTGGCGAACCCGAAGCCCTCCTCGGTGCGCAGCAGCACGCGCGGATCGACCTGGGGCACGACGTCGGGTGAGCCCGCCGTCCACTCGGGGATGGCGACGGCGTTCTGGTCGACCGTGATCTGCACGCCCACGACACCACTCACCGCGCGCAGGCTCGCGGCGAGCTGCAGCCGCAGACGCTGGCGCTCGAGGTCGGTGAGGGCGAGCACCTCGTTGGTGAGATCGATCCGAGCGATGCCCGCCTCGACCGTCACGGGAGCGAGGGCGAGCGTGGTGCCCGCGGGGATCGCCGACACGGTCGCCCCCTGACCGAGCCAGCTCGTGGGCGGCTCGAGCACGGCGCGCACGACGCGGGTCGCGACCTCCGAGCGCGAGGGGAACCAGCGCAGGTCGGGCACGAGGTTGCGGAACGCGGCGTCCCAGTAGAAGAGAGTGTGCTGGCTGAAGGCGCTGGGGAAAGCCTGCTGCGAGATGATGATGCCGTCGCCGAGCTCGGCGATGCGCCACTCGCCCTCCTCCTGCACGAAGCGGAAAGCCGGCAGCGTCTGCGTCGCGGCATCGTCGGCCACCGAGTAGCGGCCGACAGCGTCGACCGAGGCCACGATCGGCACGCTGTAGGTCAGCGTCGTCTCGTCGATCTGCGCGATCGCGCCCTCGCGCGCGCGCACGAGCGTGCTCGCGTAGGGGTTCCACACGTCGGCCGCCTCATCGGCGAGGTACGAGCGCGCGATGCCGTAGTTGTTCTGCGCCGCGGTCGTGGCCGCGAGGAATCCGCGCAGGATCTCCTCCTGCGTCGCGCCCGCGCTCGGGCCCGATGGCAGGAAGTCGACGGCGACGTCGACGCCGGCGTCGAGATCGCCCCCGGGCTCGACGCCGCCGGAGAAGGGCACGGAGACGCACGCGGAGAGCAGCAGGGCGGGCACGGCGACGAGCGCCGCGAGCATCCGGCGTCGACGGGCGGCAGCGCGGGGCTCAGTCATCGTCGTCACCCCCGGCGGCGAGCGCGACGCCCTCGAGCGGATCAACGGGCGGGAGCTCGATGGGCGAGTGGTCGACAATCGCGCCGCGCTCGCGCGGCAGCGTGAGCCGGAAGCACGTGCCCTCACCCGGCACCGACCAGACGTCGATGGTTCCGCCGTGCAGCTGGGCGTCTTCCGTCGCGATCGCGAGGCCGAGCCCCGTGCCGCCCGTCGTGCGCTGGCGGGAGGGGTCGGCGCGCCAGAACCGGTCGAAGACGCGCTCGAGCTGCGCGGCATCCATTCCGACGCCGTAGTCGCGCACCGCGATGGCGACAGCCTCGCGGTCGCTGTCGACGTACACAATGATCGGGCGGCCCTCGCCATGATCGACGGCGTTGCCGAGAAGGTTCTGCAGGATGCGGCGGATGCGCCGCGATTCGACCTCGGCCTCGAAGTAGCCACCGGGGGCGACGAGGCGCAGCTCGCTGCCCTTCTCCTCGGCGAGCGGGCGGATCGCCTCGAGCGACTCCTCCACCAGCCGCACGAGATTGGTCGGCTCGGTGTCGAGCTCGACGGCCCCGGCGTCGTAGCGGCTCATCTCGAGCAGATCAGCGAGCATGACCTCGAACCGGTCGACCTGGGCGTGCAGCAGCTCGGCGGTGCGCGCGGTCGTCGGGCTGAACTGGTCGCGCTGCTCGTAGAGCACGTCGCCCGCCAGGCGGATGGTGGTGAGCGGCGTGCGCAGTTCGTGGCTGACGTCGCTCACGAACCGCTGCTGCACGCGCGAGAGCGCGGCGAGCTGCGTGATCTGCCGCTGGAGGCTGTCGGCCATGCGGTTGAACGACCGGGCGAGGGTCGCGATGACGTCTTGCCCCTTCACCGGGATGCGCTCCTCGAGCTGGCCGTCGGCGAGCTTCTCGGCCGTCTCGGCGGCGACCCGCACGGGGTTGATGGCGAGCCGCGTCACGAGATAGGTGACGAGGCCGATCGTCGCGACGAGCAGCAGCGAGCCGATGACGAGCGTCTGCTGCACGAAATCGAGGGTCTGCTGCACATCGCGCACGTTGTAGACGAGGTAGAGCTCGTACTGCCCGGCCGTGGGAACCTCGAAGACGCTGCCGACGACGATGCCGGGGTCGAACCCCTCGTCACTCGCGAGCGACACCGCCTGCGTGTAGAGCAGACCGTCGTCTTGCGCGACCTGATCGCGCAACTCGTCGGAGATCACGGCGGTCTCATCGAGCCCGATGGTGCGGCGCGGGATCATCGTGACGGCGGTGTTCTGGCCGGGCGTGCGCAGGATGGCGTACTGCGTGCCGCCCGGGCTCGAGGTCGAGCCGAGGATGGTGCGCTGCGCCGTCTCATTGACCGCCTCGACGTCGATCGTGCCGTTCGATGACACGGAGTTGTCGAAGAGCAGCTGGGTGTTGACGGTCGCCTGGCGGGCCTCAGCGATCGCCTGGCTCTTGCGCGCCTCGTAGAGGTTGGTCGCGATGCTGATCGACATGTAGCCGCTGATGATCGTCACGGCGATCGTCGAGAGGAAGACGGTGATCGCCACCGTGCGCAGCTGCAGCGAGCTGCGCCACAGGTGGCGCACGCGCTGGACGAGACTGCGCCAGGTGTACGGAGGCATCGCTCGGGCCGCCCCGCCCTCAGCGGGCCGCGCCGGCCCGGTAGCCCACGCCGCGCACGGTCATGACGATGCTCGGATTGTCGGGGTCTTGCTCGACCTTGGCGCGCAGCCGCTGCACGTGCACGTTGACCAGTCGCGTGTCGGCCTTGTACTGGTAGCCCCAGACCTGCTCAAGCAGCATCTCACGCGTGAACACCTGGTTGGGCTTCATCGCGAGCGCCAGCAGCAGGTCGAACTCGAGAGGGGTGAGCGAGATCGACTGGCCGTCGCGCGTCACCTCGTGACCCGTCACGTCGATCACGAGGTCGCCGATCGGCAGCCGTTCGACCTCCGACTGCGCGCTCGGGCGCAGTCGCGTGCGGATGCGCGCCACGAGCTCTTTCGGATTGAACGGCTTGACGACGTAGTCGTCGGCGCCGCTCTCGAGCCCGCGCACGACGTCGGTGCTGTCGCTCTTCGCCGTCAGCATGATGATGGGCGTGCCGCTCGACTCGCGGATGCGCGTGCACACCTCGATGCCGTCCATGCCCGGCAGCATGAGGTCGAGCAGCACGAGGTCGGGCTTGACGCTCGCGAACGACTCGATCGCCGCGGGGCCGTCGAACGAGAAGTGGGGCTCGAAGCCCTCGCCGCGCAGCACGATGCCGATCATCTCCGCGATGGCGGCGTCGTCGTCGACGACGAGGATGCGCGCAGTCATCAAGCGACCTCCGCTTCGTGTTTGGCCCCAGCCTAGACGAGTGTGACACCATACGTTCCGAGCACGACTCAGGCGTCGACGAAGGGCGAGCACGTGAGCGATTCCACCTCCTGGGCCTCGCCGGGCGGCGACACCCCCGAGTCGGGCGGCGCGGCCCCTGCGGGCGGCGGTTACGCGCCCGCCCCCGGGGCGGTTCCCCCCACCGCGGGCTGGACTCCCCCGCCCAAGCCGGGCCTCATCCCGCTGCGCCCCCTCGAATTCGGCACGGTTCTCGGCGCGAGCTTCCAGGTGCTGCGCCGCAACCCGCGCCCGACCTTCGGGGCCGCGCTGCTGCTCAACGCGCTCGTCGTCTTCCTCTCGACGGGCATCAGCACGGTCATCGTCGTCTCCGGCATCGAGCGCGCGTCGCGGGCGAACTTCGCCGACGCCGACACGATCTTCGCGGGCACGATCGCGCTGGCCCTCGTCGCGACGCTGCTCGCCGTGGGCATCTCGATCGTCGCGCAGGCACTGCTGCAGGGCATCATCTCGATCGAGGTCTCGCGCGCCACCCTCGGCGAGAAGCTCACGCTGCGGCAGCTCATCGACCTCGGCCGCGGCCGCTGGTGGGCGCTCATCGGCTGGACGGCTCTGATCGGCCTGATCGTCTTCGCCGCCTTCGGCGTGCTCATCGGGCTGAGCATCGGGTTCTTCGCGGTCGGCGACCCGGTCGCGATCGCGGGCGGCATCGTGCTGCTGGTCATCGGGGTGCTCGGGCTCATCGTCGTGAGCGTCTGGATCGCGACGATGCTCGCCTTCGTCCCCGCCGCGATCATGATCGAGCGGTTGCCGCTCGGCACGGCCGTGCGCCGCTCGTGGCGGCTGGTGCGCGGCGCGTTCTGGCGCATCCTGGGCACGCTGCTGCTCGTGACCGTGATGGTCAACATCGCCGCGAGCGTCGTCACGACACCCTTCCAACTCGCGGCCACCTTCGCAGCCCCTCTCGTCAACCCGGCGGGCGAGATCGAGACCGACCTCACGGTGTTCCTCGCGATCAACCTCGTCGTCGTCGCCATCACCGCCGTCGTCGGGGCGATCGGTGCCGTGCTCACGACCGCTGCGACCTCGCTGCTCTACATCGATCGGCGCATGCGCACCGAGGGGCTCGACCTCGAGTTGCAGCGCTACGTCGAGCTGCGGGCCACGGGCGCGGCCGGTGCCGACCCCTACCGCTCCGGGCCTCCCCCGACCGCGGTGCCCCCGGCCTCTGCCGCGCCGTGATGCTGCGGGTCGTACCGGTCGAGCCCGATGCTCCGGATGCGCGGGACCTGCTGCTCGACGAGCTCAGCGACCCTGCCTACGCCGAGAGCCAGCCGACCTGGTTCGACCTCATCGCGCAATCGGTCATCGACTGGTTCAGCTCGCTACGGCTCGCGGAGGGTGACGGGCCGCCCGCCCTCGCCCTCGTGATCGGCGGCATCGTGCTGGCCGCCGCGATCGCCGCCGCCATCCTCGTCTACGGTCTGCCGCGCTGGCGCACGCGCAGCCGCCTCACGAGCGAACTGCTCGGCGAGAACGATCGCCGCACCGCCCGCCAGTTGCGCCGGGATGCCGAGCGCGCCGCCGGTGCGGGCGACTGGCCGCGCGCGATCGCCGACCGCTATCGGGCCATCGCGCGCGCGCTCGACGAGCGCACGATCGTCACGGCCCTGCCGGGCACGACGGCGCACGGCTTCGCGCGCTCTGCGGCGCAGCAGTTCCCCGAGCACGCCGGGCAGCTCGAGGCCGCGGCCGACCACTTCGACGGGGTGCGCTACCTCGACCGCCCCGGCAGCGCCGACGACTACGCCCTCGTGCGGACGCTCGACGAGGCCATCGATGCCACGCCGTCGCCGCTGCCCGCCCTCGCCGACCGTGCGGGCGCGCGATGACCGCCCCCGCCACCGGCTTCGACGCCGAGCTCTCGGCCGTCATCACCACGCCGACCGTGCGCCGCGCGGTGCGCCGATCGCTCTATTGGGCCGTCGCGATCGCGGGCCTGCTCGTGCTCGGCGCGATCACGATCGCGCTCAACGGGGCGACGCGCGAGGCGCAGCGCTGGGGGGCCGACGAGACGGCGCCCCCGGGGTCGCGGGCCGTGGTCGAGGTGCTGCGCGACGCGGGCGTCGAGGTCGTGGTGACCGGGAGGCTCGACGACACCCTCGCCGCTCTCGAGGAGCCCGGCACGACCCTGTTCGTGGGCGACGTGCGCGGCATCCTCGACGAGGAGCAGTGGCCGCGCCTGCTCGGCACGGCCGACCACCTCGTGATCGCCGAGCCCTCGCAACCGGCCCTGGATGCCCTGCGCATCGACGCCCTCACCGCCGCGCCGCTCACCGAATCGCGCGACGGGGTCGAGCTGGTCGCCGACTGCACCCTACCGGCCGCCGAGCGGGCGGGGAGCATCCGCGCGACCGGCATCGGCTACAGCACTCTCGACGGCGAGGTCTGCTTCGACGCGGGCGAGACGGGTGCGGGCCTCGTGCGGCTCGAGGTCGACGGGCGGCAGGTGACCGTGCTCGGCGCGGGCAGCGTGCTGCAGAACGGCGAGATCACGCGCGCCGGCAACGCCGCGCTCGCGCTCGGGCTGCTCGGCGAGCATGCCACCCTCGTCTGGTACCAGCCGACGCCTGCCGACCTGACCGCGCCGACGGTCGCCGAACTCACCCCCGACTGGGTGAACCCGATCGCCTGGCTCGCCGTGCTCGTCGGCCTCGCCACCGCGTTCTGGCGCGGTCGGCGCTTCGGGCCGGTCGTCGTCGAGAACCTGCCCGTCGTCGTCAAGACGACCGAGACGATGGAGGGCCGCGCACGGCTCTACGCCCGCGAGGGCTCGCGGCTGCGCGCGCTCGACGCCCTGCGCGTCGGCACCCTGCGCCGCATCGCCGACGGCCTCGCCCTCGGCCGCGGCGCCGGCGTCGACGACATCATCGCGGCGGTCGCGGGCATCGCCACAGAACGCGACACCGCGGCGCTGCGCGCGCTGCTCGTCGACCTCGAGCCCCGCACCGACCGCGAGCTCGTCGAGCTGAGCGACCGGCTGCTCGAGCTCGAGGCCCTCATCGCGCGCCGCGTCGGCCTCGACGACGCGCGCTCAGCCACTGACACCGCACCGACCGGAAGAATGGACGCATGACCACGACAGATCCGCTGACGAGCACAGACCTCCGCGACGCCTTCGGGCGGGTGCGCACCGAAGTCGGCAAGGCCGTCGTCGGCCAAGACGGCGCCGTGAGCGGCCTCATCGTCGCCCTGCTCACCGGCGGTCACGTGCTGCTCGAAGGCGTGCCCGGTGTCGCCAAGACCCTGCTCGTGCGCTCGCTCAGCGCGGCCCTCGACCTGCGCACGACGCGGGTGCAGTTCACGCCCGACCTCATGCCGGGCGATGTGACCGGCTCGGTCGTCTACGACGCGAAGGCGGGCGACTTCGAGTTTCGCCGCGGGCCGGTGTTCACCAACATCCTGCTCGCCGACGAGATCAACCGCACTCCCCCGAAGACCCAGTCGGCCCTGCTCGAGGCGATGGAGGAGCGCCAGGTCACGATCGACGGCGAGACCCACCCGCTGCCGCACCCGTTCATGGTCGCAGCCACGCAGAACCCCGTCGAGTACGAGGGCACCTACACGCTGCCCGAGGCGCAGCTCGACCGGTTCCTGCTGAAGCTCGTGCTCGATCTGCCCGCGCGCGAGAGCGAGATCGAGATCATGCAGCGCCACGCCGCGGGCTTCACCCCGCGCGACCTCGGCGCCGCCGGGGTCACCGCCGTCGTGACCGCCGATCAGATCACCGAGGCCCGCGCCCTCGTCGGCGAGGTGCGCGCCTCGACCGAGCTGCTCGGCTACCTCGTCGACCTCGCTCGCGCCACGCGCCAGAGCCCGTCGGTGAAGCTCGGGGTCAGCCCCCGCGGCACGACGGCGCTCCTGGCCGCCGCGAAGGCCTGGGCCTGGCTGCAGGGAGCCGAGGCGATCACGCCCGATCACGTGCAGTCGATGCTGCTGCCGGTGTGGCGCCACCGCATCGCGCTGCGCCCGGAGGCCGAGCTCGAAGGCGTCTCGGCCGACACCATCCTGCGCGCGATCGTCAGCCAGGTGCAGGTGCCGCTGTGATCGCGGCGGCCGCCTGACCATGGCGATCTCCGGCTGGTTCGTGCTTCTCGTCGCCCTCGGCGTCGTGCCCGTCGTCGCGCTCGAACCCGTCGCCCCTCCCGAGCTCGTGCTGCTCGGCTGGCTCGCGCTGTGCGTGGCACTCGCCGGCCTCGACCTCGCGCTCGCGGCCTCGCCGCGCGCGCTGACCCTGCAACGGCAGACGGATGCCCGCGTGCGGCTGACCGAGACCGCGACGGCGACGCTCTATGTCACGAACCCGACCCGGCGCCCGCTGCGCGGCGTGATCCGTGACGCGTGGGAGCCCTCGGCGGGCGCGGCACCGCGACGGCAGCGGCTCGACGTGCCGCCCGGCGAGCGCCGGGCCCTGGTGACGCGGCTCACGCCGTGGCGCCGGGGCGAGCGCCGCACGGTGCTCGTCACGGTGCGGTCGCGCGGCCCGTTGCGGCTCGCCGATCGTCAAGCGAGCATCCGCGTGCCCGGGTCGATCACGGTGCTGCCCGAGTTCGCCGCCCGCAAGCACCTGCCGTCGCGGCTCGCGCGGCTGCGCGAGCTCGACGGCCGCACGAGCGTCATGGTGCGCGGCCAGGGCACCGAGTTCGACAGCCTGCGCGAGTACGTGCGCGGCGACGACGTGCGATCGATCGACTGGCGGGCGACCGCGCGCCGCTCGGGCGGCCCCGGGCCCGGCGGTGCCCCCGGGCAAACGCTCATGGTGCGCACCTGGCGCCCTGAGCGCGATCGCCACGTCGTCGTGATCGTCGACTCGGGCCGCACCGCCGCCGCGCGCATCGCCGACGAGACTCGGCTCGACACCGCGTTCGAGTCGACCCTGCTGCTGTCGGCCCTCGCCGATCGCGCGGGCGACCGCGTCGATGTGGCCGTCTTCGACCGGCGCGTGCGCGGTCGCGTGCAGGGCGCGCGCGGCGCCGACCTGCTCGCGAAGCTCGTCGAGACCATGGCCCCCATCGACCCCGAGCTCATCGAGACCGACTACACGGCCGTGCCGGGGCTCGTGCGCTCGATGACAGCGCAGCGCTCGCTCGTCGTGCTGTGCGTGCCCCTCGAGTCGCCCGGCGCCACCCGCTCGCTGCTCGCGATGCTGCCGCAGCTCACCACGCGGCACCTCGTGCTCGTCGCCGCCGTCACCGACCCCGCGCTGCTCGACGCCGCCGGCCAGCGCGACAATCGCGCCGCGGTCTACCGGGCGGCGGCGGCCGAGCGCGCGCTGCTCGACGCCGAACGGGTCGCGGCCGCCGTGCGGCGGCTCGGCGGCGACGTCGTCAGCGCCGCCCCTCTCGACCTGCCACCCGCCGGCGCCGACCGCT
>NZ_JBHYEO010000013.1:0-75473 GCF_051860105.1 Microcella sp.
ATCACGGGGAGGGCGGGGATCACGTGGCGCAGAGCGGGCTCGGCGAGCGGCGTCACCATGCTCACGCCGCTCGGGGTGAGACCGCGCACGATCGACGTCTGCAGCGTCGCCGCCACCGACCCGCCGGTGCTCGTGACCCGCACGACGGGCGCGGGTTCGTCGACGGCGAGACCGGCGAGCGGCACGACCCGCTGCGTGCCGGCGGCCACGATGAGGCCGGACGTGCCGGGGGCCTCGATCGGGCCCGCGTCGCCCCAGAGCCGCAGGTCGACGGCGGCGTCGACCGCGTCGGCGTTGCTGAGCACGATCCAGGTGGTGCGGCCGACCGTCGTCGCCCCGCCGACGAGCCAGGCCGTGCGGGCCGGGGTGAGGCACTCGGCCGCGGCGAGCCCGCTGACATCGGCGGTGCCGGCCTGCACGCTCTCGCTCGCCGCGAGCGCCTCGCCGGGCGCGTCGCGCGGCAGCGTCACGACCTCGGCCCCGCCGTCGAGCACATCGTTCGCCGTGAGGCCGCGCTCGACGAGTCCGGCCCCGGTGCTGAGGCGGCGCGGAGAGGCGACGACAGCGACCTGCGGCTCGTCTCCGCGGGTGAGGCCGAGAGCCCCGCCGGCGCACACGAGCGTCTGGTCGGAGCGGTCGGGCGTGACGGCGAGCGCCGGAACGGTCGGCACGATGCTCGGCCCGGGCACGAGCAGCACTCCCGCGGCGAGCGCCGCGGCGGACGCGGCCGCGACGAGGGCGAGGGATGCGCGGCCGCCCGCGACGAGCATCGCGCGCCCGCGGCCGACGCGCGCAGGCGACGGCTCCGGGGAATCGGCCGGGGCGGAGGGTGCGGCCGTCGGCCCGGGAGCCACGGGCCCCGGACGGGTCGGCTCAGGAACGGTCGGATCAGTCATCGTCGTCCCCCGCCTCGAAGGTGGTCGCGGGCCCCTCGTCGGGCCGCGCCGCGGTGCGGGTGCGTCGCGGCCGCAGGGTGGTCGGCAGGGCCAGCAGCAGCGTCAGCGCCAGCACGGTCAGCTGCACCCCGAGCACGACGGCGCTGCTGGCCGGGCGCTCGGGGGTGCCGGCGCTCGCGGTGTCCGGCGGAACGACCCGCCACAGTTGACCGGCGTCCGCCGCACCGATGGGGGCCAGCACGGGGTTGCCGTCGAGCGCGGCGATGATCTCCTGCGATGGCGCCCCGGGGTCGCCGCTGACAGGATCCTGCAGCAGCACGAAGCGCACGTCGAGCGCGTCGAGCGCCTCAGTCAGGTCGCGACCGCTCGAGACGGCGAGGTTGCCGACGAGCTCGGCGAGCTCGCGCTGCTGCGGGTTCGGGGCGCCGGATTCGGCCGCGCTCACGAGGGCCGCCGTCGACTGCAGGGTGCGCTGCTCGACGAGCGTGGCTCCCGCGCCGCGCTCGATGCGCGCCGCCACCCCGTCTCCGACGGGGGTGAGCACGATCGTGCCGATCGCGGGGTCGCGCTGGGCCTCGGCGGCGACGATCGCGGGCAGCGTGCGCGGCTCGCCGCCGCTCACCGCGGCGGTGCCGGCGAGCAGCGAGGCGAGGGCAGGAACCGCCACGGCCGCGGCGGCGAGCACCGTCACGAGCCCGAGAGCGCCGGCGAGCACGCCCGCACCCCGGCGCTCCGGGCCGAAGGTCGCCGTGCGGCGCTGCATCGGGGTGGAGCCGCGGATGGCGTCGAGCCCGACACCCGCCGCGAGCACGAGCCCGAGCAGGTACAGGCTCAGCCCCGGTCCCGCGTCGAGCAGCACCGGTTGCCCGCCCGCGACGACCACCCCGACCCCGGCCACGGCCCAGGCCGTGACGAGCCCGAGCACCCCGAGCACGAGGGGCACGATGCCGCGCCGCCCGTCGGGCAGGGCGAGGCCGACGATCGCGAGAACGAGAACGGGTGCCGCCAGGGCGGCGAGCACGACGGCGAGCACCGCCGCGGGAGTGCCGGGCAGCAGCTCGACGAGCGGCTCGAGCACGAGCGAGAGGTCGGGCCAGCCGAGCAGCAGCCCCGTCGGCGAGCTGGCCGCGGGTGCGGCGGCCAGGCCGGGGTCGGCGAGCAGCCCGAGCGGCGTGCCCCGCCGCAGCTGGTCGTAGACGAGCGGGGCGAGCAGGGCCGCGGTCGGCACCGGGAGCGTCAGGAGGCGGCCGAGACGGCGGGGGTTGGCGAGCATCCACACCAGCCAGGCGACCAGCAGCGCGGGCAGGAGGGTCGGCGAGCTCGCGACGACGACCGCCGCGACGAGGCCGGCGACCGCGGTGGCGCTCCACGAGCGCGGGGCGCGAGCGGCGCTCATCACGAGCACGGGCAGCGCGAGATGGGTGATGACGCCCGCAGGGCGACCCTCGACGAGGGCCGTGATGAGTGGGGGCGAGAACGCCCACAGCAGCGCGACCGCAGCGGCCGGGCCGGCGCGGCGCACGAGCGCGACAGACGCCCACCAGGCCCCCAGCGCGGCGAGCGGCAGGGCGGCCACCCAGAGCACGACGAGCGCGAGCGACGGCTGCCACGGCGTGAGCAGGCCCAGCAGGGCCAGCACGAAGGCGAACGGGTCAGCCGCCCCGACCGCGGTGCGCTCAAGGCCTGCCAGCAGCGCGGGCACATCGGGCGCGAGCGGGGCGAGAGCGCCGCCAAGCAGCGCAGGTGCCCCGAACAGCGGTGCCGAGGCGATCGCGCCCACGACACCGGCGAGCACGACGACCGAGGCCCCGCCGGGCAGGAAGTCGGGGCGCGGCGCACGGTCGTCCTCCTGCGCGCTCAGCACCGCATCTCGCGCGATCGCGCGACGACGGCGCACCTCATCGGGCGGCATGCGCAGCGGAGCGATCGTCGCCCAGCCGAGAGTGCGACCGCGGGCGAGGCGGCGGCGCGCGTTCGGCACGGCCGATCCTGAGAACGCGACCGCGAGAGCGGCCGTGAACTCGCCGCCCGCGAACGTGGGGCGCTTGCGCAGCAGCTGCCCGAGCGCACGCGCGACCGCGATCGGCAACAGGCTCAGCCAGTGCAGCGGCACGGCGAAGGCGGGCGCATAGACGAGCCGTCGATGCAGCTGGGCGGTGCGGCGCAAGCGGGCGAGGGCGCGGGCCGAGACGGCGCGACCGCCTCCCGGGCGCGCCGCGGTCGCCGTGCCCTCGTGCACGAACACCCGCGCCTGCGGCACACCGATCACCCGGTGGCCGGCGAGACGGATGCGCACGCACAGGTCGAGCGCGGCATCGACCCCGGGCAGCGCCGGGTCGAAGCCCTCGACCGCGTTGTAGACGCTGCGGCGCACGAGAAGGCCCGCCTCGCCCACCGCGAGCACATCGCTCAGGCGGTCGTGCTGCGCCTGATCGAGCTCGCGCTCGGCGATCGCCATCGTCGCGCCCCAGCGGGTGAGCGTCTCGCCGTAGCCGGCGATGACCGTCGGATGCTCGGCCTCGAGCTGCTTGGGTCCGGCGACGGCGACCGAGGGCGCGATCTCGACGGCGGCGAGCAGGCGTTCGAGCGCGCGCGGATCGGGCACGGTGTCGTGCCGCAGCAGCCAGAGCCACTCGTCGATGCCGCCGTACGGGGAACTCGTCGGCTCGGCGACCGGCAGGGCGCCGAGGCCGCGGTGCACGAGCTCACCGAATCCGAGCCCCGACGAGGCGGTGACGAACTGGGTCGGGTTCGCGGCCGCGAGCTGGGCCGTCACCGCGTCGGCGCCGGCGGCGTCGACGGCCACGAGCAGGTCGGGGCGGCGGCTCTGCTGGGCGAGAGCATCCAGCGTCTGCTGCAGCGCCGCGCCCCCGCGGCGGGCGACGACGATCGCGATGACTCGGGGCTGCACCCTGTCGACCCTAGGCGGCGCGGCGCGCGACCCCGACGAGGCGCGGCGGGGCGACGCGGAACACGGGATCGATCGTGACGGCGGGGCCGGTCACGTCAGGCGCGACGACGCAGCTTGCGGCGCTCGCGCTCGCTCAGGCCGCCCCTCGTCGTTCTGCAGCGCGTATTCGAGGCACTCGGCCTTGACCTCGCACGTCGTGCAGATCTTCTTGGCGTCGCGCGTCGAGCCGCCCTTCTCCGGAAAGAAGGCCTCCGGGTCGGTCTGCGCGCACAGCGCGTCGGCCTGCCAGGCGAGCGCAGAATCGTCATCATCGACCGACCGGGAACGGCGCACTCCGGGAACGCCGAGGCGGACCGGGTCGACGAACCAATCTCCGGGAACTGTGTTCCGGTACTCGCTCATCAGCCTGACTCCTTCCCCCGCACGACCCCCGTTGCGCGGGATGCCCTAATTACACTCGTGTCATTCGCTCGCGTCAAGTCGCGGATAGTAAAAGGTTCGACCGGGTATTCAGAGTTGCGACGCGCCGCAGAACCCGCTATGAGCGCGAGGGATGCTCAGCGCCCGTGGCCCGCACGGTCGAGCCGCGACTCAGCAGGTCGTGCCGGAGAGCACGCGATCGCTCAGCACCCCAGTGCCGCCGAGGGCGTAGACCTCCTTGACGAGCAGCAGGATCATGTCGATGTACTCGTCGTCGCGCAGGCACACCTGGGTCGAGAGGTAGAGGGGCGCGTCGGAGGCGGCCGCGAGCGGGCCGCCGGCGAGGGCGTCGGCGAAGCCCGCGCCGGTGGCGAGGAAGGCGAAGTCGGCACCGCCGGGCCCGAACACGGCGGCGTTGAGGTCGAGCGCGGTGTCGTAGCGCGAGTCGCCCGCGTAGCGCGTGATCGTGGCCGCACCACCGACGTGCGCGGCGAGCGAGGCCTGGACCCCGGCCGAGACGGCTCCGAGGCCGCCGGCGATGTGCAGGTCGGGAGTGCCGAGCGCGGTGATGAGCGTGCGGGTCGCGACGTCGGTCGCGGCGGCCGCGCCGTCGACGAGCAGCACGGCACCGCCGAGTCGCGAGGCCGCGGGGCCCGCGGCGAGGGCGTCGGGGAAGTCGCGGCCGGTCGCGATGAAGAGATCGGGCACGCCCGCACCGAAGGCATCGGCGACGATCGCGCGTGAGGTCGCGTAGCGGTCGGCACCCGCGATGCGCCGCACATCGGTGGGCGACGCCACGTAGGCGCTCAGGGCCGCCTGCACCCCGTCAGACACGACGCTCGCGCCACCCACGACGATGATCTCGGCAGGGTCGAGGCGGGCGAGCTCGGTCTGCACGACGGGCGGAAGCGCCGTCGGTGCGGTCAGGAGCAGCACCCCGTTGCGTTCGGCCGCCGCCGGGCCGGCCGAGAGGGCGTCGGCGAACGATGCTCCCGTCGCGATGTAGACGACCGGGGCCGACTCGCCGGGGCCGATGACGCTCTGCGAGATCGCGACCGCCGTCGCATAGCGGTCATCGCCGGCGATGCGGAAGAAGTCGATCGGGGCGGGTTCGAGGGTGACCGTGCCGAGGCCGACAGATGTGAAGGCCGACAAGATCAGGATGTCCGAAGCGAACCACAGCGGCTCGTTATCCCAGTACTCCCGCACCGGCGCTCCGTCGTACGACACGAACTCGACTCGGTACTGGCCCTGCACGAACCCGCTCGCCGTGAACTCGCCGTTCGCGCCGAACTGATCGACATCGCGCACCCAGTTCCAGGTGTCGGTCGCCGTGTCGAGCAGCCAGAAGCGGATCCAGCTCGACCCGCTCTGAGCCGGGAACGGTCCATCGCCGTTGACGTCGCGCACGACGAGCGTGCCCGTGACCGAGGCGGTCGTCGCGGGGGTGAGCTCCGGGGTGTCGGTCAGCACGACGCGCGCCGTCTCGGCCTGCTCCGCCTGCGCGGCGTCGGCGGCGGAGAGCGGCGCGGTGCTGCCGGGCGCGGTCGGGGCCGCGGGTGACCGGGGCGGAGCATCCGTGGCGGCAGCCGGTGAGGCGACGAGCGCACCGAGTGCCACCGCGATGGCGAGCGCGAGGGTGCCGAATCGGATTCGGGCGGTCGGGCGGGCAGGAGCGATCGAAGCCACAGTGTCCTCCTTGGTGTCGAGCGGACCGCGCTCGAGAAGAACGCGACGATTGCTCGACGCTAGCGGGGTGGGCTCATGATCGAGCATCCCTCATTCGGGGGGTGTCAAGCGGATGCCCGCCGCGCCTCCCACGCCGACGCGACCATCTCGGCGAGCGTGTGCCGCATCGCCCAGCCGAGGTCGCGCGCCGCGAGCCCGCCGCTCGCCACGATGCGCGGGGGGTCGCCAGCGCGACGCGGCCCGATCTCGGGCTCGAAGGCGATGCCGGTGACCGCCGCCACGGCATCCATGATCTGACGCACCGAGACCCCGTCGCCCGAACCGAGGTTGTAGGCGGGCTCGATCGGTGAGCCGGCCTCGAGCCGACGCGCCGCCTCGACGTGCGCGAGGGCGAGGTCGGCGACGTGGATGTAGTCGCGCACGCACGTGCCGTCAGGGGTCGCGTAGTCGGTGCCGTTGATGCGCGGCGCACGCCCCTCGACGAGAGCGTCGAAGACGAGCGGGAAGAGGTTGTGCGGGCTCGTGTCGCGCACGGTCGGGTCGCCCGAGCCCACGACGTTGAAGTAGCGCAGGCTCGTGTGGCGCAGCCCCGCGGCGACCTCTTGATCGCGCAGCAGCCACTCGCCGATGAGCTTCGATTCGCCGTAGGGCGACGCGGGGTTCTTGGGGGTGCCCTCGGTGACGAGGTCGACGTCGACGGCGCCGTACACCGCCGCCGACGATGAGAACACGCACTGCTGCACGCCGTGCTGCTGCATCGACTCGAGCAGGGTGATCATGGCCGTGACGTTCTGCTCGTAGGTGTGCAGCGGCCGCTGCACGCTCACGCCCGCGTACTTGAACCCGGCCACGTGGATGACGCCCGTGACGCCGTTGTCGGCGATCACCGCATCCACCGCCCCGCGATCGAGAAGGGATGCGCGCACGAAGGGCACGCCCTCGGGCACGAAGGCGGCATGCCCGCTCGAGAGGTCATCGATCACGACGGGGCTCAGCCCCGCGGCGGTGAGAGCGCGCACGACGTGCGCTCCGATGTAGCCGGCGCCGCCGGTGACAAGCCAGGTCATGCCTCTCAGCGTATGGCCACTACTCCGTCGCGGCGCTCAGCACGGGTTGCCCGTGAAGAGCGCCTCGTTGCTCAAGACTCCTGTACCGCCGACGCCGACGATCAGATTGGCGAGAACGTCACGCACGTCATCGACCACGATGCTCGGCACACAGTTCTGCCGCGCCAGGTAGATCGGCGAGTCGTACTGGGCCGCAAGAGGCCCTGCGGTGAGGGCGTCGGCGAAGCCCAGACCGTTCGCGAGGAAGGCGTAGTCGGCCGCGGGGAAGAACTCGACCGCGACATTTACCGCGGTCTCGAACCGATCGGTACCGAAGAAGCGCTCGACATCGCCTGCGAGGGCTGTGAGATCGTCGAAGATGCCGGGCGAGACGACTCCCGTGCCGCCGATCACGTGGATGCTGTCGGGGCCCAGCCCCGCGATGAGGCTCTCCGTCGCCGAATCGAGCGATGCCGCCGAACCATTGACCAGCAGCACGACGCCGCCCGTGACCCCCGCCGCCGGCACGGCGCTCAGGGCGTCGGGAAAAGTAGCGCCGGTCGCGATGAAGATCTCGGGGTTGGCCGGGTCGAACGCCCCGGCAGCGATCTGGCGCGACGTGTCGTAGCGGTCAGCGCCTCCCACCCGGTCGACGAGCGAGGCGTTATCGACGTAGCTCTCCAATTGCGTCCGCACCGCGTTCGACACCACGCCGGTGCCGCCGACGATCAGGATGCTCGAGGGATCGAGTCGGGTGAGCTCGGCCTGGACCACGGTAGGAATGCTGGTGGGCGTCACCGGCAGGAGCACGCCTTCGCGGGCCGCGAGGGCACCGGCAGACAGCGCGTCGGGAAAGTCCAGCCCATTGACGATGTACACGGGCGGAGCGGAGCCGTCGGCCCAGCGCTCTTGCGACAGCGCCACGGCCGTGGCGAAACGGTCAGCCCCGGCGATGCGCGTCACGTCGGTCGAACGCTCGCCGAGCACGATGGTGCCGAAGTCGAAGGGGGTGTCGTTCGTGAGTGTGACGACGTCGGCCTCTTGCTGGAACTGGTCCTGGTTGTACCACTCCCGCACGGGCTGTGCAGGCTCTTGACGAGAGAAGAAGGCGACGGTGTAGGTGCCCGCGCCCAGTACCGACGCAGTGAAGTTGCCGTTGATGTCGGTGTCGAAGGTGCGGATGAACTCGAATGGGAAGTTGGAGCTATAGAACGAGACACCGCCATCGTCGACCGAGTACTGAGAACTGCCGGCCAGGGTGGTGACGATCAACCTGCCCGTGACCACGCCCGCAGCGGCCGGCGCCAGATTCGAGGGAGAGTCCTGACCAGAAGACCGCGCGGAGTCACCGTCCGTCTGGGTCCATGCGGGCGGCCCGTCAAGCGACGAGGCCATTGCAGGAGACACCGCGACGCTACTGGATATCGCCAGCGCGGCGATGAGCGCCAGGGCCCGGACTGGGATCGTGAACCGCGGCATGAGAACTCTCTTTCGCGCAAGCGAGGGGCCGACGGCGAGTGATGCCGACGGGCGTTACGGGCGACGGTGGCCAGCAACCTGCACCGCCCGACGAGTCTCCTGATCGCGAGCCTAGGTCAGCAGAGCGATGCTCACAATGAGAGATTCTTCGGCGCAATCACTCAGCGCACTGCGCGGGTAGGTGATCACGGAGCGCCGGCTCGCGAGCGACGGCATCCCGACACGAGAGAACGCCACTCGACGGTGACGCGAGTGGCGTGCGCTCCCGCCCGTCAGCGCGAGCTGCGCGGGTAGTCGATCGCGTTGCGCAGACCCGAGGACTGCACGTAGACGGCGGCGCCGTCGTAGATGACGAGGTACCAGGTGCGGGCGCTCGAGTCGACGGCGACGAGGGTTCCGGCCGGGATGACCCCCAGCGGCGTGCTCGTGCTGCCGTAGCGGTAGTACGTGAGGGCGCCCGTGGTGACGGCGTTCAGGTCGCTGTAGCTCGCCGCCGTGCCCACCGCGCCGTTGAAGTGCTCGTAGACGATGCGCCCGAGATCGCGCACGCCGTTCGCGGTCGCGCCATCGCTGCCGAGCACGGCGATCGTGTACGTGCCTCCGGGGGCCGACACGATTCCGGCGTCGGACTGGTAGCCGCCCGACGCCGACCACGCTGAACCGGTCTTGTTGCCGACCGGAACCCCGACCGGCACGCCGGCCGGGAGCTTCGACCGCCACAGCTGGGTTTCGAGCAGGGTGATCAGATGATCGGTCAGCGCCGGGCTCAGCAGCTCTCCGCGGTGCAGGCGGCCCAGCAGCAGAGCGAGATCATCGGTGGTCGCGAGCTTCGCCGCGAAGGAAGTGCCGTCGCCGCGGTAGCCCGCGTAGACGGTGCCGCGATAGCCCTCGGCCCAGAACTGGTTGTTGAGGTTCTGCTCGCCGACGAGGGCCACGAGATCCCAATGGCAGTAGTTGTCGGAGACGTGGATCATGACGCGCAGGCAGTCGCCGACGCTCACGCCCGAGCGCGTGGGCGTCGAGAAGCCGAGCAGCCCGCGGTCGATGCGATCGAGGATGGCGTAGGCCGCGAACACCTTGATGACGCTCACGGGCTCCTGCATCACCGAGCCCCGAACGCTCACCGTCACCTCCAGCCCGTCGAGCTCGCGCACGCTCACGGAGTACGTGCCCGGCAGGGTGGCGATGCGCTGCTGCAGGGCCCCGGCGAGCTCGGCCGCGCTGGCGGCGCGATCATCGTCGATCGACCCGCAGCTGCCGAGCGCCTGCACGCGGGCGTCGAGCACTCCGGTGCCGCCGAGCAGCGTGACCCGTTCGACGCGCAGGCGTTCGAGCATGTCGAAGCGGGTCGCGGGCGGCAGGCACACGGGCGGTGACGAATACAGCGGAGCGTTCTCGATCGCCGCGTGCACGGCGCCCGCGAGGGCGTCGGCAAAGCCCGCACCGGTCGCCACGAAGGCCCTCTGCGCGGAGGGGAAGGCGTACTGGTTGATGGCGACGGCCGTGCTGTACCGATCAGAGCCGGCGAGCCGTCGAACGGTGTAGCCGAGATCGACCAGCTGCCGCTCGATACCCGACGAGACGACAGCCTCGCCGCCGGCGATGAGCACCGACTCCACGTCGCGTGCGGCGAGCAGGGCGAGGCTCGGCGCATCGATGCTCGCGCGGTTGCCGTCGACGAGCAGCACGGGGGCGTCGATCGAGCCCGCTGCTGCGGCGGCGGCGAGCGCGTCGGGGTAGTTGCGGCCAGTGGCGAGGTAGAGCGTCGGGCTGGGTGCCGCGTAGGTCGCGACGAGCGCTCGGGAGGTGGCGTAGCGGTCGAGCCCCTGCACGCGCGCGACGACATGGCCCAGCTGCCGCAGCCGCGACTCCACGGTGGTCGACACGACGCCGGTGCCGCCGACGAGCACGACCTCGACGGTCGGGGCGAGGCGGGCGAGTTCGGCCACGACCGACGCGGGCAGGGCATCCCGCGCCGTCAGCAACAGCGGTGCCCCGAGCGCGGCGGCGATCGGGGCGGCGGAGAGCGCGTCGGGGTAGTCGATGCCGCTCGCGATGAAGACCCGCTCGACCCCGGGGTCGAACGCCTCGCGCGACACGCTCACAGCGGTCTCGTAGCGGTCGACGCCGGCGATGCGATCAGCGCCCGTGGCCGTCGCCGCGGCGGCGGGCGCCGCCAGAAGCCCCGACACGATGACGACCGCGCCGATCATGCTGAGCGCGCGCAGCGCGCCTCTCGATCCCCGTGCCGACAGCCGTCTCATCAGTCGCTTCCCCCCGGTCGCGTCGACCCCAGGGTATCGGACGGAGATCGAGACGGTGAGGGGGCCGCTCACGGCCCGGGGTGCGAGCCCGTCGCCACGACCGCGGACCCCCCGCCGACCAACCCGAGCGCCGACTCGTCGGCATATGCTGCCTGCCCACGTTGCAGGGCGAGCTCGCCCTGGAGCGTCAGCTCCCCCTCGAGGCAGAGGACGATCGCGGGGCCGTGCGTCTCGATCGTCACGCCGTCGGCGGCGGCGCCGGCCTCGATCACCGTGAGGGCGAAGTCGACGACGTCGGGCGTGAACCGCCGCACGCCCGGCTGCACCTCGACGGGGGCGATGCGCGGCTCGGCAACGGGTCGCGCGTCGAGCACGCGCATGAGCTCGGGAACGTCGACGTGCTTGGGGGTCAGGCCGCCGCGCAGCACGTTGTCGCTCGCCGCCATCACCTCGATCGCGAGACCCTGCTGGTACGAGTGGATGTTGCCCGTCGGCAAGTACAGCGCCTCGCCCGGGCGCAGCACGACCGTGTGCATGAGCGTTGACAGCGCGATGCCGGGGTCGCCGGGGTAGTGATCGGCGAGACGGCGTACGGTCGCCCACGTCTCGCTGTCGCGGGGGCTGTGCTCGAGGGCGCGGGCGCAGTCGGTGAGAGCATCCACGATTCTCGCGATCGCCGGGCCGCCCTCGATGAGCCAGCGCACGACCTCGGGCAGCGACGCATCGACATCGAGCCGCGCGATGAGCGGCTCGAGCCCGGGCTCGCCGACCGCGACGAGGGCAGCGTGCGACGCGGCGACCGGCCGGAACCCCGCGAGCGCGATGAAGGGGTCGCTGAGCGCATAGACGAGCTCGGGCTTGTGCAGCTCGTCTTTGTAGTTGCGGTCGGGGGCGTCGAGGGCGATTCCGGCGGCGTTCTCGCGCGCGAAGCCCTCGCGCGCCTGCGCGATGGTGGGGTGCGCCTGCAGCGAGAGCGGCTCCGCCGCGGCGAGCACCTTGAGCAGGAACGGCAGCTTCTCGCCGCGCGCCCGCAGCAGCGTCGAGAGGTCGGATGCTCCGCCCGCGTCTGCCCCGACGATGCGCGCCGGCGAACCGGGGTGGTCACCGAGCCACAGTTCGGCCTCGGGAGCCCCCGACGGCGTCATGCCCAGCAGCTCGGCGATCGCCGTCGTCGAGCCCCACGCGTAGGGGCGGGGCGTGTTCTCGATGCGCAGCAGCATGATCAGAAGGCTACGGCCAGCGCGGCGATCACATCGCGCGCCACCTGCTCGGGAGACGCACCGCTGTCGACGAACATGTCGACCTGCACGAGGCTTCCATCGATGAACGCCGTCAGCACTGCCGTCTTCGCGGTGGCGGTCTGCAGGCCCGCCGCGAGCGCGCCGTCGAGAGCGACGGGAGTGCCCGGCAGAACGACCCCCGCCTCGTGCATCCAGGCGGCACCGGGCAAGATCCGCAGGTCGAATGACCCCTGGGGGCCGCCCCACGAGCAGTAGACGAGCTCGGTGGCATCGTGCGCCCGGTAGATCGACAGCGCTCCATCACCCGAGCCGCCCGTGACGGCGTCACCGACGTCGAAGGGAACCGCGTCGCGCACGACGTCTTGCTGGGCACGCACCGCCCCCTCGCAGTCGTCCGACCAGGCGAGAGCGTCGGCGGGCCGCTGCCACGCCGCGACCGCATCAGGCCAGCCCGAGGCGAGCTCGGCCAGGTCGACGAGGAAGGACGGCACCGCCACGGCGTACTCGGCAGGGGACGCCTCCCCGTAGACGACGATGAGCTCGAACGAGTACGCGCCCACGAGCATTCGCGAGCGGCAGAAGGGCATCTCGTCGTCGGCGACGCACGTGCTCCACGACTCCTCGCCCGCGAGGGCCGTCGGCAGGCCGAACGCGGCCGCCGATGCGACCTCCTCGTCGAGCGCCGTCGCGGGCTGATCGACCGAGACGAACACGGTGAGGGTGGCGCCGAGTCCGCCCACCGCGCCGTCGTACTCGCACGCGAGGGAGCCGGCCTGATCGAGTGTGCCGCGGAAGAACACGTCGTCACGCGTGACGACGGTCGCGGTGCCGCCGCTGACGGCATCGCTCGCGAAGAGCGCCGCGCAGTCAGCGGGAACCCGCGAGCCCGGTTCGGTCGGCTGAGGAGAGGCGGCGGGTTCGCTCACGGCAGGCGCCGGGGGCGTCGCCTCCACGGCAGGCTCGGGCGCGCAGGCGGCGAGCGCGAGAGCAAGAACCGGCACGAATGCCAGCGCGACACGCAGTGCAGGTCGAGTCATGGGCTCAGTCTGCCGCTCTCGAGGCGATGAGACCATGGCGCAACAGGCTCAGTTGGTGCCGACTCGACAACGCCACCGCCCGTGCCCCGTGCGTGCGTGCCCGGGCACCACAAAGCGGTGGCCGCGGCGCGTGCACGCGGCTAGCCTCGCGCCATGACCTTCCCCACTCTCGCCAGCGACTTCTACGGCTTCGAGGCGCTGCTCGCCGACCACGAGAAAGACGCCCTCGTGCGTCTGCGCACCTTCCTCGAGGCGGAGGTGAAACCTGTCGTCAACGACTACTGGGATCGCGCCGAGTTCCCCCGCCAGATCCTGCCCGGCCTGCACCAGCAGCAGGTCTTCGGCAATCTGTGGGAGGAGACGAAGGCGGGCGACTACAGCGCCGTGTACGGCGGCTGGACAGCCCTCGAGCTCGCGCGTGTCGACGCGAGCGTCGCGACCTACGTGGGTGTGCAGAACGGCCTGGCCATGGGCTCGATCGGCGTGGCCGGCTCGCCCGAGCAACGCGCCGAGTGGCTGCCGAAGCTCAAGACCGGCGAGATCATCGGCGCCTTCGGGCTCACCGAGCCCCTCTCGGGCAGCGACTCGGCGCAGGGCCTGCGCACGACGGCGACGCGCGACGGCGACGAGTGGGTGCTGAACGGCAGCAAGCGCTGGATCGGCAACGCCACCTGGAGCGACATCACCATCATCTGGGCCAAGAGCACGGAAGACGGCCAGGTGAAGGGCTTCATCGTGCCGACGAGCACACCCGGCTACACGGCGACCAAGATCGAGCGCAAGCAGGCCCTGCGCATCGTGCAGAACGCCGACATCACGCTCGAGAACGTGCGTGTGCCCGAGTCGCACCGCTTGCAGAACGCGAACTCGTTCCGCGACACCGCGGCCGTGCTGCGCCTGACCCGCGCCGAAGTGGCGTGGGCGGCCGTCGGCACGGCGATCGGCGCCTACGAGGCCGCGGTCGACTACGCCAAGACCCGCGAGCAGTTCGGCAAGCCGATCGCGAGCCACCAGCTCGTGCAAGACCTGCTCAGCCGCAGCCTCGGCAACATCACGGCGAGCATCGCGCTGTGCTCGCGCGTCTCGCAGATGCTCGATCAGGGCGTGCAGCGCGACGAGCACGCCTCGCTCGCCAAGGCCTTTGCGACGACGGCGATGCGCGAGACCGTCGCCCTGTGCCGCGAGGCGCTCGGCGGCAACGGCATCGTGCTCGACTACGACGTCGCGCGGTTCCACGCCGACGCCGAGGCGCTCTACAGCTACGAGGGCACGCGCGAGATGAACAGCCTCATCGTCGGGCGCGCCATCACCGGGGTGGGCGCGTTCGTCTGATCGGGCCCCCGCGGGTCGCCGGTAGGCTCACTGCATGACGTGGCTCCGCGAACGACGCGTGGCCCTCGCCGCACTCTCGTTCTTCACGCTGCTCGCCGGAGACGCCTGGCGCAACACGATCAGCTGGTACGGCTGGGGTCTCGTCGCTCTGAGCATCATCGTCTTGTGGGCGGTCGTCGCCATCCGGCTCAGGGTCGACCTCCGACGCATCCCCATCGCTCTCGGCACGCTGCTGGGCCTCATGGTCGCGTCGATCGTGTGGTCGTTCTACCCCGGGGCGACCGCCGTGGGCCTGCTGACGACACTCGCGACCGCGTTCGTGGGCATCGTCATGGCGCATACTGTCTCGCTCGCGCAGCTGCTGCGCGCGCTCGGGGTGGCGCTGCGCTGGATCATCGGCCTGTCTCTCGCCTTCGAGCTGTTCGTGGCGGCGGTGCTGCAGCGGCCCGTGCTGCCCTTCTGGGTGTCGTGGGAGGAGCCGTTCCCGAAGGCGTTCTACTGGTCGCGCGCGCTGCTGTTCGAGGGCGGCCGCATCCAGGGCATTCCCGGCAACGCGAATCTGCTCGCCTTCGCGGCCCTTCTCGGCGTCATCGTGTTCGCCATCCAGGTGGCCGAGCGTCGTGTGGGGGCGGCCGCGGGCTGGGGCTGGCTCGGGGCCGCGCTGCTGACGCTCGCCCTCACGCGCTCGTCGACCGTGCTGGTCGCGGGCCTCGCCGCGCTCGTCGCCCTCGGCGTGCTGCTGCTCGCCCGCCGGCTGAGCACGCGCGGCCGGCTCACCCTCTACGGTCTCACCGCGGCAGCGGCGGCGGGCGTCGTCGCTCTCGCCCTGGCGTTCCGTGCGACGCTGCTCGACCTCGTTGGCCGCAGCGACGACCTCACGGGGCGCCTCGACATCTGGGCCGCCGTCATCGACCTCGCCGAGCAGCGGCCGCTGCTCGGCTGGGGCTGGGTCAGCTACTGGGCTCCGTGGGTCGAGCCCTTCGACGACCTCGTCGTCATCAACGGTGTCACCTACCTGCAGGCGCACAACGCGTGGCTCGACGTGCTGATGCAGCTCGGCTGGGTGGGGCTCGTCGTCTTCACGATCCTCATCGTCACGACGGGCGCGCGCGTGCGGTCGTGGTCGGTGGATGCCCCGCTCGGCGACGCCGCCCCCACCGCCGCCCTGCGCCTGCTGCCGGCCCTGCTGCTGACGGTGCTCGTCGTGCACAGCCTCGCCGAGTCGCGCCTGCTGATCGAGGGCGGCCTCGTGCTGCTCGTCTACCTCGCGGTCGCGAGCCGGCTGCGAGGCGTGAGCATCCCTGTCTCTCCGACCGCGGCGGTGACCGTGTGATCGAGACCGCCCGCTCCTTCCTCGGCTCGCCGCGCTTCACGCAGGCGCTCACCGAGGCGATCGTCGGAATCGCTCTCGCCGCCTTCGCGGTGCGGACCCTGCTCGGCTGGCCGGGCGGCATCGCCGTGCTCAGCGGCCTGGTCGTGCTCGCGGCGGTGAGTCTCGCGGCCCAGCCCGAGCGGGTGGAGTGGCGCGGAGTGCTGCCCGTCTCGCTGCTCGCGCTGTTCTCGCTCATCACCGTGAGCGTCATCTGGAGCCAGTACACCTGGGCGACGCTCGGAGGCATCGCCTACGCCGTCGCCTTCGCCTTCCTCGGCGTCTACATCGCGCTCGTGCGCGACCTCATCCAACTGGTGCGGGCGGTCGGCAACGCGCTGCGCGTCATCCTCACGGTGTCGTTCGTGCTCGAGGTGCTGAGCGGCGTCATCCTCGACACCCCGTTCTTGTGGATCGGCATCACGGGCGACCTCGCCGACGGCGGCCCCGTGCAGGGAATCGCCGGAACCCGCAACGCCTTCGCCTTCCTCGGCGCTCTGGCCGTGCTGAGCTTCTGGATCGAGTACCGCACGCGCTCGGTCTCGCGCGGCCTCACCGCCTACGCGCTCGCGCTCGCGGGGGCGACGATCGTGTTCGCCCGGTCGCCCGTGGCTCTGCTCGTGCTCGCCGCGGTGCTCGTCGTGGGGCTCGCCCTCGTCATCATCCGGCGTCAGGAGGCGCTTGCGCGCCGGGCCACCCAGTCGGTGCTGCTCATCTCGGCTCTCGTGTTCGCCGTGCTCGCGTGGGTCTTCCGCGGCCCACTCATCGGGTTCGTGGATGCCGCTGCCGATGTCGCCGAGCGCACGAGCGTCTGGAGCCGGGTGGGCGACCTCGTGGCGCAGCAGCCCGTGCTCGGCTGGGGCTGGGTCGGCATGTGGCCTACCTCGGTCTACCCGTTCTCGAGCATCGTGGCCAGCAGTGGCCAGCAGCCCGAGTCGGCGCTCAACGCCTATGCCGACGTGTGGCTGCAGCTGGGGCTCGCAGGAATCCTCGTGCTCATCGCTGCGCTGGGTCTCGCCTTCGTGCGCGCCTGGCTCGTCGCGACCGACCGCCGCAGCACGGTCTACGTGTGGCCCGCGCTGACGCTCGTGCTGCTCGCGACGGTGAGCATGACCGAGAGCTACCTGCTCTACGAGGGCGGGCTGCTGCTCTTCGTCACCTCGGCGTTCGCAGCGGCCCGCAACCGCTCGTGGCGCGGCCGCTTCGACTAGCGGATCTCTGCGCGGCGCGCGTCGATCACCGAGTCGAGGATGTCGTCGAGGTCGTGCCGCGCGCGCCAGCCGAGCTCGTCGGCGATGCGGCTGACGTCGGCCACCACAGCGGCGGGGTCGCCGAGCCGACGGGGGCGGGTCACGGCGGGCGGAGCATCCGGCAGCCGTCGACGGATGCCCTCGACGACCTGGCGCACGCTCGCCCCCTGCCCGGTTCCCACGTTGTAGACGCGGTGCGGCTCGGGCTGACGCGGCAACGCGTCGAGCACGGCGAGGTGCGCCTCCGCGAGGTCGCGCACGTGCACGTAGTCGCGCACGCACGTTCCGTCGTCGGTCGCGTAGTCGTCGCCGAAGATCTGCGGGCCCTCGCCCGCGTCGATGCGCTCGAGCACCATCGGCACGAGGTTGAGCACTGCGGTGTCGGCGAGGTCGGGCCAGCCGGCTCCGGCGACGTTGAAGTAGCGCAGGCTCGTCACGCGCAGGCCTTCGGCGCGCGCGACGCCGGCGGCGAGCCACTCGCCGGCGAGCTTCGTCTCGCCGTAGGGGTTCACGGGCACCGTCGGCGAGTCTTCAGTGACGATGCCGTGCGCGTCGCCGTAGACGGCGGCCGAGCTCGAGAACACGAGCTCGCGCACGCCCGTGGCGAGCATCGCCTCGAGCACCGCCGTGAGGGCCCCGAGGTTCTGCCGGTGGTACCAGAGCGGGCGGGCGACCGATTCGCCGACCTGCTTGCGCGCGGCGAGGTGGATGACCGCGTCGACCGCTTCGGTCTGCATCAGCTCGGCGAGCACGGTGGCGGCGCCGGGTGCGGCGAGCTCGAGCTCGTGGCTGGGCATCCCGTCGATGCGGCGTCGGTCGCCCTGCTCGAAGTCGTCGACGATCACGGGCTCGTCACCCCGCTCGACGAGCAGGCGGCAGAGGTGCGAGCCGATGTAGCCGGAGCCTCCCGTGACCAGTACGCGCACCCGAGCAGTCTACGTGCCGGTCAGCAGCGGCGGAGGTCGCGAGCGGCGTCGCTGACGAGGCCGGGGCCGCCGAACACCGTCACCCGGCTGGGGCCGATGTTCAGCACGTGGTCGACCATGCCCGACCGCACGCACGGGGTCTCGGTGATGTACAGCGGTCCGCCGCGCAGCCCGGCGACGACGCTGCCGGCGAGCGCGTCGGGGAAGTTGAAGCCGTAGGCGAGGAAGACCTCGGGCGCCGAGAGCGGATAGGCCGCCTGGTTGATGAGCAGCGAGGTCGCGAATCGGTCGTCACCGCCGCGACGGGTCACGGTCGTCGTGCTGGGCAGGGCGTCGATCGCCGCCTGGATTCCCGGGCTCACGACCCCCGTGCCGCCCGCGATGTCGACCTGGCTGCTGCGCAGGGTGTTGGTGATGAAGCTCGCCGTCGCCGTGTCGAGCGTGCCCGCCGCGCCGTTGACGAGCAGGATCGGAACGCCCTTGCCCGCGGCGGCCGCTCCGGCCGACAGGGCGTCGGGGAAGTTCGCTCCGGTCGCGACCCAGAGGGCCTGACCGGTGGAAAGGCCCTGCGTCAGCATGCGCTGGGCGATGAGCTGCGAGGTCTGGTAGCGATTCTCGCCGCCCAACCGGATGGTGCGGTTCGAGACGGCGGTGGCGTAGACGGCGGCCTGCGCCTCCACGGTGCTCGACACCACACCTGTGCCGCCCACGATGACGATGCGCTCCGGGTTGAGGCGGTCGAGCTCGGCCGCGACGCCAGGGGGCAGGCTCGTCGCGGGAGTCAGCAGCATCGGCCCGCCTTCGAGCGCCGCGGCCGGGCCCGCGCTGAGCGCGTCAGGGAAGGAGGCGCCGTTGGCGAGGTAGACGACGGGTACGCCGGGCGTGACCGGGCTGGTCGGGGTGGGCGTGCCCGGAAACTCTGCGCGGGCGATCTGCACCGGGGTCGCGTAGCGGTCGTCGCCGAAGAGGCGCGACTGCGCCGCTTTCAAGAAGCGGCCGGAGACGGTCGAACTCTGCTGCACGCCCGAACCCCAAGTCGACCGCAGCGTGTACGACCGGGTGCCGTTGGGCACGGCGCCGATGTCGATGCTCCACGCCCCGGCGGCGTCGACCTCGTCGGTCAGGGTGCCGCCCAGGTCGAGCGCGAGCGAGACGTCGTGGCGAACGCCACCGCCCGGCAACGCGCCGCTCAGCGACGACTCGACGCGGTTGACGCCCCCCGTGCTGATCGAGGGGGTCTGTAGCCCGATGAGCGGCTCCCAGTTCGGGTAGACCTTCGTCACCTGCTCGAAGGCGGGGTTCGCCGAGTACAGCGTCGAGAAGACGCCAATGTTGCCGGTCGTGCTGCACGTGCTCACGGTGCCGTTCGTCGCTGCGGAGGTCACGCCGACGGCGCGCGTGCCGACCAACGCCGAGCCGCCGCTGTCGCCCTGGCGCACGCAGATGTTGGCGACGACGCTGCCGACGCAGTAGTCGGAGCCGCTCGACGGGCACGAGCTCGCGCCGACGCGCTCGACGCTGTCGACCCGTGTGATCGGTCCGCACGTCCAGCCGGTGGTCGCCCCTGACTTGCACAGGGTCGCCCCGACGAGGGCCGGGCCGGCATCGCGCACCACGAGCGGCGCCGATGCGAGGGGCGCCCCGCTCGAGGCCCCGCCCCAGGTGACGACCTCGGGCAGCAGCGTCCACGGCGACCCTGTCACCGGGGTGAGGCCGTAGTCGTAGTAGGTCGGGTCGGTGTAGCCCGGGTTGGGGTAGTCGTCGGTGACATGCAGCCCTGGCGCCCCGATCGACTGCGTCGGGGTCGTGAGCACGCCGCCCGAGATCGTCGGCCGCGTGATGCTCGCCGCCGTGCGGGTGCCGCCTGCAGCGAGGCAGTGGCCGGCCGACAGCATCTGCCCCTGCAGAGTCGACACGTCGAGACCCGCGAAGCCGACCGAGCAGCGGAAGCCGTCATAGGTGTACGGCATGCCACCGCGGAGGTCGGCCGCGGGCTCGAGCCCCTCGATGGGATCGCCGACGCGCTCGCCCTCCGGGCCGATCTCGGCGGTCGCTCCGACGCTCTCGACCACGGCGGCGTCGGCGGTCGAACCCACGGTCACGACGAGCTCGAGGCCCTCGAGCCGAGCACCGTTGACGTCGATCTGCTCGGCGAGAGCATCCACCACCTCGATACCGACGGCACTCGCCTCCGCCTGCGCCAGCCATTCGGCACCGCTGATGCCAGCATCGCGCTCGAGCGCCGCGTCCAGCTCGGGCGGCAGCTCGGCGGCCTCGGCCGCGAAGTCGACGGGATCGACCTCGACCATGGGCACGAGGGCGGCCTCATCGATGCGGGGCTCAGGGCGATCGGCGGCGGTCGCCGTGGTGAGCGGAGCCGCGAGCAGCACCCCCACGAGCAAGGTGCTGCTGACGACCGAACCGCTGAATGCGCGTCTCACTGCACCCTCTCCCCCGTGGCGCGGCTCAGCCGCAGGTTTCGTACTGGCCGACGCTCGGGCCGAGCACTCCCGTGCCGCCCGCGAGCGTCACCGACGTCACCTCGAACTCGATGAACTGGTCGAGCGTGGTGACGAACGTGCACACCCCGTTCGAGAGGGCGAGCGGCGCCCCCTGGGCCCCGGCGATGGCCGCGGCGCTCAGGGCGTCGGGGAAGTCGAAGCCCGAGGCGATGAAGCCCGCGCTGGCATCGGTGAAGGCGTACTCGTTCAGCAGCGCGGCCGTCTCGAAGCGGGTGATGCCGCCGCGTCGCTCGACCGTCGTCACGCCCGGGATCGTGCGGGCATCGAGCTCGAGCGCTGAGGTCACGACGCCCGTGCCCCCGGCGATCACGATCGTCGCGGCTCCGAGGCTCTCGATGAGCGCACGGGTCTGGGGGTCGACCGCGGTGGCGCCGCCCGGAACGAGCAGCACCGGCCCACCGAGGTGGCCGGCTGCCGCGCTCGCGGCGAGCGCGTCGGGGAAGTCGGCGCCACTGGCGAGGAACACGATGGGGGCTCCGGTCGGGAAGCCCTTGGCGGCGATGTCGCGCGCGGTGGCGTAGCGGTCGATGCCCTCGAAGCGCGAGACCGTCGCGGTCGGCACGGCGGCGGCGAGCGCTGACGCGACGGACCCGCTCACGGCGCCCGTGCCGCCGACCACGATGATCGACGTCGGGTTGAGCCGGCTCAGCTCGGCGAGCACGTTCGGCGGAACCGAGGCGGTGCGCACGAGCAGTAGCGGAGCATCGACCTGGGCGGCGGCCGGAGCGGCGGCCAGCCCGTCGGCGAAGCTCGTGCCGACGGCGACGTAGACGGTGCTCGCCCCGCTCGGGTAGGCGCGCTGCGAGAGCTGCACCGAGGTGTCGAAGCGGTCGATGCCGCTGATGCGCGTCTGCGTCGCGGTGGGGATGCTCACCACGGTCGGGCTGCCGAACCAGTCGGTGAACAGGCGCCAGAAGTTGCGGTTGCCGTAGGAGGCGCAGCTGTCGCCGGTGCCGTAGAGGTTGGCGAGCGCGGAAGCGTTGGGCGTATAGGGCGTGTAGTTGTAGAGCCCGGCCGTCGCGGCGTTGCGGATCGTCGCCGTGATGAACGGGCACTGGGCGGGCACGAAGGCGCCGTTCGGGTAGAAGCTGCGCGGATGCGTCGCGAGCGGGATGGTCTGGCCGGCGAGGTGCCGGTAGCCGCTCGGGTTCTGGCGGTAGCGCTGGAACTGCGACGCGGCCGAGTACACCTGGTTCTGGAACCCGAAGTAGAGCGAATCACACGCCGCGGTGTCAGGGCAGCCGTAGCCCATCGCGATGCGCAGCTTCGTCGACGACGGCGCCGTGTCGGTGATGAGGCTCTGCTCTTTCTGCAGGGTGACGAGCAGCGCCTTGGCGTTGATGCCGCACGCCACCTGCACCTTGTAGATGATCGCGGCGGCCGACTCGTTCGCGGCACCGTCGTAGCGCAGGCAGCGCGGCGTTGCCTCACGCGTCGTCGTGGTCTGCGTGAACCACTTGAGGCAGTCGAGGTTGCCGCAATTGGGCTGCATACGCTCGAGGAAGGCCTGGATCTGGGCCTGCGTCATGCCACTGCCGTTGTAGAAGATGTGGTCGTTGATGAGGTAGCCAGGGGTGAACAACGCGGCATCGGCGGCTGGCTCGACGGCGATGCCCGACGAGACGCGGGCCGGGTCGATCGTGACGTCGGGCGTGGCGGGAGGGCGCTCGTCGGCGACCTGCGCGGCCGCAGGGCCCGCGATGGCCCCGCCGATGATGATGGCGCCAAGGCCCAGTGCGGCGACTGCGCCGCGCAGTGCGCGGCGGATACCGGTGGTGCTGATCATGATGACGAAACCCCCTGCTCGTGCGTGCAGGTGCACGCACCCCCGCTTTCCAGCCTAACCCTCAATCACCACTTGAGGGTGGAATGGAGAAGAAACGCGTTCGTCGTGCGCACATGTGACCCGACCGACCCTCGATCAGGAGCCGCTCGCGAGGAAGGGGGCGAGTCGTTCGGCCGACAGCCGACCGTCGTGCACTGCTGCGACGAACGCTGGCCCGGCGGCGGCGATCGCGACCCAGGGCGTGCGATCGGCGGCGATCGATCGCAGCAGCCGCTCGACATCGACCGCCTGGGCCTGAACGACAGGCAACTCGAACCCCGTTCCCGCGCGCACCCGCTCGCGCACGGTATCCGTGACGTGGCTGAGCACCAGCCGGCCAGCGGCCATGGCCTCGCAGGAGGCCACGCCGTAGATGCCGAGGCGGAACTGGTCGAGCACGACATCCGCGGTGCGAAAGATCGCCGGCATCTGCTCGAACGGCACGTCACGCACGCGCATGTAGTCGATGACACCCTCGTCGTGCAGGCGCTGCAGAGTCCGCTCGACGAGGTCGGTGCCCTTGAGCATCTGCGAGCTCGGCGCGTGAGCGACCCGCAGCGGCCCGTCGTGGTCGAAGGGGGGTGGCGACTGCCACAGCTCGGGGTCAACGACGACCGGCAGCCAGGTGGCGTCGGGCAGATCGTCGAACAGGTCGGGGGTCGAGATGAACACGGGCACGTTCGCCTCGGCGACGAAGGCGCGGTTGTCGCGCACGACCTCGCGCAGGGGCTCGGTGCCGCTCCACAGCCCCGGCGCGAAGGGCGAATCGGTGTGCGCGGCCGCGTGCCGGTCGGGGTCTCGGATGTCGCTGCCATGGAACAGCAACGCGACGGCGATGCCCCGCCGCTGCAGCCAGCGCACCTCGTCGATCGCCCGACCGGAGAGCCCGTTGCCGAACAGCCGCCAGCCCGACTCGACGATCACGTGCGTCACATTCTGCGCGACGAAGCGCTCGGCCGCGCGCTGCCAGGTGCGCGACCACAGGTACACGGGCTCGGTCACGACCGAGTCGCCGGGCGTCTCGTACGGGTCGTCACGATCGACGTGCAGGCTCTGCGCCGCGGTGCCCGGCAGCGTTTGTGCGGCCCGCGCCCAGTACCAGCCCTGCGCGGCCGCGTTGTGCGGCGCGATGAGCAGCCGTGTCGGCTCGGCCGAGAACGCGGGCAGTGGCGGGATGCCCGTGGCCGGCCCGCTGTCGCCCCAGTGGAGCCACCGCCGTAGTGCGCTCTCGGGCAGTCGCCGCAGCAGCTTCCACGCCACGACGCGCCCACGGCGGATCACCGCCGCCTGTCGATCGCCCACCTCTCGAGTGTAGGCGGCCCCCGTCGCGCGATCGGCGCCAGGGCCCGCGCATCCAGTGCGGCTAAGATGAGCACGCCCGTCGTGGCCCTACTGTCCGCCTTCCTTGGAGCACTCCATGCCCGCCCAGCCCGGTTACGTGCACGCCACGGCTGACGTCGCCGAGTCGGCGACCATCGCCGCTGGGTCGAAGATCTGGCACTACGCCCAGGTGCGCGAGAACGCCTCCATCGGCCAGAACTGCATCGTCGGGCGCGGGGCCTACGTCGGCACGGGCGTCCAGGTCGGCGACAACTGCAAGATCCAGAACTACGCGCTCGTCTACGAGCCCGCGAAACTGGCGAACGGGGTGTTCATCGGCCCGGCGGTCGTGCTCACCAACGACCACTTCCCTCGCGCGATCAACGCCGACGGCAGCCCGAAGTCGGCCGACGACTGGCACCCGGTCGGCGTCGACATTCGCGAGGGCGCGTCGATCGGCGCGAGTGCGACGTGCGTGGCCCCCATCGTCATCGGACGCTGGGCGCTCGTCGGCTCGGGCTCGGTCGTGGTGAAAGACGTGCCCGACTTCGCGCTCGTCGTCGGCAGCCCGGCCCGCCGCATCGGCTGGGTCGGCAAGGCCGGTCAGCCCCTGGCGGTCGACCCCGACGACGCCACCCTGTACATCTGCCCGGCCACGGGCGACCGCTACCGCCAGACCGGCGAGCACCGATTGAGTGAGGTTGACTGAATGATCCCCGCCGCCAAGCCCGAGATCGGCTTCCGCGAGAGAAGGGCCGTGAACCGCGTCATGCGCTCAGGCATGCTCGCGCAGGGCCCCGAGGTCGCCGCCTTCGAGAAGGAGTTCTCGGCGCACGTCGCTGGCCGCGAGTCGATCGCACTCAACTCGGGCACCTCGGCGCTGCACATGTCGCTGCTCGCCGCGGGCATCGGCCCCGGCGACGAGGTCATCGTGCCCTCGTTCAGCTTCGCCGCCACGGGCAACTCGGTTTCGCTCACGGGTGCGACGCCCGTCTTCGTCGACATCGAGATCGACCACTTCAACGCCGACCCGGCCGCGATCGAGGCGGCCATCACACCGCGCACGAAGGGCATCATGCCCGTGCACCTCTACGGGCACCCGGCCGACCTGCGCGCCATCTCGGCGATCGCCGAGAAGCACGGCCTGTTGCTGTTCGAAGACGCCGCCCAGGCCCACCTCGCTTCGGTCGACGGCGTTCCGGTCGGCGCGTGGGGCCTCGCCGCCTCGTTCTCGTTCTACCCCACGAAGAACATGACCTCGGGCGAGGGCGGGATGGTCACGACGCCCTCCGCCGAGCTCGCGCGTGCGGTGCGCGTGCTGCGCAACCAGGGCATGGAGCGTCGCTACGAGAACGAGGTCATCGGCTTCAACACGCGCATGACCGACATCCACGCCGCGATCGGCCGCGTGCAGCTCACCAAGCTGCCGGCCTGGACGGCGAAGCGCCAGCAGAACGCCGCCTTCCTCTCGAGCAACCTGCGCGGGGTCGTCGTGCCGCCGATCGCCGAGGGCGCTCAGCACGTCTTCCACCAGTACACCGTGCGCGTCGTCGACCACGACCGCGACGCCTTCGCCGCCGAGCTCGCGAAGCGCGGCATCGGCAGCGGCGTGTACTACCCGACGCCCATCCATCGTCTGCCGTCGTTCCAGCAGACCCTCGACCTGCCCGCGACCGAGCTCGCGGCCGCCCAAGTGCTCTCGCTGCCCGTGTACCCCTCGCTGCGGCAGCGCGACCTCGAGGCGATCGTGACCGCGGTCAACGCCGTGGCGAAGGCGGGCAGCTGATGACCCTGCGCGCCGGTGTGCTCGGCCTGGGCGTCATGGGCCGGTACCACAGCCGCGTGCTCGCCTCGCTGCCGGGAGTCGAGTTCGTCGGCGTGTACGACCCGGCCGACTCGGTCGGGCCCACCATCGAGGGCCGGCCGATCGTGAAAGACCTCGACGAGTTTCTCGACCTCGGCTTCGACTACTGCATCGTCGCGGCACCCACGATCTACCACCTCGACATCGGCACGCGTCTCGCTGAGCGCGGCATCCACGCCCTCATCGAGAAGCCGGTCGCCTCGACGACCGAGGCAGCCATCGAGCTGCGTGACTTGTTCACGGCCGCGGGTCTCATCGGGGGCGTCGGGCACATCGAGCGCTTCAACCCGGCTCTGCAGGCCGCCCGCGTGCGCATTGCCGACGGACTTCTCGGTGAGATCTACCAGATCGCCACCCGCCGACAGGGACCATTCCCCGGTCGCATCGCCGACGTCGGCGTGATCAAAGACCTCGCCTCGCACGACATCGACCTCACCGCCTGGGTGAGCCAGCAAGAGTATGTGAGCGTCAACGCGCGTACGGCGCACCGCTCCGGCCGCGAGTACGAAGACATGCTGCTCGCCGTGGGCACGCTCAACCTCGGCACGATCGCCTCGCACACCGTCAACTGGCTGACGCCGTTCAAGGAGCGCACGACGATCATCACGGGCGAGAAGGGTGCGCTCGTCGCCGACACCCTGACGGCCGACCTCACGCACTACCAGAATGGCGTGATCGAGAACACGTGGGAGCAGGTCTCGTCGTTCCGAGGAGTCACGGAGGGCGACATGACGCGCTTCGCGCTCGTGCGGAAGGAGCCGCTGCTCGCCGAGCACGAGGCCTTCCGCGACGCCGTGCTCACGGGCGACACCTCGCACATCGTGACCCTCGACGAGGGCGCGAATGTCGTGCGCATCGCCGAGCAGCTCGCCCTCGATGGCGTGAGCCACAAGCTTTCCTGAGCCACTGTAGGGTTAGCCGACTTTCCCTCTTCGAAGAAGGTTCCCACCCATGCCTGCAGCACCTCGTGCATACCAGTTGTGCACGCGCACCGTGATGGACACCACCGACCCCGACATCTGGTTCGACGAGGCCGGAGTGAGCTCGCACGCACTGTTCTACGATGAGCACCAGGCTCCCGCCGTCGAGGCCGCCCAGAGCGGCGCGCTGCAACCCGAGCTCGACGCGCTCGTCGCCACCATCAAGGCGGCGGGCGCGGGCAAGCCCTACGACTGCATCATTGGCATCAGCGGCGGCGTCGACTCGACCTTCCTCGCGATGCGGGCCGTCGAGCTCGGCCTGCGGCCGCTCACCGTGCACTTCGACAGTGGCTGGAACAGCGAACTCGCCGTCGGCAACATCGCCAATCTCGTCGAGAAGCTCGGGCTCGACCTCTACACCGACGTCGTCGACTGGCGCGAGATGCGCGACCTGCAGCTGTCGTTCTTCAAGGCCTCGGTCGCGAACTGCGACATTCCGACCGACCATGCCTTCGCCTCCGTGGCCTTCGACCAGGCAAAGAAGTACGGCGTGAAGTACATCCTCTCCGGGCACAACCTGGTCAGCGAGTCGGTACTCCCCACGGCGTGGGGCTACGACGCGGGCGACGCGCGGCATGTGAAGGGCATCCAGCGCCGATTCGGCTCGGTTCCGCTGAAGACCTACCCGACGCTCAGCAAGGTCAAGCGCCACGTCTACTACGAGATCATGAACGGCATCAGCTCGATCGCGCTCCTCAACCTCATGCCCTATGACTACCGCGAGGCCAAGACTGCCATCACCGAGAAGCTCGGCTGGCGCGACTACGGCGGCAAGCACTATGAGTCGGTCTTCACCCGGTACTTCCAGGGCTACTACCTGCCGACCAAGTTCGGATTCGACAAGCGGCGCGCCCACCTCTCGTCACTCATCCTCTCGGGCCAGATCACCCGCGACGAGGCGCTCGAGCGGCTCGAAACGAGCGACTACCCGGCCTCGTTGCGCGAGCAGGACCACGCCTTCATCGCCAAGAAGCTCGGTGTCACGACGACCGAACTCGAGGCGCTCTACGCCCAGCCGCCCGTCGACCACCTCGAGTACCCCTACGATCGATTCGTGTGGCCGATCACGTCGACGCTTCTGCGGTTCGCCGCCCGGGCGACCAAGCCGTTCCGGCGATGAGCGTCTCGGTCATCGACTACGGGCTGGGCAACCTCGGCTCGGTGGCCAACATGTTCAAGCGCATCGGCACCGAGGTGCGGCTCATCTCGACCCCTGATGAGGTCGCCGCGAGCGATCGCGTGCTGCTGCCCGGGGTCGGCGCCTTCGATCACGGCATGGCCCGCCTCACCGAGACCGGGCTCGCTGACGCTCTGCGCGACTTCGCCGCGACCGAGCGGCCCTTCATGGGCATCTGCCTCGGCATGCAGCTGCTGCTCGACGGCAGCGACGAGGGCGAGCTGCCCGGCCTCGGGCTCATCCCTGGCCGCACGAACCGGTTCGACGCCGCGCCCGGGCTGCGTGTTCCGCATATGGGCTGGAACTCCATCAGCGCTCGCCGCAGCGACCCGCTCATCGCAGGCGTCGAGACGGGCAGCCGGTTCTACTTCGTGCACAGCTACCGCGTCGTGCCCGCCCGGCCCGACGACACCCTCGCCGTCACCGACTACGGCGGCGAGTTCACCTCGGTCATGCGGGCCGGCTCGATCATGGGGGCGCAGTTCCACCCCGAGAAGAGCCACGCCTTCGGCATGACCCTGCTCACGAACTTCGCGACCCTATGACGACCTTCCCCCGCGTGATCCCCGTGCTGCTCGTGAGCGACGGCTACCTCGTGAAGCCCGTCGGCTTCTCGGGAGAGAAGTACATCGGCGACCCCATCAACGCCGTGCGCATCTTCAACGAGAAGCAGGTCGACGAGCTCGTCATCTGCGACATCGACGCGACCGTCAAAGGCACGGGCGTCAACTACACGCTGATCGAGGAGATCGCGAGCGAGGCATTCATGCCGGTCGGCTACGGCGGGGGTGTGACCTCTGCGGCGGATGCCCGGCGCATCGTCTCGATCGGCATCGAGAAGGTCGTACTCAACTCGATCGTCGACACCCGGCCCGAGGTCGTCACCGAGATTGCGCAGGCCCTCGGCAGCTCGAGCACGGTCGTGAGCGTCGACGCTAAGCGCCGCCTGCTCGGGGGGCACGACACCTACGTTCGGCGCGGTCGCGCCAAGACCAAGCTCAGCCCCGTCCAGGCCGCTCAGCGGGCCGAGGCGCTCGGCGCGGGCGAGATCATCGTGTCGTCGATCGACCGCGAGAGTTCGTTCAGCGGCTACGACCTCGCTCTCGTGCGCAGCGTGGCCGACGCGGTCTCGGTGCCCGTCATCGCGCTCGGCGGCGCGGCGACCACGAGCGATTTCCGATCAGCCCTCGACGAAGGGGCCTCAGCCGTCGCCGCGGGCAGCATGTTCGTGCTCAACGGCAAGCACCGGGCCGTGCTCATCACCTACCCGAGCCCGGCCGACATCGCCGCCCTGCCGCACTGACCGGGGCCCGGAGGGACGGTCGGGCTGGCTCTAGGCTTGACGCATGCGCATTCTGAGCGTCGTCGGCGCCCGCCCCCAGTTCGTCAAGCTCGCCCCCATCTCCCAGGCGCTCGCGGGCCGCGCCGAGCACCTCATCGTGCACACTGGTCAGCACTACGACGAGCTCATGTCTGACGTGTTCTTCCGCGATCTCGGCATCCCCGCCCCCGACCTCAACCTCGAGGTCGGCTCGGGGCGCCACGGCGCGCAGACCGGCGCGATGCTCGCGGGTCTCGAATCGGCCTTCCTCGACCTTCGGCCCGACTGGGTGCTCGTCTACGGCGACACGAACTCGACCATCGCCGCGGCGCTCGCCGCGGTCAAGATCCACCTGCCGGTCGCGCACCTCGAGGCCGGGCTGCGGTCGTTCAACCGGCGCATGCCCGAAGAGCACAACCGCGTGCTCACCGACCACGCCTCCGACCTGCTGCTCGCCCCGACGGAGGTCGCCATGGGGCACTTGGCACACGAGGGCCTCGCCGAGCGCAGCGTGCTCGTCGGCGACGTCATGACCGATGTGCTCTACCGCGTGCGCGATCGCGTGGCGGCTGAGGGCACTGCCGCGCCCGAGGGGCTCGAGCCCGGGGGCTACTACGTGGCGACCATCCACCGCCCTGACAACACCGACGACCCCGCTCGTCTCGCCGCGATCATCGCCGCGCTCGCAGCCCTCGACGCCCCGGTGCTACTGCTCGCGCATCCGCGGCTGCGCTCGCTCGCCGAGTCGAACGGTATCGCCCTGTCAGCCGGGGCGGTGCGCGCGGTCGAGCCGCTCGCCTACCCGCAGCTCGTGGCCGCCGTGCAGCACAGTCGCGGCGTCGTCACCGACTCGGGCGGGCTGCAGAAAGAGGCGTTCCTTCTGCGGGTGCCGACCACGACCATCCGCCCCGAGACCGAATGGGTCGAGACGGTCGAGCTGGGCTGGAACGCCCTCGTCTGGAACCCCGCCGAGCTCGCTGCCACCGTGCACCGGCCGACGCCGGCCGCGACCGACGCGACACCCTACGGCGACGGGCACGCCGCCGAACGGGTCGCCGACACCCTGCTCGCGGCTCCCGTGCACGGCGCATGAGCGCGAGCGCGACGCGGCCCCGGCTGCTCATCCTCTCGTTCTCACCCATCGAGCGCGACGCGCGCGTGCTCAAGCAGGTGACGCACTTCGCCGAGCGGTACGACGTTGTCACGTGCGGCTACGGCGGAGCGCCGGCCGGGTCGAGCCGCCACCTGCAGATCGCCGACGACGCGCCGTGGTCTGAGCGACGTCGAGAGTGGCTCGTGCTGCGGCAGTACTCGCGCATCTACTGGCACAGCGCCGCCATCCGCGCCGCGCAGACGCTGCTGCGAGACGAACCGCGGTTCGACGTCGTGCTCGCCAACGACATCGACACCGTCGGCCTGGCGCTCTCTCTCGACCCGCGCGGCGGCGTGCATGCCGACCTGCACGAGTACGCGCCGCGCCTCAACGAAGAGTTCACCACCTGGCGCCTGTTCGTCGCCCCCTACGTGCGCTGGCAGTGCCGCCGCTTCGCGCGCCGCGCGAGCTCGGTAACGACGGTCGGGCAGGGCATCGCCGACGAGTACCGTCGCGTGTTCGGCATCGAAGCGAGCGTCGCGACCAACGCGGCTCCGCACCAGCCGAACCTGTCGCCCACCCCCGTCGGCTCGCCGATACGCATCGTGCACAGCGGGGCCGCGCTACGCAACCGGGGTATCGACGAGATCATCGCCGCCGTCGAGGCGAGCACGGCATCCGTCAGCCTCGATCTCTACCTCATGCCGAACGACGTCGGCTACCTCGACGGCATTCGCGCCGCGGTCGCCGGCAGCAGCCGCGTGACGCTGCACGAACCTGTGCCCTACGCCGAGCTCGCCGCGACGCTGAGCAGCTACGACCTTGGCATCCACGTGATCCCGCCCGTGAGCTTCAACAACCGGTGGGCGTTGCCCAACAAGTTCTTCGACTACGTGCAAGCCCGCCTCGGCATCATCATCGGCCCGTCCCCCGAGATGGCGCGCACGCTCACCGAGCACGACCTCGGCGTCGTCACGAACGGGTTCGGGGCCGATGACATCCGGCAGGCCCTCGACGCGCTCACCCCCGAGCGCGTCGCCGCGTGGAAGCAGCACGCGCACGCGGCCTCGGCGTCGCTGAGCGCCGAGCAGCAGATCATGGTGTGGGACGCGGCCGTGGCCGCCATCGCCGAAAGAGGAGCCCGATGACCCCCGAACCCGAGGTCGATCTCATCATCGCCGTGCACACCCCGCAGCGGGCGATCGAGCGCGCGGTGTCCTCCGTACTCACGGGAACCGTCGCACCGGTGCGCGTCACGGTCGTGTGCCACGGCGTCGACCCGGCGCTCATTGCGGCGCGCCTGGGCGACCTCACGGATGACCCTCGGCTGCGGTTGCTGCCCTTCACCGACGGCATCCCGAGCCCGACGGGGCCCTTCAACCACGGGCTCGAGGCGGCGACCGCTCCGTTCACTGCCATCCTCGGATCGGACGACGAGCTGCTGCCGGGGGCGATCGACTCCTGGCTCGCTGTGCAGCGGCGGTACTCGGCTGATGTCGTGATTCCGCGCGTCGGGCTCGCCGAGGGCCCTTCGTCGTTGCGCACTCCCCCGACGCGTCCCTTCCGTTCACACGACCTCGACGGTGCCAAGGATCGCCTCGCGTACCGCACCCAGCAACTCGGCCTCGTGTCGCGCGCGAAGTTTCCCACCCTGCGTCTGACACCCGGCCTGACGACGGGCGAGGACATCGAGTACGGCCTGCGCCTGTGGTTCTCGGGCGCACGCATCGCGTTCGACCGCACCGGCCCCGCCTACTGGGGGCATCAGGATGCGACCGATCGCATCTCGGTCTCGCGCAAGAGCGTCACCGAGGACTTCCAGTTCCTCGACGCAGCGATCGACCCGGGGTGGATCGCCACGCTCTCGCCCGCCGCTCGGCAGGGCATCGCGATCAAGCTCTTCCGCACCCACCTCATGGAAGCGCTTCGATCACGATTCCTCGACAGTGCGCCTCCCGTCCGGGGCGAGAGGGAGGCATTCGCCGCCGCTACCCGCAGGATCGTCGATGTCGCCCCCGAGATGCTCGGAATCGTCAGCATCATCGACCGTCGATTGCTGAGGTCGGTCATGGACCCGGAGTCGAGCCCTGAGTCGATCGTCGCCCTGCTGCACAAGCGCACGGTGCTGCTGCGGCCAGCGAACCTCATCAGCGCCTCGTTCGGCCGTCTGCTGCACCGAGAGGCACCACTGCGCTTCATCGCTGCGGTCAAGCTCACGCCATAGCAGCAGGCGCGGTTACAGACGCAAGAACCCGCGCAGAGCGTCAGCCGACCGACGGCCGTCGTGCACCTCGCCGACGAACCGTACTGCCTCGCGACGCCGTTCACTCGTGACCGCGGCGGGCTCGGCGATGACCGACCGCAGGACGGAGTCGAGCGTGTCGACCGTCGCGTCGACGATCGGCACCTCGATCCCGGTCTGCTCATGCACCGTGCGACGGGTGTTCGGGTCGACGTGCCCCACCACCACGCACCCGGCCGCCAGTGCCTCGCACGCGGCGACGCCGTAGCTGCCGATGAGGAACTGGTCGAGCACGATGTCGCACTCGGCATACTGCTGCCTCATCTGCGCGTAGGTCAGCCCCTGCACTCGGCGGTACTCGATGAGGCCCTCGCCCTCGAGTGCGCGCAGCACGGGGTCGATGAGGTGGCTGCCCTTGATGAGCGGATTCGAGGGTGCGTGCAGCACGACGGGCCGGCCCGAGCGGGGCGGCGCGTCGTCGCGCGGCACGCTCCACCGCTCGACGTCGATGACGACGGGGCACCAGACCGCGTCGGGCTGGTAGCGCAGCAGGTCGGGCGTGCTCACGAAGACCGGCCCCCCGAGTTCGGCGACGACTGCAGCCGCGAAGGCCGCCTTGTCTTCGAGGATGGTCGACGGCAGCTCGGGGTTCGTGAACGGCGACCGCGCGAGCTCGCGGCGGTGCTGTGAGGGCGGTCGCAGATCGCTACCGTGGAAGAGGAGGGCAACCTGCACGCCCGCCGCGCGCAGCGCGCGCACCTCGGCGACGACGTCGGTGCGATACCGACGGCCCAGCAGCGGAAGGGCCGACTCGATGACGACGTGCGTGCGGGTGCGCAGGAAGGCCTCGAACGCGTCGTGCCACGGTGCCGACCGCAGGTAGACCGCGCGCGGCACGACGAGGTCTGCCTGCACGCCGTACCCGCCCGGATCGAAACCCATCATCGCGACCGCGCTCACCCCGGGCAGCGAGCGTTCGACCGCGCGGGCCCACTGGAAGCCCTGCTCGGCCTCGTTGGCGGGCCCGATGACGAGCCGAACGGGCGATGCGTCGACGGGCGGAAGGGCCGGAGGTACGGCGTCGCCCAGACGGAGCGCCACGCGGTCGTACAGGGCCCCGAGCGGCCCGCGGCCCTGCGTCACGGTCGTCACCGCCCGTCGCACCCAGCGTGGTGCGGCGTTGAGCGCACGCACGGAGAACATCGCGCCAGTCTAGAGCGACACCGCGAGCCCTCCCGGGGGCGCGTAAACTTCTGCGGGGCATCCGCCCCCACCCCGCGCCGACGGAGCAGACACCGCCATGACCGACACCCGCCCGTTTCAGATGTGCACGCGAACGGTCATGGACACGACCGACCCCGAGATCACATTCGACGAGAGCGGCGTGAGCTCGCACGCTCTGCTCTACGACCGCACGATGAAGGCGACCGTCGACGCGGCGAACGCCGGCGAGCGAGCCGACGAACTCGCCGCGGTCGTCGAGCGCATCAAGAAGGCCGGCCGCGGCAAGCCCTACGACTGCGTCATCGGCATCAGCGGCGGCGTCGACTCGACCTATCTTGTGCTGCAGGCGGTCAAACTGGGGCTGCGCCCGCTCGCCGTGCACTTCGACAGCGGCTGGAACAGCGAGCTCGCCGTCGGCAACATCGAGAACATCGTGTCGCGGCTCGGCCTCGACCTCTTCACCGACGTCGTCGACTGGCGCGAGATGAAAGACCTGCAGCTGTCGTTCTTCAAGGCGTCGGTGGCCAACTGCGACATCCCGACCGATCACGCCTTCCCCGCGGTGGCCTACCGGCAAGCGGCGAAGTACGGCATCCGCTACATCCTCTCGGGCCACAACCTCGCGACCGAGTCGATCCTGCCGCAGTCGTGGGGCTACAACGCGGCCGACGCGAAGCACGTGAAGGCGATCCAGAAGCGCTTCGGCTCGGTGAAGCTCGCCACCTACCCGGTGCTCGGCATCTTCAAGCGCTACTTCTGGTACGGCTACATCCGGCCCATCACGACGGTGCAGCTCCTCAACTACATGCCCTACATCAAGGCCGACGCGAAGCAGGCGATCGCGGACGAACTCGGCTGGCGCGACTACGGCGGCAAGCACTACGAGTCGGTCTTCACCCGGTACTTCCAGGGCAGCTACCTGCCGAAGAAGTTCGGCTTCGACAAGCGCAAGGCTCACCTCTCGTCGCTCATCCTCTCGGGTCAGCTGACGCGCGAGCAGGCACTCGCCGAGCTCGCCGAGCCTGACTACCCCGCTGACCTCGAACGGCAAGACCACGAGTTCATCGCCAAGAAGCTCGGACTCAGCGTGGCGCAGTTCGACGAGATCATCGCGCGCCCGCCCGTGGACCACCTTGAGTACCCCAACAGCAAGTGGCTCTTCGAGTTGCTGCTGTCGCTCAGCACGCGGCTCGGCATCCGGCGCCGGTCATCGTCGTGACCCGCATCCTCTGCATCTCATTCTCGCCCATCAGCACCGATGCGCGCGTGCTGCGGCAGATTGCCGTTCTCGCCGAGTTCGGCGAGGTGACGACGCTGGGGTACGGGCCGACCCCGCCCGGTGCGACTGCCCACCTCGAGGTCGACCGCGCCGCCGCATCGCTGCCGCAGACCACCGGCGGCGTGCTCCGGCTCGCGCTGCGCGCCCACCGCTCAGTCGAACTCACGGCCCCCGGCGAGCGCGCGGGGCGCGCCTTGCTCGCCGATCAAGCGCCGTTCGACCTCGTCGTGGCGAACGACGCGCGAGCCCTGCCGCTTGCTGTCGACGTCGCCAACGGCGCGCCCGTCTGGGCCGACCTGCACGAATGGGCCCGCGAAGAGAACACGGCGAGCGCGGCCTGGCGCCTGCTGGTCGCGCCGTACATGGATGCCCTGTGCCGACGGTATCTGCCCCGCGTCGCCGCCGTCACCACGGTCAACCAGTCGATCGCCGAGCTCTACCGTGAGCGCTACGGTGTCATGCCGGGCGTCGTGCGCAACGCGATCGCCGAGCAACCGCTGACCCCGAGCCCCGTCGAGGGTGACCAGGTGCGGCTCGTGCACAGCGGCATCGCCGTGCCCGAGCGAAACATCGAAGCGCTCATCGACGCAACCGCCGCACTCGACGAGCGGTTCACCCTCGACCTCTACCTCATGGGCGACGAGAGCGGGCACCTCGGCCAGCTGCGGCGCCGGGCCGAGGGGGTGCCGAGGGTGAGCATCCACCCCCCGGTGCCACCCGCCGAGCTGCCAGCGACCCTGAACGCCTACGATCTCGGGGTCTACCTGCTGCCGATCGCCTCGCTCAACCACCAGCTGATGCTGCCCAACAAGTTCTTCGACTTCGTGCAGGCCCGACTCGGCGTGCTCATCAGCCCTGCAACCGAGACCTCGGCCCTCATCGCGCAGCACGATCTCGGCCCGCGCCTGACAGACCACTCGGTCGCTGGCCTGGTGTCGGCCCTCAGCGCACTCTCCCCCGACGACGTGCGACGCTACAAGCGAAACGCGCACGCCGCCGCGGGGGCCCTCAGCTCGGCCGCCGACCAGAAGGTCATGCGCGAGACGCTCGCCGGGCTGCTCTAGACGGCGGCCCTGAGCCGCTCACCGCCCGCGGACCGTCAGCAAGCCCGCTGGTAGCCTGACTCACGATGAAGAAGATCTGGTTCACCCTGCGCGATCTGCTGCCCCTGCTTCCCAGCGGCGCCCAGCGGTTCTTTTTCTGGTACATGGCCTCGACCTCGGCGCTCACCGCGCTTGACGTCGTCGCCATGGCGCTACTCGCGCTCGTCATCACACCCGCCGTGAGCAACGCCCCCATCAACCTGCCGATCGTCGGCGAACTACCCACGAGCACCACGCCGGTGCTCGTGCTCATCGCGTGCGGGCTCATCATCCTCAAGAGTGCCCTGTCGGTGCTTCTGCACTGGATCGCCACTCGCCGGTTCGGGCGCTACGAGTTCGCCATCGGCCAGCGGCTGTTCCGCGCCTACATCCACTCGACGTGGGAAGAGCGCTCGAAGCGCTCGGTCGCCGAGATCACTCGCATCGCCGACACCGGCATCGCCAACACGATGATGGGCTTCGTGCTGCCGCTGTCGATGCTGCCCGGCTACCTGCTGACCTTCCTGCTCATCATCGGCGTGCTCGTGGTCTCGCAGCCGCTCACGGCCGTCATCGCCCTCGGCTATCTCGGGCTCGTCGCGCTCGTCGTGAGCAAGGTCGTGACTCGGCGGGCGCTCGAGGCGAGCGAGGTGAACCTCGGCTACGGCTATAAGGTCGCGGTGCTCATGACCGAGATGGTTGAGGCGCTGAAAGAACTGACGCTGCGCAACAGCCTCGATCGCGTGGCGGGGGTGGTCGACCGCAACCGCGTGCACGCCGTGCGCGCCCGCGCGAACACCTCGTTCTTGAGCATCATCCCGCGCTACAGCTTCGAAGCCGCCCTCATCGGAGGCTTCTTGCTCGTCGGCATCGCCGCATACCTCACGCAGGGCCTGACGGCCGCCGTCGCGGCCGTCGCGCTGTTCGCCGCCACCGGCTTCCGGCTCGTGCCGGCCATCGCCGGAATCCAGAGCAGCCTGCTCGACGCCACCACAACCATCCCGTGGGCGCGCAACGTCATCGATGACATGCGCAACGCGGAGGCGCACGCGCGCGAAGAGCAGGGTGGCACCGACGCAGGCGTGCTCGCCGAGCACCCACACAGCCTGACCCTCTCGAGCATCGAGTTTCGCTATCCCGGTGCTGACGACCTCGTGCTCAACGGGCTCAACCTCGAGATTCCTCTCGGAACCTCGCTCGGCATCGTCGGACCCTCGGGCGCAGGCAAGTCGACGCTCATCGACCTGCTCCTGGGACTCAGCGAACCGACCGCTGGCGCGATCACGATCGACGGTCAGCCGCTCGGAGACGTGATCCGGGCCTGGCGCAACCGCGTCGGCTATGTGCCTCAGCGCGTCGCCTTGTTCGACGCCAGCATCGCCCAGAACGTGGCGCTGACCTGGGACGATGACTTCGATCGCGACCGTGTTGTCGACGCCCTGGAGCGGGCGCAGCTCGGCTCTCTCGTCGCGTCGCGCGCCCACGGCATCGATGAGCGCATCGGTGAGCGAGGCGTCTCGCTCTCCGGCGGGCAGCAGCGACTCGGCATCGCTCGAGCGCTGTACGCCGACCCGCTGGTGCTCGTGCTCGATGAGGCGACGAGTTCGCTCGACACCAAGACCGAAGATGACGTGGTGCAGGCGATCCGCGCTCTCCGCGGCCAGATCACTCTCATCTCGGTCGCCCACCGCATCTCAACCATCAAGGACTACGACCAGATCGCCTACGTCGACGGCGGGCGCATCATTGGCAAAGACACCTTCCGCGGCCTCGCCGACTCACTGCCCCAGTTCGGCCTGCAGGTGAAGCTCGCGGGGCTGGGGGCTGAGCCGTTTGTCACCGACGACGACTTTGGCCGGCCGCGGGCCTGAGCAGTCGCGAAGGCGAGCCGGACATCCCGGATATCATCGAGCAGGGCCCCGCCAGGGTGTCCTCGCGCCTCAGCCGCCGGGTCGACCCCCTGGCCTGGGCACGCGCCCTGACCAGCTCGCCCCCTCGTGAACGGCATCCATGACTGAGAACTCCACCCCTGCCCCGGGCTACTCCTTCCGCGACTACACGGCGGCGCTCCGCGCGTTCCGCGGTGCTGGGTACGCCGTCACAGGATTCGCGGAGTTCCTCGCCGACCCGCAACCCAAGCATCTGATCCTGCGCCACGATCTCGACAACAGCCTCGAGCAGGCCCTCCGCGTTGCTCGCCTCGACGCCGAGTCCGATTGCCGATCGACCTTCTTCGTGCGCGTGCACGCTCGCGGGTACAACCTGCTGAGCCTGCCATCGCTCAAGGCGATCCGCGAGATCGAGAGCATGGGTCATGCGGTCGAACTGCACCTCGAGGGCGGCTTCAGCGACGTCTTCGGCGGCGATAACGACTCGTGGGCCGATCGGCAACGCACCGTGTTCGAAGCGGCGGTGGATCGCGAGCTCCACGGCTTCAGCCTGCATGAGCCCGCCCGCATGGGCAATCTCGACTTCGCCGACCGCCTTCTCGAGCGGTGGGGCGATCCCGTGACCTACCACGCCTACGAGAGCCGCTTCATGATGCCCACCATGAAATACCTCTCCGACAGCAGCGGTCACTGGCGCGAGGGGCACTTCGCGCTGTGGGTCGACACGGTTCCGCAGCTGCAGGTGCTGACGCACCCGTTTTGGTGGTTCGAGACCACCCCCGCCGAGAACTACTGATCCTCAGCCTTGCTGCGCACCTTCCGCGCGGGGCTGCCAAAGTGCACCTCGTCGGCGGGCACGGACTTCACGACGACCGAGCCCATGCCGATGAGCGACCGTGCCCCGAGCGTGAGGCCCTGGATCACGGAGGCGTTCGGGCCGATCCACACCTCATCCTCAATCACCACGCTGCCCGAAACCTCAGCACACGCGGTGATGATGACGTTGCGGCCGATCTGAACGTTGTGCGCGATGTGCACGTGATCATCGATCTTCGTGTAGTCGCCGACACGGCTGGGTGCGATGGTGCCCGAGCATACGGTCGTGAAGTTGCCCACCTCGACCTGCTCGCCGATCACGACCGACCCGAGGTGCGGCAACCGGATGTTGTTGTCGTGCTCGTCCTTGTCAATGCCGAAGCCCTCCTCGCCGATGACCGCATGGCTCTTGATGAGCGAACCCGCGCCGATGCGCACGCCGGCGGCGATGACAGCGTGGTGTCGCACCTCCACCCCCTCAGCGATCACCGCACCCCGGCCGATCACGGTGAACTCGCCGATCGAGGCGGAGGCAGCGATCGAGGCGGTCGGATGCACGACCGCAGTGCCCGCGATTCCGGGCTCCACGACCGGGGCGAAGAACTGCCGCACGGCGTCGGCGAAGGCGGCGCGCGGGTTCGCGACAGTGATGATGGCACCCTCCCCCGCAACGAGGCTGTCCTGCCCCTCGGGCACGAGCACGATGGCGCCGGCGGCGAGCGCGGCGTCGACCTCGAGGGCGTACCGCTCCAGGTCGCCGGCGAAGCACAGCTGACCCGTACCGGCGTCGGCCACGGTGGCGACACCCGTCGCGACGACCTCCCTGCCACGATGAGAGCCGTGCAGCGCCGCGGCGATCTGAGTCGAGGGAACCACGTGCTGCGTCATGTCTCCAGGCTAGTGGCCTGATCCCGAGCGGCGTCGACTGCGCGTCAGCCCCACGTCGCGACGAGCCCGCCCCACGAGAGTCCGACGCCAAACCCCATGAGCAGCACGCGCATCCCCGGGCGCAACACCCCCTTCTCCACCGCATCCGCGAGCGCGATGGGAATGGTCGAGGAGACGGTGTTGCCAGATTCCGCGAGCGAGACGAAGAACTTCTCCGCTGGCACCTCGAGCTTCTTGCGCAGGTGCTCGAGCATGAAGGCGTTCGCCTGGTGGAAGACGTAGAGATCGATGTCGTCCTTCTGCAATCCCGCCTTGCGCAGCACCTCATCTACAGTGCTGGGCACGACGTCAAGCGTGAAGGTGAAGATCTCGGGCCCGTCCATGTACAGGTCGTGACCCGTCGCGACCAGATCGCGCTGATCGACCGCCGCCTTGGGCGCGATGTCGGTGCCAGCGCGGAGCCCGCCGTTCGGCACGATGAGGTTCTTGCCGCCCGCCCCGTTCGTTCCGTACGTGATGCCCACGAGTGCGTCGGCGCCCTCGACCCCGCGCACGAGGGTGGCCGCGGCCCCGTCGCCGAAGATCGTGCGCACCGACTTGTCGAGCGGATTGATGAACTTGCTGTACGTGTCAGCCGTCACCAGGAGGACGGTTGATGCCTGCCCCGACTCGATGAGCCCCTTAGCGAGCCCGAGCCCGTAGATGTACCCCGAGCACCCCAGCGTGATGTCCGTCGCCCCAGCATCCGTACGCAGCCCCAGACCCTCCTGCACCAAGCAGGCCGTCGTCGGCATGTAGTAGTCCGGGCTCTGCGTGCACACGATCAGGTAGTCGATGCTGCGCGGATCGATGCCCTCGCGGTCGAAGAGGAGCCGAGCGGCAGCGATCGCGAGGTGCGACGAGAACTCGTCCGCCGCGGCGATGTGGCGGCGGCTGATGCCCGTCTTCGCAGAGATCTTCTCCACGCTCCACTCCGGAAACTCAGAGGCAAGATCCTCGTTCGTGAGAACGGCCGCCGGCAAGTGGTAGGCGATGGATGCGATGTGAGCCTTCATGCCGTCGAGCCTACGACCTCCACCCAGGGTCATTGGGCGGTGTAGCCGCCGTCGACGACGAGGGTGGTGCCGGTGATCCAGCGCGACGCCGGCGAGAGCAGGAAGAGCACCGCCCGGGCGACGTCGGGAGCCTCGCCGACTCCTAGGGGGTGAGCCGCTTCCACCCGCGACCAGGCCTCGGCGCCGATCGCAGTGCGGATGCCCTCGGTGAGTTCCGTCTGGACGATCCCTGCTGCGACGGCATTGGACCGGATTCCCTCGCGCACGAGTTCAAGCGCGAGGGATCGTGAGAGAGCCGCGACGGCGCCCTTGGTGGCCGAGTAGACGACGACACCCGGCTCGCCGACGAGCGCAGTCGCAGAAGAAAGGAAGACGATGCTCGGCGCCGCCCCCCTCACCTGCTTGTGCCGGAAGCCCTTCGTGAGCATGAGCCCCGTCGTCACGTTCATCGCGAACATCTCATCTGCCTGTGCGGCCGTCACGCTCCGCAGCGGCACCGCGCGGTGCACGCCTGCGGCATGGACGAGCCCGTCGAGCGGGCCCACCGCATCCACGACCCCGCGCAGCATGTCCGGAATGTCGTCGGAGGCCCGCAGGTCGAAGGGCACAGCCAGGTGGCCGCCACCCGGCAGCTCACCGCAGAGTTCCCGAAGCTCCGCCTCGCGGCGGGCGAGCAGGACGACCGTCGCGCCCGCTCGTGCCGCATGCTCAGCCACGCTGCGGCCGATGCCGGACGACGCCCCGGTAACGAGGACGACGGAGCCGGCGAGCTCGAGGAAATCGCCCGAATCAGGCGCGGTCGACGGCATGGTCGACGAGGCCGATGATGTCGGAGACCGTCGTCGCCGCCGACAGTTCGGAGGCATCGATCGAAACCCCGAGCCGCGCGTCGACCTCGGCGATGAACGAGAGGTTCGAAAGGGAGTCCCAGTCGAGCTCGGCGAGCGAGTCAGCGGCAGAGACCGTTCCGGCCTCGACCTCCAAGATCTCTTCGACGAGGGCGATGACAGCGCTGTGGTCCATAGAGCGATCTTAGCCGGGCGTCACGACCCGACTGGCGGATGCCGCGGCGTCAGGCCGCTGCGGGGATCGCGGGCTTCTCCGCGCGCGCGGAGCGGTCGTCCTTCCACTGGCGCATCCGCCGCTCGACCGGCTTCTCGACCCAGTGGTGCAACGCGGCCGATGCCGCGAGGCCGAGGGCGAGCAGCAGGGGGTAGAACACGAGGTTGCCCCAGGCCGGCAGCTGGTAGCCGAACGTCGCGAGGAAGATGTAGATGACGGTGGCGTGCACCAGGTAGAAGGCGTACGACCACTCGCCGAGCCGAACGAGCGGCGGGCTCGCGAGCCATGACGGCCGGCCGTCGAGAGCGCGCAAGGCGATGGCGAGGATGGTGAGCGCGCAGGCGACGGTGATGAGCTCGTTCGAGAAGCCGCCGACCACCCGCGCCGAGAAGGTTCCGTCGAACCGGGTCGGCACGATCGTCACGACCAGCACGACCACGCCCGTCAGCCCCAGCGCCGCCCACACCGGAACCCGTGGCCGCCACCCGCAGCGCACCGCCCATGCCAGCGCCATGCCGATGACGAACTCCGAGAGTCGTACGAGCGGCAGGGGCAGCTGAGCGACGAGCGACTCGGGGGCGACGATGGCGATGGCGCGGAACGCGAAAGCCGCGCTCACGACGGCGAGCGCCAGCACGAGAGCACCGCGCACGCGCCACCGGTGCATGACGCGCCCGATCCACGGGTGGACGGTGTAGAAGAGAGCCTCGACCGAGAGGGTCCACGCGGCCGGGTTACCTGCGAAGATCACGACCGGGTCACGCGACCAGGCCTGCAGCAGCAGGATCGACACGAGCAGTACCACGACATCGACCGGCTTCACCCAGCTCTGGTCGGGGTCGGGCGAGAAGCTGTAGAACACGGGGATCGCCACGAGAGTGGCGGCGAGGTGCACGGGCCAGATTCGTGCGAAGCGCCGCCAGTAGAAGGTCGAGAGCGACACGAGGCGGGAGGCCGACCAGGTCAGCACGAAGCCCGAAAGCACGAAGAAGAACGTGACGCCGAAGAAGCCCCGGCCGATGACCTCTGCGGTGATGCCCGGCACCGGCGCGAACACGTTCATGTGGTAGAGGAAGACCACGAAGGCCGCCCACCAGCGGGCCCCGGTCAAGGCGTCGAGCCGCTGCATCCGCTGATCGAGCGGGTGTGACGAGACCCCCTCGGTCATCGATGCCGTCATGCCCTGCCTCCGTCGCGTGCCCGCGGATAAGTCTCGCACAGCGCACGGGTCACGCCGCATCGGCCGAACGGCCTGCTGACGGCGGCCGCGCCCCGCGGGCCCTAGCCTGGAGACCATGGAATCGCGGCGGCCCCTGCGCATCGTCATCGCAAGCCGCATCTTCTCGCCCGAGCCCTCCGCGGCCTCGTTCATGCTCGAGGCGATCGCCCGACGGTTTCGCGACGAGGGCCACGAGGTCACGGTGCTGACGACGAACCCCCCGCGCGGCATCGCCGCGACCGAGATCGACGGCGTGCGCATTCGGCGCGCGCCCGTGCGGCGCGATCGTCAGGGATACGTGCGCGGCTACCTCTCGTACCTCAGCTTCGATGTTCCGCTGGCCGTGCGGCTGCTCCTCTCGCGCCGCGCCGATCTCTACGTCGTCGAGCCGCCGCCGACCACGGGCGCCGTGACGCGCGTGATCACCGCGCTGCTGCGGCGGCCCTACGTCTACGACGCGGCCGACCTGTGGTCGGACGCCGCGCAGCTGGTCACCGGCTCGCGCGTCGTGATCGGGCTGTTGCGCGCCACCGAGCTGTTCGCGCTGCGCGGGGCCGCGCACCTGTTCGCGATCTCTCGTGGGGTGGTCGAGCGGCTTGGTGAGCTCGGCGTGCGCGCCCCCAGCACCGTCATCGGCTTCGGAGTCGACATCGGGGCCTTCCACTACCGCCACCCCGAAACGGTGGCGGCCCCGCACGAACGGGCCGACGTGCCCGACGCGCCGTACATCATCTACCCCGGCTCGTACTCGGAGTGGCACGGTGCCGGAATCTTCATCGAGGCGTTCGCGCGGCTGCGGGCCGATCATCCCGAGCTCCGGTTGCTCTTCGTCGGCAACGGCTCCGACCGGCCCGTCCTTGAGCGCCGCTGCGCCGAACTGGGGCTCGACGGCGTTGAGTTTCGCGACCCGATCGAGGCTCCGCGCCTCACAACCCTGCTCGCGAACGCGGTCGTCTCGCTCGCGAGCCTCAAGCCGGGCCAGGGCTACGACTACGCCTTCACCACCAAGATCTACTCGTCGCTCGCCGCAGGCTGCCCCGTCGTGTTCACCGGGACGGGGCCGACTCTCGGCTTCATCACCGAGTCGGCGCGCGAACAGCCCGTCGGTACCGCCGTCGAATACGCGGTGCCCGCCGTTGCCGATGCCATCGCCGCGGTTCTCGCGGCCCCGCTCGAGGCGCGCGAGCGCGAGGCCCTCAGCGGCTGGGCGCACGAGCGCTTCTCGATCGAACGCGCGGCCGCAATCGTCGTCGAAACGAGCACTCGGGTCGTCGCCGAGCGCCGCGCGCGCCGCGGGCGTCTGACAGAATCGTGAGCATGGCCGTACCCACCCCGCCACCGGCTGCGACCGGCCTGCACCCCGACACCTGGATCGTCATTCCTCTCTACAACGAGCAGACGGTGATCGGGGGAGTCATCGCCGAGTTGCGCGAGCGCTTCCGCCGCATCGTGTGCGTCGACGACGGTTCGACCGACGATTCCGCCGCTGTCGCCGAAGCAGCCGGTGCCCGCGTCATCCGCCACCCCCACAACCTCGGGCAGGGGGCCGCGCTGCAGACCGGCATCAGCTATGCGCGCGCGCAGCCGGGGTGCGGCTACATCGTCACCTTCGACGCCGATGGCCAGCACCGCGTGGTCGACGCCGAGGCCATGGTCGAGCTCGCCCGCGCTGAGCAGCTCGGAATCGTGTTCGGCTCGCGGTTTCTCGACGACCGCACGAAACCCGGGCTCGCGAAGAAGGTCGTGTTGAAGACGGCCGTGGCCGTCACCAACCTGTCGACGGGCCTGAAGCTGACGGATGCGCACAACGGCCTGCGCGTGCTGCGGGTCGACGCCGCCCGCGCCGTCAACCTCAAGCAAGACCGCATGGCCCACGCCTCTGAGATCGTCGTGCAGCTGGGGCGCTCAGGGCTGCCCTGGCGCGAGTTCCCCGTCGAGGTGCTCTACACCGACTACTCGAAGGCGAAGGGGCAGTCGCTGCTCAACTCGATCAATATCCTCGTCGACCTCATCATCAACTAGCCCGACCGTCAGCAGAAGGAGGGGCCGCCATGTGGTTCCAGGTGATCCTCGTCATCGCGCTCATCGGCATCGGAGCGTACCTCGTGCGCTCGACCCCCAGCCCGCGGCACCTCGCCATCCGTCGCCTGCTCGTGCTGCTCGCCCTGCTCGCCGGTGTCGTCATGGTCGTGTGGCCGGGCCTGCTCAGCCGCCTCGCCGAGTTCGTCGGCATCGGGCGCGGTGCTGATCTGCTGTTCTACCTGGCGATCGTCGCGGGGCTCATCTACGTCGTCAACGAGTACAAGCGCTCGGTGCAGCTGACCCGCGCGAACACGCAGCTCGCGCGCGAGATCGCCCTCACCGAAGCGCGCCTGCTCGACCGCATCGCCGAGCTCGAGGCGCGGTCGGCGCCCGACGCCGAGCGTTAGGCTTACCGGGTGAAGATCGCCGTCATCGCCCTGGGAAAGATCGGCCTGCCGCTGGCCGTGCAATTCGCCTCAAAGGGGCACGAGGTCGTCGGTGTCGACGTCAACCCAGCCACGGTCGAGCTCATCAACGCTGGCACAGCCCCCTTCCCCGGTGAGGCGCACCTGCCCGAGCGCCTTGCCGAGGTGGTGGCCGGCGGCCGTCTGCGGGCGACGACGAGCTACGCGGATGCGGTGCCGAATGCCGACGCGGTCGTCGTCGTCGTGCCGCTCTTCGTCGACGACGAGGCCCGCCCCGAGTTCGGCTGGATGGACGACGCGACCAGCGCGCTCGCGGCGCACCTCACCCCCGACACCCTCGTCGCCTACGAGACGACCCTGCCCGTCGGCACGACCCGCACGCGCTTCAAGCCCATGCTCGAGGAGGGCTCGGGGCTCGTCGAGGGCAGCGACTTCCATCTCGTGTTCTCGCCCGAGCGCGTGTACTCCGGCCGGATCTTCGCCGACCTGCGCCGCTACCCGAAGCTCGTCGGGGGGCTCAGCGAGGCGGGTGCGGCCCGGGCGGTCGCGTTCTACGAGGCCGTGCTCGACTTCGACGAGCGCCCCGACCTGCCGCGCCCCAACGGCGTGTGGGATCTCGGTAGCGCCGAGGGCGCCGAGATGGCCAAGCTCGCCGAGACCACCTACCGCGACGTCAACATCGGCCTCGCCAACCAGTTCGCGCAATACGCCGCCACCGCCGGCATCGACATCTACCGCGTGATCGAGGCCTGCAACACCCAACCGTTCAGCCACATCCACCAGCCCGGCATCGCCGTCGGGGGCCACTGCATCCCGGTGTATCCGCGGCTCTACCTCTGGAACGACCCGGCGGCGACCGTCGTGCGCGCAGCGCGCGAAGCCAACGCGGGCATGCCCGACTACACGATCGGCCTGCTCGAGGGCGTGCACGGCAGTCTGCAGGGGCAGCGCATCGTCGTGCTCGGCGCCGCCTACCGCGGCGGGGTGAAAGAGACGGCGTTCAGCGGCGTGTTCGGCGCAGTCGCCGCCCTACAGGAGCGTGGCGCCGAGGTGCTTGTGCACGACCCGCTGTACACCGACGACGAGCTCTCGCGCTTCGGCTGGACCCCGTTCCACCTGGGCGAGAGCGTTGACGCCGCCGTCGTGCAAACCGACCACGCCGAGTACCGCCTGCTGACACCGGCCGAACTGCCGGGCATCCGCACCTTCGTCGACGGCCGCCGCGTCTCGACGGCCGACGCATGGCCCGGAGTCACGTATCGCGTGATCGGCATCGCCTGAGGGCTGGGTGCCGCGCAGCCGTCGTTCCACCCGCCTCTGACCGGCGGCCCCGGGGTCAACCTGGCCGAAAAGAGCTGAGCTTCGCTTAGACTCACGACGTGCTCGCGCCCCATCGTCGTCGTGTCGTCCTCGTTGCGCTCGGAGTGGCGCTCACCGTGTGGTTCAGCCATCTCGTACCGCCGGTTTCCCCTGCCCACGCCACCACACCCTTCACCGTGACGGTTGTGTACAACGATGGCTCGGGCGTGGTGAGCCCCGTGCCGGGTGCCATCGTGACCGTGAGTACTCGCAACTACGTCATGCCCGAAGACGGCAGCGGCTTCACCGTGTTTCCGTACACGGCGAACTCGTCAGGAGTGGCGACCGTGGAGCCGGCTGTCGGGACAGGAGCGCTCGAAGTGCGTGTCTCAGCTCGAGCACCGGGTGGAGCGATCGGAGGTGTGCCGACCACCACCGCCTTCTGGGGTCAATCGCTCTCGATCGAGACCGCCGACTACATGCCTATCGACGCGGTACAACCGGTGACCATCGTGTTGCACCCGATCACGACAGTCACCGGTGCCGTCGCGTCGACCGACGCGGCTGCGGTCGGCGTGGGCGCGTCGGTGGTGCTCTGGCATCGTGCGACGCCGAGCGATGTATGGCGGCCGGTGACCGAGGTGCGCACCGACTCCGCAGGTCGGTTCGCTGCGAGCAGCGTGCCAGCGGGCGACTACCGCTTCGAGGTGCGCAGCGCATCCACCGGGCGCCTCGTTCAGCGGCTCTTCCACCCGCTCACCCCTGTGCTCGACGAGGCAGAGATCGTCACTGCAGCGCCGCAGGCCACACGGGATGTCGGCACCCTTACGGTGACCCCGTGGTCACTCGAGACCGGTCGCATCGAGGGCATCGACCGCTACGAGACCGCCGTGAAGATCTCTGAGCAGATCTTCGACGGCGCGGTGCCTGCACCCGTCATCTATCTCGTCAACGGCCTCGCTTTCCCTGACGCTCTCAGCGCGACGCCGCTCGCGTCAATGGCTGGCGGCGGTCTCCTGCTCACCGCCCCGACACTCGTGCCTGCCACCGTGGTCGACGAACTTCGCCGCCTGAAACCAGAACGCGTCGTCATCGTCGGTGGCACGGCTGTGGTGTCCACCGCGGTCGAGAACCAGGTGCGCACGCTCGCGCAGCAGTGGAGCGGTGACGTCGACCGTGTGGCGGGCGTCGACCGCTACGACACCTCCCGAGAGCTGATTATCGACGCTCGCGATGAGCTCTCGGTCGATCTGGCACAGAGAGCGGTGTTCATCGCGACCGGCCTCGACTTTCCTGATGCGTTGAGCGCCGCGAGCGCCGCGGGCGCCGCAGGCCTGCCGCTCGTGCTGGTGGGCGGCGCGAACGAGCGGGCTCTGCCTGCGGCGACCGCCGCACTGATCGATTCACTCGCCCCGTCGCGCCTGTTCATCGCAGGCGGTTGGGCGACCGTGAGCCCTCTCGCCATCAACGAGTTCGCCGGCCTGCGGGGGCTCCGTGTCGTTCGCTTCGGGGGCGTTGACCGCTATGAGACAAGCCGTCTGATCAACGATTTCTTCTTCGGCGAGAGCGCCGTCACGCTAGTGGCGAACGGCACCCAGTTTCCTGACGCTCTCTCCGCTGGCCCACTCAGTGCGGCGCTCGGCGTACCCCTCGCGCTGACTCCGCCAACATGCGTGCACGCTCAACTCGCCCGGTCGCTCGCGCGGCAAGGCACCGAACTCGCGGTACTTATCGGCGGACCTGGTGCACTGAGCTCCACCGTCGCCGCGATGTCGAGCTGCTGAGGTCACGCGATGAGGGGCTCTGCGCGATCGTTGCCCACACGACGCGGCCCGCCGAGCGTACGCACGAGAATCCACACCAGCAGCACGTAGGCGAGCGAGCCGAGCAGCCAGACGGCGTTCGGGCCGACCGGCCCCTCCCACCACCATTCTGCTCCGGCGTCGAGGTTGATGCTCGAGCCGTCGATGCCGGTGATATAGCGCCGCATGTTGAGGTGCAGAGCGACGAAGTGCGCGCCGCCGAGCGCCGCGATGATGGCGAAGCGCTGCGGCAGGCTGAACGCGAGACTCGCACCCGGTCGCTGCAGCACGAGCAGCCCACCCAGCAGCACGATGAGGGGAAGAAGGTAGCGCGGCTGCAGGTTCGCGCCAACCGAGTCGCCACCCTGCTGCAGCACGTACACAGGAAGCGCCCACAGCACCACGATGAGGAAGCCGAGCACGATCGCCTTGCGGCCCCACATGCGGCGGATCGCCGTGAAGCCGACCGCGACGAACACCGCGACGACGGCGAGCGGCACGATGCGCGGCATCGAGGTGTCGAGCCAGCCGAGCGCCCAATCGCCGAGCACCCCCGACCAGAGGAACGGCGCATTCAGGATGTTGTACGCAAGCAGCCCGAACCCGCCGAGCTCCTCGCTCGCCTCCGAGCTGCCGCCCGTGAAGCCGTCGGTACCGGCCGCGACCTGTCGCGAGATGATGAAGAAGAACAGCGCTACGAACCCCATGATGACGGGCAGGATCGATCGCAGCATCCACTGCTTCGACAGCTCGACGGTGAGGATCATGACGAGCAGCATCGCGAGACCCGTGTAGATCGCAGCATCACCCCGCGCGCCCGCGGCGATGAGCACCGAGACGGCGAACACGCCGCCGAGGCCCCAGCGGCGGCGGCCTTGCGACTCGTACCAGCCGAGCAGGGCGATCCAGCACGAGCCGACACCGATGACGGCCCACGCGCTGGGGTTGTTGGAAGCGATGATGAACAGCCCGAGCGGCAGGGTCGTGATGAGCCAGCCCCAGACGAGCGTCGCGCGGCGGTGCATCGGCAACAGCAGCCAGAGAGCCACCGTCAGCCCGAGGAACAGCAGCACGGTGAGAACGCGCATCGCGAGGGCCGACAGTTGCACGTCGTCGCCGGTCAGCGCCCCCGTGACGGCGTAGAACACCGGCGGGTAGGCGCTCGAGAAGTTGGCGCGCTTCGTCTGCTGCTGCACCGAGGTGTCCCACGGGAACTGCTCGCCCTGACAGGCGGCGCTTGTCTCGGAGTTGTAGGCGAAACACGCGATCTCGACGAGCGCGACGGGCACGACGCCCGACTCGGGCTCGTCGCCCGGGGCGCAGTTCTCGTCGGCCGTCGGGCCCGCACACCACGAGCTCACGAGGTGGAAGTCGTCGTCGGGCGCCGAGCCGATCGGTGAGGCCCACACCCAGGCGAACAGCGTCAGCAGGGCCAGCACAGGGGTGAGCGCCATGAGAGGGATGCGGCGCAGGCGGTCGATCACGACTCCTCCTTCGACTCGGGGGCGCGCTGCTCCGGCGCGTCAGGATCAGCCTCGTCGTCGAACGACATGAGCTTCACGTACTCGGCGACCATCGGCACGGTGCGGCGCACGGTCGCGAAGTCACCCTCGGCCACGACCCGGCCGCCCTCGATGACCACGACCGTGTCCGCTCGCTGCACGGTGCTGAGGCGGTGGGCGATGACGATGATCGTGAGCTCTCCGCTCAGGGCGCGGAGGGTCTGGCTGACGACGGCCTCGGTCGCGGCATCCAGCCCGCTCGTGGCCTCATCGAGCACGAGCAGGCGCGGAGCGACGTAGAGCGCGCGCGCCAGGCCGATGCGCTGCACCTGGCCGCCACTGAAGGCGTCAGACTGCTTGCCGACCGGGGTGTCGATGCCCTCGGGCAGCGAGTCGACGAAGTCGAGCAACTGGGCCTGCGCGAGCACGGCGCGCACCCGGTCGCGGTCGATCGCCGCGGGGCGGATACCGAGAGCGACATTGTCGGCGATCGTTCCGCTCACGAGGCCCGGCTTCTGGGGCACGTACGACACGAGGCCGGGGGCGGCGAGCCGCAGCGCCCGCGGGTCGAAGCCGTCGATCTCGATCGACCCCGAGTCGGGGGCGCTGAGGCCGATGAGCAGCTCGACGAGCGTCGTCTTGCCGGCGCCGGAGGGGCCGATGATGGCGGCGAAGCTGCCGGCGGGAATCGTCAGACTCACGTCGTCGAGCACCGACGTCTCGGCGTCGGGGTAGCGGTAGCCGACCCCCCGCACCTCGACGGCGAGCGGCGTGCCCCCGCTCGGCACGGCGACTCCGGCGGGAGCGGCAGGCACCTCGGGCAACGGGGCGCCGCGCAGCTCGGCGAGCAGCGCGCGGGCGGTCGCCGACTGCTCGGTGTTGACCTTGAGCGCCGCGACGGCGGTCTGCAGCGGCAGGATTGCGCCCATGATGCGCACGGCTCCGGCGAGGAACACGCCGAGCGTGGCGAGCCCGCTCGCGAGCTGGCCGGTGAGCAGCTGCTGACCGACGAACACGACGACGCCGAGAATGAGCGCGGTCTCGACGACGTAGCGCGGCATACCGCCGAGGAAGGCCAGGGTGGCACCGGAGCGTGCGGCACGGGTGCGCGAGGCGCGGATGCGCTCGAGGAAGAGTTCGCTGCGCCCCAGCACGGTGAGCTCGCGGTAGGTGTCGAGGGTGTCGCCGAGCGCGCCGAGGGTGAGCTTGGTGCCCTCGGCGGCGTCTTCACCGGCGCGCTTCAGCACGCGAGCAATGCCGGCCTGCATGCCGACGACGATGAGCGCGAAGTAGCCGAGCGCGAAGACGGCGACGACGGGGTCGACGACAACGAAGGCGACCGCGACGATCACCAGCAGGAAGCCTTCGACGACGATGGCCGCGACATTGTTGAGCAGGCCCGTGAAGGTCCACTTGATCGACTCAGTGAGGGCGAACTGCAGCTCGGTGCGCGAGAAGCGGCGCACGTGCGCGAGCGAGCCGGTCAGCAGATGCGTCGCGAGCTCGGCGGCGTTGCGCGCCTCGATGCGCGCGATGAACGCCGTCAGCGCGCGGGAGAGCCCGATGGCGATGCCGGCCTTCACGACGAAGACGCCGAGCACGAAGAGCACGAGCAGCAGCAGCCCCTGTCCGTCGAACTGCGGCAGGGTGACGCCGAACACGATGGTCGTGCCGTCAGATTGAGCGAACTGTGTCGCGCCGAGCGCCGCCACGACGCCGACGAGAAGGATGCCGAACACGTCGAGGAACCCGACGATCGCCCGGGCCGCCACGAGCCCCCAATAGCTGATGCGCTCGCTCGGCGTCAGCAGGGCGAGCGCGGAGCGAGCGGCAGATAGCACTGGTTCAGCGTACCGGGGGTGCGCCGGTCATCCAGCGCGGCCCGTCGCGACCTGGCGCCACCCCTCCCCCTCCTGCCCGTTCGACCTGCACGCGCGTCACGCCCGCACCTTCCGAACCCTCGCGCCGCGCCCCCACCTTCCGAACCTTCGTGCCGCCCCGCATTCCAGCGTCGCATCGCGGCATCGCCTCCTCATGAGGGCGAGCACTCCCCCCGGCGACACTCCCGAATCCAAGGATGTAGACGATCAAGAGTCGTTCAGAAGTCCTTGGATTCGGGAGTCTGTCGACGTGGTCATCGCCCTGTGTGAGACCGCGGGTCGTGTGAGGCGAGGCGAAGTGAACAGCGAGTGGGGTTGAGCAGGGGTGCCGGAGAAGGTGCAGGCGGGTAGGCAGGGGCGCAGGCGGGCGAGCGGGCGGGCGCTAGTCGCGGGCGAAGCGCTTGCGCACGCGCGACGTCACGCCCGTGATGCCCTCGGCCCGGAGGTGGTGCAGCGTCATACGCACCGTGTGGCCGAATCCGGCGGTGCGGACGGCGCGCGCGCCGACACCCATGCCGTCGCGTCCGGCGGTGGCGTCGGCCGCGCGACGAGGCGCGGCGACCGCGTCGAGCACGGGCTGCAACACGACCTGCCACACGAAGCGCTCGCGCACGCGGGCAACGTTCGCGCGCCAGGTCTCGACCTCGGGCGAGTCGGCCAGAACGCGCACCAGGGCGTCGGCGAGGGCATCCGCGTCGTTCGCCGGCACCACGATGCCGAGCCCCTCGACCTCGACGAGGTCGGCAAAGCCGTCGCCCTCGGTGACCACCATGGGCAGGCCCGCCCACAGGTAGTCGAGAATGCGCGTGCGGAACGAGAAGGTCGTCTCGACGTGCACGTGGTGCGTGCTGACCCCCGCGTCGGCCTCGACGAGGTAGGCCCCGCGCCGGTCATAGGGCACCCACGTGTCATTGAAGATCACCTCGCGACCCTCGAGCCCGAGCGACGTCGCCACGTCGAAAGCCTCGCGCACGATGCCCATCTCATCGACCCCCGGGTGGCGGGTGCCGAGGAAGAACAGACGGATGCGCGGCTCGAGCTCGCGCGCGATCCCGACGGCGCGAATAAGGGTGAGCGGGTCGAACCAGCTGTAGACCCCGCCGCCCCAGATCAGCACCCGCGAGTCGGCGTCGATGCCGGGCACGGCGCCGCGCATCCCCTGCCCCGCGTCGGCGACGGGAGGGCTCGGCTCGAGCCCGAAGGGCACCACGGCGAGCAGCCCGCGCAGGTCGCCGTCGGTAGCGTAGGTCGCGGGGTTCAGGCGCCCGAGACCGGCGATCTGGCCGAGGTAGAACAGCCGCTGCCGCTCGCTCGCGCACAGCACCAGGTCGGCCCGCCGCAACTGGTCGTTGAGGGCATCACGGGCCGTGGCGACGCGCAGCGCCCACGTCGCGGGCGGCAGCTCGCGGCCCTGCTCGAGCATCTCCAGATGCATGGGGTCGTAGGCGTCGGCGATGAGCATGCGATCGGTGCGGGCAATCGTGCGGAACTGCGTCGTCGCGTAGCCCTGAAACAGCACGACCTCGGCCCACCGCTCGTGCACCGCGATTCCGCGCTCATCGCCCGCCGTGACGGCGAACATAGGCACCGGCGGCGCCGGATGCTCGGCGCGCGTCGTCGAGACGAGCCGCACCTCGTGCCCGGCGCCCTGCAGCGTGAGCGCCATGTTGAGGGCGCGGATCGCCGGGCCCGCCATGGCCGCGGCGAGCGGGTCTCCCGTGATGATGAGCACGCGGGTCATGCGGCACCCCGATCCGTCGGGGCCGCGGCGTCGGCGAGCGTCATGACGGGCAGCTCGCCGGCCGGGGTCACGAGATCACGCAGCACATCCATGGCGCCCCGACTGTATCGGGAGTACCGGCCCGTCAGCGCCCCGCCGAGCACCGCGGGCACGCGCGCCAGCCGCACGCGCGGCAGCCGTGCCCGCCGCGCCTCGTGATCGGCCTTGGCGTCGAGCAGCCGCTGCGCCTCGGCGGAGACGCCGATCGCCCGCCCGCGCGCCGCCAGCAGCGCCGTGCGGTGCGCCAGTCGGGCGGCGCGCTCGGCTCGGGGCTCGCGCAGGCGGGCGAGCCGGTCGCTCATGGTCGGTCGCCGGGCGCCGATCTCGTTGGCCCCGTGCTGGCGGTAGTCGATGAGGGGCTCGGGCAGCAGCCGCATACGCCCCACGGCCGCCGCGATCGCCGCGAGCCACTCGTCGTGCACCCACTCGGCCGGGATCGGGGCGGCATGCTCGAGCAGCGAGCGGCGCAGCACGACGGTCGCGCCCGTCACGAGGTTGCGGCGCAGCAGCACCGGCAGGCCCTCGCCCGCGGCGAGGCCGGCGCGCTCGGCCGGCGTCGCCTCGAGGGCCTCGAGCAGCGTCGAGCCCAGGGGTGCGCCCTCGCCGTCGACGAGCCGCGCGTCGCTGTGCACGAGCAGCAGCCCGGGGTCGGCCGCGAAGGCGGCGGCGTGCGCGACGAGCTTGCCGGGCATCCACTCGTCGTCCTGATCGCTCAGCGCGATGAGGTCGCCCGAGCAGGCGGCGAGGGTCGCCGCGAAGTTCGCCGTCACGCCGAGCGGCGGCCGTCGCCGGATGATCGTGAGCCGAGTCGTGCCGCCCTCCTCGGCGTGCACGCGCTCGATGATGGCGAGCGTGTCGTCGCTCGAGTCGTCGTCGCCGACCACGAGCTCGATCGGCGCGGGGCGCTGGCGCAGGATGCTCTGCACCTGCCGCGCGACGTGCTGCGCGCCGTTGCGCGTGCACATCGCCACCGAGATGCTCGCGTCTGCCACCCCGCCAGCCTACGGGGGCCCGCGAGGGCGCTACTAGGATTCGAAGCATCATGACCGGGGGCGAGCAGCACGACGCGACGGTGGCGGTCGTCACCGTCGCCTACCGCTCGAACGACGTGCTGCCGGGGTTCCTCGCCTCGATCGCCGCGGCGAGCACACGGCCCGTGCTGACCGTCGTGGTCGACAACCGGCCCGACGAGGGCTCGCGAGCGGCCGAGCTCGCCGAGCAGATCGGCGCGCGCTACGTGCCGCTGCCGAGCAACCCCGGCTACGGCGGCGCCGTCAACGCGGGCGTCGCCGTGCTGCCCGCCGCCGTGCGCTGGGTGCTCATCAGCAACCCCGACGTCGTGCTCGACGAGGGGCTCATCGACGCGCTCGTCGCCGTGGCGGAGCGCGATGCGCGCATCGCCGCCGTCGGCCCCGCCGTGCTCAACCCCGACGGCACGGTGTACCCCTCGGCGCGGCGCGTGCCCTCCTTGCGCACCGGCGTGGGCCACGCGCTCTTCGTCAACCTCTGGCACGACAACCCGTGGACCCGCCGCTACCGCCAGGACTCGGAGGAGGCGGTGACCCCCCGCGACGCCGGGTGGCTCTCGGGCGCCTGCCTGCTCGTGCGGCGCGACGTCTTCGACGCGCTCGGCGGCTTCGACGAGGGCTACTTCATGTACTTCGAAGACGTCGACCTCGGCTACCGCATCGGCAAGGCCGGCTACCGCAACCGCTACGAGCCCGGCGTGGCGGTGACCCACATCGGCGGGCACACCGCGGCGCGCGACTCGGCGCAGATGATCGACGCCCACCACACCTCGGCGCGCCGCTTCATCGCCCGCAAGTACACGGGCTGGCACCTGTGGCCCGTGCGCGTCGCGCTGTCGATCGGCCTCGCGGTGCGCTCGGCGCTGCTGCAGCGGCGCGCGCGGTAGAACCCTCAGTCTTCTTCGAGCTCCGGCGTCGGCAGGTTTCCGTCGTCATCAGCGAGCGACTGCTCGTACGCGTTCGCCACATCGGTCGCGTCACCGATCTGCCGCAGTCGGCCGTTCTGCAGCCACGCCGCCTGATCGCACATCTTGCGAATCTGGGGCAGCGAGTGCGTCACGAGAATCACCGTGCGCCCTTCACCCGTGAACTCGAGGAACTTCTTGCGCGACTTCTCGCGGAACGCTCCATCGCCGACCGCGAGCACCTCATCCACGATGAGGATGTCGGGCTCGGTGTGCACGGCAACGGCGAAGCCGAGGCGCACGTACATTCCCGACGAGTAGTTCTTGACGGGCTGATCGATGAACGATTCGACACCCGAGAAGTCGACAATCTCGTCGAACCTTGCCTCGATCTGCTTGCGCTTCAAGCCGAGAATCGAACCGTTGAGGTAGACGTTTTCTCGGCCGCTGAGCTCGGGGTGGAAGCCAGAGCCCACCTCGAGCATCGACGACGCCCGCCCGCGCATCGTCACCGAGCCCTCGTCGGGTACGTAGATGCGAGCGAGCGTCTTGAGCAGCGTCGACTTGCCCGAGCCGTTGCGCCCGATGAGCCCGAACGTCGCACCGCGAGGCACCTCGAACGAGACGTCGCGAAGGGCCCAGAAGTCTTCGTGATCGCTCACTCGACCCCGCAGCAATGCTGCCTTGAGCGTCTGGTTGCGCTCTCGGTACATGCGGAACCGCTTCGAAACCCGGTCGACAACGACCGCCGAGTCGCTCACAGCAGTTCCGCCAATCGACGTTCCTTGCGAGAGAAGACGAGGTAGCCGATGCCGAAGGAGACGAGGGCGACGACCGCGCAGTACAGAAGGTCGGCCCCATCGGGCATCCGGTTGTCGTAGAGCAGATTCCTGAACACTTCGACGAAGCGTTCCATGGGATTGAGCCGGTACACGAAGAGCACCCAGTCTCCTTGCCTCGCCGCGGCGGCCTCGACCAGTGAGATCGGGTAGATGATCGGGGTCAGGTACATCCACATCTGCAGCACGATGCTCATGAAGTGCTGGGTGTCGCGAAAATGCACGTTGAGGATGGCGAGCAGCATCGCAAGGCCGCTGGCGAATGCTGCGAGGAGCACCATCACAACAACGACGAGGGGCAGCCACGGAAGCGGCATGCCCCCGAACAGCAGCACGGCGAGCGAGAGCACCGCGAGTTCGATCGACCAGGTGAAGCCGGTCGAGAGCGTGACCGAGAACGGCAGGTGCATCCGCGGAAAGTACACCTTCTTGACGAGGCCGGAGTTGCTCACGATCGACGACAGCCCACCATTGACGACCCGGGCGAAGTATGTCCACGGCAACAAACCGCACATGAGCCACAGCGGGTAGATGTTGAGCCCGCTCGGGTCGCCTTCCGCCGGCCTCGCCTGGAAGATCACGGAAAACACGATCGTGTAGACGATCATCGTCGCCACGGGGTTCAAGATCGACCAGAGCTGGCCCAGTACCGTTCGCCGGTACTGCCCCTTGACGTCGCGCATCGTCAGATTCGCGAGGAGCTCGCGAGTGGCGATGAGCTCGCGCAGGTAGGTCATGGTGCCCTTCGGGGTGAGATAGCCTCGTCGAGTCTATGCCGACTGCATCATCACTCTCTCCAGAAAGCGAGAAGGGATCGCGTGTGCGCGTCTTAGTGGTGAATCACAGCGCCGCGCAGCATCTCGGTGGATCAGAACTCTCGGTCTTGGGCCTCGTCGCTGCCTGGCAGAGCAAGCGCCTCGACCTCGAGCCGCATCTCGTCTCACCTGCCGCGGGCAGCGCGATGGAGCGTGCTGCACTCGCGGCCGGTTGGAGTGTCTCCGATGCCCCGTACGGCGGCTGGGTGAGCTTCAGTCACCGCGAGTCGCAGGCGCGTCGCCGCCTTGAACGTGCGCGGTCGCGCGACGACGTGAATGCGGTCGCCCGGGTGATCGAGCGCATTCGGCCCGCATTGGTGATCGTCAACACGGTGGTGACACCGTGGGCGGCGATCGCGGCACATGACCACGGGGTGCCGGTCGCCTGGTTCTTGCGCGAGTTCGTGGACGACCGCCCGGGCTTCCGCCTGCGGGAGGGGCGAGAGCAGACTTTACGGTACGTCGACGCCCTCGCCGATGTCGTGATCGCCAATTCCGATGCCGTGCGATCAAGCATCGCGGACGTTATTCCGGCGGCGAGGGTGAAGGTCGCGCACCCCGTCATCGACCGGTTCGCCGTGCAGGCGGCGATCGAGCATCGGCGTACCGACGCCGAGAGCCATGCGCCTCTCCGGATCGGGGTTGTCGGCCGCGTCACGCCCGAGAAGGGGCATCGCGTGGCGGTCGAAGCGCTCGCAGCACTGCACGAACGCGGCATCCTCGCCGAGCTCCATCTGATCGGCGGCGTGATCTTGCGCGGATTCGATCACGAACTCCGTCGGCTGGCTCACCACCGCGGGGTCGCCGATCGCCTGCACTTCGTGGGAGAGAAGCGGCGCCCGCTCGACCACCTCGCCGCGACACATGTCAGCCTGGTGCCGTCACCCCGTGAAGCGTTCGGTCGCGTCAATCTCGAGAGCCTCGCCCTGGGCCTCCCCGTCGTTGCGTCAGACAGCGGCGGCGCGACCGAGCTCATCGAGCACGACGGCAACGGGTACCTCGTCGACGCGAAGAACCCGGAAGCCGTCGCCGATGCGCTCGCCCGCTATGCACTCGATCGCGAACTTCTCGCCCGGCACGGAATGGCTGCCCAGCAGCGCGCTGCCGAGATCATCGACGGCCCCCATGGGGCGGCGGCGACGATCGCGGTGCTTGAGCATCTGATCGCAGTTCCCCCCACCCGGACGCGTGGCGGCGCGGGAGCCGGGCACGCCCTTCTCACCGGCTCCCGAGCTCTGAAACCGGGCGAGCGAGCCGCGCTGCAGATCCTCGATCGCTTCAGTACGGCAGCCCAGCGACTCAACCGGCTCGTCCGTGACCCGCGCACACCCCTCCGACGTCGATGGGTGGCACTCAGCGGGCGAGCACGTCAGCGAGCTCGCCGAGGTTGATGCGCCGCACGGTCGGCTGTGCCGCCGGGAATGCTCGCAGCATCGCCAGCTCCGCGGCAGCGAGTTGACTGGTGTCCTCCGCGTTCGCGGGGTCGAACAGCAGCACGAGCTCGGCGCCCGGAGTCTCGATCGGTGCGCTCAGTGCGAGCGCCGTGGCTGTCGAGAGCACAGCCACGCTTGGGGTCGAAACACGATCGCCTGGTACGACGTCGACGAGCACCTCACGAGCTCGCGCCTCGCGCACGACCCGACTGAAGGGGCTGGCAGCTGGTCCCGGACCTGGCTCTGCGGCGTGAAGGAACGCCGCCGTCGCGTGACGGTCGCCGACAGATCTCATCACTTTCTGGAGCAGCTCGTGCATGAGTGCTCGAGCTCCCTCGCGCGCGTCGCCGACCACCAAGACATCAGCAGTGACCTGCGCTGGTCGACCCGAGGCGATATAGGGATGCACGGGGAAGGGACGTTGCTCGCCACGAAACGCCACTTTCGGCAGCCGTCCCTGCTGCTGTTCGAGCTCGAGCCAGTGCGCGTGAGCGTCCGCGTAGGCGACTCGCGCCGGGTGGGTCCACCCGTCGCGCAAGTCCGTTCCGCTCAGCGTCGAGGGGCGGAACCGCACCAGACTCAGTGGCGCTGCCGGGTCGACCAGCTGCACGGCGCCGAGCGTCTCCAGCCGAAGCCTGAACCCGGAATCGGCGGCTCGACGCACGCTGTCGAAGAACCCGATCAGGCGAGTCGTCGGCTCCCGGCGCATCATGATCGACGACTCTGTGATGCGCAGCGATCGGCCACGGCCGTGCACCGCTTGAAGGTGATCGGTCACACGCAAGGATGCGCACACCGTTGCGATCGGCGGTTCGGCGGCGAGGAGCGGTCGCAGTTGGTGCTCGAGGCGACGAGGGTGCGACCAGTCGTCTCCATCATGGAACGTCACGAACTCACCCTTGACGATGGTCAGCGCCTCATTGCGACGAACGTAGGGGCCCGTGCTCTCTGCGTGCCGGACGAGCCGGATGCGACGATCTCGCCGTGCTGCCGAGTCGAGCGTCGTATCGGCCGATGGCCCTGAGCCGTCGTCGATGATCAGAAGCTCCCAGTGCCGGTAGGTCTGGGCGATGATCGAGTCGACCGCGGTCGTCAACTCGGGCCCGGGGTCGCGCACGGCGAGCACGACCGAGACGAGCGGACCATCCTCGATCGATACTCCGTGCGAGTCGCAGCGAAGTCGATCGAACGCGTGCGACCGGTCGTCATCGTGCCCAGCCTCATCGACGACGACAGCCTCCAATCCGTGCCCGGTGAACAGTGCCGCGAATCCACGAGCCCACCGATCGCCATGCTGCGCCTCGCCCGCAAACGGATTGTCGAGGTCGAGGGCGACCAGTCGGGCGCCAGCTCCTCTACCGACCCGGGGACCGAACAACCGTGCCGCCCGTTCTCGCTCCCCTGCCTCGAGCAGCAACTCGATGAGGATGCGGCGCGCTGGACTGTCGAGTTCAAGCGTCGGCCACCGCCGATAGGCGAGCACCGCGCCACGATGAACAGCCTGGAGGTCGCCAGCGTCAGTTGCGTGGGAACGCACAGCACGAAGGACGGAGACAAGATCCGGAGCACGAACGGGGAATGCATCAGGACGACCGCTGAGCAGCGCATTGCGCAGCATTCTCCAGTCCGCGGCACCGGCAGTTGCCCTCAGAACGAGGGCATCTCGCAACAACGGTGATGCACTGGCAAGTGCATGTTCGAGCAGCGACAGTGGGCCGACCGACCGGAGCGAGTTCACCGCGTCAAGGACGCTTGGGGAGACATCGGAGTCCGTCACGAGCGTGCGGTGCTCGTAGCGGTTCTCCCGACGTCGCGACCGGCGGGCGCGGGCTTGGGCGACCCCGTGTCGAACCCTGTCCAATCCACGCACGCATCCACAGTAGGCGGTGCGATGCAGATCCAATGCCGGGCTATGCTCGGTTTGTGAGTCTTCTCCACCCCTCTCTCGAGACCACCAGCGCCACTGTGCCCCTGGTAGCGGTCATCGTCGGCCAAGGCTATGTTGGCCTGCCGCTCGCGCAAGCCACCGTCTCCGCCGGCATCCGAACCATAGGTCTCGACACGCGCGACGACATCGTCCTGCGCCTCAACGAGGGCCTTTCTCATGTCGACGATCTCGACGACAGCGCAATCGCTGCGATGGTCGCGGGTGGGTACCGTGCGTCCACCGATGCCTCCGTGGTGGCCGAGGCCGACATCGTGGTCATCTGCGTGCCGACCCCGCTCTCCGTGCTGCGCGAGCCTGACCTCGGCGCGGTGCGCAGCGCGACTGAGGCCGTCGCTCCGCATCTGAAACCCGGCTCCCTCGTCGTGCTCGAATCGACCACCTATCCCGGCACCACCGAAGAGGTCGTTCGACCCATCCTCGAGAGCGCCGGGCACAGCGTCGGGCAGGACGTACTCCTCGCATACTCCCCGGAGCGGATTGACCCGGGCAATCAGCAGTACACGATCCGCACGACGCCGAAGATCGTCGGCGGGGTCGACGAGCGCTCGACCGCGGCCGCGGTCGACTTCTACGGTCGCTTCATCGATCGCGTCGTCGTCGCTCGAGGCACCCGTGAAGCGGAAACTGCAAAGCTGCTCGAGAACACCTATCGCCACATCAACATCGCGCTCGTGAATGAAATGGCACGCTTCTGCCACGAGCTGGGTGTCGACATCTGGGATGTGATCTCCGTCGCTGAGACCAAGCCGTTCGGCTTCCAGGCGTTCCGCCCCGGTCCGGGGGTTGGCGGCCACTGCATTCCTATCGACCCGAACTACTTGAGCTATGAGATTCGCCGTCGGCTCGGGGAACCGTTCCGCTTCATCGAACTCGCCGAGGAGATCAACAGGGGCATGCCTGCCTATGTGGTCGAGCGACTGCGTCGCGGGCTCGAGTCGCGCGGTCGGTCATTGTCGGGCGCACAGATCCTCCTTCTCGGCGTCACCTACAAGCCGAACATCTCCGATCAGCGTGAGTCCCCCGCCCTCGAAGTCGGCCTCCTACTGAGGGCGGCCGGCGCCGAGGTGTCGTTCCACGATCCCCATGTCGAAGCATGGCGACTCAACGGCGATTCCGTCGACCGGGTCGCCGATCTCGATTCGGCAGCCTCGCGGGCCGACGCCGTGGTGCTGCTCCAAGCGCACCACGAGTACGACGTCGACCAGATCGCCGAGCGTTCGGCGTACTTGCTCGACACCCGCGGGATCTCGACGACGGCCAAGGCCGAGCGCCTCTAGGAGCCGATGAGGCGCTGCAGGTAAGTGCCGTACCCGCTCTTGACGAGCGGGGCCGCGAGCGCGGCGAGCTGCGCGTCGTCGATCCACCCGGCCCGCCACGCGATCTCCTCGATGCAGCCGATCTTGAAGCCCGTGCGGTCCTCGATGACGCGCACGTACTCCGAGGCCTGCATCATCGACTCGAAGGTGCCGGTGTCGAGCCAGGCCGTGCCGCGGTCGAGGGGCTGCACCTGCAGCCGGCCCTCGTGCAGGTAGTGCTCGTTGACCGTCGAGATCTCGAGCTCGCCCCGCGCGCTCGGCCGAATCGACTTGGCCACCTCGATGACGCTGTTGTCGTAGAAGTAGAGACCGGGCACGGCGTAGGTGCTCTTCGGCACCGCGGGCTTCTCCTCGATCGACACCGCGCGGCCGGCCGAGTCGAACTCGACGACGCCGTAGGCGGTCGGGTCTGCCACCTGGTACGCGAAGATGAGCCCGCCCGTGATCTCGGTGTGCTGCCGCAGCGAGGAGCCGAGCCCCGAGCCGTGGAAGATGTTGTCGCCGAGCACGAGGGCCACGCTGTCGTCGCCGATGAACTGCTCGCCGATGAGGAACGCCTGGGCGAGGCCGTCGGGCGAGGGCTGGGTGGCGTAGCTGAGCGAGATGCCGAGATCGCTGCCGTCGCCGAGCAGCGCCTGGAACTGCGTGCGGTACTCGGGGGTCGTGATGATTAGGATCTCGCGGATGTCGGCCATCATGAGCGTCGACAGCGGGTAGTAGATCATCGGCTTGTCGAAGATCGGCATGAGCTGCTTCGAGATGCCCTTGGTGATCGGCCAGAGCCGCGTGCCGGAGCCGCCGGCGAGGATGATGCCCTTCATCGGCGCGACCAGCTCTCGTCGAGCGAGCGCGTGTACGCCGTGGCGGCCTCGAACGTCGGTAGCAGTCCGTCGCGCTCGGCCTCGAGCAGCGTCGGCGCGGCGAGGTCCTTCTCCGACAGCAGCAGCTGGTCGAGCGCGAACGGCAGCTCGAGCCCGATGGTCTCGTCGAGCGGGGTGATGCCGTGCTCGCGCTGCGGCGAGAAGACCTCGCTCACGAGGTAGGTCACCGCCGCGTCGTCGGTCAGCGCGACGAAGCAGTGCCCGAGCCCCTCGCCCACGTAGACCGCCCGGCGGTCGATCGTGTCGAGCACGACTGAGTCCCACTTGCCGAAGGTCGGCGAGCCCACGCGGATGTCGACGACGTAGTCGATCACGGCTCCGTGCGCGACGGTCACGTACTTCGCCTGGCTCGGCGGCACGTCGGCGAAATGGATGCCGCGCACGACGCCCTTGCGCGAGACCGAGCTGTTGCCCTGCCGCAGATCGAGGGGGTGCCCGACGGCCTCGGCGAGGGCGTCGAAGCGGTACCACTCGGTGAACACCCCGCGGTCGTCAGCGAACTGAGCCGGTGTCGCGACAAATGAACCGGGCACACTCAGTTCTCTGATTTGCACCCCGCCAGCCTATCGAAGCGCCTCGAGGTGGCTCAGACGGTCGACCCGTCGAGTCGAATCGCGATCGTGCGGTCGAGCACCCGCTCGACGACCGCGCGCCGCGCAGATCCGAGTTCGACAATCCAGCGCTCGCCGATGATCCGTTCCTCGTCGCGGTCCGTGTCGTCGAGCACGATCCATGCTTGCGGAGCCAGGCGGTCGGCGAGCTGTGGTACTGCGGGGTAGCGAGCGTTCACACCCGTCGACGCTGGCGGACCGTCGACGACAAGCAGTCCAATACCGTCGAGACCGTCAAGCGCCTCGACCGCGTACCAGGGCGTGACACCGTCCTCCGCACCGGGCAGAGGCTCGAGCGGCGCGATGCGCACCTCCGCAGCACCAGCCAGGTCCAGTCGCTCCAGAGCCTTCGCCGTCTCGGCACCCCACCGTGGGTCATGGTCGACGGAGACGATGCGGATCCCACGGGACTCGCGATTGGCCGCGGCAGCCATCCACACCGTCGACACGCCGCTTCCCAGTTCGACGACCAGTGCGTTGTCCGGCAGCGAGGCCACGAGTGTGGTCAGGAAGAGGAGCGTGTCGGGAGCGGCTGCGTAGCCGCTCAGAGCAAGCGACTCTCTGTTCAAGGGCAAGGTTCCGTGAAGGGTGAGCAGAGCATGCGCATCCTGCGCAACAGCGCGGCGAGTTCGCTGCTCGACGCTCTGCTTTCCTGGTCGGATCGATTCAGTGCGCGAGTCGACTCGCTGAAGGATCGTGGTTCGCATGTTCGCCATCGTTCGTTGCAGCTCGTCACTCTGAGTGCGCAGTTCGTCGGCGATCTTCGTCGCGTGATCAGTGATCTGCGGGCGCTCGAGCAACTCGTCGAGTCTGCGCTCCATCCGCTTGAGCCGGCGATCAAGGCTGGCGCGAGCGCGCAGGACGACGAAACCAGCTGCCACTCCCCCACCGAGAACAAGGGTCATCAGCACGAGGAGGAGCACGTCAGTCACGCGGTAACGCTAGCGCTCTCTGGTTCTCGACGGCACAGCGCCTCTACCTCTGCCCCCCACGCAGATTCAGAGATCCGCGAGACCCTCGTCCTTGCCGCGGGGGCAATGCAGGCGATCGCATTCGCGATGACGATGTCGGGCATTCGACCGCCTGACCCGACCACCACCACCCGCTCGGCCTCGATCGTCTGGTCGAACCTGCTCACCCCAGCGAGCGTTTCAGGATGCCGGGCCACGAGAACAGTTGCGCGCGCTATGTCGACCGACAGCACTTCGACGACCACCCGGCGATTGACGAGGGTCTGCAGCGCATCGTGGGTCTCCGACGGCGGTCGCAGCCCAATGACGGCTTCCGCCCGCCGGAAACCCACGGTCAACCCCGCCGCGGCTAGCCGTTCCAGCTCAGCGGCTGCGGCGATGGGGTAACGCTCCAGTCCCGTGTCACTGCGCGCGTCCACCACGTACAGGACATCGAGATCGCGCACAGACCGAGCGGCTCCGGTCAGGTGTGGGTGCGCCGGAAACGCACGCTCGGTGTCGCCGCTGTCGACTGTCAGTGGCAAGCCTCGTGAGAGCCGCTCCCGTCGCCACAGACTCTGCGCGCTCCTGTACGCGACGCGAGCTGGATGCATCCATCCGTCTCCCAGATCACCACCGCTCAGCGAACTGATGTCGTGGCGAACCATCGACAGCGGCGCCTCGACGTCGACCAGCGGGATTGCATAGCCCACTGACGTCTCGAGCCGCATCCGGAACTCGCTGTCGGCCGCCTTGCGAACGGAGTCGAATTCGCCGATGAGCGCCCGGACCGTGTCCTTCCGGAACAGGAGCGAGGACTCGGTGAGGCGGATACTCGCTCCTCGCGGTTGCACGAACCGCAGGTCCTCGCTCACCCGCAGTGATTGCGAGAGATTCGCGACGATCTCTGGATTCTCGAGCAAGTGCCGCACCTGGATCTCGAGTCGACGAGGATGCACCCAATCATCTGAATCCTGCATCGTGATCAACTCACCCTGCGCTTCTCGCAGGGCTTCGTTCCGGCGAACGTATGTTCCACGGTTGACCGCACTGCGCATCACCCTGACCCGAGGATCCATGGCGGCGACAGCGTCCAACAATTCGTCAGGCGAGCTGGGCGACGCATCGTCCGTCACGATGAGTTCCCAGTTCGTCCACGTTTGCGCGAGCATCGAGCGCACAGCGGTGACAAGGCCCGGACCCGGTTCATAGCAAGACATGATCACGGTCACCATCGGCCCATCGAGGGTCGTGACCGGGGCGCTCGCCGAGAGTCGGTCGAAAGGGCTGGGGCCGGTGGGCAGCAGTTCGAGTGGTTCCAGGCCCGCGCGACGGAACACACCACCCAGAGCGGTCACCCACACGGATTCGGGCACACGGGGTTCAGCCCCGGCGAATGGATTGATCAGATCGAGGTGGAAGAAGCGACCGGGGTAGTCGGCTCCGTTCAGCGTCGACAGCAGATTCGAGGCAAGGCCGAACTCTCCGTCAAGGAGAAGGTGCTGCGCAAGGTACTGCCGGTTCAGCGGGCTCAGTCGATCAGTCTGCGCGACCGCGAGGCGATGCACTCTCCGGGCGAAACTGCGATCCTCTTGGCTTGCGCCGTGCCCCAGCAGGAGACGCGTGAGAGCGACGAGAGCGTTCGCGTCACAGGGACCGACAGCGTGACTCGTCGCGACCGGATCTGACTCCGTCTCGGCGAGCATGCCGTGCAGGGCCTGTGCGTCGAACCGCCACTGTGTCGCCCGAAGCGCGAAGTAGTCGAGGGCCACCCCGGACCTCGTCGAGAGCCCGTGTGCAAGGATCGATCGTGGCGGTAAGTCGTCGAGTGAGGCGAGCCATTGCAGTCGATCCGCCTCGGGATTCCCCTCCAAGAGGAACGACTCCCGCGTCGCGAGCGCGATGGACTGCCGCATGCTCACGGCGGTGACGGCAGCAGCAGGAGCCGCGCTCATCACGGCGCGCCCCATGACCCTTCGGTGGTGAGAACGTACGCGATTCCGCCGACGATCCATACCGCGAGGAGACTCAGGGCGACCGTAGCGCCGACCGAGACGGCTTCCGCTGCAGCGCCCGCCAGAAGCGTGACCAACATGAGCGCTGGCAGGGCCACGACAGCGACGATCGCGATGCGCTGTCGTGGTGTCATTGCGCCGTAGCGGATGAGGATTCGGCTCAGCACGAGACAACCGTACTTGAATCCCCTCCTCGTCGAGCGGCGAGCCGAGCCCTGACTCTCTCGCCTGCCTGACCGGCAGGCCGCACTAGAGTCTGAACTATGGCGAGAAGGTCAAACTCCGGCGACGAGCAGCTGGCGAAGATCTGCTTGCGGAACTCCCGAGGAGCTCAGCAGGAGACGCGATGAGACGAGGATTTCACGCCCTAGCCAATCACCGGCGCCTGCTCGTCCTAGGCATCGTGGCGTCTGTGATTCTGATTCTGGCGATGGTGGCAATGGCGGCAGGTGATGTCGCGGCGGCATGGCTTGCACCGATGCTCGGAACCTCGGTTCTGCTGTCACTGTTCATCGTTCTCGTCGATCTGCGGCGCCGTCACGTGACTCTCAACAGCGATGCAGCGCAGATTCGACAGCACCTTGCGCAAGCCTCCGCGCTCACGACATCGTTGGCCGCCACCCAACGGACGCTCTCAGCAACCGTGACACGCCTCGAAGCACGCCAGTCCGTGCCGCCACCCGGGCTGAACACCATGGCCTCCGAAAATCGGGCAATGCTCGGCTCTGTCGAGAAAGGGCTCGCCGACATTCGGCTCTCGCTCGATGCGGATCGACGGGCGCTCGGCTGGGTCGAGCTCGCGAAGTCCATTGCACTCGAGCCGCAGTTCGCAGACGGCGACGTCGACCCATGGGCCATCGTGGAAGTGAAGAACCTCCTGAAAACGCTGCCCGCGGATACGACTCTCGTCGTCGTCGGCGGTCGCTTCACTGCTCTTTTGTGCGCGCTCGTGGGGCAGCCCACGACTTCCGTCGTGATGCTCACCGACGACCGAGAGATCGCTGACACAGCCGAGTCAGACGTGCGAGATCGCGGTCTTTCTCATCGCGTAGAAGTGCGCCTCGCCATGCTGGAGTACGGGGAGCAGCGAGGCGTAGCCGGATACGCGGTTCCGCGCAATGCGCTCGACGGGGTCGCTGGCATCGCCCTCGTCGTCGTCGCCGGCCCCCCGTGGGCTTCATCACCGCAAACCCGGCACTTGGCGATTTCGGGACTGACGCATGCCATGGATCCGATCTGCCACGTGGTCGCAGCAGACCCACATCACCCGCGCTTCCCCGCGATGATCGACGCCTGGCGGACTCAGCTGGTCGGGAAGGCGTCCGTTCGGAGACGCAGTGCCCGACATCTCGTTCTTGAGTTCACCAAGGAGTCTCGATGAGCTCGATCGTTCGTCACGATGAGAGAACCCACTTGTTGATCGAGGCGACCGTGGCGAACCTCGCTGTCGGAGGCGTGGAGTTCAGGGGCGGATGGCTCGCCTCGAACTCGCCAGATGTCGTCGCACCCGCCTCGTGGCAACGACGATCGGTTGGTCCGCTATCGGTCGCAGTACATCCCAGTCGCGACCACGCAATCGTCAGTGATGCCACCGCCAGCGTCCTGGTGATCGGATGGACGGTCGACACCGTTGCTCGGTCGTGGGACCAAGAACGGGCCGCACGCACGATGCATGCTCTTCTGCGTGATCACGGATGGGACGCTCTCATTCGATACGTCGCGTATCTCGCAGGTCGATTCCTCGTCGTCGCCGCCCTGGGCGACTCGGTGCGACTGGTCCCGGATGCGGTCGCCACCATCTCGGCGTACACCGGCCGGTTAGACGGCCAGACCTGGTTCGGCTCGCATGCCACGCTTGTCGCCGAGCAGATTGACGCCCAACCTGACCTGGGCCTCAGGGACTTTCTCGCCGAGGCACGCAAAGGAAGCAACTACGTCGTGTTCCGCCCCGGAGTTCGAGGCGACTACCGCGAGGTCCGACAACTCCTCCCGAACCACTACTGGGAACTGCTCCCGGGACGGGAGGTATCTCACACCCGCTTCTACCCTTTCTCCGACACTGTTCTCGACGAGCCGTTGGGAGGAGTCGAGCGCTTCTCTATGCACTTCGACCGTCACATCGAGGCAATCTGCAGCCTGCCGAACGTGACCGTCTCCTTGACCGGCGGGAACGATTCCGGATCCAGCTTTGCTGGCTTCCGACGCCATCGTCGAGAAGACACATTCACATGGACCATTGCTGACCCGGGAACACGGAGCCAAGTTCAAGACGCAGAGGCCGCGGGGCACCGGAGTCGGGCAGCGGGAGTGCCGCACCGAGTCGTGCCGAAAGAGTACAGCCATGATCCGGAGTTCGAGCGAGCCGCGAGACGCACCTTCGCCGCAGGCCTGCAAGCATTCGGATTCAGTAGCTCGACCTTTTCCGGTCTTCCCCACGACATCGTCAATGTGCAATCGATGCTCGCGGAAGTCGGCACGGGGTTCTATCGCAACAGAGACTTCGAAAAGCCGACGGCGTCCAATCTCGCGCGGACGTACTCCTCCCAACCCCACGGCGCCAGCGGCTACGCTCGCGAAGCCTTCGCGGAGTTCATCGAGTACGCAGACTTCCGCGAGGAGCGCTTTGGCCCATGGAGTTGGTACGACATCCTCTACTGGGAGTCACGAGCCGGCCTGTGGTCGGCGATCCGGGTCGCCGAACTCGAGCTCTCTCATCGCGTCGAGATGCCATACAACTCGAGACACGTCCTCGAGGCGCTCGCCTCAGGATCGTGGCGCCAGCGGCAAGAGCGGGTCGCTCAGAAGGCGTACTCCTTGCGGTTGTAGCGCTGTTCGCTTGACCACTTGAGGGTGACGCCGATCGTGGTCGACGACGGTGAATCCACGACGCGCAAAGGCGCGCCCAGCCACGTAGGCTAGGGGCAATGTCGCCACTTGCGGAGCCTGGGCGCGCAATCGCTGGTGAGGGCGTCCGGCCCGAGATCCAGGCGTTGCGCGCTTTCGCCGTCGTCGCGGTGCTGCTCTACCACCTGTGGCCGCTGCGGCTGACGGGCGGATTCATCGGAGTCGACGTATTCTTCGTCGTCTCGGGATTCCTCATCACAGCACACCTCGTGCGCGAGCTCGCATCAACAGGAACGATCCGGCTCGGCCGATTTTGGGCGCGGCGGGCGCGGCGCCTTCTCCCCGCCTCGTTCCTCGTCCTCGCCTTTGCCGCCGCAGCGACGCTGGCGTTCGTGCCGCAAGGTCGTTGGCAGCAGTTCTTCCGCGAGATCGGTGCGAGCGCCCTCTACATCGAGAACTGGGCTCTCGCAGCGGACGCCGTCGACTATCTCGCGGCGGAGAACGTGACCTCGCCTGTTCAGCACTACTGGTCGCTCGGAGTCGAGGAGCAGCTGTACCTGATCTGGCCTCTCCTGTTGATCGGCGTTGCCGTCGCGTTCCGGCGACGCAGGTCGGCGCTCGGAGCGGGGGTCCTCGCCGTCATCTCGATTGCTCTCGTGGCGAGCCTTGCGTACTCGTCGGCCCTCGTCGCCGTGGGCTCACCGACCGCGTACTTCGTCACGCCTGGCCGGGTGTGGGAGTTCGCCGCAGGGGGGTTGCTGGCGCTCGCAGGAACTCAGTTTCATCGCATCCGCCCGGAGATTGCCGCCGCACTCGCCTGGGCAGGCTGGATCGGGTTAATGGCGACGGCGGTCCTGTTCGACGGCAGCACTCCGTTTCCCGGTTACGGCGCGCTGCCACCCGTCGTATTCACACTGCTGATCCTTGCGGCGGGCTCCCCTTCAATGCGCTGGTCACCCGCCGGACTCACTCGACTTCGACCGGTTCAGTGGCTCGGCGACGTGTCGTACAGCACGTATCTCTGGCATTGGCCGCTCATCGTTTTGATCCCGTTCGCCAACGACCGTGATCTCACGACGGTCGACAAACTCGGCATTCTCATCGTGAGCTTGGCCCTCGCTGCCCTCACCACCAGGTTCATCGAAAACCCCTTCCGATTCGCGCCCTGGAGCACACGCGTGAGCCCGCAGGGGGTGCTCGCCGGCGCCCTGGCGCTCTCCCTCGTGCTGGTGGGGGGATCGGCTGTCGCATGGACAGCCGTTCAGCGGTGGAATGACGAGGCGATCGCGCAAGCCGCGGAGTGGGAAGTGCGACTCGCAGAGTGCTTTGGCGCCAGCTACCTCGCAGACCCTGGCTGCACCGACGTCGAGCTGCCGCCCGGCTTCATTCCGACGGTCGCTACGGCAGTCGATGATCGACCGATCATCTCGAGTTCGGAGTGTCGTGCCGAGACGACAGACCCAGTCGTCAAGAGTTGCACCTTCGGGGCTCCCGGCGGTACACGCGTCGCGTTGATCGGTGACTCGCACGCCGCGTCGTGGTTCCCAGCGTTGGAGGCTTTGGCTGAGGAACACGGCTGGGAGCTCACCACCTATTACAAAGGCGCGTGCGGATTCAACGTCGCCGACCGGCTCGGCTCGAACCCGGAGCAAGTCTCGTCGTGCCTTGAGTGGAACGAGCGTCTGGGGGAAGAACTTCGTTCGGTCGACGCCTTCGAGGTCGTCTTCACCGTAACGTCCGCCATGGCCGATTTCATCGATGATGGAGGAGAGCAAACGCCGCGAGCGGCGATCGAGGGTTTCCACGGCGCGTGGCAGCCCCTGCGCGATGCCGGTACACGAATCGTTCCGATCCGCGACCTTCCACTCCTCACGGAGGCCGGCGAAGCGTGCCAGCTGGAGAACGCCATCGATCCGACCCTCTGCATGCAGACTCGGGAGCGGGCCCTCTCTCTGCCCGACTACGCGATGGATGCCGCATCAGAGTGGGAGATACCGACCATCGACATGACGGACTACTTCTGCGACAGTCGCGAGTGCGCGACGGTAGCGGGCGGCGTGCTCGTCTATAGCGACTCACATCACTTCACCGCAACCTGGGCCCGTTCTCTGACCCCACTCCTGGAGCGTGAACTGCAGAAGATCGGCGTGCTCGACTGAGCTCGGGGTCACTTCGAGCGACGCCGCCCTCAATCGTTGCTTCGCGCAGATTTCTCTGTCGTCAGGGTCGCGTACCCATCGAGGCATCCGTATGGTGATTCCATGCCCAGGGCGACCGACGGCCCCCGCCGTGAGCGCGTGCTCGTGCTGCTCGATGCCACCGGCGCGCGCGGGCACGATGCCGCCCTCGCCGCCTACGTCGACGCGCTCGTGCGCGGTCTCGACGGCGAGCTCGTCGTCGCCTGCCGCCCCGACGATGCCGAGCACTACCGGCTGCTGGCGCCCGCCGCGGCGATCGAGGTCGGGCCGGCCGCGCTGCGCTGGCGGGGCATCCGGATGCTCTGGCGCCAGCTCGCCCTGCCGCGCATCGCCCGCCGGCACGACGTCGACGCGGTGCACTCGCCGCGGCCGCCCGTGCCGCTGCTCATCGCGCGCCCCCGGGTGGTGACGGTGCACAGCATGCGCTGCTTCGACCGCTCGACCCCCGGCGAGCGCGGCGACGCCCTGCGCCGCGCGGCCGCGCGCACGGCCGTGCGCACCGCCGACGAGGTCGTGGCGCTGCATTCCTCGATCGCGGCCGCGCTCGAGAGCACCCTCGGGTTCGCCGCGCGCGACGTGCTCGTCTCGCCCCCGGCCGACGACCTCGAGCGGTTCGCCGCCGCGCACCGGGTGGCCTACCGGGCGGCGGCCGCCGTCGTGCCGGCCGAATCGGGGCCCATCACGCTGCCGGTGCTCGACGAGCCCGCGACCGACCCGCAGCCGGGCGGCACGGCACCGGCTCACTAGAATCGTCGAGTGAACCTTCTCGTCACCGGCGGCGCCGGATTCATCGGCTCCAACTTCGTGCACCACGTGATCGCGCACACCGATCACCACGTGACGGTGCTCGACAAGCTCACTTACGCCGGCAACCGCGCCTCGCTCGACGGCCTGCCGGATGCCCGGCTCACGTTCATGCAGGGCGACATCGTCGATGCCGCCCTCGTCGACGAGCTCGTCGGCGCCGCCGACGCCGTCGTGCACTACGCCGCCGAGAGCCACAACGACAACTCGCTCGACGACCCGCGCCCCTTCGTCGACACCAACATCATCGGCACCTTCACGCTGCTCGAGGCCGTGCGCCGCCACGGCACGCGCTTCCACCACATCTCCACCGACGAGGTCTACGGCGACCTCGAGCTCGACGACCCCGCGCGCTTCACCGAGACGACCCCCTACAACCCGTCGAGCCCCTACTCGTCGACGAAGGCCGGCAGCGATCTGCTCGTGCGCGCGTGGGTGCGATCGTTCGACGTGCGGGCCACCATCTCGAACTGCTCGAACAACTACGGGCCGTACCAGCACGTCGAGAAGTTCATCCCCCGTCAGATCACCAACGTGCTGCGCGGCGAGCGCCCCAAGCTCTACGGCCGCGGCGAGAACGTGCGCGACTGGATCCACGCCGACGACCACTCCTCGGCGGTGCTGACGATCCTCGAGCGCGGCGCCATCGGCGAGACCTACCTCATCGGCGCCGACGGCGAGAAGAACAACACCGAGGTGGTGGAGCTCATCCTCACCACGCTCGGCCAGCCCGCCGACGCGTACGACCACGTCACCGACCGGCCAGGGCACGACCTGCGCTACGCGATCGACTCGACCAAGCTGCGCACCGAGCTCGGCTGGGCCCCCCGGTTCGGCGACTTCGCCGCGGGGCTCGCCGACACCGTGCGGTGGTACCGCGACAACGAGCAGTGGTGGGCGCCGCAGAAGGATGCCACCGAGGCCCGGTACCGCGCGCAGGGCCAGTGATCGACGGGGTCATGCGCATGCCACCGCGGTATCTCATCACTGGCGCAGGCGGCATGCTCGGCCACGACCTGCAATCGGCACTCGCGGGTCGCTCAGTGATCGCTCTCACCCGGTCCGACCTCGACATCACCGACCCGCGAGCCTGCGGTGATGCCGTCGCGGGCCACGACGTCGTGCTCAATGCCGCGGCGTACACCGCCGTCGACGCAGCCGAGACCGACGAGGCGGCGGCCACCCTCATCAACGCGACGGGCGCCGAGAACCTCGCTCGAGCGTCCGCGGCCGCCGGAGCAGTGCTCGTGCAGTACTCCACCGACTACGTGTTCGACGGCGACGGCGTCGGGCCCTACCCCGAAGACGCGCCATCCGCGCCGGTGAGTGCGTACGGTCGGTCGAAGGCCGAGGGTGAACGGCTCGCTCGCGCCGCGCATCCCGAGGGCACCATCGTGCTGCGCACCGCCTGGCTCTACGGCGAGCACGGGCCGAACTTCGTGCGCACCATGATGCGTCTCTACCGTGAGCACGGCACGCTCACCGTCGTGAACGACCAGCACGGCCAGCCCACCTGGACCCGTGACCTGGCCGAGCAGACCGTCAAGTTGCTCGACGCTGGTGTTCGCTCGGGCACCTTGCACGGCACCAACGCCGGAGCCACCACGTGGCACGGTTTTGCCCGAGCCATCGTCGAGAATCTAGGCGGCGACCCTGCTACAGTCATGCCGACCGAGAGTGCGCATTTCGCGCGCCCCGCTCGACGCCCCGCCAACTCCGTGCTCGCGCACGACGGGTGGGTCCGCCTCGGAATCGCGCCAATGCGCCCGTGGCGGGAGGCGCTCGACGATGCCATGGCCGAGGGAGTGTTCACGTGAGCCTCACCACGCTGCGCGTCGTGCTCGACCAGGTCGGCGACCCGGTGCCGAGCGGCATCGGCCGCTACGCGCTCGAGCTCACGCGCGCGCTCATCGAGACGGCGCCGCGCGGCTGCGACGTGGCGGGCATCGTCGCCTCCTCGCCGGCCTCGGAGTACGCCCGCATCGACGAGCAGCTGCCCGGGCTCACCGAGCTGTACAAGAGCGCGCTCGACCGCCGCCAGCTCGCCGCCGCCTGGCAGCACGGCTTCACCCGTCTTCCCGGCACGGGCATGGTGCACGCCCCCAGCCTGTTCGCCCCGCTGTACCGGCACGATCGCATCAACTCGCCCGGTGAGCAGGTGGTCGTCACCATCCACGACGCCTCCGCCTTCACGCATCCCGACAGCCTGCCGAGCCGCGCCGCCGCGTGGACGCGCGCCATGGCCCGCCGCGCCGAGCGCTACGCCGACGCCATCGTCGTGCCGACGCACGCCGTGGGCGACGACCTCGCCGACGTGCTCGACCTCGGCGACCGGGTGCGGGTCATCGCCGGCGCGGTGAGCCCCACCCTCGACCCCGGCCCGAGCGTCGACTCGCGCGCCGCCGCGCTCGACCTGCCCGAGCGCTACGTGCTCGCGGTCGGCGGCATCGACGGCATCAGCGGCATCCCCGCCCTCGTGCGGGCCGCCGCCGGCGGGCACGCGCCCGAGGTTCCCCTGCTGCTCGTCGGCGTGCACGACGACGAGCTCGAGGCGCTCGTGCGCTCGCTCGACCTCGCCGACGGGTTCGAGCCCGACCGGGTGCGCGCGCTCGGCGTGCTCGACGAGACCGACCTCGCCGTCGCCTACACGCGAGCCGCGGTCGTCGCCGTGCCGGCGCTCTCGGCAGGATCCGGGCTCGTCGCCCTCGAGGCCATGAGCCTCGGTGCGCCGGTCGTGCACTCCGACGCGCCCGCGCTGCTCGAGGTGTGCAGCGATGCCGGCGTGGTCGTCGCCCGCGACGGCGCCGAGGGCTACCCCGAGCGGCTCGCCGAGGCCGTGCGCTCGGTGCTCGACGACGCGGAGCTCGCGGCGGCGCTGCGCGTCCGCGGCCGCGTTCGGGCGCGCGCCTTCAGCTGGCGCGACTCGGCCGAGAAGACCTGGCAGCTGCACGCCGACCTGTAGCCGTCGACTGCCTGCGCTCGCTATCCGCCCGCCAGCCCGACGGCGCGCAGCTCGGCGAGCAGCTCGGCGATGTCGGCCTGCGCGTGCCGCACGACCCCCCACAGCTCATCGCGCTCGGCGCACAGGAGGGCCGAGCGGCGTACCTGCTCGCTGCTCATCGTGCGCGGCCGCGGACGGCAGCGCTCGTCCGCCAGCAGGGCCTCGAGCTGCCGCGTCAGGCTCCAGCGTCGGCAGGCCGTGGGCCGGTAGGCCTGCGCGAACGCGCGAGCGCCGGCGTAGCCTCCGCTCAGCTCGGCGGCGATCTGCTCGCCGGTGAGCACGCGCCGCTCGATGCGGCCGGCGAAGTTGCCGTAGTGCTCGCGCTCGAGGTTCTGCTCGGTGATCCATCCACCGCCGCCGAAGTGGTCGTAGCTGTACACGGGCACGCCCATGACGAGCGCGTACTGCGTGGTCTTGCCGATCGTGACCACGGCGTCGTGGCCGTCGAGACTCGACG
>NZ_JBHYEO010000014.1:0-17605 GCF_051860105.1 Microcella sp.
CGCGCGAACATCGACTACGGCTTCTACGAGGCCAAGACCACCTTCGGCCGCATCGGCGTGAAGGTCTGGATCTATAAGGGCGACATCACCAACAAGGAACTCGCTCGCGAGCAGGCGACTCAGAAGTCGTCGCGCCCCGAGCGTCGTGACTCGGACCGCGGTCCTCGTCGTGACGGTGGCCGCCCGGCTGCCGCCGCGGCTCCCGTCGCGGCCGGAGCGGAAGGCTAGGAACAATGCTGATTCCCCGCAAGGTCAAGTACCGCAAGCAGCACCACCCCAAGCGGAGTGGGCACGCGACCGGTGGCACCGAGGTCACGTTCGGCGAGTTCGGCATCCAGGCCCTCACGCCCGCGTATGTGACGAACCGGCAGATCGAGTCCGCTCGTATCGCCATGACGCGTCACATCAAGCGTGGTGGCAAGGTGTGGATCAACATCTACCCCGACCGCCCGCTCACCAAGAAGCCCGCCGAGACCCGCATGGGTTCGGGCAAGGGCTCGCCCGAGTGGTGGGTCGCCAACGTCAAGCCGGGTCGCGTCCTCTTCGAGGTCGCCGGTGTCAACGAGCAGCTCGCTCGCGAGGCCATGACCCGTGCCATCCACAAGCTGCCCCTCAAGGCACGCATCATCAAGCGCGAGGGAGGCGACGCGTAATGGCGATCGGATCCAAGGAGCTGGCCCCTGCCGAGCTCGACACCTTCGAAGACGAGCGACTCGTCGACGAGCTGAAGAAGGCCAAGGAAGAGCTGTTCAACCTGCGCTTCCAGGCCGCGACCGGTCAGCTCGAGAGCCACGGCCGTCTTCGTGCGGTGAAGCGCGACATCGCGCGCATCTACACGATCATCCGCGAGCGCGAGCTCGGGCTGCGCGCGACCCCGGCCCCCATCGAGGTCGCCGAGAAGCCGGCGAAGAAGGCAGCGAAGGCCAAGACCGAGGCCCCGGCCGAGGCGAGCGCCGACGCTGAGAAGCTCGGCGCTTCAGACAACGCGGCTTCTGAGAAGACTGAGGAGAAGAACTAATGGCGACGACCGAGAAGAAGGCCGCTGCCGGCCACGAGTCGGCCGCGCACGACGTTCGCGACGAGGCCGCTCGTGGGTACCGCAAGGTGCGCCGCGGCTACGTCACCAGCGACAAGATGGAGAAGACCATCGTCGTCGAGGTCGAGGACCGCGTGAAGCACCCCCTGTACGGCAAGGTGATCCGACGCACCTCGAAGGTCAAGGCGCACGATGAGCTGAACAGCGCCGGCATCGGCGACCTGGTGCTCATCTCCGAGACCCGACCCCTGTCCGCTACGAAGCGCTGGCGCCTCGTCGAGATCCTCGAGAAGGCCAAGTAGGCACCGCCTGCTTGACCACTAGGAGTAAGAAATGCTTCAGCAGGAATCCAGAGTCAAGGTGGCCGACAACACCGGCGCCAAGGAGCTCTTGACGATCCGCGTTCTCGGTGGCTCCGGCCGTCGGTACGCGGGCCTCGGTGACATCATCGTGGCGACCGTGAAAGACGCGATCCCCGGCGGCAACGTCAAGAAGGGCGACGTCGTCAAGGCCGTCATCGTGCGCACCGTCAAGCAGACCCGTCGCCCCGACGGTTCGTACATCAAGTTCGACGAGAACGCCGCCGTCATCCTGAAGGCCGACGGCGACCCTCGTGGAACCCGCATCTTCGGACCGGTCGGGCGCGAGCTGCGCGACAAGAAGTTCATGAAGATCGTCTCGCTCGCCCCGGAGGTGCTGTAACCATGGCCAAGATCAAGAAGGGCGACCTCGTCCAGGTCATCAGCGGCGCGACGGAAGAGCGCGGCGGCGACCGTGGCAAGCAGGGTCGTGTCATCGAGGTCATCGCGGAGAAGAACCGCGTGATCGTCGAGGGCGTGAACTACGTCACGAAGCACGTGCGCGTCGGTCAGACGCAGCGCGGCACGAAGACCGGTGGCATCGAGACCCAGGAGGCCCCGATCCACATCTCGAACGTCGCCCTCGTCGACCCCAAGACCAAGAAGCCGACCCGCGTGGGTTTCCGCGAAGAGGTCGTCGAGAAGAACGGCGTCAAGAAGACCGTCCGCGTGCGGTACGCCAAGAAGTCAGGTGAGAAGCTCTAATGTCTACCGAAACTGCCGCGTTCTCAGCCGGCGCCGCCGTGGCGAATAAGGTTCAGCCGCGCCTCAAGCAGAAGTACCGCGCTGAGATCACGAAGACCCTCACCGAGCAGTTCGGGTACACCAACCCGCACCAGGTGCCGGCGCTCGTGAAGATCGTCGTCAACACCGGTGTCGGTGAGGCCGCTCGTGACTCGAAGGTCATCGACGGTGCCATCAAGGACCTCACGGCGATCACCGGTCAGAAGCCCCAGGTCACCAAGGCTCGCAAGTCGATCGCGCAGTTCAAGCTGCGTGAGGGCATGCCGATCGGTGCGCACGTCACGCTGCGCGGCGACCGCGCCTGGGAGTTCATGGACCGCCTGATCACCCTCGCCCTGCCTCGCATCCGCGACTTCCGCGGCCTGAGCGAGAAGCAGTTCGACGGCAACGGCAACTACACCTTCGGTCTTCAGGAGCAGAGCGTGTTCCACGAGATCGACCAGGACAAGATCGACCGCGTGCGCGGCTTCGACATCACGGTCGTCACGACCGCGAAGACGGATGACGAGGGTCGCGCCCTGCTGCGCGCGCTCGGCTTCCCCTTCCGCTCGAGTGACACCCCCCAGTAGCACCCCACCCGGTCTTCGGACCACGATCGGCCAGGTCGGCTCCCGGTGTACCGGATGTCGAAACCGGACGAGAAACGGAACAACCGCATCATGACGATGACAGATCCGGTCGCAGACCTGCTGACCAGACTGCGGAACGCCAACTCGGCGTTCCACGACTCGGTGTCGCTGCCCAGCTCCAAGCTGAAGACGCACATCGCCGAGATCCTCAAGCGCGAGGGCTACATCGCCGACTGGGCCGTCTCCGACGCGCGCGTCGGCACGACGCTGACCCTCTCGCTCAAGTACGGCCCGAACCGCGAGCGGTCGATCGCCGGAATCAAGCGCGTCTCGAAGCCGGGCCTGCGCGTCTACGCGAAGTCCACCGAGATCCCCACCGTCCTCGGTGGCCTCGGCGTCGCGATCCTGTCGACTTCCTCGGGTCTGCTGACCGACCGCGAGGCGATGAAGAAGGGCGTGGGTGGGGAAGTCCTCGCCTACGTGTGGTAACCCGCCATGTCACGTATCGGACGCATGCCCATCGACATCCCCGGCGGTGTCGAGGTGACCATCGACGGTCAGGCCGTCTCGGTCAAGGGCCCGAAGGGTGAGCTCTCGCTCACCGTCGCGAGCCCCATCGAGGTCGCCATCGAAGACAACCAGGTCGTCGTGACCCGCCCCGACGACGAGCGCGCTTCGCGCTCGCTGCACGGGCTCACCCGCACCCTCATCGCGAACCAGATCATCGGCGTCACCCAGGGCTACTCCAAGGGCCTCGAGGTCGTCGGCACCGGTTACCGCGTGCAGGCCAAGGGCGAGGGCGTCGAGTTCGCGCTCGGCTTCTCGCACCCCGTCACCGTGAACCCGCCCGCCGGGATCACCTTCACGGTCGAGGGCAACAACAAGCTCACCGTCAGCGGCATCGACAAGCAGGCCGTCGGTGAGGTCGCTGCGAACATCCGCAAGATCCGCAAGCCCGAGCCCTACAAGGGCAAGGGTGTCCGCTACGCGGGCGAGGTCGTGCGTCGCAAGGCCGGAAAGGCTGGTAAGTAGTCATGGGTCTCGGAACCAGAGGCAAGAGCAAGACGGCCGCGAAGAGCCGCCGTCACACCCGTCTGCGCAAGCGCATCACGGGCACGGCCGAGCGGCCGCGCCTCGTCGTGACCCGCTCGGCGCGCCACGTCTTCGTTCAGATCGTCGACGACACCAAGGGCCACACCGTGGCGAGCGCCTCGACCATGGAGGGCGACCTCCGCGGCTTCGAGGGCGACAAGACGGCGAAGGCCCGCAAGGTCGGCGAGCTCGTCGCCGAGCGTGCCAAGAAGGCCGGCGTCGAGGCCGTGGTGTTCGACCGCGGCGGCAACCGCTACGCGGGCCGCGTCGCGGCGATCGCCGATGGAGCGCGAGAGGGCGGACTGGACCTGTGAGCGAGAACGAGACTGTGAACGAGAAGGAGCAGACCGTGGCCTCTGAGGCCCCCGTCGAGACCGCCGCGTCGTCGGAGACGGCGACCGAGCCCCGCGAGGCTCGTCGTGGCGGCCGCGAGCGCAACCCCAACCGCGACCGCGGTCAGCGCGAGACCGAGAAGAGCCCCTTCCTCGAGCGCGTCGTGACGATCAACCGCGTGTCGAAGGTCGTGAAGGGTGGTCGTCGCTTCAGCTTCACCGCCCTCGTGGTCGTCGGTGACGGCAACGGCATGGTCGGCGTCGGCTACGGCAAGGCCCGCGAGGTGCCCACGGCGATCTCGAAGGGCGTCGAGGAGGCGAAGAAGAACTTCTTCCGCGTCCCCCGCGTCGCGGCGACGATCCCGCACCCCGTGCAGGGCGAGGCCGCGGCCGGTGTGGTGCTGCTGCGCCCCGCTGCCGCCGGTACCGGTGTTATCGCCGGTGGCCCCGTGCGCGCCGTGCTCGAGTGCGCCGGCATCCACGACGTGCTGAGCAAGTCGCTCGGCTCGTCGAACACCATCAACATCGTCCACGCGACGGTGGCCGCGCTCAAGCAGCTCGAAGAGCCGCGCGCCGTCGCCGCTCGTCGTGGGCTCGAGTTCGAGGACGTCGCCCCGGCGCGCCTCGTGCGCGCCGAGGCCCTCGCGGCCGAGGCCGCCGCCGGAAAGGGTGGTGCGTGATGGCCGCGCAGCTGAAGGTGACCCAGATCAAGTCCGTCATCAGCGAGAAGCAGAACCAGCGTGACACGCTGCGGAGCCTGGGCCTCAAGCGGATCGGCGATGTCGTCGTCCGTGAAGACACCCCGGCCAACCGCGGCTACGTGCGCACGGTGGCTCACCTCGTGACGGTCGAGGAGATTGACTAATGGCTGAAGAGAAGAAGGACGGCGCCGCGAAGGCGCCGGCCAAGAAGACGACCACGGCGAAGCCTGCTGCGGAGAAGGCGCCGGCGAAGGCTGCCGCCAAGCCCGCGGCTGAGAAGGCTGCGGCGAAGGCTCCTGCCGCCAAGGCGCCGGCGAAGGCCCCTGCCAAGCCTGCTGCGGAGAAGGCGCCGGCGAAGGCCGCCGCCAAGCCCGCTGCCGAGAAGGCTCCGGCTGCCAAGGCCGCGGCGAAGCCGGCCGCCGAGAAGGCTCCGGCCTCGTCGGCTGCCGCCAAGGCTCCTGCGAAGGCTCCCGCGAAGAAGGCCCCCTCGGCCGACGTCGCGCGCCCGCAGGTGCTCAAGGTGCACCACCTCCGTCCGGCCGCGGGCTCGAAGAAGGACCGCACCCGCGTCGGTCGCGGTGAGGGCTCGAAGGGCAAGACGGCCGGTCGTGGCACGAAGGGCACAAAGGCCCGCTACCAGGTCAAGCCCGGATTCGAAGGGGGCAACCTCAACTCGGTGATGCGCGCGCCCAAGCTGCGCGGCTTCACGAACCCGTTCCGGGTCGAGTACCAGGTCGTCAACCTCGCCGCGCTCGCTGAGCTCTACCCGAAGGGCGGCGATGTGACCATCGCCGATCTCGTCGCGAAGGGCGCTGTGCGCAAGAACGAGAAGGTCAAGGTTCTCGGCGACGGCGACATTGCGGTTAAGCTCAACGTGACCGTCGACAAGGTCTCGCGCTCTGCCGAGCAGAAGATCGTCGCTGCCGGCGGTTCGGTCCAGTAGGTGAAGGCGGCCCAGTGGGCCGCCTTCACTGCAGGTCTGCGGCCCACTCGGGCCACAGCATCCCCTCGCCGCCGGGCGGGCGGATGCTCATGGTTTTTCTACGGGAGGTCTCGTGTTCAGAGCTATCGGGCGGATCTTCCGCACGCCCGACCTGCGCCGGAAGATCGGCTTCACCCTCGGGATCGTCGCCCTCTTCCGCCTGGGATCGTTCATCCCGGCGCCGTTCGTCGACTTCCAGAACGTGCAGATCTGCCTCGCCGGCAACCAGGGCGCCACCGGTCTGTACCAGCTCGTGAACCTCTTCAGCGGTGGTGCTCTGCTGCAGCTGTCGATCTTCGCGCTCGGCATCATGCCCTACATCACCGCGTCGATCATCACCCAGCTGCTGCGCGTGGTCATCCCCCACTTCGACACCCTCCACAAGGAGGGCCAGGCGGGCCAGGCCAAGCTCACCCAGTACACCCGCTACATGACGATCGCCCTCGCGGTGCTGCAGTCGACCACCCTCATCACGGTCGCCCGGGCCGGTGCGCTCTTCCCGACCACGAGCGGCGTGCCGCAGTGCAACGACCTCATCACCAACGACGCCTGGTACGCGATCCTGCTCATGGTCATCACCATGACCGCCGGCACGGGCCTCATCATGTGGTTCGGCGAGCTCGTGACCGAGCGCGGCATCGGCAACGGCATGTCGTTGCTCATCTTCACCTCGATCGCGGCGACGTTCCCGTCGGCGCTGTGGGCCATCGCGGTGTCGCAGGGCCCCGAGATCTTCGTCCTCGTCCTCCTGCTCGGCCTCCTGGTGATGGCGGCGGTCGTCTTCGTCGAGCAGTCGCAGCGCCGCATCCCCGTGCAGTACGCGAAGCGCATGGTGGGCCGTCGCACCTACGGCGGCAACAACACCTACATCCCCATCAAGGTCAATATGGCCGGCGTTGTGCCCGTCATCTTCGCCTCGTCGCTTCTGTACCTGCCGGCGCTCATCGCTCAGTTCAACCAGCCGGCGGCGGGCGAGACGGCACCGGAGTGGGTCGTCTGGATCCAGAACAACCTGGTGTCGGGCGACAACCCGATCTACATGGTCGTGTACTTCCTCCTCATCGTCGGCTTCACCTACTTCTACGTCGCGATCACCTTCAACCCCGAAGAGGTCGCCGACAACATGAAGAAGTACGGCGGCTTCATCCCCGGCATCCGCGCAGGACGACCGACGGCGGAGTACCTCGACTACGTGCTGACGCGCGTGACCCTGCCCGGTTCGCTCTACCTCGGCCTGATCGCCCTGATCCCGCTCATCGCCTTCGCGGCGGTCGGCGCGAACCAGAACTTCCCGTTCGGCGGTGCGAGCATCCTGATCATCGTCGGTGTGGGTCTCGAGACCGTCAAGCAGATCGATGCCCAGCTGCAGCAGCGCCACTACGAAGGCCTGCTGCGATGAGCGCCCGTCTGCTGCTGATCGGCCCGCCCGGCGCGGGCAAGGGCACGCAGGCGCTGCGCCTCTCCGAGGCCCTGGGAGTGCCCGCGATCTCGACGGGCGACATCTTCCGCATGCACTTGCGTAACGAGACCGAGCTCGGTCTCAAGGCGAAGGCGTTCATGGATGCGGGCGACAACGTGCCCGACAGCCTGACGAACGACCTCGTGCGCGACCGGCTCTCGCAGCCGGATGCGTCCGCGGGCTTCCTGCTCGACGGCTACCCGCGCACGATCGATCAGGTGCGGGCGCTCGACGAGTTCCTCGCTCAGCACGGAGCCTCGATGGATGCCGTGGTCGAGCTCGTCGCCGAGCCCGACGTCGTCGTCGAGCGCCTTAAGAAGCGCGCCCTCGACCAGGGTCGTTCCGATGACGACGAGGCCGTGGTGCGCCACCGCCTCGAGGTGTACGCCGAGCAGACGGCGCCCCTCATCGGCGTCTACGCCGAGCGTGGTCTGCTCGCCCAGGTCGACGGCATCGGCGAGATCGCCGAAGTGACCGAGCGCATCGAGTCGGCGCTCGCGGCCCGCGGCATCCTGTTCACCGCGTGATCGTCGCACGGGGCAGGAGACCCTCCGTCGACTTGCCTCGGGGTGGCATTATCACCTAAGCTCGACCTTTGGTGCTTTCGGCACGCCTTCGGCGTGTCTGCTGAGACCCCGCCGTGCAGAGGGGGTCACTCGCAGCAGCACCGCGTCATCCGCACGACCGGCAGTAACCCACACTTTTAGCGACGAAGAGGCAATGGCCAAAAAAGACGGTGTCATCGAGATCGAAGGCTCGGTGGTCGAAGCGCTGCCCAACGCGATGTTCCGCGTCGAGCTGACCAACGGCCACAAGGTGCTCGCCCACATCTCGGGCAAGATGCGCCAGCACTACATCCGCATCCTCCCGGAGGACAAGGTCATCGTAGAGCTGAGCCCGTACGACCTGACCCGTGGCCGCATCGTCTCCCGCTACAAGTAAAGGTTTCGCCGGATAAGGAACGGCCCGGGGATCCACCCGGAGCACGAGGCCAGCGAGAGAGAAGAGCACCATGAAGGTCAACCCCAGCGTCAAGCCCATCTGCGACAAGTGCAAGGTGATCCGTCGCCACGGCAACGTGATGGTCATCTGCGAGAACCCCCGGCACAAACAACGCCAAGGCTAAAGCCTCGTCGTTGTTCGAGCCCCGCCCTGTATTCATGGGCGAACTGAGCATGCTCAGTTCGCCGCCAGCGTCAGGGCCCTGCAGACTCACAACTGAATACGCACTCCAGGCAGTGCCAGATCCCGCGGATGCGGGGGACACCCAGGGCGGGAGGCCCTGGCACCGGCACTGCTCCACACCTCTCACACACCTGAAGGAGCCGTCATGGCCCGTCTTGCCGGAGTGGACATCCCGCGCGATAAGCGCGTGGAGATCGCCCTCACCTACATCTACGGAGTCGGACGCACGCGTTCGACCGAGACCCTCGCCGCCACGGGTATCGACCCCAACGTGCGCGTCAAGGACCTGACCGACGACCAGCTCGTCGCTCTGCGCGACCACATCGAAGGCACCTACAAGGTCGAGGGCGACCTGCGCCGTGAGGTCGCCGCCGACATCCGCCGCAAGGTCGAGATCGGCTCCTACGAGGGCATCCGTCACCGTCGCGGCCTGCCCGTGCGCGGTCAGCGCACGAAGACCAACGCGCGCACCCGCAAGGGCCCGAAGCGCACCGTCGCCGGCAAGAAGAAGGCGCGCTAGTCCGGCCCCGCCGCGACCCGCGCAATCCACAGGTTTAGGAGAAGACCATGGCAGCACCCAAGTCGGCCGCGCGCAAGCCCCGCCGCAAAGAGAAGAAGAGCATCGCCGTCGGCCAGGCTCACATCAAGTCGACCTTCAACAACACGATCGTGTCGATCACCGACCCGAGCGGCGCCGTCATCAGCTGGGCATCGTCGGGCCAGGTCGGCTTCAAGGGCTCGCGCAAGTCGACGCCTTTCGCCGCTCAGCTCGCTGCCGAGTCGGCCGCCCGTCAGGCGCAGGAGCACGGCATGAAGAAGGTCGACGTCTTCGTCAAGGGCCCCGGCTCGGGCCGCGAGACCGCGATCCGTTCGCTGCAGGCCGCCGGCCTCGAGGTCGGCTCGATCAGCGATGTGACGCCCCAGGCGCACAACGGCTGCCGCCCGCCGAAGCGTCGCCGCGTCTAACCCCCGTACTCGACCTGAGCGCCGACCGAGGCACAGCCCCGGTCGGCGCTGGGGTCGCGGCGATGCGCTGCATCGCCCTCAGTTCCACCGCGCATAACTCAACACACTCGACGAGCCAGCCACTCGTCGCGCCACAAGTGTCATATGGCGGACACTTTGCCGAAAGGAATCAACAGTGCTCATCGCACAACGTCCCACGCTGACCGAGGAGTCCGTCTCCGAGTTCCGCTCGCGGTTCATCATCGAGCCGCTGGAGCCCGGATTCGGGTACACCCTCGGCAACTCGCTCCGTCGCACGCTGCTCTCGTCGATTCCCGGAGCTGCCGTGACGAGCATCCGCATCGACGGCGTGCTGCACGAGTTCAGCACCATCGCCGGGGTGAAAGAGGATGTCACCGAGATCATCCTCAACGTGAAGAACCTCGTCGTCTCGAGCGAGCATGACGAGCCGATCACCGCCTACCTGCGCAAGCAGGGCGCGGGCGAGGTCACGGCGGCCGACATCTCGGCTCCGGCCGGTGTCGAGATCCACAACCCCGAGCTCGTCATCGCGACGCTCAACGACAGTGCGAAGTTCGAGCTCGAGCTCACGATCGAGCGCGGTCGCGGCTATGTGAGCGCGACGCAGAACCGCAGCGAGTTCAGCGAAGCCGGTCAGATCCCGGTCGACTCGATCTACTCGCCCGTGCTCAAGGTCACCTACCGCGTCGAGGCGACGCGTGCCGGTGAGCGCACCGACTTCGACCGCCTCGTGGTCGACGTCGAGTCGAAGCCGGCCATCACGCCGCGCGACGCGATCGCCTCGGCGGGCCGCACGCTCGTCGAGCTGTTCGGTCTCGCTCGCGAGCTCAACACGCAGGCCGAGGGCATCGAGATCGGCCCCGCGCCGGTCGACGCCGTGCTCTCGACCGAGCTCTCGATGCCGATCGAAGACCTCGATCTCTCGGTGCGCAGCTACAACTGCCTCAAGCGCGAGGGCATCAACACGGTGAGCGAGCTCGTCGCGCTCTCCGAGACCCAGCTGATGAACATCCGCAACTTCGGCCAGAAGTCGGTCGACGAGGTCAAGGACAAGCTCGTCGAGATGGGCCTCTCGCTCAAGGACGCGGTTCCCGGGTTCGACGGCGCTCACTTCTACGGCGGCTTCGACGACGAGGAGAGCTAGGCGCTCCGGCGCTCCGCTCCACCCCTCTCCGTCACTGATACGAAAGAACACACACCATGCCCCAGCCCACGAAGGGCCCCCGCCTCGGCGGCGGTCCGGCCCACGAGCGCCTGCTCCTCGCGAACCTCGCGACGGCGCTCTTCACGCACAAGCGCATCACGACGACCGAGACGAAGGCCAAGCGCCTGCGTCCGCTCGCCGAGCGCCTCATCACCTTCGCGAAGCGCGGTGACCTGCACGCCCGTCGCCGGGTGATGACGGTCATCCGCGACAAGAGCGCCGTGCACGAGCTCTTCACGGAGATCGCTCCGCTCATGGCCGAGCGCGAGGGCGGCTACACCCGCATCACGAAGGTCGGCTACCGCAAGGGCGACAACGCCCCCATGGCGGTCATCGAGCTCGTGCTCGAGCCGGTGAACCCGAAGCCGAAGAGCGCCAAGAAGGCCGCCCCTGCCGCTGCCCCCGTCGCAGAGGCACCGGTCGTCGACGATGAGGCGACCGAGGTCGAGGCCGACGAGGTCGTCGCCGACGACGCCGCGACCGAGGCAGCCGAGGAGACCTCCGTCGAGGAGGCCCCCGCCGAGGAGGCCCCCGTCGAGGAGGCTCCGGCCGAGGACGAGGCCAAGTAGCCCCGCGCCATCACGATCGCGTCACGGCCCCCGCTCACTCCGAGCGGGGGCCGTACGCTTTCCTGCGTGATCGACGAGCTGCCTCCCTTGCGCGAGCGGGTGCCCCCGCCGGAACCACCCGAGCCGCCCGGCGCGCCGACCGGCATCCGTTGGCGGCCGCTGTCGATCGAGGACGCCCCGGCGGTCACCGAGCTCGCAGAACGCATCAGTGCGCGCGATCATCCGACATGGAGCGAATCCCTCGATGAGATCAGCGACGAGCTCGGGCACTCCTGGGTCGACCCGGTGCGCGACGGATTGCTCGCGCTCGACGACGACGGGACCGCGGTCGCCTGGGGGCTCGTCGTCGCGCCGCCTGAACCCGAGTCGCTGGTGCGCGTCATCCTGTTCGGCGGCGTCGACCCCGCCCACCGCGGCCGGGGGATCGGTCACCGACTGCTCGCCTGGCAGCACGCGCGTGCCCGCGCGATGCTCGCCGAGTCGGCGCTGGCGCTCCCGGCCTGGGTGCTCAGCTACGCCGCCGATCGCGCGCCTGAGCACGGAGCGATGCTGCGGCGGGCGGGATTCGAGCCCGCTCGGTACTTCACGACCCTCGAGTGCGATCTCGCCGCGCCCACGCCACCGGTTGCGCTGCCGGACGGCGTGAGGCTCGTCGCGTTCGACGCCGCGCTGAGCGAGGCGGTGCGCGCCGCGAAGAACGCCGCTTTCGCGGATCATTGGGGCAGCCAGCCTGCGAGCCGGGAGGGCTGGGAGTCGATGCAGGGGCTCAGCAGCTTCCGCCGCGATCTGAGCCGGGTGGCGCTCGACGGCGACACGGTCGTCGGATTCGTGGTGACCGAGGTGAACGAGGACGACTGGGTGCGCCAGGGTTCACGGTCGGGCTACATCGGCCTCGTCGGCACGGTGCGGGAATGGCGGGGCCGAGGCCTCGCCAGTGCCCTGCTGGCCGAGGTGCTGAACGCGTACCGTGCCGCGGGCCTCGAGCGCGCAGTGCTCGACGTCGACGCCGACAACCCGACGGGTGCCGTGGGCGTCTACACCCGGCTGGGGTTCGAAGCGACGGCCCGCGACGTCTCGTATCGAGTGGTCTACTAGCGGTGGGATGCCCGGCGCCCGCTCAGCGCGGACGATGCAGCTCGGGGTTCGCGTCGTAGTCGACGGGCTCGGGTAGGTCGACGAGGCGCTGCAGCGCGGCCTCGACCGCCGCGGTGTACACGGCCCCTCCGGCCGAGCCCGGATGCACCTGATCGCGGGCGAGCAGGTTCAGGCGGGGAGCGATCGCGGCGTACCAGTCGGCGAGAACGACCTCGCGGTAGTCATCGGCGAAAGCGACGAGCTGCTGGTTGACCCCCGCGATCCACCCGCGCGGAGCCTGCGCGCTCACGAGCACCAGTTGGCGGTCGGGGCCGAGGATCGCGCGCAGCTCGTGCAGCGTGGCGGAATCGATCGAGCCGTTGGTGCCGAGCCCGACGATCGTGATCTCGCGAAGCATCCCGGCGTCGGCGAGGGCGAGGGCGATCTGCGGTGCCTGTCGCATCTGGCGCGACACCGCGGCGTCGATCGCGATACCCGGGAAGCGCGCCTGCAGCTGCGGCGCTGCGGCGAGCATGACCGAGTCGCCGATGGCCGTGATACGGTCTCCGGTCGGCAACGGGGTCGGCGCAGCCGGTACGGGTCCGCGCTCGGTCATCGGCACCCGCAGAGGCACGGCCGGGGCCGGCTGCCCGGACGCCGCGTCGAGCGCGGCCTGCCCGGCGGCGATGAACTCTTCGGCCTGCGACTGAGCAGGCGCCCGCACGACGGCTGCCGCACCCGCGGCGGTGAGGCCGATCAGAGCCAGCCCCGTTCCCAGGGCCAGCGCGACTCTGCGCGGGCGCGCCCAGCCGAGCGCCCCTCCCAGAGCCGCGTCGAGGCGGCGGGAGCGCACCGGCTGCTCGATGAACCGGTAGCTCAGCGCGGCAAGCGGCACCGCGATGCCGAGAGCGGCGAGCCCGAGCAGCCAGCTCCCCTCGCCGACGCGGTCGACGGCCGGTAGCGCGGCGCCGAGCAGCACGAGCACGGGCCAGTGCCAGAGGTAGAGCCCGTATGAGCGCTCACCGATCCAGCGGGGGAGCGGGGCATCCGCGATCTGCGCCGCACGACTGGCCGGATGCGAGAGGCACACGATGACGACGACCGTGAGCAGCGACGCCGCGACGAGTCCGCCGCGGTAGGTCGCGGCAGCGTCGATCGACAGCGCACTCGCGAGCGCGATCAGCCCGCCCGTGGCGAGCAGCGCCGCGACGTCGACCATCCACGCGGGCGGACGGCGGGTGGATGCGCGCGCACGCAACGGCTCGACACCGAGCGCCAGCCCTGCCCCGAGCAGCAGGCCGAAGCCGTGCGTCAGCGTCGACAGGTAGGCGACCGATGCGGCAGCAGGATCGACCGCCGGGTCTCCCGCGAGCAGCGCCATCGCGACGGCCGAGGCGAGGGCGAGGGCGACCGGCAGCGCCACTCGCAGTGCCCGGGAGGGGAGCAGCAGGAGCACGATGATGAGCAGCGGCCACACCAGGTAGAACTGCTCCTCGACCGCGAGCGACCAGGCATGGCGGAAGAGCTCGGGGCTCGTCTGATCGAGGTAGCTCGACGCCTGCGCGATCGACCACCAGTTGCTGCTGAAGGTGAGCACGCCCGCCAGCTGCCAGCCGATGCCGACGAGCACATCGCCGCCGATGGCCGCGGCGACCGCCGAGGTGATGCCGACCATGACGACGAGCGCCGGCAGCAGCCGTCGAGCGCGCCGAGCCCAGAACGGGGCGAGCGCGATGCGGCCCCGAGACCGGTGCTCGGCGACGAGGAGGGCCGTGATGAGATACCCGCTGACGACGAGGAACACGTCGACGCCGATGAACCCCCCAGGGGCGAGCCCCGGGAAGAGGTGGTAGGCGAGAACGAGCACGATCGCGAGCGCACGCAGACCGTCGAGCCCGGGCACGCGGTCACGTGCGACAGTGCTGCTGCTGATGGCCGACATGGTTCCTCCAGGGTCGCGCCCCGAGGCCGTGCGGTCAAACCGCGCGCCGTAGACTCAGGAACCGTGGAGACGGTGCGGCTGCGGCTCGACCTCGCGTACGACGGGTCGGACTTCTCGGGTTGGAGCCGTCAACCCGGCCTCCGCACGGTCGAGGGCGTGCTCGACGCCGCGATCGCGACGCTGCTGCGCGACCCGGAGCTCGAGGTGCGGCTCGTCGTCGCCGGCCGCACCGACGCGGGGGTGCACGCGATCGGCCAGGTCGCCCACATCGACCTCTCGGCCGAGCAGCACCGCCGGCTGGCCTCCGCGCGCCGGGGCGGCTCGGTCGAGCAGTCGATCGCGAGGCGGCTCAACGGCATCGTCGCCGCGACGGCCTCCGACGTCGTCATCGACCGCGTCTCGGTCGCCCCCGCGGGTTTCGACGCGCGCTTCTCGCCCGTCTGGCGACGCTACGAGTACCGCATCGCCGATGCTCTGAGCCACCGCGACCCGCGTCGCCGCACCCACACCCTGTGGCACCCGGCCGGGCTCGACGAGGCGGCGATGGATGCTGCCGCCCAGAGGCTCAGGGGCCTGCACGACTTCGCGGCCTTCTGCAAACCCCGCGAGGGCGCCACCACCATCCGCACCCTGCTCGACTTCGGGTGGACACGGGATGCCGAGGGTGTGCTCGTCGCGCGCGTGCGCGCCGACGCCTTCTGCCACTCGATGGTGCGGGCCCTCGTGGGCGCCACGGTCGCCGTGGGGCTCGGCCGCCTCGAGCCCGATCGGCTGAGCAGCATCCTCGACGAGGCGGTGAAGGCGAACGCGTTCGCGGTCGTGGCGGCGAAGGGGCTCACCCTCGTCGAGGTGGGATACCCGCCCGACGACGAGCTCGGGGCCCGCGCCGAGCAGACCCGCGCGCGCCGCGAACCGCTCGGCCGAGCATCCGACCCGTCGGACTAACCGAGCATCCGACCCGTCGGACTGACCGAGCGCGCCGGCGGTGAATTGACCGGTCACCTCTGGGCCGGTAGGCTCGACCCTTGGTGTCCGTCGCCGACGGTCATCCGGTTGAGCCCTCCACCGCGGCGTTCGGTCTGCATCTGCAGAACGAACTCCCCCCGGAGCGGGATTCACGAACTACTCGACACGAAAGTACGCACTGTGACGCGCACATTCAGCCCCACTCCCGCTGACGTTCAGCGCAACTGGGTCGTCATCGACGCAACCGATGTCGTCCTGGGCCGCCTCGCCAGCCACGCCGCCGTTCTTCTCCGCGGCAAGCACAAGCCCACCTTCGCCCAGCACATGGACATGGGTGACTTCGTCATCATCATCAACGCCGACAAGGTGGCCCTCACCGGCTCGAAGCTGGCGCAGAAGAAGGCCTACCGCCACTCGGGCTACCCGGGCGGCCTCACGGCGACCTCCTACTCGGAGCTGCTCGAGAAGAACCCCGAGCGCGCCGTCGAGAAGGCGATCCGCGGCATGCTGCCGAAGAACTCGCTGGGCCGCGCCCAGATGAAGAAGCTCAAGGTCTACGCGGGCGCCGAGCACCCGCACGCTGCGCAGCAGCCGACGACCTACACCCTCGACCAGGTCGCTCAGTAGCGGCCGCGCAGACGCTAAGGATCAGCATCGTGGCAGACGTTACGAACACCCCCAACGACATCGACAACGACGGCATCACTCCCGAGTCGGCTCCCGAGTCGTACACGACCGAGTCCGCCGCGCCCGCCGCGTCGGTGGCGCCCCGCGCCATCCTCTCGGTCGGCGGCGCGGCCGTGGGTCGTCGCAAGCAGGCCATCGCCCGCGTGCGCATCACCCCGGGTGCCGGCACCTACAAGGTCAACGGGCGCACGCTCGAAGACTACTTTCCGAACAAGCTGCACCAGCAGCTCATCAACGACCCCTTCACGATCCTGCAGCTCGGCGGCGCCTACGACGTCATCGCGCGCATCACGGGTGGGGGCCCCTCGGGCCAGGCGGGCGCCCTGCGTCTCGCCATCGCGCGCGCGCTCAACGAGATCGACCGCGAGAACAACCGCCCCGCCCTCAAGAAGGCCGGCTTCCTCACGCGCGACGCCCGCGTCATCGAGCGCAAGAAGGCCGGTCTCAAGAAGGCGCGCAAGGCTCCTCAGTACTCGAAGCGCTAGTCGCTCGGGTCCAGGCGACACGCCATGGGTCGACTTTTCGGCACGGACGGGGTTCGAGGGCTGGCCAACGGTGATCTCACCGTCGACCTGGCCCTCGGCCTCTCCCAGGCCGCGGCACGGGTGCTGACCAGCGGTCGGCATGCGGATGAGCTACGGGCCCAGGGCAAGCGCCCGACGGCGATCGTCGCACGCGACCCCCGGGTCTCCGGTCAGTTCTTGACCGCCGCCGTGTCGGCGGGGCTCGCGAGCTCGGGCATCGACGTGCTCGATGCCGGGGTCATCCCGACACCGGCCGCGGCGTTCCTCGTCGGCGACATCAACGCCGACTTCGGCGTGATGATCTCGGCCTCGCACAATCCGGCCCCCGACAACGGCATCAAGTTCTTTTCGTTCGGGGGCACGAAGCTGCCGGATGCGGTCGAAGACCGCATCGAGGAGGCACTGTCGGGCGACAAGCTCGCGCCGACCGGCGCGGGCGTGGGCCGCATCCGCCGCTTCGCCGACGCGGAGGACCGCTACCTGCTGCACCTGCTCGGCACGCTCGACGTCTCGCTCGCGGGCCTGCACGTCGTCATCGACTGCGCTCACGGCGCCGCCGCCGGCATCTCGCCGCAGGTGTTCGCCGACGCGGGCGCGCGCGTCACCGTCATCGGCAGCGACCCCGACGGCCTCAACATCAACGACGGTGTCGGGTCGACGCACCTCGGACCGCTGCAGGAGGCCGTGCTCGAGCACGGTGCCGACCTGGGCATCGCCCACGATGGCGATGCCGACCGGTGCCTCGCGGTGGATGCCGCCGGCCGCGTCATCGACGGCGACCAGATCATGGCGATCATCGCGCTCTCGATGAAGGCCCGCGGTCTGCTGACCGACGACACCCTCGTCGCGACCGTCATGAGCAACCTGGGTCTCAAGCGGGCGATGGCCGAGCACGGCGTGCGGCTGATCGAGACGAAGGTGGGCGACCGCTACGTGCTCGAGGCGCTCGCCGAGCACGGGTTGAGCCTGGGTGGCGAGCAGTCGGGTCACATCATCATGAGCGAGCACGCCACGACGGGCGACGGCATCCTGACGGGCCTGCAGCTCGCCGCGGAGATGGTGCGCTCGGGCCGAACGCTCGCCGAGCTGGCCGACGTCATGACCGTGTTCCCGCAGGTGCTCATCAACGTGCGCGGCGTCGACCGCACCGCGCTCGAGGGTCACGCCGTCATCGCCGCGGCCGTGGCGGCCGA
>NZ_JBHYEO010000014.1:17615-66423 GCF_051860105.1 Microcella sp.
GGGTACTGCTGCGGGCGAGCGGCACCGAGCCGATGGTGCGGGTCATGGTCGAGGCGGCCGAGCACGGCACCGCTCAGCAGGTGGCTGATCGCCTCGCCGCGGTCGTGCGCGAGCAGCTCGCCGTCGCGACCGCCTAGATCTTGCGCAGCAGCACGGTCTCGACCGTGTGATCGCTGGCCTTCCGCAGCACGAGCGAGGCGCGGGCGCGCGTCGGAAGGATGTTCTGCACCAGGTTGGGCTCGTTGATCTCGCGCCAGATCTCGCGCGCTTTGGCGACCGCCTCCTCGTGCGTCAGTGCGGCGTACCGGTGGAAGTAGCTGCGCGGGTCTGCGAAGGCCCCGCGCTGCAGCGCCAGGAAGCGCTCCTCGTACCACTGAGCGATGTCGCTCGTGCGGGCATCCACGTAGATCGTGAAGTCGAAGAGGTCGCTGACGGCGAGCGAGGCGCCCGCGCCGGGAGGCTGCAGAACGTTGAGCCCTTCGACGATGAGGATGTCGGGCCGTCGCACGATGATCTCGGCGCCTGGCACACGGTCGTAGCTGAGGTGGCTGTAGACCGGTGCGCGCACCTCATCAGCACCCGACTTCACCCGGGCGACGAAGCGCAGCAGAGCGCGCCGGTCGTACGACTCGGGGAACCCCTTGCGGTGCAGGATTCCGCGACGACCGAGCTCGGCAGTGGGCAGCAGGAAGCCGTCGGTCGTTACGCGCTCGACGCGCGGGGTGTCGGGCCAGCGCGAGAGCAGCTCACGCAGCAGGCGGGCGATCGTCGACTTGCCGACCGCGACTGAACCCGCGACGCCGATCACGAAGGGTGTGTGCTGGCCGGGTTCACCGAGGAAGCTGCGCGTGGCCTGATGCAGTTCGCGCGCCCCGACGGCGTAGAGGCTCAGCAGCCGGCTGAGCGGCACGTACACCTCGTCGACCTCGCGCATGTCGAGCGCGTCGCCGAGGCCGCGCAGCTGAACGAGCTCCGTCTCGGTAAGCGGATGCGCGGTGGCGGGCGCGAGGGCCGCCCACCGCTGCCGGTCGATCTCGTCGAACGGGCTCGTCTCGCGCGCTGCGCTCGGATCGCTCATCGGCACCACAGTACCCCTGGGCGTTCCGCTGTGGCGGGAGCCGTAGAATGGTCGGCTATGTGCGGAATCGTGGGGTATGTCGGAACCCGGGGCAGCGTCGAGGTGCTGCTCGGCGGATTGAAGCGTCTCGAGTACCGGGGCTACGACTCCGCCGGTGTGGCCGTGATCGACGACGACGGCCACCTCGACACGCGCAAGCACGCCGGCAAGCTCGGGGTGCTCAGCGACGACCTCGCGGCGACCCCGCTCACCGACGGCCAGACCGGCATCGGCCACACGCGCTGGGCGACGCACGGCGGCCCGACGGACGAGAACGCCCACCCCCACCTCGGCGATGAGGGCAAGCTGGCGCTCATCCACAACGGCATCATCGAGAACTTCTCCGAGCTGAAGGAGGAGCTGCTCGCGAGCGGGCACTCGTTCACCTCGCAGACCGACAGCGAGGTCGCCGCTCTCCTCGTGGGCGATGCCTTCCGCGAGACCGGAGACCTCACGACGGCCATGCTGCAGGTCGTGAACCGCCTCGAGGGCGCGTTCACCCTGCTCGCCGTGCACGCCGACCAGCCGCACGTCGTCGTCGGCGCACGTCGCAACTCGCCGCTCGTCATCGGGCTCGGCGAGGGTGAGAACTTCCTCGGCTCCGACGTCGCGGCCTTCGTCGAGTACACCCATCACGCCATGGAGATCGGGCAGGACCAGCTCGTCACCATCCGCCCCGACAGCGTCGAGGTCGTCGACTTCGCCGGGCGGGCGGTGACGCCCACGACCTTCGAGGTCGACTGGGACGCCTCGGCCGCGGAGAAGGGCGGCTGGTCGAGCTTCATGGCGAAGGAGATCAGCGAAGAGCCCGAAGCGGTCGCGAAGACCATCATCGGCCGCGTGCACGACGGGCTCGTCGACCTGCCGGAGGTGACCGCGCTCGGCCCCGAAGTGCTCTCGAGCATCGACCGCATCCTCATCATCGCGTGCGGCACCGCCGCCTACGCGGGCATGGTCGGCAAGTACGCGATCGAGCAGTGGGCGCGCATCCCCGTCGACGTCGAGCTCGCTCACGAGTTCCGCTACCGCGAGCCGGTGCTGTCGCCGACCACGCTCGTCGTCTCGATCAGCCAGTCGGGCGAGACGATGGACACCCTCATGGCCGTCAAGTACGCCCGCGAGCAGGGCGCTCGCACGCTCTCGATCTGCAACACGCAGGGGGCGACCATCCCCCGCGAGTCCGACGCTGTCGTCTACACCCACGCGGGTCCCGAGGTCGCGGTGGCCTCGACCAAGGCCTTCGTGGCGCAGATCACCGCCATCTACCTGCTCGGGCTGCAGCTCGGCCAGGTCCGCGGCACCCTGAGCCCCGAGCGCGCCCGCGGCCTCGTCGCCGAACTGCAGGCGGTGCCCGAGAAGCTCGCGGCCGTGCTGTCGACGGGCGAGCGCATCAAGGAGCTCGCGCACTGGATGGCGGACACGCGCTCGGTGCTGTTCCTGGGCCGCCACGTCGGCTACCCGGTGGCACTCGAGGGCGCGCTCAAGCTCAAGGAGCTCGCCTACATCCACGCCGAGGGCTTCGCGGCGGGCGAGCTCAAGCACGGCCCGATCGCGCTCATCGAGCCGGGGCAGGTCGTGTTCGTGATCGTTCCGAGCCCGCGCGACCCGAACTCGCTGCACGCGAAGGTGGTGTCGAACATCCAGGAGATCCGCGCGCGCGGCGCGCGCGTCATCGCGATCGCCGAAGAGGGCGACGTGGCTGTGCTGCCGCACGCCGACGAGGTCATCCGCATCCCGCTCGCCTCGCCGTTCTTCGAGCCGCTGCTCGCCGTCGTGCCGCTGCACATCTTCGGCATGGAGCTCGCCGCGGCGAAGGGCCTCGACGTCGACCAGCCGCGCAACCTCGCCAAGTCCGTCACGGTCGAGTAAGCCCGTCGAGCAGTCCGGTCGAGAAGGTCAGCGGGGCGTGCCATGGGGCGGATCGTCGGGATCGGGGTCGATGTCGTCGACCTGGCGCGCTTCGAACGAGCCCTGAGCCGCACCCCCCGGCTGCGCGAGCGGCTGTTCGCCGAGACCGAGCGCGACCTGCCGCCGCGCTCTCTCGCGGGCCGGTTCGCCGCCAAGGAGGCCCTGCTCAAGGCGCTGGGGGCGACCGACGGTATCAGCTGGCACGACATGCGCGTCGTGCCCGATGACGAGGGCAACCCCGACCTGGTGCTGAGCGGGCGCGCGGCCCAGATCGCGGCCGAGCGAGGGATCGGCTCGGTGCACGTGTCGATGTCGCACGACGCCGGGGTCGCGATCGCGTTCGTGGTGGCCGAATCATGAGCCGTCCGCTGCGCGAGGCCCGCATCTCGGCGACAGCGATCGGCGAGAACGCCGCGACGATGCGACGCCTCGTCGGCACCCCGCACACGATGGCGATCGTCAAGGCCGACGGATACGGGCACGGTGCCATCACGGCCGCGCGGGCGGCCCTCGAGGCGGGCATCGACCATCTCGGCGTGGCCGACCTCGATGAGGCCTTCGAGCTGCGGGCCGCCGGAATCGATGCGCCCGTGCTCGCCTGGCTGCACGACCCCGAGGCCGACTTCGCGGCCGCTGCCGAAGCGGGCATCGCCCTCGGGGTGAGCTCGCGGGCGCAGCTCGCCCGCGCCGCGGCGAGCGGGCACCGGGCGACCGTGCACGTGAAGGTCGACACCGGGCTCTCGCGCAACGGCGTCGTCGAGGCCGAGTGGGGCCCCCTCGTCGAGCAACTGGCGTCGAGCGTCGCCGCTGGCGACCTCGTGCTGGGCGGCGTCTTCAGCCACCTGTCGAACACCTCGCCCGACGACGACCGGGCGCAGGTGGTCGCCTTCGAACGGTTCGTGGATGCGGTGCGCAGCGTCGGGCTCGAGCCGGGCATCCGGCACCTGGCCGCGTCGGCCGCGGCGCTCGACCACCCCGCGGCCCGCTACGACATGGTGCGCATCGGACTGGCCCTGTACGGGGTGGCCCCCGAGCGGCACCTGCGCGGCACGCTGCCGCTCGTGCCGGCCATGCAGCTGAGCGCCCGCGTCGTCGGGCTCAAGCGCGTGCCCGCAGGAAGCGGGGTCTCGTACGGCTACCTGCATCGCACGACCGCGCCGACGACGCTCGCCCTCGTGCCGCTCGGGTACGCCGACGGCGTGCCGCGCGCGGCCGTCGACGCCCCCGTGCTCATCGGCGACCGCGTGCACCGGGTCGTCGGCCGCATCGCCATGGACCAGCTCGTCGTCGACGTCGGCGACGCCCCCGTGGTGCTCGGCGACCGCGCCGTGCTGTGGGGCGACCCCGCCGACGGCGAGCCCGGCGTCGACGAGTGGGCCGACGCCGCCGGCACGATCGCCTACGAGCTCGTCACGCGGCTCGGTCGCCGCGTGCACCGGACCCGGAGATGATCCGCATGCCCGTGACGCTCACGATCGCCGACCCTGACGCCATGGCGCGCCTCGGTGCGGTGCTCGCGGCGCAGCTGCGCGCCGGTGACACGATTCTGCTCACGGGCGAGCTCGGCGCCGGCAAGACGACGCTGACCCGCGGACTCGGTGCGGCACTCGGCGTGCGCGGCACAGTGACGAGCCCGACGTTCGTGCTCGCGCGCACGCATCCGCGCACGAGTGCCCCGTCGCTCGTGCACGTCGACGCCTACCGGCTGCGCGACGCGGCCGAGCTCGACGACCTCGACCTCGACTTCGAGGGCTCGATCGTCGTCGTCGAATGGGGTGCGGGGCTGCTCGAGCACCTCGTCGACGACTGGCTGTCGGTCACGATCGAGCGGCCGACCGGCGCGGGCGCGGGCGCGACAGCGCCCCCGAACTCCGAGCAGGCGGCTCGCGACGACGACCCTGACGCCGCGCCCATCGAGCCCCGCACCGTCACGATCACGGGCGTCGGTGACCGCTGGGCCGACCTAGGCTGGCTGCATGCTGCTCGCGATTGACACCTCCGCGGGCACCGCGGTGGCGGTCGTCGCCGACGACGGCCGTGTGCTCGCCGAACGCTCGACCGACGACACCCGGCGGCACGCCGAGGTCATCGGCCCGTTCCTCGACGCGGTGCTGCACGCGCCGGGTGTCTCGGCTGCCGCGCTGACGGGCGTCGTCACGGGCATCGGACCCGGGCCGTACACGGGTCTGCGCGTCGGCATCGCGGCCGCGCGCGCGGTCGCGTTCGCGCGGGGCATCCCGCTGCTGCCCGTGCCCAGCCACGACGCCGTCGCGCTCGCCCTCGTCGAAGGCGGCATCGCCGCGGGGCGCTTCTCGGTGGTGACGGATGCCCGCCGCCGCGAGGTCGCCGTGACGAGCTACACCGCCGCCCTGCCCCTGCCGACGGTCGTGCGGCCCGCGCACCTCGTCGCCCGCATCGAGTGGATGCCCGAGGAGGGCGTCGCCGCGCACGAGGTGCACGAGATTCCCGCCGTTCCGCTCGCGCACGTCGCCCTCGCCCGGCTCGCCGCGGGCCTGCCGTTCGCCGCGCCCCAGCCGCTCTACCTGCGGGCACCCGATGTGACGCTCTCGACCCCGAAGCGGGTGAGCTGATGAGCGGCGAGTCGGATGCCGCCCCCGTCGAGGTGCGCGTGCGCGACGCCGGCCCCTCCGACCTCGACGCGATCATGGCGCTCGAGACGTCGACCTTCCCGGGTGACGCCTGGAGCCGCGAGATGATGGCCGCCGAGCTCGGTGCCCGCCACACGCGCTACCTCGTCGCCGGTATCGGCGATGCGGTCGTCGGCTATGCGGGTCTGAGCGCGCCGTCCGGCGCCGCACAGGCCGACATCCAGACGATCGCGGTCGACGCCGGGCATCGTCGGCTCGGCATCGGGGCGCTGCTGCTGCGGCGCATGCTTGACGAGGCTCGCTCCCGCGGCGTCGACGACGTGCTGCTCGAGGTGCGTGCCGACAACCCTGATGCCCAACGGCTCTACGAGCGCCACGGCTTCACGGCGATCGCCGTGCGGCCGCGGTACTACCAGCCCGACGACGTCGACGCGATCGTCATGCGGTGGGAGGCGGGACCGTGAGCGCGCAACCATTGGTCCTCGGCATCGAGACGAGCTGCGACGAGACCGGAATCGGCATCGTGCGCGGCACGACCCTGCTCGCCAACGTCATCTCGTCGTCGATGGAGGAGCACGCGCGCTTCGGCGGCGTGGTGCCCGAGGTCGCTGCGCGCGCCCACCTCGAGGCGATCGAGCCCGCCCTTCGCGAGGCGCTCGAGACGGCCGGGGTGACCCTCGACGAGCTCGATGCCATCGCGGTGACGAGCGGGCCCGGCCTGAGCGGCGCGCTCATGGTCGGTGTCGGTGCCGCGAAGGCGCTTGCGGTCGCGCTCGAGAAGCCCTTCTACGCCGTCAACCACCTCGTCGGCCACGTCGGCGCCGACGTGCTGCGCACCGAGGGCGAGCCCGCGATCGCGCTGCCCACGATCGCCCTGCTCGTCTCCGGCGGCCACACGTCGCTGCTGCACGTGCGCGACCTCACGAGCGATGTCGAGCTGCTCGGCGAGACCATCGACGATGCCGCGGGTGAGGCGTTCGACAAGGTCGCGCGCCTGCTCGGGCTGCCCTACCCGGGCGGCCCGCACATCGACCGCGTGGCCGCCGAGGGCGACCCGGCCGCCGTGCGGTTCCCGCGCGGGCTCACCCTTCCGAAAGATCTCGAGCGCCACCGCTACGACTTCTCGTTCTCGGGCCTCAAGACCGCGGTCGCCCGGCATGTCGAGAAGCTGCGGGATGCGGGCGAGCCCGTGCCCGTCGCCGACATCGCCGCCTCGTTCCGCGAGGCGGTCGCCGACGTGCTCACGGCCAAGGCCATCGCGGCCTGCGCCGACCTCGGTGTGCCCCGGCTGCTGCTCGGCGGGGGCGTCGCCGCCAACGCTCGCGTGCGGGCGCTGGCCGCGGGGCGCGCGGCCGCCGCCGGGGTCGAGCTGCGCATCCCGCCCCTGTCGCTGTGCACCGACAACGGCGCCATGATCGCCGCGCTCGCCGCGCAGCTCATCGCCGCGGGCCATCCGCCGTCGTCGCTCGGCGTGAGCGCGGATTCCACGTTGCCGGTGACGCAGATTCAGGCGTGACGCCGCGTGACGGCGCTCGCGCCGCCTCGTTGACACCCCCTGACCGCACTGCCAGCATGGGGCGTGCCCGTTCGGGCCGTCACCGACCACCATCCAGGAGTTAGTTCATGTCTGACGTCACGCCTCCCCCCGCCCCGCAGCCCGCGCCGACGCCGTACGCCTCGGCTCCGACCGGGCCGAAGACGAACACGCTGGCGATCGTCTCGCTCGTGCTCGCGTTCTTCATCTCGCTCGGCGCGGTCATCACGGGCCACATCGCCCTCAGCCAGATCAAGAAGACGGGCGAGAACGGCCGCGGTCTCGCGATCGCCGGCCTCGTGCTCGGCTACCTCGGTCTCGTCGCCGGCATCATCGGCACGATCATCTGGGTCAGCTTCTTCGCGATCGCGGCGTCGAGCGGCAACTTCTCGTACTAGATCCGCAGGCTCTTCCGAGGCTCGCACCGGGGTGATCCCCCGGTGCGAGCCTCTATCATGTGCGGAGCAACCCGTGCCCGACCCTGAGCCGAACGGCGTGACCCGATGACCGACTCCACCGCCCGCACCCCGCATCGACTGGCGCCCGTGGCGCTGATCCTGGCGATCCTCGTGCCCATCGCTGGTGCCGTTCTCGGCCACATCACCCTGCGCCAGATCGCCCAGACTGGCGAACCCGGCCGCGGGCTCGCGCTGGCCGCCACGATCATCGGCTGGCTCGGGACCGTGGCCTGGTTCGCGTTCTGGGGCATCTTCCTCGCCATGATCGGAGCCATGGCGGTCTGATCCCCCCGCCTGCCCGATCGACTCGACACCGCATCCCACCCCGCTGAAGGAGACCATCGTGGCCGATTCCCCGCTTCCCCCGCCGCCCCCGCCCGCCCCCGGTCAGGGCGCCGCGGATGCTCCGCTGCCGCCCATCGAGGGCGCGACCGCCCCGGCCGCCGCGAAGAAGCCGGCGACACGCAAGCCCACTGCCGCGAAGGCGGCGCCCGCGGAGGCGGCTCCGCCGCCCGCCTCCGCTGCCGAGACGCCGGGGGCGGTCCGACCCGACCCGTACGCTCCCGGTCCGGCGGCGCCGGCGAACCCCTCGGCTCCGCAGAACCCCTCGGCACCCCACAACCCCTATGCCGCGCTGCCGACCGCGCCCTCCTCGACGCTCAGCGTGCTCGCGCTCGTGTTCGGCATCATGGGCCTGATCTTCTCGTTCTTCCTGCTCGGGCTCCTGCCCGCCATCGCCGGCGTGATCCTGGGGCATCTCGGGGTAAAGCGCGAGCCGCACGCCCGAGGCATGGCGATCGCCGGCCTCACCACCGGCTATGTCGGCATCGCGATCTCGGTGCTGTGGGCTCTCGCCATCCTCGTTCCGCTCGTGCTGCTCTGGTTCGGCATCGCGGCGGCGGGGGCCTGGAGCACGTTTTAGGCCCGCACGGCTCTCACGCGCAGCGCTCGGTGATGAGGGCGGTCTTCTCGCCTGCGAGGCGAGTGAGCACGAGCACGGCCGAGCCCGTTCCCTTCAGCTTCAGCCGGGGGCGCAGCGTGGATGGATCGATGTCGACGCCGCGCTTCTTGATCTCGAGCGTGCCGATGCCCCGGTCGGCGAGAGCGCGCCGCAGCCGGGCGACGTCGACGGGCAGCCGTTCGAGCACGCGGAACGCGCGCGCGAACGGCGTCGGGGTGAGCCGGTCGGCGGTCACGTACGCGATCGTCGGGTCGAGCATCCGCCCCTCGATCGATCGCGCCAGGTCGCCGATGAGGCGCGCGCGGATGACGGCGCCGTCGGGCTCGTAGAGGTATTCGCCCAGGGGGCCGGGCTCGACGTCGTCGGTGTCGGCCGCGGCGCGCAGCTCCGCGGGCGGCTCAGAGCCGCGCAGCACCAGGGCGGCCCGGCCGACGCCCGGGCGGGCGAGCGCGCCGCTCCAGAGCACGAGCTCGACGACCTCGCCGTCGACCGAGATCCACTGCGCTTCGAGGCCCTCGGGCAGGAGCGCGCGATCCATGCCCGGGGCGAGCTTGATGCCGGCGGGTCGCTGCTGCGCGATCGCGAGCGCCTGCGTGAGCGTCGGCGACCAGTCGTCGGGAGACGACAGGCGCGACGCTCCCTCGCGCCGCGCCGGGTCGAGCCACACGGCATCGAAGTCGTCGAGGGGGAGGTCGAGCGCGTCGCCGTGAACGACGTGCGCGGTCGCGAACGGCACGAGGTTGTAGGCGGCGATCGCCGCGGTCGCCTCGTCGCGCTCGACGGCCGTGACGCGCAGGTCGAGCGCCGCCATCGCCATCGCGTCGCCGCCGATGCCGCAGCCCAGATCGGCCACGCGCGTGAGCCCCGCGGCGGCGAAGCGCCCCGCGTGCACCGCGGCGACGCGCAGCCGACTGGCCTGTTCGAGCCCCTCCTGCGTGAACAGCATGCGCTGCGCGAAGGGGCCGAACTTCGCCTCGGCCTTGCGACGCAGCCGGTACTGCGTGAGCACCGCCGCGACCCGTGCGGGGGGATGCCCCTGCTTGCGCAACCGCGACACGAGCGCGACGGCATCGGTGACCGTGCCGCTCGGCTCCAGCTCGTCGAGCAGCCGCAGCGCCTCGGGCGTCAGCACCTCGCGCAGCTCGGCAGCATCCATGCCCTGATCCTCCCACTCCGGTGGCGCTCGCCGCGGCTGGCACTCGGATTGCGTGAGTGCTAACCGCTTCGGTACAGTGGTGCTGGCACTCGCACGTCGAGTGTGCCAACCCCCTCATCGTCGTAAGAAAGAAGAGGTCAACCGTGTCGGTCAGCATCAAGCCGCTCGAGGATCGCATCGTCATCAAGCAGGTCGAGGCGGAGCAGACCACCGCCTCGGGTCTCGTCATCCCCGACACTGCCAAGGAGAAGCCCCAGGAGGGCGAAGTCGTCGCCGTCGGCCCCGGCCGCATCGACGACAACGGCAACCGTGTTCCGCTCGATGTCGCCGTCGGCGACCGCGTGCTGTACTCGAAGTACGGCGGCACCGAGGTGAAGTACGGCGGCGAGGAGTTCCTCGTGCTGTCCGCTCGCGACGTGCTCGCGGTGGTCGTGCGCTAGGCGCATCCTCACCCGCATCCGAACCCCCGATCCGCCTCGTGCGGTCGGGGGTTCGTGCTGTCGACGGCCTGTATGGTGCGGTCTCGCCACCGGGCTACAGTGACGGTGTGCCCGACTCGCGCCTCTCCTCCAGCGGGCTCGCCCTCGCGATCAGCGCCTACGGGCTGTGGGGCTTCCTGCCCCTCTACTTCCTGCTGCTCGACCCCAGCACGCCGATCGAGATCGTCGCCTGGCGCATCGTGCTCTCGCTCGTCTTCTGCGTGCTGCTGCTCGCGGTCACGCGGGCGTTCCGACCGTTCGCCGCCCTGCTGCGCGACCGGCGGATCATGGGGCTGAGCCTGCTGGCCGGCATCCTCATCGCCATCAACTGGATCGTCTACGTCTACGGCTCGACCAACGGCTTCGTCGTCGAGGCCGCCCTCGGCTACTTCATCAACCCCATCGTCTCGATCGCCCTCGGTGTCGTCTTCCTGCGCGAGCGGCTGCGCGTCGGCCAGTGGGTCGCCGTGGGCATCAGCGTGCTCGCCGTGCTCGTGCTCGCGGTGGGCTACGGCCAGCCGCCGTACATCTCACTCGCCCTCGCGTTCTCGTTCGGCTTCTACGGCTACATCAAGAACCGCATGGGCGGGAAGGTCTCGGCCGTCGCCGGGCTCACCCTCGAGACGGCCTGGCTCGTCCCCGTCGCGATCGTCGCGCTCATGGCGGTGCAGCTGACGAGCGGCATCACGCTCGGCACCTCGGGGCTCGGCCACGCCGTGCTGCTGTCGCTCGCGGGCATCATCACGGCCGTGCCGCTGCTGCTCTTCGCGGGCGCGACGCGGCGGCTGCCACTCAGCGTCATGGGCTTCATCCAGTACTTCGCACCCCTGCTGCAGTTCATCTTCGGCGTCGCGGTGCTGCTCGAGCCGATGCCGCCCGAGCGATGGCTCGGCTTCGCGCTCGTCTGGCTCGCACTCGTGGTGCTCTCGGTCGAGGCCGTCGTGCAGCGGCGGCGGGCCGCCCGCGAGCGGCGGGCGCTGCCGCCCGAGACCGGGCCGGTCGAGACGGTCTGAGCGAGGCGCTCAGCCGAGGTCGCGCAGCGCGCCGTCGAGCTCGGTGACGAACCGCTCGGCATCGGCGTGCGAGAACGGCAGGGGAGGCCGAAGCTTCAGGGCCGCGTTGTCGCGCCCCGACGCGCTGATCAGGATGCGCCGCTCGCGCAGTGCGCTCACGAGCGTCACCGCGGCGGGGGAGTCGGGGGCGCCCGTCGCCGGGTCGACCAGGTCGACCGCCAGGTAGAGCCCGCTGCCGCGCACGCCGCGCAGCCGCTCGTGGCGCGTGGCGAGCTCGCCGAGCATCTCGAGCAGGGCGGTGCCCACGACCGCGGCGTTCTCGGGCAGCCGTTCGTCGTGCAGCACCTCCCACGTCGCGCGCGCGGCGGCCACCGACACGGGCGTGCCGGCGAAGGTGTTGAAGTACCGCACGCTCTCGCCGAACTGCCGAATGAGGTCGCGCCGGGCGATGAGCGCCGCGACGGGCAGCCCGTTCGCCATGGGCTTGCCGAGCGTCACGAGGTCGGGCTCGAGGTCGTGGCGGGGGAATCCCCAGAGGTCGGGTGCGGCCCCGGTCGCGCCCAGCCGCCCGAAGCCGGGCTGCACCTCATCGGCGATCACCAGGCCTCCGGCGTGTCGCACGAGCGCCTGCACGGCGGTGAGAGCCGCGCGGGTGCCCGGCGAGGGGGCGATGAACCCGTCGCTCGCGAACGCCGTATCGACGATGAGCGCCGCGACACCGTGGCCCGCGGCCTGCAGCTGGGCGATCGCGGCGCGGGCATCCGCCACCATGCCGCTGCCGTCGCCGACCGGAGGGCGCACGGTGCGCACCCAGTCGGCCAGCGAGGGGTCGCCGCCGAGCGAGGGCGAGATCGCCGCGATCTCGGTGGTGACGCCGTGGTAGGCGTTCTCGGTGACGATGACGCCGCGGTGACCCGTCGCCTGCTTCGCCACGCGCAGCGCGAGATCGTTGGCCTCCGAGCCCGTGCAGACGAGAGTGAGGGTGTCGAGCGCGTTCGGGAACGACGCGATCAGCAGCTCGGCGTAGTCGATGAGGCCCTCGTGCAGATAGCGCGTGTGCGTGTTGAGCAGCGCCGATTGCTCTGCGATGGCCGCCGTCACGCGCGGGTGCGCGTGGCCGACCGAGGGCACGTTGTTGTAGACGTCGAGGAACTCGTCGCCGTCGGCCGTGTAGAGCTTCGTGCCGAGGCCCCGCACGAACTCGACGGGGTGCGCGTAGAACAGCCGGTAGCCGGGCGAGAGCACGGCTTCGCGCCGCTCGATGAGCGCGCGCGTGCGGTCGTCGAGCCCGGCACGGCGCTCGGGCCGGAAGTAGGTGGCGGGGCCGATCATTCGCTCGCTCCGATCGTGCTCGGGATGCTCGCGCCGAGCTCGCGCAGATCGCGGGCGATGGCGCTCAGGTTGCGGCTCGCGTACTCCGCGGCGGCGGGGTTCGCGGCGGCGATTGCTGAGTTCAGGATGGCGCGCTGGGCCAGGCGCAGCAGCACCAGCGCGGGCAGCAGCGCGTGCTCCTCGTCGGTGAGCGGCTGCACAACCTCGTAGCCCGAGACGTAGGCGTGCGCCGCTGCCCACGGCTCGTGCGCGCCTCCGGCTCGACCGCGGGCGTACGAGGCGGCGACGGCGAGGTCGGCGACTCGAGGAGTGCGGGTCATGTCGCCGAAGTCGAGCACGCCCGTGATGGCGAAGGGGGCGGTGCGCACGAGCACGTTGTCGCCGTGCAGGTCGTTGTGGGCGAGCAGGGCCGGCAGCGCCCGCGCCGGGGGGAGCACGGCATCCCTCGCCCGCGCGATCACGCGCTCCACGTCGGCGCGCAGGGTGGTGTCGGCGAGGGCGGCGGCGTGCGAGCCGTAGTGCTCGATCGCGAGGAGGTTCCACGGGGTCGGCGACCCCTGCAGCGGCGGTTGCGCTGCATCCCCGATGGCGGCGATGGCCGAGGCCAGGCGCCCGTGCAGGGCGCCGAGCTCCCTCAGCTCGTCGAGCGATCGGGGGGCGGCGCCCAGACGCTCGCCCTCGAGGAACGTGAGCACGCGGAGCATCCGCGGTCGTCCGGCCCCGTCGTCGACGATCGTCAGCAGCGCCCCGTCGCGCGCCGGCAGCACGCGCTGCACCGGCAGCGCGGGATGCGCGCGGGCGAGCGCGTCGAGCACCGCCATCTGGTCGCCGAGCTCGGTCGCATCATCGAGCGGATGCGCGAACTTGGCGACGAACCGCCCCTGACGGGCGCGCACGAGAAACGTGTCGTCCCGCTCGGTCGCGAGCCGGTCGAGCCCCTCCGCTGCGAGGCCGTGCGTGCTAGCGAGCAGTCGAGCGGCGTGCTCGCTCGCGAGCGGCACGAATGGCGCGGTCAGGTGTCGAAGTGACGGCGCGGGCACGCGCTCAGCCTATTGCGGGCGGGATAGGGTGCCCCTAACAGCTTGACCCTCTGAAGGAGCGCCGTGTCGTCACGATTCGCCCTCGTCGCTGTCGGAGCCGCCCTCTCGGTCGCGCTCGTCGGCTGCGTCGCGCCCCCGCCCCTGCCGACGCCCACCCCGACGCCGACCGAGACCGTGGAGGCGACTGGCGACGGCGTGCTGCGCATCGGCACGCTCCTGCCCATGAGCGGGGATGTCGCCTTCATCGGTCCGGCCATGGTCGCCGCGGTCGAGATCGCCGTGCGCGACATCAACGCCGCGGGTGGCGTGCTCGGCCAGCCGGTCGAGACGCTGTACCGCGACTCGGGTGACGCCTCGGAGGAGCGGCTCGAGACGGCCTTCGCCGATCTGGTCGAGCGCGGTGTCGACGTCATCATCGGTCCGGCGACCTCCGCGCTCGCCGAGCGGTTGCTGCCGCTCGCGGCCGAGGCGGGCGTCACCGTCATCTCGCCGGCCGCCACGTACCCGACCGTGCGCGACGCGGCGCCGACCGGCGTCTTCTTCCGCACGATCGCTGCCTACGACCAGCAGGCCGGCGCCATCGTGCGCGCGCTCTCGGCGTCGGGCGCTCGATCGGTCGCGATCGTGACGACGGGCGATTCGCTGGGCTTCTCGTTCGAGCTCGCCGCGCGCGCGGCGCTCGAGCAGGAGGGGATGCGCCTGCAGAGCATCGAGCAGCTCGATGCGGCGACCAACGTCGACCGCCTCGCGTTCAGCGTCTCGGGCGGCGAGCCCGACGCGGTCATCCTCGCCACCGGCACGTCTCTCGCAGCGCAGAACCAGGCGGTCATCGCGGCTCTCGCCGAACGCGGCCTCGGTGGCGACCAGCTCTGGCTGACTGCCCAGAACCTCGCCGACTACTCGGCGACCGTCGAGGCCGGTCTCATGGAGGGCGCCAACGGCGTGCTCGAGGGGGCCCCGATCGACGACGAGCTCATCGCCCGCCTCCGGCAGTCCGACCCCGCCCTGCTGAGCTTCCGGTTCGCTCCGGAAACCTACGACGCGGTCGTGCTCGCGGCGCTCGCCGCGGTGCTCGCCGGTGACGACGCGGGGCGCTCGATCGCTGCGTCGCTCGCCGACGCCGCGACGGAGGGAGTGCCGTGCTCGAGCTTCGGAGAGTGCGTCGAGGTGCTCGCGACCGAGCCGGCGATCGACTACCAGGGGCTGTCGGGCCCCCTGACGTTCGACGACGCGGGCGACATCGTCGAGGGCGAGCTCGGGCTCTACCGGTACTCGTCGGAGAACCGTCCCGAGCGCGTCGACAGCCTGGCGATCGACGCACGTTGACCTGCGGAATCCGTCGTCGATCTCGGCACGAAACGATAGATTTCGTCGACAACGCCCGGCGGCGAGTGCGTTTCATGGTGTTACAGGGATGTAACCCGAATGTGTTGTGAATGCTCACTGAGCACCGTACGGTGACTAAGCGGCCACCTTCGTGGTTCCGCATCCTGAACACATTCGAAACCCAAGGAGCAACATGGGCGTTTTCACCACGGCGAGCGGCCGTCGCTCTCGTTCTCTCAAGTCGATCCTCGGCGGCATTGCCGTCGTGGGCGCCAGCGCACTCGTTCTGAGTGGCTGCGCACCGGCTGAGACCGAAGAGCCCGCCGCACCCACCGAGCAGCTGACCCTCAAGATCGGCACCATCCTCCCGCAGAGTGGTGCCCTGGCATTCCTCGGCCCGCCCGAGGAGGCGGGTGTTGCTCTCGCCGTCCAGGAGATCAACGAGGCAGACCTCGGCATCACCGTCGAGGCCGTCTACCGCGACTCGGGCGACACCACGACCGACACCGCCACCGTCTCGGTGACCGACCTCCTCTCGCAGGACGTCTCGGCCATCGTCGGCGCGGCCTCGTCGGGCGTCTCGTTCACCGTGATCGACCAGATCGTGGCCGCTGGCGTCGTGCAGTTCTCGCCGGCCAACACGTCGCCCGACTTCACGACCTACGACGACGACAACCTCTACTGGCGCACCGCCCCCAGCGACCTGCTGCAGGGCGAGGTGCTCGGCAACCTGATCGCTGAGGACGGCGCTGCCACGCTCGGCCTGCTCGTGCTGAACGACGCGTACGGCACCGGCCTCGCCGGCGCTATTCGTGCGACGTTCGAGGCCGCCGGTGGCGAGGTCGTCGCTGAGGAGCTGTTCAACGAGGGTGACACGAGCTTCGACGCTCAGGTCTCCGCGCTGACCGCAGCCGCTCCCGACGCGATCGCCGTCATCACCTTCGACCAGGCCAAGGTCGTCGTCCCCGCCCTCGTGGGCGCGGGCTACCCCGGCAACCAGCTCTACTTCGTCGACGGCAACCTCGCCGACTACAGCGCTGACTTCGAGCCTGGCCTCGTCGAAGGCGCCAAGGGCACCCTCCCGGGTCTCGACATCGCGACCCTGGGCAACTTCCAGGACCGCTTGCTCGAGGTCGACCCCGAGCTGACCGAGTTCAGCTACGCGGCCGAGTCGTACGACGCCGTCATCCTGCTCGCGCTCGCCGCTCTCGCGGCCGGCTCGACCGAGGGTGCCGACATCGCGGCGAAGCTGCAGGAGGTCTCGGGTGGCTCGGGCGATGGTGAGAAGGCGACTGACTTCGCGTCGGCCGCGGCCATCATCCTCGACGGCGGCGTCGTCGACTACGACGGTGTCTCCGGCCCCGTCACGTTCGACGAGAACGGCGACCCCACCGAGGCGACCATCGGCGTGTACCAGTACAACGCCGACAACACCTTCAGCCGCATCAACTAGTTCCGACTAGTCGCAGCTGAGAGGGGCCCCGACTTCGGTCGGGGCCCCTTTCCTGTTCCGGGATGCCCGGCGCGGGCATCCCGGTGCCGTACGCGCCCGACGCGGCATCAGCGCCGCACGCGGAAGGGCCCCGCCGAGCGAGGATGCTCTGCGGGGCCCTGTGCGCCGTTCTGCGAGCCTATTCCTGCCCGAGGGTGCCGAGGTACAGTCCGATCACCTTGGGGTCGTTCAGCAGCTCGCGGCCCGTGCCGGTGTAGGCATCGGTGCCCTGGTCGAGCACGTAGCCGCGGTCGCAGATCTGCAGGCAGCGGCGCGCGTTCTGCTCGACCATGATCGTCGTCACGCCGGCCTTGTTGATTTCCTTGACGCGCAGGAAGGCTTCGTCTTGCCGCACGGGCGAGAGGCCGGCGCTCGGCTCATCGAGCAGGATCACCTCGGGGCTCATCATGAGCGCACGGCTCATCGCCACCATCTGGCGCTCGCCGCCCGACAGCGAGCCGGCCCGCTGGCCGAGGCGCTTCGCGAGCTCGGGGAAGATCGACACGACGAACGCGAGGCGGTGGTCGAGCTCCTTCGGCTTCTGAAAGAGCCCCATCTCGAGGTTCTCCTGGATGGTGAGCGTCGGGAACACGTTGTTGGTCTGCGGAACGAAGCCCACGCCCTTGGCCACGAGCTTGTTGGCCTTGAGGTTCGTGATGTCTTCGCCGTAGAGCGAGATCGTGCCCTCGCGCACCTTCACGAGCCCGAAGATCGCCTTGAGCAGAGTCGACTTGCCGGCGCCGTTGGGGCCGATGATGCCGATGAGCTCGCCGTCGTGCGCCGTCAACGAGCAGTCGTTCAGGATGTTGATGCCGGGCAGGTAGCCCGCCGTCACGGCGTCGACGTGCACGACCACCTTGCGGGTCTCGGTCACGGCGTCACTGCTTGCTGTCGTCGGCGTCGTCATCGGCCAGCTCCTTGATCGCGGTCATGACCCCGGTGTCGAGGTCGCCCAGGTCTTCGTCGTGATGCGACCCCAGGTAGGCGTCGATCACCGCAGGGTTCGCCATGACCTCGTGCGGGTCGCCCTCGGCCACTACGCGACCCTCGGCCATCACGATGACCCAGTCGGCGATGTGCCGCACCATGTGCATGTCGTGCTCGACGAACAGCACCGTCATACCCTCGGTCTTGAGGTTGAGGATGTGGTCGAGCAACGACTGCGTGAGCGCCGGGTTGACGCCGGCCATGGGCTCGTCGAGCATGACGAGCGTGGGCTGGCTCATGAGGGCGCGGGCCATCTCGAGCAGCTTCCGCTGACCGCCTGAGAGGCTGGCGGCGTAGTCGTCCTTCTTCGTGTCGAGCTTGAAGCGGGCGAGGAGGTCCATCGCGCGGGCCTCGATCTCGGCCTCCTGCTTGCGCCAGATCCACGGGAACAGGGCGCGCGCGAGGCCCTCGCCGCTCTGCCCCTTCGCCCCGAGCTTCATGTTGTCGAGCACGGTGAGCAGGCTGAGCGCCTTCGTGAGCTGGAAGGTGCGCACCTGGCCCTTGCGGGCCACCTTGAAGGCGGGGATTCCTGAGATGCCCTGCCCGTCGAACGTCCACTCGCCCGTGTCGGGCTTGTCGAAGCCCGTCAGCAGGTTGAACAGCGTCGTCTTGCCGGCGCCGTTCGGGCCGATGAGGGCCGTGATGGCGCCGCGGGGAATCTCGAGGTGCTCGACCTGCACGGCCGTGAGGCCGCCGAAGGTGCGCGTGATGTTGTCGGCCACGATGATCGGGTCGACCTTCTTCACACCCGGAGCCGGCTCGCCGATGTGCAGGCCGGTCGACTTGATGGGGGCGCCCTGGGCGCCGGCGCTACTTGACAAAGGCCAGCTCCTTCTTGTTCCCGAAGATTCCTTGTGGTCGATAGATGACGATCAGCATGATCGCGACGCCCACCAGGATGAAGCGAAGCTGACCCGCCTGGACGTTCGACAGGAACGGCAGCCAGCCGACCTCGACGGCCCGGGCGATGAAGCCCGAGAAGAACGACAGCAGCACCCAGAAGATGACCGAGCCGATGATCGGGCCGAACACCGTGGCGGCGCCGCCGAGCAGCAGGATCGCGTAGATGAAGAACGTGAGCGACGTCTGGTAGTTCGACGGGACGACCGCTCGGGGCAGGATGAAGATCATGCCTGCGAGGGCGCCGAAGACACCGCCGATCACCAGCGACTGCATCTTGTAGAAGTAGACGTTCTTGCCGAGCGCGCGCACGGCATCCTCGTCTTCGCGGATGCCCTTGATCACGCGACCCCACGGGCTCTTGAACAGCCGCCACGTGATGAAGGCCGCGATCGCGACGAGGCCCCACCCGAAGATGCGCACCCACCAGTCGTACTCGTTGTAGACCCACGGACCGAAGCCGTAGGTTCCCGGCGGGATCGGGTTCAGCGCCTCGAAGCCGCCCTTGTAGCCCTGCAGGCCGTTCGCCGAACCGGTGACCGACTCGAACGTGTTCGTCGTGAACAGCAGGCGCACGATCTCGGCCGCGGCGATCGTCACGATCGCCAGATAGTCGGCCCGCAATCGCAGGGTCGGGATTCCCAGGATGAGCGCGAAGACGATCGAGGCCACGACGCCCGTGAGGATCGCAGCCCACACGGGCCACCCGAAGGTCAGCGTCGCGATGGCGTAGCCGTAGGCGCCGAGCATCATGAAGCCCGCCTGGCCGAAGTTGAGCAGGCCCGTGAACCCGAAGTGGATCGCGAGACCGAGCGCGGCGAGCGCGTAGGCGGCCGTGGTCGGAGAGATGATCTCCTGCGCGGCGTTGGAGATGATTTGAAGCCAGTCGATCATGGTCAGCCCCTAGCCGATTCGTTCTTTGCGTCCGAGGATGCCCTGGGGTCGCACGAGCAGCACCAGGATGAGGATCACCAGCGCTCCGACGTACTTCATGTCGGAGGGGATGATGAGCGTCGACAGCTCGACGAAGAGGCCCACGATGAGCGCTCCGACGAGTGCGCCGAACGCCGTGCCGAGACCGCCGAGGGTGACGGCGGCGAAGGTCAGCAGCAGGATCTGGAAGCCCATGTCCCAGCTCACGCCCGGCCGGAAGTAGGCCCACAGGATGCCGGAGAGGCCGGCGAGCCCGCCCGCCATCACCCAGACGATGCGGATCACGCGGTCGACGTCGATGCCGCTCGCGGCCGCGAGCGCCGGGTTGTCGGAGACAGCGCGCGTGGCCTTGCCGATGCGCGTGCGCAGCAGGAAGTAGGCGACGCCGAGCAGCACGACGACGCTCACCGCCATGCTCGCAACATCGGTCCACGACAGGCCGAAAGCGCCGATCGAGAGCGTCGTGTCCGTTGCGCCCGGCAGCTGCTGGGTGTCGCCGCCGACGAAGAGCTGGTAGATGTAGCGCACCGCCAGCGAGAGGCCGATCGACACGATCATCATGGGGATCAGGCCGACCCCCTTGCGGCGCAGCGGCTTCCAGAGGGCCGCATCGTTCACATAGCCGAGTGCGGCGCTGAGGATGAGCGCGATGGGGATCGCGAGCCAGATCGGCATGCCCAAGGTGACGCCGAAGAGAAGGGTCATCAGGCCGCCGAAGGTGATCAGCTCGGCGTGGGCGAAGTTGCTCAGGCCCGTGGTGCCGAAGACGAGCGAGAGGCCGATCGCCGCGAGCGCGAGCAGCAGGCCGAAGTTGAGGCCGTTGAAGAGCCGCTCGATCACCTGATCGAACAGGCTCACCGTGTTGCGCTCACCCTGGCCGATGAAGAAGTTGGCCACCGCGCTGCCCGACTGCCCGACCGTGATCGTGCGCACGTTGGGCTGCTCGAGCTCGGGATCGATCACCGCGATGCCCTCGGGAAGCGTGCTCTCGTCGAGGGTGACCGTGAACTCGCCCCGCTCGGGCACTCCGACGGCCCATCGGCCGTCCTCGCCGCTCTCGACCTCGACGCGGAAGCCCCCGCCGTCGATGACGAGCAGAACATCGGCGAGCGGTTCGTCGGCCAGCTCGACGAGGCCGCTGATCTTGAAGTCGTACTCGTCGAGCCCGACTTCGTTCGCGGCCGCCGGAGCGGCGATCGACAGGGTGAGAGCGCTGACGAGGCCGGCGAGGAGCACGGCGGCGAATCGCCGGTGTGCTCGCCGGGTGAGCGGTCTGCTAGCAGCGTGTGCCACGAAACCTCCAGGTCGTTTCGGGTCGAGGCGATGCGGCCTCGCGGGCCAGCAGGCCCAGTTCGTCGACGGTGACGATACGGATCGATTGTTGCCGAGGTGTTTCGGGCTCCGACCGAACCGCTCAGCCATTATCGCGACGGAATACGTTTCGACCTAACCGGCTTAAGATGAGACACCGGAATTCAGCGCGGCATCCGGGCTCGATCGGCGGTCACCCGTGAGAGCGATCACACGGCACCGCGGTGCCGACAGAGACCCACAGCCAAGGGGAACAATGGACCAGCCCGATCCGTTCGGTTTCATCGGACTCACCTACGACGACGTGATGCTTCTTCCGGCGCACACCGACGTCATCCCCAGCGAGGCCGATACGACCTCGCGGCTCACCCGGCGGATCTCCGTCTACGCTCCCCTCCTGTCGGCCGCGATGGATACGGTGACCGAGGCCCGGATGGGCATCGCGATGGCGCGCCAGGGCGGCATGGGCATCATGCACCGCAACCTCTCGATCGCCGATCAGGCCGAGCAGGTCGACAAGGTCAAGCGCTCAGAGTCGGGCATGATCACGAACCCGGTCACGACGACGCCCGACGCGACGGTGGCCGAGGTCGACGCCCTGTGCGGCCAGTACCGCGTCTCCGGCCTCCCGGTCGTCGAGGGCGACGGCCGCCTCGTCGGCATCATCACGAACCGCGACATGCGGTTCGTCTCGCGCTTCGAAGCCGCCACGACGCTCGTGCGCGACGTCATGACGCCGGCGCCGCTCATCACCGGCCCCGTCGGCATCTCCGCCGACGACGTGCTCGCGCTGTTCGCCCAGCACAAGATCGAGAAGCTGCCGCTTGTCGACGACGCCGGGCGGTTGCGCGGTCTCATCACGGTCAAGGACTTCGACAAGAGCGAGCAGTACCCCAACGCGACGAAGGATGCCGAGGGCCGGCTGCGCGTCGGTGCCGCCATCGGATTCTTCGGCGACGCGTGGGAGCGCGCGAGCGCGCTGCGCGACGCCGGCGTCGACGTGCTCGTCGTCGACACCGCGAACGGCGACTCGCGCGGAGTGCTCGAGATCATCGCGCGGCTCAAGGCCGACCCGGCTTTCGCGCACATCGACGTCATCGGTGGCAACGTCGCGACGCGCACGGGCGCCCAGTCGCTCATCGACGCCGGCGCCGACGCCGTCAAGGTCGGCGTGGGCCCCGGCTCGATCTGCACGACGCGCGTCGTCGCCGGCGTGGGGGTGCCCCAGGTGACGGCGGTGTACGAGGCGTCTCTCGCCGCGCGCGAGGCGGGCATCCCGGTCATCGCCGATGGCGGCCTGCAGTACTCGGGCGACATCGCGAAGGCGCTCGTCGCCGGCGCCGACACCGTCATGCTCGGCTCGCTGCTCGCGGGCACCGATGAGAGCCCCGGCGACCTGATCTTCGTGAACGGGAAGCAGTTCAAGTCGTACCGCGGCATGGGCTCGCTCGGCGCCCTTCAGACGCGCGGCACCAAGACGTCGTACTCGCGCGACCGCTACTTCCAGGCGGACGTGCCGAGCGACGAGCAGCTCATCGCCGAGGGCATCGAGGGCCAGGTGCCCTATCGCGGGCCCGTCGGCTCGGTCGTGTACCAGCTGCTCGGCGGGCTGCGGCAGTCGATGTTCTACACCGGCGCGCGCACGATCCCCGAGCTCAAGCAGCGCGGCAAGTTCGTGCGCATCACCGCGGCCGGGCTCAAGGAGTCGCACCCGCACGACATCCAGATGGTCGTCGAGGCGCCCAACTACCGCCGCTAGGCGCGCGCACCCCCGCGGTGCGGCCGGGGCGCTCGCCCGAACGCGCCTCGCGCACTCCCGTCGCCTCGTGCTCTCGCAGGACCGTGCGTTTCGGCTGTGACCGTGTTCCGTTACGCACGGTCACGACCGCAGCGCACGGCCTCCTCCCCACGAGCTACCGAGAGCGAGCATCCACCTGCTCACCCTGGTCGAGGGGTGGGTGCACGGTGGTCGGTTCACACTGCCGGCATGCAGATCCCCCAGCACCTCATGAACGAGGGGATGCTCGTCGCGAGCAACCTCGAAGCGCTCGGCTACGACACTCGAGCTCTCCGCCGTGTTGCGACCGCAGGCACCCTGATTCGATTGGCACGAGGCGTGTATGTCAATGCCGTCGTTTGGCAATCGGCGACGCCGCGAGAACGGCACGTTCTGCGCTGTCGAGCCACCGCAGCTCGACTGGGCAACCAGGTCGTGCTCGCGGCCGCGTCGGCCGCTGCTGTCTTGGACCTCACCTATCTCGGCCGGTGGCCCGAGCGCGTCTGCGCGCTCAACTCCGTCGCCGACGGCACTCGTGTGCGCGGGGGAATGTCGTGGAGGGCTCATGACGATCACCACACGGGGGTGCGCGATCTCGGGTGGGTTCGCACGACCGACCCCTACCGCACGGCGATCGAGGTCAGTGCGCGTGAAGGCTTTCTGGCCGGGGTCGTGACCGCCGACTCCGCGCTGCGCGCGAACGGGCACCGTGGAGCCGGAGAGGGTGCGAGCGACCTTCTTGCGATGACTGAATCACTCCAGCTGCAGCGTGGAGTTCGCCGGGTTGAACGGGTAGCGGCGTTCGCCAACGGTCACAGCGAGTCGGCGGGTGAGTCGTGGACTCGCGTCGTGCTCGCCGACCTCGGTGCTCAGCATCCTGAACTCCAAGTCGACATCGTCGACGACGGGTTGTGGCTCGCGCGCGTCGACTTCTGTTGGCCCGAGCGCCGCATCGTGCTCGAGTTCGACGGGGAGAAGAAGTATCGCGCTGCGCTCCGCGCGGCGGGGAGCTCCGCGGAGGATGTCGTCATCGAGGAGAAGAAGCGTGAGGACCGTCTTCGGGCCGCGGGCTGGACCGTGCTGCGCATCGTGTGGGATGACCTGCGCGAGCCCGAGCGCTTGCGTCGGATACTCCGGCGGCATGGGCTCATCGGCTGAGGCGCCCATGAACCCGTGCGTTTCGGCAGAGACCGTGCAGTTCGGCGCACGGTGTTGGCCGAAACGCACGGCATTGCTGTGAAGCGGGGTGCGCGCGGCGGCGGCGGGCGTGGCGCGAGTGGTGGGGGCGCGCGGCGGCCCGCCGACGCGGGGACGGGCGGGGGCGAGCCGGCGCGCAAGGCCGCGAGCACAGCATCCAGGTGCCGGTTGAACGTGCGCTCGAACGACCGGGCCTCATCATCGAAATACCCGGCGCGCCACACGCGCTCGGTGTCGTCGCCGACCGACTGCAGCGTCAGAGCCCGCACAGTGTCGTGGATGACCGCGCGCCCCGCGATGCCGTTGAGCTCGAGGCGCTGGGTGTCGGGGTAGGCGTACGGCGAGTCGTACGAGCCGAGCAGGGTGCCGACGGCTCCCGACGCGAACTCGAGCGCGAGGGCGACCGTGCTGAAGTCCCCGTAGGCCATGGAGGTCATCTGCGCGGCCACGGAGCTGATCGGCCCGCACGGGTGCTCGAGCATGTCGAAGCCGTGGCACTGCGTCTCGATGAGGTTGGCGTGCGGAGACGGCCCGCGGTTGGCTTCGCCACCGAAGCGCCAGGTCGCGAACACGAGGTCGCCGAGCTCGCCCGCCTGGATGGCCGCCCACGCGCGCCGCACGGGCTCGGCGTCGCGGTGGTTGACGTTGATGCCGAAGAAGGTGTCGCCGGCGGCGTGAAGCGGCGCGTCGGCCTCGCCGAGGTCGAAGACGAGCGGCTTCTCGACGAGCAGCGGAACACCCGCGCGCAGCAGTTCCAGCGTGGGCGCGAAGTGCTCCTCGTTCGGCAGGCTGACCATGACGAGATCGGGATGCTCGGCCTCGAGCATCCCGCCGATCGACGTGTATCCGCGCGCGCCATACGCGGCCGCCCGTGCGGCGGTGCGCGACGGGTCGCGACCGACCACGCCCACGCGCTCGGTGTCGATGCGCTCGGTGACCACGCGAGCGTGCTGGGCCCCCCAGCCGCCGGTGCCGACGACGGCGATGCGCAGCGGGTCGACTCCGCGCGTGCCCGGTCGTTCGATGCTCAGCGCGCTGCCGGCCATGATCGCTCCCTCTCGCGATCGGCACCGACCGCCGGTCGCCACGTTACCCGCGCGCGCCCGCCCGATAGGCTGGCAGGGTGATGGAGATCGAGATCGGCCGAGGCAAGCGGGCGCGCAGGGCGTACTCGTTCGACGACATCGCCGTGGTGCCCAGCCGCCGCACGCGCGACCCCGAGGTCGTGTCGCTGGCCTGGAGCATCGACGCCCTGACCTTCGAGATCCCCGTCATCGCGGCACCGATGGACTCGGTCGTGAGCCCCGCCACGGCGATCACGATCGGGCGGCTCGGCGGCCTCGGCGTGCTCGACCTCGAGGGCCTCTGGACCCGCTACGAGGATGCCGAGGCGCAGCTCGCCCGCATCCGCGAGCTCGACGAGGCCGGGGCGACGGCGGAGATGCAGCGCATCTACGCCGAGCCCATCAAGCCCGAGCTCATTGGGGCGCGGCTCGCCGAGATCCGGGCGGCGGGAGTTCCCGTGGCCGCGGCCCTCAGCCCGCAGCGCACGCAGGAGCACCACCAGGCGGTCATCGACGCCGGGGTCGACCTGTTCGTCATCCGCGGCACGACGGTGAGCGCCGAGCACGTCAGCAACTCGGCCGAGCCCCTCAACTTGAAGAAGTTCATCTACGAGCTCGATGTGCCCGTCATCGTGGGCGGCGCTGCCACCTACACCGCGGCGCTGCACCTCATGCGCACGGGCGCGGCGGGGGTGCTCGTCGGCTTCGGCGGCGGGGCCGCGTCGACGACGCGCTTGAGCCTGGGCATCCACGCCCCGATGGCGACCGCGGTGAGCGACGTCGCCGCCGCGCGCCGCGACTACATGGACGAGTCGGGGGGCCGCTACGTGCACGTCATCGCTGACGGCGGCCTCGGCACGAGCGGCGACATCGTCAAGGCGGTCGCGATGGGCGCCGACGCGGTCATGCTGGGCAGCACTCTGGCACGGGCGACGGATGCTCCGGGCGGCGGGTGGCACTGGGGGGCCGAGGCCCATCATCCCGAGCTTCCGCGCGGCAAGCGCGTGCACGTCGGCCAGTTGGCCCCGCTCGAGCAGCTGCTCTTCGGACCGAGCACGACGGCCGACGGCCAGGTCAATCTGATGGGTGCGCTGCGGCGCTCGATGGCGACGACGGGGTACTCCGACGTCAAGGAGTTCCAGCGGGTCGACGTCGTGGTCGCCCCGTACTCCGCACGCTGAGTCCGCACCGCAAACTGGGCAATTGTCGAAAGCTCATTGCCTAATGTCGGTTCATCGACTTATGGTGACATTGCGTCAGTTCGCAGTACCCGTTGCGGCCCGCTGACGTCGCACGTCAAGCCCCCCTCGAAAGACCCTGCTGCCCGCAACCCCGCGGTGGCGCCCACTCCGGAACCCCCAACCCGGATACCCATGGGCGCCTCCCGGGGGGCGTAGGTGCTTCCCAACCCCCTGGAGTACTCCGTGACCCGAACACGATTCCGGTCTGCGCGCGCCCTCAGCGGCGCGCTCAGCCTCACCCTCGCCCTCACGGGCCTGACCGTCATGGCGGCGGCACCCGCGGCCGCGGCTCCCGCTGCCGTCTACGACAGCATCCCCGCGACGCAGCCCGCGTCATACCCGAGCCTCGGCTACCAGGCCCAGAGCACCTGGGAGTTCGGCGACCACGTGCGTCTGGGAGCGGGCAACCGCGCGCTCACCGAGATCACCATCGGCATGAACAGCTGGGCCTGCGAGTCGGGCACCTGGAACATCGCGTGCTCGACGACCACTCCCGGCTCCGGGTACGTGCACCCTGTCACCCTCACGGTCTACGACGTCGCGTTCTCGGGCAGCACGCCGGTTCCCGGCGCGGTCATCGCGTCGGTCACCCAGGACGTCTCGGTGCCGTTCCGCCCGAGCCCGTCGCCCGACGAGTGCGGCGGCCCGACCACGACGACGTGGTGGGATGCAGAGCTCGCGACCTGCCAGAACGGCTACGCGTTCGATGTGACCTTCGACCTCTCGGGCGAGGGTGCCATCGCGGGCAACGACGTGATCGTCACCGTCGCGTACAACACGCAGTCGTACGGTGCTGCGCCCCTCGCCGTCGACGGCCCCTACAACGCGCTCAACGTGAGCCTGAACTCGGCCGGGGCGCCGAGCGTCGGCACTGATGTGTCGGGCACCGTCATGATGCGCGACACCACCTACAGCGGCAGCACCCGCGGCCTGAAGGCCAGCGGTCTCATCACGGGCTACAACGGCCTCGTGATGGAGATCGTGGCCGACGCCGTGCCGGTCGCCGCCCCGCTCACCGATGTCACGGTGTACGACCGCGACGTGAAGCCCAACGAGACCGCTCAGACCTACACCTCGTGGCACGAGGGCAAGGCCAGCGCGACCCCGTCGAACGCCTCGGTCGGCGCCGAGGGTCTGCTGCTCGGCGACGGTGCCCCCTCGACCGTCATCAAGGGCACCGACCTGACGACGCCGGAGGCCGCGGCCGCCAACACCGTCACCCGCGCACAGCTGCGGGCGCTGATCTCCTCGGCCTCCGTGGTCGTCGAGAGCGGCTCGGTCACCTTCCAGGTGCCGGTGTTCTTCGGAAACCCGGCAGCGCCGAGCTTCACGACCCTGCGGTCGACGAGCCTCACGGCCGGGTCGCAGAGCTTCGACCAGTCGGAGACGTGGGCGACCACTCGCGCCTTCGGTTCCTACACCGCGCAGGAGGAGGCTCCGCTCGGTGAGCTCATCGACGCCCTCTTCGACGCGGCAGGCGCCGCGGGCGGCGGTGTCGCGATCGCGGGCTACGGCGTGCAGGCCGACTCGCCTGCCGTCGTCTCGCAGCTCGTCTGGGACGACACGCGCTACACCTTCGTGCAGCCGGTCATCGAGGCCTGCGTGCCCACCGACGGCGACCCCGTCACGAACCTCGACCTCGCGGGCTGGACCTTCACCGACACCCGCAGCCAGGGCACCAACGAGTTCGCCGAGGGCGGCCTCCGCGTCGAGACGTTCGACGATGAGGACGGCCCCGGCTCGCCCGACCAGCGCAAGGCGGCGGGCTACCACCCGATCGACATCGCGCTGAGCGAGGTCGGCACCCCCGCCCTGGAGATCGCCCCCGGCTTCACCGGAGCGCGCCCGAGCCTGCAGCTGGGCTTCGACGCCGACGGCAACGGCACGCGCGACGCCTACCTCGTGGGCGAGCCGTGGGCCTACGGCGGCGGCGACTGGAGCTCGACCGTCAACGGCGACTGGGCTGACGCGAAGTACTGGGTCACGGGCACCAACGGCTTCGGGGTCGCCCCCGGCGCCGGCTACCCCGCTCTCGGAACGCTCGACGAGTACCTGCTGGCGAACCCTGAGGCGCGCATCACGAACTACGGCTACAGCCTCGGTTCGGGCGTCGTCGGCTCGGCCCTGATCACCTCGATCACGGTCGGCTGCGAGACCTTCGGCTTCGAGTTCGAGCTGCCGACGCAGGCGCCGCCGGTGACCGAGCGGCTCGAGGGGATCGACCGGTACGCGACGGCCATCGAGATCTCGCAGTACGGCTTCGGCGACAGCGAGCCCACGACGGTCTACATCGCGACGGGTGAAGGCTTCGCCGACGCCCTGAGCGCGGTTCCGGCCGCGGGCGCCGACAACGCGCCGCTGCTGCTGACGCCGACGAACTCGCTGCCTGCCAACGTGCGCACCGAGCTCATCCGGCTCGAGCCGAGCGAGATCGTGGTGGTGGGCGGCACCGGAGTCGTGTCGCCGGCGGTGTTCGCCGCCCTCGAGGCGCTGCCGTTCGACCCGACCGTGCGTCGTGTCGCCGGCGACGACCGCTACGCGACCTCGCATGCCATCGCCCGCGATGCCTTCTCCTCCGCCACCACGGCCTACGTTGCGACGGGTGCCGACTTTGCCGATGCCCTCGCCGCCGGTCCCGCGGCGTCGGCGGCAGGCGGCCCGGTCGTGCTGGTGCCGGGCGGCAACGCCTCGGTCGACGCCGCCACGCTCGATCTGCTCGGCGACCTCGGCGTCACCGACGTCGTCATCGCTGGAGGGACGAGCGTCGTGAGCACGAGCATCCAGACGCAGCTCGACGTGCCGTACGCCGTGACCCGCCAGTCGGGCATCGACCGCTACGCCACGGCGGTCGCGATCAACGACGACGCGTTCTCGTCGGAGACCCGGGTGTTCCTTGCGACCGGCGAAGGCTTCGCCGACGCGCTGACCGGTGCGGCCATGGCCGCGGTGTTCGGCAACCCGCTCTACACGAGCCCGACGGCGTGCCTGCCGGCAGCGACCCTCGGGTCGATCGAGGGCCTGGGCGCGACCACCATCGTGCTCCTCGGCGGTCCCGGAGCGCTCAGCTTCGCGGTCGGGAACCTCACCCTGTGCGGGGGAGGGGCGATCTAGCATCACCGCGCCCGACGGGCGCGCGCACGACGGCGGGGCTCCTCTCAGGAGGGGCCCCGTCGTCGCTTTGTAGACTGAGGCCGCCCCGCCCGACCACCAGGAGGACACTCGCACATGGTGCAATCCGCGACGCGACCGGGTGCCCCCGGCTTCTGGAGCATCGCCCGACGTCCGCGCTGGATCGCCGCCCTGCTGCTGGCCCTCGGCATCGCGGGCGGCTTCGCCGCGCTCGGCCAGTGGCAGCTCGAGCGCTCGCTCGAGTCGACCGTGGTCGACGACCGCGACACCGAGACGCCCGTGCCGCTCGACTCGGTGGCCGAGCCCCAACAGGTCATGACGACCGACGCGAGCGGGCGACTAGTGAGCGTGAGCGGCGAATGGGTCGCCGGTGACGACCTCATCGTCACCGGCCGGCTCAGTGGCGACGACGGGTCCGGTGCCGCGGGCGAGCCGGGCGACTGGGTCGTGCGGCACCTCGTGACCGAGGGCGGCGCGAGCCTCGCGGTGGCTGTGGGGTACGGGCCGGTCGGGGCGGGCATCCCGGATCTGCCGAGCGGCGATGCGGAGCTGACCGGTCGCTACGTTCCGAGCGAGTCGCCGCAGCAGAGCGACTTCGAGGCGGGCGAGCGCACCGCGATCGCCGTCGCCGAGCTCATCAACCTCTGGCGCGAGCCGGGCCCCGTGTATTCGGGCTATCTCGTGCTCGACGACGCGCCGGCGGGGCTCGAGACCGTCGCGGCGCCGCCGCCCGAGGGTGCGACCGAGCTGAACCTGCTCAACCTCTTCTACGCGATCGAGTGGGTCATCTTCGGCGGGTTCGCCGTGTACCTCTGGTGGCGGCTCGTGAAGGACGAGCAGGAGAAGCTGGCGGGCCCCGCCGACGATGAGGCCGCAGATTCGCCTCAGCCCGCGCCCCTAAACTGAACGCATGGCGATCGGCCCGAAGCCCTCAGACATCCCGCTCATCCGCCGTACCCTCGCGGTCTATAAGGTCTCGTCGGTCATCACCGGCATCTTCCTGCTCGGTCTCGTCGTGATGATGATCACGCGATACGGGTTCGGGGTCGACATCGAGTTCAACGGCGAGTCCGGGCAGCTCCTGGCGCTCACCGACCCGGACGCGATCACCGGCCTCAACGTCTCGATCCTCCTCCTGGCGGTGCACGGCTGGCTCTACGTGCTCTACCTCGCGTGCGACTTCGTGCTCTGGCGCCTGCTGCGGTGGCCGTTCTGGAAGTTCGTGTGGATCGCGATGGGCGGCATCGTTCCCTTCCTCTCGTTCTTCTTCGAGCGCCAGGTGCCGCGCGACGTCGAAGCGATCATCGCCGGGCTGGGTCAGCCCTCGAGCACGGAGGTCGCCGCGTGAGCGACACTGCCCACCGCCCCGTGCTCGTCGTCGACTTCGGCGCGCAGTACGCCCAACTCATCGCCCGTCGCGTGCGCGAGGCCGGCGTGTATTCCGAGATCGTGCCGCACACCATCACGGCGGCCGAGGTAGCCGAGAAGAACCCTGCGGGCATCGTGCTGAGCGGCGGCCCCTCGAGCGTCTACGAGCCGGGCTCGCCGACCCTCGATCCGGGCATCCTGAAGCTCGGGGTGCCCGTCATGGGCATCTGCTACGGCTTCCAGGTGATGGCGCAGCAGCTCGGCGGCGAGGTCGCGCGCACGGGCCGCCGCGAGTACGGCGCCACGGCCATGACCGTGCACGGCGACGGCGGCGCGCTGCTCGCCGGCCAGCCGGAGGCGCAGACGACGTGGATGAGTCACGGCGACTCGGTCGCCCGCGCGCCCGAGGGCTTCGCGGTGCTCGCCTCGACGGCCGATACTCCCGTGGCGGCGTTCGCGAGCGACGAGATGAGGATGTACGGCGTGCAGTGGCACCCCGAGGTGAAGCACTCCGAGTACGGCCAGCGCGTGCTCGAGAACTTCCTGCACCGCGCGGCCGGTATTCCCGCCGACTGGAACAGCGGCAACGTCATCGCGGAGCAGGTCGCGCGCATCCGCGAGCAGGTCGGCTCCGCGCGCGTGATCTGCGGGCTCTCCGGCGGCGTCGACTCGGCTGTCGCGGCCGCGATCGTGCACGAGGCGGTCGGCGACCAGCTGGTCTGCGTCTTCGTCGACCACGGCCTGCTGCGCGCCGACGAGCGCCGCCAGGTCGAAGAGGACTACGTCGCCGCGACCGGCATCCGTCTGGTGACGGTGGATGCCCGCGAGCAGTTCCTGACCGCCCTGGCGGGCGTGACCGACCCCGAGACGAAGCGAAAGATTATCGGCCGCGAGTTCATCCGCACGTTCGAGCAGGCCGCCGCCGACCTCGTCGCCGAGGCGGCGCACGACGGCGGCGCGATCGAGTTCCTCGTGCAGGGCACGCTGTACCCCGACATCGTCGAGTCGGGCGGCGGCACGGGCACGGCCACGATCAAGAGCCACCACAACGTGGGCGGGCTGCCCGACGACCTGCAGTTCGCGCTCGTCGAGCCCCTGCGCGCGCTGTTCAAAGACGAGGTGCGGGCCATCGGGCGTGAGCTCGGCCTTCCGGAGCCGATCGTCGCGCGCCAGCCCTTCCCCGGCCCCGGCCTGGGCATCCGCATCATCGGCGAAGTGACGCAGGAGCGCCTCGATCTGCTGCGCGAGGCCGACGCGATCGTTCGGGCTGAGCTCACGGCCGCGGGCCTCGACGCCCAGATCTGGCAGTGCCCGGTCGTGCTGCTCGCCGACGTGCGTTCGGTGGGCGTGCAGGGCGACGGGCGCACCTACGGGCATCCGATCGTGCTGCGCCCCGTGTCGTCGGAGGATGCCATGACCGCCGACTGGACGCGCCTGCCCTACGACGTGCTCGCGCGTATCTCGAACCGCATCACGAACGAGGTCGCCGGCGTCAACCGGGTCGTGCTCGACGTCACGTCGAAGCCGCCGGGAACGATTGAATGGGAATAGCAACGCGCTTTGCGAGGCCCTTTCGGGCCTCGCAGCGTTGCTATTCCAGCGGCCCTCTGGGCCGCGATCCCTTGAGCGCCGAGCACCCTGAACGCCTCTTTCGAGCAACCCTTCGCCGTCCCGGCGCTCGGGTCACATGAGCTCCCGTCAGGAGAGCGGCCGCTGACGCAATGTGCCTCCGACGGCACATGCCGCCCGCGGCACACGGCTCCTACGGCACACGGGTCCTGCGCAGAGCCTGTGTGAAGCCGCGATCACGTGACGCGGGTGTCACACAAGAAAAGCGGGCATGGTCTGCTGGGCACAGCTGAGCGGGCGCCGCGGAGCCGCCGGCAACGAAAAAGGGCCGCCCCGAAGGGCGGCCCCATCCCCTATGAGGATGCTCGGTGCTGGCTACTCGCTGCCGCGCAGGATGGCGAGCAGGCGCAGAATCTCGAGGTACAGCCAGATGACGGTGACCATGATGCCGAAGGCGGCCGTCCAGCCGTAGATCGCTGGCGCGCCGCGCTCGACGCCCGTTTTCACCGCATCGAAGTCGAGCACGAGCGAGTACGAGGCGAGCAGGATGACGAACACGCCGATGAGCACGCCCCACGGGATTCCGAACGGCCCCGGCTCGCTGCGCAGGCCGAAGGCCGAGTCGGTGACGCCGAAGAGCATGAGCCCCATGTTGATGAGCGAGAACACCATGTAGCCGACCATGGCGACGAGGAAGATCTTCGTCGCGCGCTTCGAGGCGCGAATCCTGCCGCTCGCGAAGAGGGCGAGAGTGACACCCACCACCGCGAAGGTGCCGATAACGGCCTGCGTGACGATGCCCGGGTACTCCACCTCAAAGACACCCGAGATGCCGCCGACGAAGAGACCCTGCGCGGCCGAGTAAGCGAGCACGAGAGCGGGCGAGGGCTTCTTCTTGAAGATGTTGACGAGAGCGAGCACGAAGCCGACGATCGCAGCCGGGATCATGAGCGCCGGGATGAACCAGCCGACAGCCGCTGTCGCGAGCAGCACGACGAAAGCGAGAACCGTCTTCTGGATCGTGTTCTCGTACGTCATGCGGTCCATCTGGTCGGGCGTCGCCGACGAGCGCGCGTAGAGCTCGTCGAGCTGCTGCGCGCTGGGCTCCTGCGTCCACTGGATCGCCTTGGTCGCACTCTGCGAGAAGGCGGGGGAGTTGGAGAATGCGGGGTTGGAAGTGGCCATACCCAAAGTGTAGGGAATCTCGCCTCGAATGCGCTGGTGGCTGCCTAAGGCGCGGCTGGTGAGGAGGGCGGGGCCGCAGGGTGCGGGATGCCCGGGGCCGGCCGGGCGAGCGCCCACGCCCACCAGGCCGAGCCGACGAGCACGACCATGGAGATGCCGAGCGCCACGAGCATCTGGTCATACTCGCGGAAGACCGCCGCCGCGAGCACGCCGTTGAGCAGCACGGGGCCGAGCGCCAGGTAGCTGCGCCACGGCCGATGCCGCACGATGAGCCAGCACACGAAGCAGATGCTGAGCGTCCACATCGACTGCGGACCGGTCAGCAGCAGCCAGACGACGAGGCCGCTCGGCAGCAGGGGCACGAGCCGTCGCCATGCCGTCGCCGGCATGATCAGCCAGCCGAGGCTGTGGGCGGCCGTGCCGACGATGAGCGGCAGCAGCACGAGGGTGCTCGCCGACTGCAGGTGCACGAGCCCGCCGATGATGAGCACGAGCCCGGCGACGACACGGTCGCGGTAGCGCCCCCACCGCAGGGGGAGGCGCGCGGCCGGCTCGACCCACCCGGTCATGCGCTCAGCAGCTGCCAGAGCGCGACCGCGACGACGATCGCGCCCGCGAGCCAGAGATAGCCGAGCCCGACGGCGACCCAGGCGATCGCGGCGCCCCGTTCGCGACCCTGCGAGCGCGCGATCTGCCCCGCGGCGACGTGGCCGAAGAGGGCGGCGAGGGGGCTCAGCAGCACGGCGAGGATGAGTGCGGCGACGGCGAGCGCATTGAGGCGCGGGCGTCGCCGCGCCGGCGGGGTGGGCCACGCGGCGCTCGCCTCGATCGCCTCGGGCAGCGCCGAGGCGATCGAGGCGGCGGTAGGTGGCACCACCAGCGCCTCCGGCTGCTCGTCGCTCATGCCGTCGACGGTATCCCGTAGCGTGGTCGGGATGACCGAGCACACGCCCGAACGCCGCGCAGCGCCGCGGCCGATGGTCGTCGCCCATCGCGGCGCGAGCGGATACCGGCCCGAGCACACCGAGGCCGCCTACCGCCTGGCCCTCACTCTGGGTGCCGAAGCGATCGAACCCGACATCGTCGTGACGCGCGACGGCGAGCTCGTGCTGCGCCACGAGAACGAGATCAGCGGCACCACCGACGTGGCAGATCGGCCCGAGTTCGCATCCCGCCGCACGACACGCGAGATCGACGGCCAGCGGCTGACCGGCTGGTTCACCGAAGACTTCACGTGGGCCGAGCTCAGCACCCTGCGCGCCCGCGAGCGCCTGCCGCAGGTGCGCGGCGCCTCCGCACGCTTCGACGGCCGATACCCCGTGCTGCGGCTTCGCGACCTGCTGCGCCTGCTCGACGAGGCCGCGCCCGCGCCGGGCACGGGTCAGCCCGTGCGCCTCGTCGCCGAGGTCAAGCACGCGAGCTACTTCGCCTCGATCGGTCTGCCGCTCGACGAGCTCATCGCCGCCGACCTGCGACCCTGGGCGGCCGAGCAGTCGGGTCGCCTGATCGTCGAGGCTTTCGAACAGACCGTGCTCGGGCAGCTGCGCGACCGGGGGCTGGCGGCCGACTACGTCTACCTGCTCGAGAAGGCGGGCAGCCCCGCCGACCTCGTCGCGCGGTACGGTGCCGCCGCCCTGTCGTACGCGGGCCACCTAACGGATGCGGGGCTCGCCCGATTGCGGGCATCCGGAATCGACGGCATCAGCGTCGACACCGCGCTGCTCGTGCGGGCCGCACCCCGCGACACCGGGCAGGCCGGCTCGGCGTGGAGGCCCCTCGGCGGCGGTCTCGCGGCGTCGGACCTCGTCGATCGTGCGCACGCCGCCGGTCTCGGGGTGTTCACGTGGACGCTCCGCCCCGAGAACCGCTTCCTGCCCGCACCGTGCCGACTCGGCACGACGCCGTCGGCGCACGGCGATTGGCTGACCTTCTTCACGGCGATCATGCGCACCGGGCTCGACGGCGTCTTCGCCGATCAGCCCGATCTCGCCTTCGAGGCCCGCGCCGCGCTCTGATCGGGTAGCTCGCGCGAATCCCGTCGCGGGCTGAGTGCACAAATGAAGGACAGGAGCCCATCGACTTCGGCGTGTCGAGACGACACGCCCTGACCGGACGGGCGTTCTCCTTCACTTGTGCGGCTGCTGCGGCCGCCGCGGCATGCGCCGCCGTAGCGCGAACTCGGTCAGCGCACGTGGTCACCGCGCGCAACGACGGCGAGCACCGCTGCCTCGACGACGGTCCGGTCGTGGATCACCTGGTCGTGGCTGAATCGCAACGGTGTGAACCCGAGGGTGTGGGCGAGAGCATCCTTCGCCCGATCCCGGGCGAACTGGTCGGCCTCGTCGTGAAAGGTGGCGCCATCGACCTCTACCAGCAGGCGCGTACCGATGAGGAAGTCGAACGGACTCGACCCGGGGATGCGGACCTGGCGCCAGGGGTGGATGCCCAGCCGCAGCATCCGTCGATAGAACACGTACTCCGTCCCCGACTCGCAGCGCCCGTCGACGCCCTCCCACTCCGACACGCCGTAGCGCTCGAGCAACGTCGTCGTCGACCCGGCCCGCATGCGCACGAGACTGTCGAGTGCGCCGAGCGCCCAGTCACGCGGCGCGCAGCGGAACCAGTCGTCGAGAGCCTCCTCGGGTGTGGCGATGACACGACGGGGATTGACAGGCCGAGCCCTCCAGTGCACCGAAATCGACGGTGAGTCAGGCGCGAGGCGCCTCTGCGAGTGTTCTGGGCTCCGCAGTCGGCACGAGTTGTGGGGTACGCGAACGTGCTGCCTGCCGTCACTCACCGACCAGATTCCGTGCGCGGCGAGCGCGGCGGCGCACGTGAGAACGCCGCCTACCCGCACAGCGCGCCGCGCCGCCGGGGCCATTTCTGGAAGCACGTACCAGCCCTGTCTCACTCGGTGCAGTCGGCCCGAGTCGAGAAGCCGAATGATGCCGAGCCGAGTGATCCCCGCGGTGTGGAGTTCGTGGGTCGCGATGCATCCGCCCACGCGACGCACGAGTTGTTCGATGTCGGTCATCGACGGAGTGTTCGCCTTGCGCGCCCACGGCGAAGCGGTCTCACTCTGATCGGTGGACTCCTCGATCCTGCCCCACTCACCTGAGGGGGTTGCGGCACGAATGAAGGATCCACGCCGCGGTCGGTCGGCGAGTCGTGGCGACATGCCGCGCTGAGTCGCTAGCGCTCCTTCATTTGTGCACGACGAGGGGGCGCGGGGCGGGATGCTCGCGCCGAGTGCGTCAGGGGCGCGACCTAGACTGGGGCGGTCATGAGCACCCCCGCCTCCGCCTCTCTCGCCGACGCCGATCCGCTGCTCGACGGGCTGAACCCGCAGCAGCGCACGGCCGTGCTCAGCCGGTCACGGGCGCTGCTCATCGTGGCGGGCGCGGGGTCGGGCAAGACCGCCGTGCTCACGCGCAGGGTCGCGCGCCTCATCCGCGACCGAGAGCTGTGGCCCAGCCAGATCCTCGCCATCACGTTCACCAACAAGGCGGCGGCCGAGATGCGCGAGCGCGTCGAGCTGCTCGTGGGGCGCGAGGCCGCGCAGGGCATGTGGATCTCGACGTTCCACTCGGCCTGCGTGCGCATCCTGCGGCGCGAAGCAGAGCAGTTCGGTTTCGGCGCGGCGTTCACGATCTACGACTCGGCCGATTCGCGCGCCCTCATCAAGCGGCTCGTGAAAGAGATGCAGGCTGACACGATGGGCTTCACGGTGAGCGCCGTGGCGGGCAAGATCTCGCGGCTCAAGAACGAGCTCGTCGACGCCGAGGGCTACAGCCGGCAGCTCAACCCGAACGACCCGACCGAGGTGATGTTCCTCGAGCTGTTCCGTCGCTACACGGCCGAGCTGCGGCGCGCGAACGCCTTCGACTTCGACGACCTCATCGCGCAGACGGTCTACCTGTTCCGCGCCTTCCCGAAGGTCGCCGCGCTCTACCAGCGGCGGTTCCGGCACATCCTCATCGACGAGTACCAAGACACCAACCATGCCCAGTACGCGCTCATCCGCGAGCTGACCCGGCCGGTCGAGCCCGTGCACGTGCCCGCCGACACCCGGGTCGAGCTCGACGCGAGCGGAGGGATCCCGGGCGCGAGCTTGACCGTCGTGGGCGATTCCGACCAGTCGATCTACGCCTTCCGCGGCGCCGATATTCGCAACATCGTCGAGTTCGAGCGCGACTTCACGGGCGCCGAGGTGGTGCTGCTCGAGCAGAACTACCGCTCGACCCAGACGATCCTCGACGCGGCCAACGCCGTGATCGCCAACAACTTCGACCGCATCGCGAAGAACCTGTTCACGGCCGTCGGCGCGGGCGAGAAGATCGTCGGCTTTACGGGATACACGCAGCACGACGAGGCGCAGTTCGTCGCCGACGAGATCCAGAAGCTGCACGACGCGGGCACGCCCTACAGCCAGATCGCGGTGTTCTACCGCACGAACGCCCAGACGCGCGCGCTGGAAGAGATCTTCATCCGATCGGGCCTGCCCTACCGCGTGCTCGGCGGCACCAAGTTCTACGAGCGCGCCGAGATCAAAGACCTCATGGCCTACCTCATCGCGGTCGCGAACCCGGCTGACGGCCTCGCCATGCGGCGCATCCTGAACACCCCGAAGCGCGGCATCGGGCCGGCGACCGAGACGGCGCTCGCGAACCACGCCGACGAGCTGGGCGGCACGATGCACGATGCGCTGCGGGATGCCGCGGCGCTCGGCCTCGGGCCCAAAGTCACCGCGGCCATCCTCGACCTCGCCGGGCTGCTCGATGAGCTCGCCGACGGGGTCGCCACGATGCTGGTGCCGGATGTTCTCACCACGATCATCGAGCGCACGAAGTACCTCGACCTCTTGCGCGGCAGCCGCGACCCGCAAGACGAGGCGCGGGCGGAGAACGTGGAAGAGCTCGTGGCGGTGACCCGCGACTTCCAGAAGAACAACCCGGAGGGGCGGCTCGTCGACTTCCTCACCGAAGTGGCCCTCGTCGCCGCGGCCGACGACCTCGACGACTCGAGCGGCACGGTCTCGCTCATGACCCTGCACACGGCGAAGGGGCTCGAGTACGACGCGGTCTTCATCACGGGGGTCGAAGAGAACCTGCTGCCGCACCAGATGAGCGCGGCCGAGCCGGGCGGCCCGGCCGAGGAGCGCCGGCTGTTCTACGTGGGCATCACGCGCGCGCGGAAGGTGCTGCACCTGAGCCTCGCGATGACGCGCTCAACCTTCGGCGACACGACCGTCGCGAGCCCGAGCCGGTATCTGCAGGAGATTCCGACCGAGCTCATCGACTGGCGCGACTCGCCGGGCATGGGCGCCCGGTCGAGCACCCGAAGCCTCGGCTCGGGGCGCGACGGCTTCCGCTACTCGGCGTCTTTGCCGCCGGCCGGCAAGCCCAAGACCGAGTGGGCCAACCGGGTGACGGCGAGCGTGCGCGACAACGGCGACCTGACGCTCGCGGTCGGCGACCGCATCCGCCACGTCGACTTCGGCGACGGCACGGTGAGCGCTGTGACCGGCGTGGGCCCGAAGAGCATCGCCGAGGTGCAGTTCGACACGGCCGGGCGCAAGCGCCTTCTCATCAAGATCAGTCCGATCGAACGGCTGTAGCCGTTCGAACCCACTTTTCTGTTCGACGCTCGTTCGCGTCGAACCCGATCGAAAAGCTGTAAGGCGTGACCCGCACCATAATGGGGTCAGGGTTCGACGGGGAGGACGGGCAATGGACATCACGGTGGTGCACCACCCCTTCGGGGTCGCCGAGGTCACGGTCGGCGGGCGCCTCAACATGGTGACGGCAGCGCGCATGCGCGAGGCCATCGAGCAGGCCGTCGACGCCAACCACCCGAACGTCGCGGTCGATCTCTCGCAGGTCGTGTTCCTCGACTCCTCAGGGCTGGGTGCGCTCGTGGCCGGTCTCAAGGCGGTGCGGGCATCCGGAGGCGATCTGCGTCTCGTGCGCCCGGCTGAGCAGGCGCAACTGGTGCTCGAGCTCACTAACATGGGCACGGTGCTGAAGAGCTTCGACTCCGTCGGCGCCGCGTTCCCCCATGCCTGAGGTCGTCTCGCGCTCGTTTCGGCTGCACTGCCCGCCCGACACGGTCGACACGCTTCAAGACCTGCTCGCCACCGTGTGGGCGCAGACTCCGCACCTCGACCCGGCCGATCGCATGGCTGCCGAGCTCTCGATCGTCGAGCTCGCCGCGAACGTCATCGAGCACGCCAACCTCGGCGACCCGGTGACGTGCACCCTGTCGATCGTCGTCTATGACGACCGCATCGAGGCGACGGCGACCGACGAGGGTCGCGTCGACCATGTCGACCTGCGCGATCGCCCGATGCCGGACGAGTACGCGGAGCGGGGGCGCGGCCTGCCGATGATGCAGGCGCTCTCCGACAGCGTCGAGCACCGGCGCATCGACGGCTTCAACCACTGGACGGTCGTGCGCGGCCGTCGCGGCGGCAGCGCGCCACCACCGCGCAAGGCCATGCCCTCGATCTCGATCGCCGGCGTCATCGACGAGATGGCGCGGCAGCGCGCCCTCGATGACATGGGCATCCTCGACACTCCTCCGGAGGAGCGTTTCGACCGCGTCACGCGCCTCGCCCGCCAGCTGTTCGGCGTCGAGACCGCGGCGGTGAACCTCATCGACGGCGATCGCCAGTGGGCCAAGTCGGTCTCGGGTCTCGGCTCCGTCGAGATGCCGCGCGACGAGTCGATGTGCACGATCACGATTCAGGGCGACGAGCCGCTCGTCGTCCCCGACCTCGCGGCCGACCCCCTGCACGCGCACAAGGCCGTTCCGGGGCTGCTGGGCTTCTATGCCGGGTTCCCGCTCTACGCCCCGGGCGGCGAGCGCATCGGGGCGTTCTGCGTCTACGACTCGCAGCCGCGCCACTTCTCGGCGCGCGAGACCGAGATGCTGCGCGACCTCGCCAGCTGGGTGCAGCAAGAGCTCACCGTCAGTCAAGAGCTCAGCCGCGCCGCCGAGGTGCAGCAGGGCCTGCTCCCGCACCAGCTGCTCAGCCTGCCGGGCTGGAAGACGGCGGGTGTCTGCATCCCCGCCCGAGCGGTCGGCGGCGACTTCTACGACTGGTACCCCGTGGGCGAGGGGGCGGCCCTCACGCTCGCCGACGCCATGGGCAAGGGCATCGCGGCGTCGATCATCGCGGCGACCGTGCGTGCCGTGCTGCGGTCGGCAGCCCGGTTCGCCGACGTCGCGGGTGCTGTCGACGCGGCGTCCGCCGCGTTGACCGTCGACCTCGACAACGCGGGCGTGTTCGTCACCGCCTTCCACTCGCGGCTCGACATGGATTCGGGGCTTCTGAGCTACGTGGATGCCGGGCACGGCCTGTCGATCGTCGCGCGCGCCGATGGCAGCTCGCAGCGGCTGCGCTCGACCTCGCCGCCGCTCGGGGTCGACATCGAGACCGAGTGGCAGGTGCAGACGGTGCAGCTCGACCCCGGCGACACCCTCATCGTCGTGAGCGACGGCGTGCTCGACCTGTATGACGGAACACTGCGGTCGCTCGACAACCTCGTGACGCTCGCCCTGCTCGCTCACGACCCGTGGGAGATCATCGATGCGATCCGCGCCCGCGCGCGCGGCGCGAGCGGCGACGATGTCACGGTGCTGATCGTGCGCCGCGACGACGCCGACTGATCGCGATCGGGGCAGCCGCCGTCGAGGCGCCGCCCGCGCGGGCGGTACAGTAGACACTGCGATTTGTCTCGATATCGAGAAATCTCTCGGTCGAGAACCGTCACGATGCCGAGGCCGACCGCATCCCCTTTACTTCCTCTTTTCGCACGCGGATGGGACGAGCAGCGTGGATCTTTTCGAGTATCAGGCCCGAGACCTCTTCGAGAAGCACGGTGTTCCCGTGCTGCAGGGCATCATCGCCGACACCCCCGAGGAGGCTCGCGCTGCGGCCGAGCGCATCGGCGGGGTCACCGTCGTCAAGGCGCAGGTCAAGACCGGCGGCCGCGGCAAGGCTGGCGGCGTCAAGGTCGCCAAGACCGCGGATGACGCCGAGGCCGCGGCTCGCGACATCCTGGGCCTCGACATCAAGGGCCACGTCGTCAAGCGGGTGATGGTGGCGCAGGGCGCTGACATCAAGCAGGAGTACTACTTCTCGGTGCTGCTCGACCGTGCGAACCGCAACTACCTCGCCCTGTGCAGCTACGAGGGCGGCATGGAGATCGAGCAGCTCGCCGAGGAGCGCCCCGAGGCGCTCGCGCGCGTCGCCGTCGACCCGGCCGTAGGCATCACGCTCGAGAAGGCTCGCGAGATCGCGGTCGCCGCGAAGTTCCCGGCCGAGCTGGTCGAGAAGGTCGCCCCCGTGTTCGTGCTGCTCTACGGCGTGTACGTCGCCGAAGATGCGACGCTCGTCGAGGTCAACCCGCTCGTGCTCACGGGCGCGGGCGACATCGTGGCGCTCGATGGCAAGGTGAGCCTCGACGAGAACGCCGCGTTCCGGCAGCCGGGCCACGAGGCCCTCGAAGACAAGGATGCTGCCGACCCGCTCGAGGCGAAGGCCAAGCAGCACGACCTCAACTACGTGAAGCTCGACGGCGAGGTCGGCGTGATCGGCAACGGTGCCGGGCTCGTCATGTCGACGCTCGACGTCGTCGCCTACGCGGGCGAGAACCACGGCGGCGTGAAGCCCGCCAACTTCCTCGACATCGGCGGCGGCGCCTCGGCCGAGGTCATGGCCGCGGGCCTCGACGTGATTCTCGGCGACCCGCAGGTCAAGAGCGTCTTCGTCAACGTGTTCGGCGGCATCACCTCGTGCGTCGCCGTCGCCAACGGCATCGTCGCCGCGCTCGAGATGCTCGGCGATGCCGCGACCAAGCCGCTCGTGGTGCGCCTCGACGGCAACCAGGTCGACGAGGGCCGAGCGATTCTCGCCGCGGCCGCGCACCCGCTCGTCACGCTCGCCACGACCATGGACGACGGCGCCGACAAGGCTGCCGCGCTCGCCGCGAAGTAAGGGAACAGAACACCATGTCGATCTTCCTGACCAAGGATTCGAAGGTCATCGTGCAGGGCATCACCGGCGGTGAGGGCACCAAGCACACCGCCCTCATGCTCAAGGCCGGCACCCAGGTCGTGGGCGGCGTCAACGCGCGCAAGGCCGGCACCACGGTCACGCACACCGCCGCCGACGGCTCGAGCGTCGAGCTGCCCGTCTTTGCGACCGTTGCCGAGGCGATGGCCGCGACGGGCGCCGACGTCTCGATCGCCTTCGTGCCGCCGGCCTTCTCGAAAGACGCCGCGTTCGAGGCCATCGACGCGGGAATCCCGCTGCTCGTCATCATCACCGAGGGCATCCCCGTGCTCGACACGGCCGAGATCTGGGCGCACGCCCAGGCCACCGGCAACGTCACGCGCATCATCGGCCCGAACTGCCCCGGCATCATCACGCCGGGGGAGGCGCTCGTGGGCATCACGCCCGCGAACATCACGGGCAAGGGCCCCATCGGCCTCGTGTCGAAGTCGGGAACCCTGACCTACCAGATGATGTACGAGCTGCGCGATCTCGGCTTCTCGACCGCGATCGGCATCGGCGGCGACCCGATCATCGGCACGACGCACATCGACGCGCTCGCCGCGTTCGAGGCCGACCCCGAGACGAAGGCCATCGTGATGATCGGCGAGATCGGCGGCGACGCCGAAGAGCGCGCGGCCGACTTCATCAAGGCCAACGTGACGAAGCCCGTCGTCGGCTACGTCGCCGGCTTCACGGCGCCCGAGGGCAAGACCATGGGCCACGCGGGCGCGATCGTGAGCGGCTCTGCCGGCACCGCGCAGGCGAAGAAGGAGGCCCTTGAAGCCGCCGGCGTCAAGGTCGGCAAGACGCCGAGCGAGGCGGCCGCCCTCATGCGCGAGATCATCGCGGGGCTCTAGCACCGCATCCCGAATCACCGACGGCCCCGCTCCCTTCGAGGGATGCGGGGCCGTCGTCGTGGGGGCCGCGGGCACGGGTGGCGGCGCCCTCCGCGGCCGGGTGCCACGCGCGCCATGAGCCACGAGCGGCGCACAGCCCCCCAGGAAACCCTGCCGGGGCAGCGGCCTAGACTGACCCCGCGATGAAGAAGCTCATCTCCGCCCCCGAGACCGTGGTCGCCGACGCGCTGCGCGGGCTCGCGCTCGCCCACCCCGGCGTGCGGGTCGACCACGAGCGCCGCATCGTCTACCGCGCCGAGCCGAAAGAGTACGGCACGGTCGCGCTCGTGAGCGGCGGCGGGTCGGGTCACGAGCCGCTGCACACGGGCTATGTGGGTTTCGGGATGCTCGACGCGGCCGTCGCGGGCGAGGTGTTCACCTCGCCGACGCCGGATCAGATCCACGCCGCCACCGTCGCCGTCGACCGGGGGGCCGGCGTGCTGCACATCGTGAAGAACTACACGGGCGATGTCATGAACTTCGAGATGGCCGCCGAGCTCGCGCAGGCCGCGCGCATCGAGGTGCGGTCGGTCGTCGTGGCCGACGATGTCGCCGTCGCCGACTCGCTCTACACGGCGGGTCGGCGGGGCACGGGAACGACCGTGCTGCTCGAGAAGATCGTGGGTGCGGCGGCCGAGCAGGGTCACGACCTCGACACGCTGCACGCCCTCGCCGCGCGCATCGCCGAGACCGGGCGCTCGATGGGCATCGCCCTGAGCGGTGCGACCGTGCCCGCCGCAGGGTCGCCGACCTTCCTGCTCGCCGAGGACGAGATCGAGTGGGGCGTCGGCATCCACGGCGAGCCCGGGCGCGAGCGCCAGCCCATGGCGGGCGCCGCCGAGCTCGCCGAGCGGCTCGTCGGCCCGATCGTCGCGGACGGGCTGCCCGCGGGCGAGGCCATCGTCATGCTCTCCGGGCTCGGGGCGACGCCGCTCATCGAGCTCTACGGCATGCTCGCGGCGATCGCCGACCTGCTCGACGCCGTCGGCGTGCGCCGCGTGCGCACCCTCGTCGGCGAAACCATCACGGCCCTCGACATGGCCGGCTGCCTGCTGACGGTGCTGCCCGTCGACGCCGAGCTGCTCGGCTACTGGGACGCCCCCGTCGAGACACCCGCCCTGCGCTGGGGGCGCTGACCGTGCTAACCCTGACCGTCACGACCGACTGGCTGCGGCGCTGGGCGACCGCGATCGCCGCGAACGAGCAGCATCTCACGGCGCTGGACGCGGCGATCGGCGACGCCGATCACGGAGCCAACCTGCACCGCGGCATGGCCGCCGTCGTGTCGCAGCTCGACGCGCAGCCGCCGGCGACGGTGCGCGAGGCGCTGACGCGCGCCGGGCTCACCCTCGTCAGCACGGTGGGCGGTGCGAGCGGGCCGCTCTTCGGCACTCTCCTGCTGCGCGCGGGCGGGCAGTGCGGTGACGCCGAGGCGCTCGACGGAGCCGGGCTGGTGCACGCGCTGCGCGCCGGCACGGCCGGAGTGCGCGAGCGCGGCAAGGCCGAGCTCGGCGACAAGACGCTCCTCGATGCGCTCGTGCCCGCGATTGATGCCCTGGATGCCGCCGTGGCGACGGGTGCGCCCCTCGCGGCCGCCGCATCCACCGCTTCGATCGCGGCGAACGCCGCCCGCGACGCGACGGCGCAGCTCGTCGCCCGACGCGGCCGCGCGAGCTACCTCGGCGACCGCAGTCGCGGAGGCGTCGACCCGGGGGCCGCCTCGGCCGCCCTGATGCTCGGCGCCCTCGCGGCGGCGCTCGCCGACCCGGCTCTTCCGGACGCCGCGCACGCCCCGGGCTCGGCCGCGCCGGCTGCACCGACCGCGCCCGCGACGCCCGACGCCGCGCCAACCCCGCGGCGCGCCCGCGTGGGCCTCGTGCTCGTCTCGCATAGCCGGCCGCTCGCGGAGGCGGCGGCCGCCCTCGCCCGCGAGGTCGTCGGGGCCGAGCCGCCGCGCATCGCGATCGCCGCCGGCCGCGCCGACGGCGGAACGGGCACGAATGCGACGCGCGTGGCCGCGGCCATCAGCGAGGCCTCGGAAGGCGCGGGCGTCGTCGTGCTGACCGACCTCGGCTCGGCGGTGCTGAGCGCCGACATGGCCCTCGAATTCCTCGGTGGGCGCATCGATGTGCGCGTCGTTCCGGCCCCCTTCGTCGAGGGCTTGCTCGCGGCCGTGGTGCGCGCCGGGGCCGGCGACGCGATCGATGTCGTGGCAGCGGAGGCGAGCGCCGCGCTCACCCCCAAGCTCTCGCTGCTCGCGCCGCCGGCACCTGCCACGCCCTCGCCCGCGGAGAGGAACCCCGCGGAGACGAGCCCCGCGGAGACGAGCCCCGAGGTGACCGGGCCGGTCGCTCTCGGCGCTCCGGCGCTGGGCCGCGCCCTCGTGCGCAACGAGGGCGGGTTGCACGCTCGACCCGCGGCCGAGATCGCTGCGCTCGCCGCGAGCTTCTCGGCCGTCGTCACGCTCGAGGTCGACGGCAAGGCGCCGGCGCCGGCGGGCAGCCCCTTGAGCATCTCGATCCTGACGGTCAAGGCCGGCACCGAAGTCACGATCCGTGCGGCAGGCGACGACGCCGAGACGGCGGTGGCCGCGGTGGCGGCGCTGATCGAGGGCGGGTTCGGAGAGCCGCTGATCCCGAGCCCGACCGAGCCCGACCGCAGCAGCGGCCCGCTCGGGGTCAGCCCGGGGCGCGTGATCGGGCCCGTCGCGGTGCTCGTGCACGCGATCGATGAACCCAGCGCCACCGCCGTGATCGCGCCGCCAGCCCGTGCGGCCGCCGCGAGCATCCTCGAGGATGCTCTGCGCGCGACCGCCGCCGAGTACCGTCGGCGTGCTGCCGAGACCGAGGGCCACCGCGCCGAGGTGCTCGCGGCCACCGCGGCGATGGCCGACGACGACGTGCTGCGTGCGGCCTCCGTCGCCGCCGTGCGCGAGCGCGGGCTCACGCCCGAGCGCGCGGTCTGGGAGACGATCGGTCGAACGGTGGACGAGTACCGCACGGCCGGAGGCGAGATGCTCGACCGCATCACCGATCTGCACGACGTGCGCGACCGCGCGATCGCCGCGATCACCGGCATCGAGCCGCCGGGCCTGCCCGTGCGCCGCGACCCCTACATCCTCATCGCCGACGACCTCGCGCCCGCCGACACCGTGACGCTCGACCCCGCGATGTGCCTCGCGCTCGTCACCGAACAGGGTGGCCCGACCTCGCACACGGCGATCATCGCGCGCGAGCTCGGGCTTCCCGCCGTCGTCGGAGTCGCTGAGGCGACGCGCATCGCCGACGGCACCCTGGTGCTCGTCGACGGCGGCACCGGCGAGGTCATCGTGGCACCGGACGAGGCCGAGCAGGCGACCGCGACAGGGGTCATCACCCTCCCGCCCTTCGTCGGGCCGGGGCAGACCGCCGACGGCCACCGCGTCGTGCTGAGCGCCAACGTCGGGGCACCGCGGGAGATCGCCCGGGCCGTCGAGCGCGGTGCCGAGGGGGTCGGCCTGTTCCGCACCGAGTTCTGCTTCCTCGACCGCGCCGACGAGCCGAGCGTCGCCGAGCAGGTCGCGGCGTACCGCGAGGTCTTCGCGGCGTTCCCCGGTCAGCGCGTCATCGTGCGCACGCTCGATGCGGGCAGCGACAAGCCCCTGCCGTTCCTCACCCCCATCCACGAACCGAACCCGGTGCTCGGGCTGCGCGGAGTGCGCACGGCCATCCGCGACCCCGCGGTGCTCGACCGGCAGCTGCGCGCGATCGCCGAGGCGACGGCGGCCGAGGGCGCCGACGTCGCCGTCATGGCCCCGATGATCGCGACGCTGGCCGAGACGCGCGAGTTCGCATCCCGCGCCCGATCGGCGGGCATCACGAGCGTCGGCATCATGCTCGAGACGCCTGCGGCGGCGGTGACGGCCGCCGAGCTGTGCGCCGAGATCGACTTTCTCAGCGTCGGCACCAACGACCTCTCGCAGTACACGATGGCGGCCGATCGCATGTCGGCGGCGCTCGCCCCTCTCGCCGACCCGTGGCAGCCCGCGCTGCTGCGCATGATCCGCCTGGTCGGTGAGGCGGCCGCTGAGACGGGCACGCCGATGGGCCTGTGCGGCGAGGCGGCGGCCGACCCCGACTTCGCCGCCGTGCTCGTGGGGCTCGGCGCGACGAGCCTGTCGATGGTGGCGCGCGCGCTGCCCACCGTCGGCGCGCGACTGGCGAGTGTGACGCTCGAGCAGTGCCGCGCGGCCGCGGCGGCGGCGTGCGCGGCTCTCGAACCTCCCGACGCGCGCGCGGCGGCGCGGGCGGCCCTCGGCTGACGACGTCGCCAGTAGGCTCGCCCCCGAGATGACCCGCCGCCTGACCGCCGTGCTGAGCGCCCTCGAGGCGCTGCTCATCGTCGGCATCGGCATCGCGGTGCCCCTCAGCGTGCTGACGATCATGTGGGCCGCCCAGTTCGGGTTCCAGGTCGACTGGGTCGTGTTCTGGCGCGCGGCGGTGCTCATCTGGCTCGTCGGCCACGGCGTCGACGTGACCTTCCAGCTCGACGAGCAGACCGCTCTCGCTCTCGGCGTGACCGGAGTCGCCGACCCCTTCGTCGTCTCGCTCGCCCTCAGCGGCTTCGCCCTGTGCACCGCGTTCGCGGGGGTCGCTCTCGGGCGTCGGCTGCGTTCTGAGTCTCACCGCGTGCTCGGGGAGCTCGTGGCCCTCGGCACGGTCGTCGTGCTCTCGGGGCTCGCGATGCTGAGCGCCGTGCATCCGGCCGCGCTGCCGTCGCGCTGGCAGGCGCTGCTCTTCCCGGCCCTCGTGCTCGGCCTCGGCCTCGCGATCGGCTCGATCGGGGCGACCAATCCCGCCCGCGTGCGCCTGCGGCGCCTGCTCGCCGAGGGGCCGCAGCCGTGGCTCGCGGCAGGCGGTGCGGCGCTGCGCGCGGGCCTCGGCGCCGTCGCAACCGTCGTGGCGGCGGCGGCCCTCGTGACGGCGGCTGCCCTCGTGCTCGGCTACGGCCAGGTCATCGCGCTCTACGAGAGCGTGCAGGCGGGTGTGCTCGGCGGGGTCGCGCTCACGGTCGCTCAGCTGGCGCTGCTGCCGACGCTCGTGCTGTGGGCGGCCGCCTGGCTCGTCGGCCCCGGCTTCGCGGTGGGCGCCGGGTCGAGCGTGAGCCCCATCGCGACGAGCCTCGGCCCGCTTCCTGCGGTGCCCGTGCTGGGCGCGCTGCCCACCGAGCCCTCGAGCCTCGGGTTCGTGACACTGCTCGTGCCCGTGCTCGCCGCCTTCATCGCGGGACTCGCGGTGCGGCCGCGCCTCGTCGCGGCGCTCGAGGGTCGCCCCGCGGGGCTCTGGGCTGTCGGCACGGGGGCGCTCGCGGCCGTCGTCGCTGGTCTCGCCATGGGCTTCCTCGCCTTCGTCGCGGCGGGTGCGGCCGGGCCGGGACGCCTCGCCGTGGTCGGCCCCGACCCCGTGGCGGTGGGCCTGTGGATGCTCATCGAGACCCTCATCGGAGCATCCCTGGGTCTGCTCGCCGGCGGGGTGCGCGCCGCGCGGCCGCTGGCCTCCGCGCGCACCCGGTAGCCTGGGCGGGTGCTGCGGGTCGTCGTGCTGATCTCGGGCGGCGGGTCGAACCTGCGCGCTCTTCTCGAGGCGTGCCGCGATGCCGAGTACCCCGCCCACGTGGTCGCCGTCGGCGCCGACCGCGCCGCCGACGGTCTGGCGCATGCGGAGGCGTTCGGCATCCCGACCTTCACCGTGCCCTACTCGTCGTTCCCCTCGCGCGAGGCCTGGGGC
>NZ_JBHYEO010000014.1:66433-71952 GCF_051860105.1 Microcella sp.
GATCAGCGAGTGGCAGCCCGACCTCGTGGTGCTGAGCGGCCTCATGCGCCTTCTGCCGCCGCGGGTCGTCGAGGCGCTCGCGCCGCGGCTCATCAACACGCACCCCGCCTACCTGCCCGAGTTCCCGGGCGCGCACGGCGTGCGCGACGCGCTCGCCGCGGGGGTCGCGCAGACCGGGGCCAGCGTGATCGTCGTCGACACCGGGGTCGACACGGGCCCCGTGCTCGCGCAAGAGCACGTGCCCGTGCTGCCCGGCGACACCGAGCACAGCCTGCACGAGCGCATCAAGCCCGTCGAGCGGCGCCTGCTCGTCGACGTCGTGCGCGGCATCGCCGACGGGTCGATCAGCCTCGGCGCAGCATCCGCCCCCTAGACCGCCCCAGCACTGGAGACCCTCATGGCCGGCCCCGCCCACGACCCTGCCCTCTACCGCCACCGCGACGCCGTGCCCGTGCGGCGCGCGCTCATCTCGGTGAGCGACAAGTCGGGGCTGCTCGACCTCGCGGCGGCGCTCGCCGCGGGCGGCGTCGAGATGGTGTCGACCGGCTCGACGGCGGCGACGATCGCGGCCGCCGGGCACCCGGTGACCGAGGTGTCGCAGGTGACGGGCTTCGCCGAGACCCTCGACGGGCGCGTGAAGACCCTGCACCCGAAGGTGCACGCGGGCATTCTCGCCGACCTGCGCCTCGAGGCACACGAGGCCCAGCTCGCCGAGCTCGGTGTCTCGCCGTTCGACCTCGTGATCGTCAACCTGTACCCCTTCGTCGAGACGGTCGCCTCGGGCGCGGAGGGCGACGCGGTCATCGAGCAGATCGACATCGGCGGGCCCGCGATGGTGCGCGCCGCGGCCAAGAACCACGCCAACGTCGCGATCATCGTCGACCCGGCCGATTACGTGATGGTCACGAAGGCGCTCACCCTCGGCGGCACGACGCTCGCCCAGCGGCAGCGCTTCGCCGCCAAGGCCTTCGCCCACACGGCCGCCTACGACACCGCGGTCGCGGGCTGGTTCGCCGATACGCTCGGCGTGCGCGCGGAGCACCCGGCCGCCGACGGCAGCCCCTCGACGATCGACGTGCACGCGAGGCTGCAGCAGGTGCTGCGCTACGGCGAGAACAGCCACCAGCACGCCGCGCTCTACCGCGCCGACGGCAGCCACGGCATCGCGCAGGCGACCCAGCTGCACGGCAAAGAGATGTCGTACAACAATTTCGTGGATGCCGATGCGGCCGTGCGCGCGGCCTACGACCACGAGGCTCCCGCCGTCGCGATCATCAAGCACGCGAACCCGTGCGGCATCGCCGTGGGTGACTCGATCGCTTCAGCTCATGCCGCAGCGCACGCGTGCGACCCCGTCTCTGCCTTCGGGGGAGTGATCGCCGCCAACCGTGTCATCACGCGCGAGGCCGCCGAGTCGATCGCGCCCATCTTCACCGAGGTCGTGGTCGCCCCGGGCTTCGAGCCCGAGGCGCTCGAGGTGCTGCGCGAGAAGAAGAACATCCGGCTCATCGAGCTGCCCGCGGGCTTCGCGCTCGGCGACGTCGAGCTGCGCCAGGTGAGCGGCGGCTGGCTGCGGCAGAGCGCGGACCGCGCGTTCGCGCCCGCCGCCTCGTGGCAACTGGTCTCCGGCCCCGCCGCCTCGGCCGAGCAACTGGCCGACCTCGAATTCGCGTGGCGCGCGTGCCGCGCCGTGAAGTCGAACGCCATTCTGCTGGCGTCGGGCGGAGCATCCGTCGGCGTGGGCATGGGCCAGGTCAACCGGGTCGACTCGTGCCACCTCGCGGTGTCGCGGGCCGGCGAGCGGGCGCGCGGCTCGGTCGCGGCGTCGGACGCGTTCTTCCCGTTCGCCGACGGCCTGCGGGTGCTGCTCGACGCGGGCGTCGCGGCGATCGTGCAGCCGGGCGGCTCGGTGCGCGACGAGGAGGTCATCGCGGCGGCCCAGGCGGCCGGCGTGACGATGTACTTCACCGGCGAGCGGCACTTCTTCCACTAGAAATGTGAGATCAACCTTGCCGATAGAAGCGATTCTCGGATCACTCGTCGCCCTATTCTTTGTCATCTATGGGCTAATCGGCATATTTCGCCCGTCAGTTCTGACGACTGCGAACGCCGCGTTGTTTGCGGCGTTCGGACTCGACAACCATGCCAAGAGGGCGCGGGCCACCAACCAGATTGTTCAAGCTCGCATAGGCGGGGTGATCTGCCTCTCACTAGGCATCTACCTCGTCGTCTTGCTTGTCAGTGAGTACAGCTAGCCGAAAAGCGGTGCACGGTTCTGAACCGCTGTCCCACGTGTCACAAGTCACGGAGCATCTGGCCCGTGATCGCGCGAGTTCGCGGGCGGGGCTGTCATGACCCACCTTAGTTCCGTGATTTGTGACGCAAGGGGCGGCACTAGCGTGGAGGGCATGACGCCCCTCGCTCGCCGCCTGCTCGACTCCGCCCTCGCCGCGCTCGCGGTCGCCCTCGTCACGCACCTCGTGACGGTCGTGCTGTTCGCGGCGATCAACGGCGCGACGGTCGAGGTGCTCGCGCAGGTCAACGGAGTGTTCGGGTTCTCGTCGCTGCTGCTGTTCATCTTCATCGCCGTCATCGGCACGGCAGGGGTGCTCGACAACCGCTGGATCGCGCTCGCCGTGGCCGTGCTCGCCGCCTTCGTCTCATCGTGGCTCGGCGCGCTGCTGGCGATCGTCGCGGCGGGCAACCCGATCAGCGGTGAGCTCATCGACTACCTCTGGATCAGCGTGCTCGGCTTCAACCTGCTGTTCCAGGTCGTCGCCGTGCTCGCGGTGGTCACGGTGGGCCGTCGGGTGTGGATGGCGCGGCAGGCGGGTGCCGTGGCATCCCGCCGCCTGGCGATCGTGCGGATGCCCAGCTCGCGCCTCGCGGACGGCGAGCTGACCCACCAGGAGCGCGTGCCGGTCGACATGGATCTCGCCGATGCGCAGTGGGAGGCCTACGTCGAAGCGCTGCGGGCCGAGGGCTTCACGCCCGTCGACGTGCCCCCGGCCGATGAGCTGCCCGACTCGGTGTTCATCGAAGACGCGCTCGTCATGATCGGCGGCACCGCCGTCGTCACCCGCCCGGGCGCCGAGTCGCGTCGGCCCGAGATCGACGCCGCGGAGCAGACCGCGCGCGAACTGGGTCTGCGCATCGAGCGCATCGTCGAACCCGGCACGCTCGACGGCGGCGATGTGCTGGCGATCGGCGACGTGCTCTACGTGGGCCGCGGCGGTCGTACCAATGCCGAGGGCATCCGGCAGCTGCGGGCCATCGCGCGCACGCACGGGCGCGATGTCGTCGCTGTGCCCGTGACGAAGGCGCTGCACCTCAAGAGCGCCGTGACCGCGCTGCCCGACGGAACCGTGGTGGGGCATCCCTCGCTCGTCGATGACGTGTCGATGTGGCGCAGTTTCCTGCCCATGCCCGAGGCCGAGGGCGGACACGTCGTCGTGCTGAGCGACGACGCCGTGCTCATGGCAGCCTCGGCCCCGCAGAGCGCCGAGCTCATCCGGTCGCTCGGCTACCGCGTCGTCACGGTCGACATCTCGGAGTTCGAGAAGCTCGAGGGCTGCGTCACGTGCCTGAGCGTGCTCGTCCGCTGACGACGACGTAACGCCCGCATCACGATTCGGGTGCGGTTCGACAATCGTCATACCAAACCCATAGGCTGGAAGGCTCCGCCCGGCCACCCCGGGCGAGGCTGCTCCACCCGCCACCATCGCCCTTCCGCACCCGCCACGAGCGGGCGCGCTGCCTCGAGGACTCACCGTGTCGACGACGAAAACCGATCAGCCCCGCCTGAGCACGTTCCGGGCGATCGCGCGCATCTACCCCTATGCGAAGCCCGCCATGCCGTGGATCTACGCCGGCATGGCCGCGGCGCTCGCCGCGGGCGTCATCACGCTGTTCATCCCGATCGTGCTGCAGGGCCTCGTCGACGGCCCGCTCGCGACCGGCGACCCGAGCCAGATCTGGCCCGCCGCGATCGCCGTGCTCGTGCTCGGCGTGCTCGAGGCGGTCTTCATCATGCTGCGGCGATTCTTCGTGCTCACGCCCGGCACGCACATCGAGGCGCGCATGCGCAACGCGCTCTACGCGCAGCTGCAAGACCTGCCGGTCGCCTTCCACGACCGCTGGCAGTCGGGGCAGCTGCTGAGCCGTGCGGTGAGCGACCTCAACCTCATCCGCCGGTGGCTGTCGTTCGGCTTCGTGCTGCTCATCGTCAACGGCATCACGATCGTCATCGGCTTCGTCGTGCTCATCAACTGGAGCCTCTGGCTGGGTCTGCTCTTCCTCGTGGCGAGCATCCCGCTCTGGGTCTACGGCTACCTCTTCGAGAACAAGTACTCGGTCATCGCGCGGCGTGCGCAAGACCAGCAGGGCGACCTCGCCACGGCGGTCGAGGAGAGCGTGCACGGCATCCGCGTGCTTAAGGCCTTCGGGCGCGGCAAGCACTCGTTGCTGAAGTTCGCCGACCAGGCAGAGCTGCTGCGCTCGACCGAGATCGAGAAGGCCAAGGCGATCGCCGGCATCTGGTTCTGGCTGATCCTGATCCCCGACGTGGCCTTCGCCCTGTGCCTGCTGGGCGGCGTCGCGCTCGCGGCGGCGGGCGAGCTGACCGTCGGCGAGCTGTTCGCCTTCTTCGCCACGGCCACCGTGCTGCGGTTCCCGATCGAATCGATCGGCTTCCTGCTCTCGATGACTTACGACACCCGCACGGCGACCGACCGCTTCTTCGAGGTCATGGACGAGATCAACACCATCACCGACCCCGAACCGCCGGCGACCATCGCGGCACCGAGCGGCCGGCTGACGTTCGACAACGTGGTCTTCCGCTACCAGGATGCTCCTGCCGACCAGCCCGGAATCCTCGACGGCATCACCCTCGAGCTCGAACCCGGCGAGACGATGGCTCTCGTCGGCATCACGGGCAGCGGCAAGACGACGCTGACGGCCCTCGCGACGCGGCTCTACGACGTCACCTCGGGGCGCGTGCTGCTCGACGGCGTCGATATCCGTGACCTCACGCGCGAAGAGCTGCGCCGCCACATCGCGATGGCCTTCGAAGACGCGACGCTCTTCTCGGCGAGCGTGCGCGACAACGTGCTGCTCGGGCGGCCCGAGCTCACCGAGAGCGACTCGCCCGAAGCGGTGGCGGAGGCCGAGCGCGTGCTCACCGAGGCCCTCGAGATCGCGCAGGCCGACTTCGTGCACAGCCTGCCCGACGGCGTCGACACGACCGTCGGAGAGGAGGGGCTGAGCCTCTCGGGCGGTCAGCGCCAGCGGCTCGCCCTCGCGCGCGCCGTCGCCGCGAACCCGGCCGTGCTCGTGCTCGACGACCCGCTGAGCGCGCTCGACGTCGACACCGAGGCCCTCGTCGAGGCGGCCCTGCGGCGGGTGCTCGCGACGACGACGGGCCTCATCGTCGCGCATCGGCCCTCCACCGTGCAGATGGCCGACCGCGTCGCCCTGCTGCAGGAGGGGCGCATCACCGACGTCGGCACGCACAGCGAACT
>NZ_JBHYEO010000015.1:0-49301 GCF_051860105.1 Microcella sp.
GCCATCGGCAAGGTTCCTCCCATCAGCAGATTGAACAACCTGCCTGGGCACTACAACTAGCGAGAGCTCCGCGGGATCTCGAGCCAGAGATCGACCGAGTCGTCCTCATCGTCGTCCGACTGGCCCAGCTCGCGAGCGCGGCCGTCGCCCGACGGGGTCAGGCCCACGACGGTGACCGCGACATCCGAATCGGGGGGAGCGGTGCGCGCGATCACGCGCGTCGCCGTCGTCGTGCGGATCGCCTCGGCGAGCGTGCCGAGCACGCGCGCGAGCGAGGCGTCGTCGAGCTCATCGAGACCGCCCTCGTCGAACAGGTTCACGGCGACTCCGCGGCGCCGCGCCGTCATCACCTCGCGCCGCACCGCATCGTCGAGCAGGCGTCGGCCGCGGATCTCATCACGAATGGCCCCCTCGAGGTGCAGGCACTCCTGCCGCTGCTCCTCGGTCAGTTCGCCGCCCGCCTCTTCGATGATGCGCAGCATGGGCACCGCGGTCGTGCCGGTCTGGCCGAGCCGGAACTGGCGCTCGTACAGGTGCGCCTCCTGCGCCGCCTGCCAGTCGGTGGCCTCGCGCTCGGCACGGGCGAACCGTGCGGCATCGCGAGAGGCCTTCGCGAGGGCGCGCGACAGGATGTGCGAGACAGCGACCCAGGCGGCACTTCCGATGACGCCGATGCCGAGCAGCGCTCCCGGCCCGCCCCAGATCACCGTCTGCACGACGAGCGCGGCGATGCCGACCCAGGCATAGAGGTGACGACGACGCGTCGAGGTGATCGTCAGGAGCGTGCCTACGGCGGCGACGTACCAGGTGGCGTACCCGAGCCCGCCCTCGCGGCCGATGTCGAGCTGCGGCGTGATGAGCAGGGTCATCGCGATGCAGACGAGCACGTTGACCACGGCCATCCACGTCGGCATGCGCTCCGGCTGACCGGGCAGCAGGCTGATCGTCGTCGCGGTCGCGTAGAGCGCCATGGCGGCGAGCACGGGAAGCGGATCGGCGGGGGCGTCGATCGTGTAGAGCCCGAGCACGATGTGGTACGCCGAGAAGATGGCGGCCATCGTGACGATGAGCGCGCGGGGAACGCCGATCCTCATGCCTCGCCCCGTCCATCGAAGGCGTCGTCGTCGAACGCGGCGTCGCGCACCGCGTCGTCATCATCGACCGCGACGAACACGGGCCATGACAGCACGACGACCGAGCCGCGACCCGGGGCGGCTCGCACGTCGGCGTAGCCTCCGGCGTTGGCCGTGCGTTCGACGATCGACCGGCGCACGCCGAGCCGCTCGTCGGGCACGGCGTCGGGGTCGAAGCCCGCGCCGGCGTCTCCGATCTCGATCTCGACCGCACCGCCGTGCACTCCCGAGACCTTGAGCCAGCGCCGCACGTCGGGCCCGCCGGCGTGCTGAGCACTGTTCATCATGGCCTGCACGGCAGCGGAGTACAGAGCCTCGGCCTGCGCTGAGGGGATGACCCGAGTGTCGAGCGACCGCACACGCACGGTGAACGGCACCGGCATCTGGCGCGCGGCCGTCACGACGCGGTCGGCGAGCTGGCGGAACCGCACCGTCGTGCCGTCGTCGGGCGAGACGAGAGCCGCTTCGCGCAGGTGGCGCATGGCGCTGGAGGCCATCTGCGCCGCGAGCACCTTCTGGGCCGGAGTCTCGGCCCGGGCGGCGCTCAGCAGGGTCGTCAGCACGCTGTCGTGCACGATCGAGTCGACGTGCACCCGCTCGACCTCGGTGGCGTGCTGGCGCACCGCGCGCGCGTAGCGGTCGAGCGCAGCACCCTGCGCCTCGTCGACCGAGGTGGCGGCGACCCGGGTCATGGTGACGATCACGAGCACTGCCCCGCCGAGGATGATCGCGTAGATGGCGTTGAAGAGCCCGAGCTCCCAGGGCCCCCCGCCACCCTGAGGCGTGGCCCGGATGATGCCGTAGATGAGCGGCACGACGATGAGGTAGATGAGCGCGCCCCGCACACGGAAGCCGATCGCCGCGGTCGCCGTGGCGACGGTCGTGAGCTGGTAGAGCCAGTGATCGCCCTGCTGCGGCACCGCCGGGTCGGCGAGGAAGAACGGCCAGGTCAGCAGGGCGACGACGTAGACGCCCGACACGAGCAGGTGCGAGCCCGTGACCCACCGCTTGATCGTCGAGCAGAGCAGCGCGACGACGAGCGAGCCGTACATCGCTCCGACGGCGAGCGCCGACCAGAGCGGCTGACCGAGCGAGTACTGGCCGAGCAGCGAGGGGATCGCCTGCAGGCCGAACACGATGCCGAACCACGCCACCGAGCGCGAGATGACGGTGTCGACGCGCTTGCGGCTGAGCGGGCTGCGCTGCTGCTTCGCCGAGGCGCCCTTGGCGGGCTGCGCCCCGGAATCCGCGTCGACGAGTGCGACGACGGGAGCCTTAGGCCGACTCATCGCCATCGGGGTCGAGGCCGGGAAGGATGCCGTCTTCGACGGCGCGGCGCAGCAGGTCGACCTTGGTCGGTGCCGGGCGGCCCACCTCGACGTACTTGGCGCGGATGCGGTCGAGGTACTCGCGGGCGGTCGAGTAGCCGATGCCGAGCTGCTGCGCGGCGAGCTTGAGCGGCAGGCCGCTCGCGTAGAGGTGCAGGATCTCGCGCTCGCGACGCCCCAGCTGCGCCTTCGCGAAGTCGCGGTCGGCGTCGATCGCGCTCGCCCACTCGAGGTTGTTGAGCACTTCGCCGCGGGCGACCGTCTCGGCGGCGGCGATGACGGTGCTCGTCGCCGACGATTTCGGGATGACCCCGGCGGCCCCGGCGGCGAGCGCCTCGCGGACGCTCGCGACGCGGTCGGCGATCGAGTGCACGAGCACGGCGGCGCCGAGCGCCTGAACGCCCTTGACGTTGTCGGTCACGCTCGAGCCGTCGCCGAGCGACAGGTCGAGCACGACGACGTCGAGCTCGCGCCCGTCGAGCGTCTCGACGAGCTCGGGGACTCCCGCGGCGGTCGTGATGACCTCGAAGCCCGCATTCGTGAACGCCGCTTGCAGGCCCAGCCGCACCGACTCGTGGTCGTCGACGACAGCGACGCGCACCTGCTTGTTCACGGGAGCAACCACGACGGCAGAACCGAGCCCTTCATCAACGGGGTGGGCTGCGGGCCGACCAGGTGGCCGCAGTGCTCACCATGTTAGCCGCGCGTGCGCCCCTGATGGGGGCCAGGGCGCGCCGCGAGTGCGCGCGATGGCTCGGCTGTCAGTCGCGAACGAGCGTCGCGACCGCTTCGACGTGGTGCGTGTGCGGGAAGAGATCGAAGGCCCGGATGCGCGCCAGCCGATAGCCGGCCTCGGCGGCGAGGGCGACATCCCGAGCCAGCGCCACCGGATCGCACGCCACGTAGACGAGCTGCGCCGGGGCGAGCCGCCCGAGCACCGTCATGACGTCGGATCCGGCGCCCGAGCGCGGCGGATCGAGCACGATCGTCGCCGCCCGAAGGCGGTCGCGGTCGGCAGCCGAGGCCCCGGCGTCGAGCTCGCGCAGCCAGCGGTCGACGCGGCCCGTCTCGGCCGAGGCGCCGAGCCACTCGGCGAGGTTCTCGCTCGCGTGGTCGGTCGCCCGCTCGTCGGACTCCACGCTCGTGATGCGCGTCTCGGCGCCGAAGCGGTCGGCGACGGCGGCGGCGAGCAGGCCGACCCCGCCGTAGAGGTCGAGGTTCTCGGCGCGCGGGTCGAAGAGCGCCGGGTCGATGGCCTCCTGCACGGCGCGCGTGAGCGCCACCGGCGCTGAGCGGTGCACCTGCCAGAAGCCGGTGTCATCGAGCTGGAACTCGCGCTCGCCGACGAGCTCACGGATGACGGTGGGCTTCTGCTCGCCGATGACGAGCCGCGGCTCGCTCGTCGTCGGCGCGATGACGTCGAGCGTGCCGAGGCCGACGAAGCGCTCGGCGAAGGGGGTCGCGGCCTGCACGGCGGCGGTCGCGAGAGGAACATCCTGCACCGGGATCACCGAGTGGGAGCGCGACGCCATGGGCCCGAGGCGGCCCTGGTCGTCGACGTGCAGCCGGATGCGGGTGCGCCAGCCGAGTCCGTTCACGGCCGGGTCGCCCGGCAGCGGCTCGACGGTGACGTCGCTCTCGATGCCCGCCATGCGCTGCAGCGATTCGGCGAGCACCTGGCGCTTGAGCTCGCGCTGGTGGGCGAGGGCGATGTGGCCGAACTCGGCGCCACCCGCCCGGCCGCGCGGATCGCGGTCGATCGCGGCGGCCGACCAGACGTGCTCGCGACGGTGCTCGCTCGGCTGCAGCACCTCGACGGCGTCGGCGCGCCAGAAGCTCTTCTTGCGGTCGTCGCTCACGCGCGCCCGCACCGTCTCGCCGGGGATCGCGTCGCTCACGAACACCACCCGACCGTCGAGCCGGCCCACGGCGATGCCGCCGTGCGCGATCTTGTCGACCGTGAGCTCGATGATGCTGCCGATGTTCTCACCCATGCCCTCAGCCTAGGCGCGGCCCGTAGCATCGAGCCGTGCGCCTCTACCTCGCCTCGACGTCTCCGGCCCGGCTCGCGACGCTGCGGGCGGTCGGCATCGAACCGGTCGCGATCGCTCCGGGGGTGGACGAGGAGGCTGCGGTGGATGCGGCCGCCGCCGCGCATCCCGAGGGTCTCCTCCCGGCCGACGAGATGGTGCAGCTGCTCGCCCGCCTCAAAGCCGAAGCCGTGCTCGACCCGGCGCTGCTCGCCACGGCGGGGCTCGCGCCGGCCGACGTCGACGGCTTCATCCTCGGCGGCGACTCGGCGTTCGAGCTCGACGGCACCGTGTACGGCAAGCCGCACGAGCCCGCGATCGCGCGCGAGCGCTGGCTCGCCCAACGCGGGCGCAGCGGAGTGCTGCACTCGGGCCACTGGCTCATCGACCACCGGGGCGGTCGCACGAACGGGGCCGTCGGGCGGGCATCCCGCGCGACCGTGCACTTCGCCGACGACATCGAGACCGCCGAGATCGACGCGTACATCGCCACCGGCGAACCCCTGAAGGTCGCCGGAGCGTTCACCATCGACTCGAAGGGCGCCGGCTTCATCGACCGCATCGAGGGCGACCCGCACACCGTCGTCGGGCTCTCGGTGCCCCTGCTGCGCAAGCTCGTGCACGAGCTCGGCGGGCGCTGGACCGATCTCTGGAACCGCTAAGCGATCCGCATCCCTTTTGTGGGCCCCCGCCAAACGCGGCGGCCGCGCGCACCCCTAGGCTGGGGAACCATGGCCCGCATCACGAAGATCCTCATCGCCAACCGTGGCGAGATCGCCGTCCGCGTCATCCGCGCCGCTCGTGATTCCGGCATCGCGACGGTCGCCGTCTACGCCGACCAGGATCGGGATGCCCGGCACGTGCGCCTCGCCGACGAGGCCTACGCCCTGAACGGCACGACGAGTGCCGACACCTACCTGGTCATCGACAAGCTGCTCAGCATCGCCCGCCGGTCGGGAGCGAACGCGGTGCACCCCGGCTACGGCTTCCTCGCCGAGAACGCCGACTTCGCGCGCGCCGTCATCGACGCGGGCCTCATCTGGATCGGGCCGTCTCCGGATGCGATCGAGAAGCTCGGCGACAAGGTCAGCGCCCGGCACATCGCCGAGAAGGTCGGCGCCCCGCTGGCCCCCGGAACCCTCAACCCCGTCAGCGGCGCCGACGAGGTGCTCGCCTTCGTCGACGAGCACGGACTGCCCGTGGCCATCAAGGCCGCCTTCGGCGGCGGCGGCCGCGGCCTCAAGGTCGCGCGCACGCGCGAGGAGATCCCCGAGCTGTTCGACTCGGCCACGCGCGAGGCTATCGCGGCCTTCGGCCGGGGCGAGTGCTTCGTCGAGAAGTACCTCGACAAGCCGCGCCACGTCGAGACCCAGTGCCTCGCCGACGCGCACGGCACCGTCGTCGTCATCTCGACGCGCGACTGCTCGCTGCAGCGCCGCCACCAGAAGCTCGTCGAGGAGGCCCCCGCGCCGTTCCTCACCCCCGAGCAGACCGAGCTGCTCTACACCTCGTCGAAGGCCATCCTGAAAGAGGTCGGCTACCTCGGAGCCGGCACGTGCGAGTTCCTCATCGGCGCCGACGGCACCGTGTCGTTCCTCGAGGTCAACACCCGCCTGCAGGTCGAGCACCCGGTCTCGGAGGAGGTCACCGGCATCGACCTCGTGCGCGAGCAGTTCCGCCTCGCCGAAGGCGAGCCGCTCGGCTACGACGACCCGGTCGCGCACGGGCACTCCTTCGAGTTCCGCATCAACGGGGAAGACCCGGGGCTGAACTTCATGCCCATGCCCGGCCCCGTGCACGCTCTGCGCTTCCCCGGCGGCCCCGGTGTGCGCGTCGACTCGGGCGTCACGACGGGCGACGTCATCTCGGGCGCCTTCGACTCGCTGCTCGCCAAGCTCATCGTCACCGGCAAGACCCGCGACGATGCGCTCGAGCGCTCGCGCCGCGCCCTCGCCGAGTTCGAGGTCGCCGGCCTGCCGACCGTGCTGCCCTTCCACCGCGCGATCGTCGACGACCCGGCATTCGCGCCCGCCGACGGCGCTCCCTTCACGGTCTACACGCGCTGGATCGAGACCGAGTTCGACAACCAGCTCGAACCCTGGAGCGGGTCGCTCGCCGAGCCGCTCGGCGCGCCCGCGCCCCGGCACACCGTCGTCGTCGAGGTCAGCGGCAAGCGCCTCGAGGTCTCGTTGCCCGAGACGCTCGTGCCCGCGTCCGGCGCACGCGCCTCCACCGCGCTCGCCGCCCCGCCCAAGCGGCGCTCGGGCTCGGCGGTCGCGGCCGGCGCCTCGGGCGACGCCGTCAAGAGCCCCATGCAGGCCACGGTCGTGAAGCTCGCGGTCGCCGAGGGCGACAAGGTCGTCGCCGGCGACCTCGTCGTCGTGCTCGAGGCGATGAAGATGGAGCAGCCGCTCACGGCGCACAAAGACGGCGTGATCGCGAGCATCGGCGCCGCGGTGGGCGAGACGGTGGCGTCGGGCCACGTGCTGCTGACCATCACCGACTGACCCGCGCCGCGCCGCCGCTGGCGCCGCTCTGCCCCGCGCGCCGGCGCCCCGCACCCCGCAACCCGGCACCCGGCACCCCGTACCCCGCATCCGGTACCCCGCATCCGGGCGCTGATGCCGTGCGTTGGCGCTGACGGTGAACATCCACGCTCATCACCGACGCACAGCATCAGCGCCCGGGGGTCGGGCAGCCTTACCGCTACGCGAACCCCGCCTCACCATCGCAAGCCGATGAGGCGAAGTCGCTCTGCCAGGAGGTGCGGAGTGCGTGCAACAGTCCAGTCCCATCGGCCGAAGCCGTCGAGCTCGAGGCGCAACTCGTCTTCGCGCACCTTCTCGTCGTAGACGACCTGCTCGGCCGTGCGACCTGTGCGGTAGCGCGGGTCGAGGTACTTGACCTTGCCGTCGAACTCGGCGCCGATGTTCTGCTCGGGCCAATAGAAGTCGAGGTCGTAGTACCGGCCGGATGTGGCGAAAACGCGATGCTGAAGCACAGGTTCCGGCACCCCGAGTCGCATCATCGTGAGTCGACTGAGCGTCTCGCCCGGCAGCTGGGCACGTCCGTCGGCGAGAGCGATAACGCGCGCGGCGCGGCGTTCTCCGTGGAACCGCGGTACGCGGGCGAGCTCACGCTCGAGATCAGCACGGGTGGGCGCCGTGCGCGGAAGCCCCGCGACGGGATGCGCTGACCGGCGCAACGCCGCATCCGCCACCACAAGTGCCGACTCGAGCGACTCCGTGCGGCTGATGTCGACGACCGTACGCGCGAGCGAGGTGACCGGGAATCCGTCGATGACGACGACCTGATCATCGGGTGCACCTGTCCGCCGCAACCGCTCGGTCGTGCCGCGGCCGCCGCCGATGGCGGGGCCCAGAGTCTGCACTCGATCAGGCCAAGGGTCGAGCGTGGGCAACCTCCACAGTGCCGCCGCTGACAGGTGGGCGACGACCTCGTCGCCGGGCATGCGCTCAGCGACGGCGGCGATGAGCAACCGATGCCGGGCGTCTGGGTCGAGCGCGGCCCAGTGCGACTCGGGGACGAGCACACCGCGCGCGATGCGCCGGTAGGCTCCGGCCGCCAATTCGCGGTAGAGCCGGCTGCGATCACCGAGGTCGTCGACCTGAGCGATACGGATGAGTCCGGTGGGCGAGCGATAGCCGTCGAGGGTGCGCATGCGGGCAGAGTGCCCGACCGGATGCCGACGCGCACCGGCGCGCCGTCTGTCGCGCGACGGCCGCGCGACGTCCAGCCCGGGGAGGAGACGTGGAGGGAGTCACGGTCGCGGGTCGGGGGCGATCTCCGTGGGGGTCTGTGCAGCGAGCCCAAGCGATGACGTCTCTCGTGGGCGAATACGCAAAACGTTCGCCGTCATCGCCGACGACCGGGGTCATCGCTCGGCCCCGCGGGCCGCGGGCCGCGGGCGCGGGCGGGGCGCGGGCGCGCGCGGGACGGGCTAGTCGCGGGGCACGTGCATCGCGCGCGCGGCATCCGTGATGCCGCCCGAGAGCGAGGGGTAGACCGAGTAGGCACGAGCGAGCTGGTCGACGGTCAGACGGTGCTCGACGGCGAGGGCGACCGGCAGGATGAGCTCGGAGGCCCGCGGGGCCACGATCACTCCCCCGATGACAGTGCCCGAGGTCTTCGCCGCGAAGATCTTGATGAAGCCGTCGGTGACGCCCTGCATCTTCGCGCGCGGGTTGGTCTCGAGCATCAGCTTGTGCACGATGCCGCGCGTCTCGCCGTCTTCGATCTGCTTCTGCGAGAAGCCGACCGTCGCGATCTCGGGCGCGGTGAAGATGTTGGATGTCACGTTCCGCAACCGGATCGGGGTCACCGCGTCGCCCATCGCGTGATACACGGCCGTGCGGCCCTGCATCGCGGCGACGGATGCGAGCGGCAGCGAGTCGCTGCAGTCGCCGACCGCGTAGACGCTGGGCATCGACGTGCGCGCCACCTTGTTGACCGCGATGTGGCCGGAGGCCGTGAGCTGCACCCCGGCATCCTCGAGCCCGATGCCCGCCGTGTTGGGGATCGAGCCCACCGCCATGAGGCAGTGCGAGCCCTCGATGACGGTGCCGTCGCTCAGGGTGACCTTCACGCCCTCTCCCGTGTTGACCACCGAGTCGGCACGGCTCTTCGCGAGCAGCGTCATGCCGTTGCGGCGGAACACCTGCTCGATGAGCTGCGCGGCATCAGCATCCTCACCCGGCAGCACCTGGTCGCGGCTCGAGATGAGGGTGACCTGCGCGCCGAGCGCGCGATAGGCCGAGGCGAACTCGGCGCCCGTGACGCCCGAGCCGACGACGATGAGATGGTCGGGAACGTCGCTGAGCGTGTAGAGCTGGGTCCAGGTGAGGATGCGCTTCCCGTCGGGCTTCGCCGTGGGCAGCTCTCGCGGCGACGCCCCGACGGCCACGATGACCGTGTCTGCGTCGCACTGGTCGAAGTCGGTGCGCTTCGTGCCGTGCCCCGTCGCGACGACGATGCGGTTCGGGCCGTCGAGCCGGCCGTCGCCCGCGATGATGCGCACGCCCGCCTCGACGAGCTGCTCGCGCATGTCATCGCTCTGCTCCTGCGCCAGGCGCAGCAGTCGCTTGTTGACCTGAGCGAGGTTGACGGCCACCTCGGGCTTGACGGCGCGGCCGGTCTCGCCGCGCGCGAAGAACTGCACCCCGAGTTCACCGGCGTCTCGAATGGCCCCCGCGGCCTCGGCGGTCGCGATGAGAGTCTTCGACGGCACGACGTCGGTGAGCACCGCCGAGCCGCCCACGCCGACGCGCTCGACGAGGGTGACGTCGGCCCCGAGCTGGGCTCCCGCGAGCGCGGCTTCGTACCCGCCGGGGCCTCCGCCCAGAACGGCGATGCGGTGCTGACGGTCGAAGAGGGTGGTCATGCCCACCATTCTGTCAGCGTGCGCGAGTGCGCGCCGGGTTGCTGAACCGCGACCACGACGCTCTCAGTAGGCTGGCGGTCATGAGCCACAGCGCAGTGAACCCCCTCGACGACCCGCATGCCGACCCCTTCGCGATCTCCGCTCAGGCGGCCGCGCAGCTCGCCGAGGCCACGGGCGTCGAGCACCACGACATCGCCCTCACCCTCGGATCGGGCTGGGCGAAGGCCGCCGACCTCATCGGCGAGACGACGCACACGATCGCCGCCACCGACATCGCGGGCTTCAGCAAGCCCGCGCTCGAGGGGCACGTCGGCACCCTGCGCTCGATCCTGCTGCCGAGCGGCAAGCGCGCGCTCGTCATCGGCGCCCGCACCCACTACTACGAGAACCACGGCGTGCGCCGGGTGGTGCACTCGGTGCGCACCGCGGCGGCGGCGGGGGCATCCGTCATGATCCTCACCAACGGCGCCGGCGGCATCAAAGACCACTGGACGCCCGGCACCCCCGTGCTCATCAGCGACCACCTCAATCTGACGGCGAACTCGCCGCTCGAGGGCGCGACCTTCATCGACCTCACCGACCTGTACTCGGCCCGACTGCGCGGCATCGCCCACGAGATCGATCCGAGCCTCGACGAGGGCGTCTACGTGCAGTTCCGCGGGCCGCACTACGAGACCCCGGCCGAGGTGCAGATGGCGAAGACCCTGGGCGGCCACATCGTCGGCATGTCGACGGCGCTCGAAGCCATCGCGGCCCGCCAGGCCGGCATGGAGGTGCTCGGCCTCTCGCTCATCACCAACCTCGCGGCGGGCATCTCGCCCGAACCGCTGAGCCACGGCGAGGTCATCCAGGCCGGAAAAGACGCCGAGCCGGTCATCAGCGCCCTGCTCGCCCGCATCGTCGCCGCTCTGTAGGAGAACCTCGTGACCACTCTCGATCTCGCCAAGTCGTGGCTCGAACAAGACCCCGACCCCGTCACGCGCGCCGAGCTCGAGGCGCTCATCCCCGCCGCCGAGGGCGGCGATGCGGCGGCGATGGATGCCCTCCGCGACCGCTTCGACACGCGCCTCACCTTCGGCACCGCGGGCCTGCGCGGTGAGCTCGGCGCGGGTCCGAACCGCATGAACCGCGTGCTCGTCTCGCAGGCGGCGACGGGATTCGCCCGCTGGCTGCTCGCCCGCGACGAGAACGCCTCCGTGGTCATCGGCTACGACGGCCGCGTCAACAGCGACGTCTTCGCGCGCGACTCGGCCGAGCTCATGGCGGGCGCGGGCGTGCGCGTAGTGCTGCTGCCGCGCGCCCTGCCGACCCCCGTGCTGGCCTTCGCCGTACGCGAGCTCGGCCTCAGCGCCGGCGTCATGGTGACGGCGAGCCACAACCCGCCGCGCGACAACGGCTACAAGGTCTACCTCGGCGGCCGCGACGGCGGCTCGCAGATCGTGGCGCCGGCCGATGAGGCGATCCACGCCGCCATTCTCGAGGTGGCAGACACGAGCGTCGTCGGCGAGCTGCCGCGATCGAGCACCTACGAGACGGCGGGCGAGAGCATCATCGACGCCTACATCGCGCGCACCGCCGCCCTCGTCACGCACACGCCCGAGTCGGCCGTCATCGAGCCGGTCTCGTTCGTTTACACGGCGATGCACGGCGTCGGGTGGGAGGTCGCGCAGCGCGTGTTCCGCGACGCGGGGCTCGGCGAGCCGACCGTCGTCGCCGAGCAGATCGCACCCGACGGGGCCTTCCCGACGGTGGCGTTCCCCAACCCGGAGGAGCCGGGCGCGATGGACCTCGCGTTCGCGACCGCTCGCGCCGCGGGCGCCGAGCTCATCATCGCCAACGACCCCGACGCCGACCGGCTCGCGGTGGCCGTTCCCGACGCGTCCACCCCGGAGGGCTGGCGGCGGCTGAGCGGCAACGCGGTCGGAGCTCTGCTGGGATGGCGGGCCGCGGAGCGCCTGCAGCGCGAGGGGAGGCAGGCGAAGTTCGCGGCATCCCTCGTCTCATCGCCCGCGCTGTCGGCCGTCGCCGCCGCCTACGGCGTCAGCTACAGCGACACGCTCACGGGCTTCAAGTGGATCTCGCGCGTCGGCGGCCTCGGCTACGGCTACGAGGAGGCCCTCGGCTACCTCGTCGACCCCGAGAAGGTGCGCGACAAAGACGGCATCTCCGCGGCGGTCGACTTCCTCGCCCTCGCCGGCGAGCTCAAGGCGGCGGGCCGCACGCTCGATGACCACCAGCGCGACTTCGACGAGCGCTTCGGCGCCTTCGCGAGCGCGCAGGTCTCGCTGCGGGTCACCGACCTGAGCCGCATCAGCACGATCATGGCCGCGCTGCGCGACACCCCGCCCGCCGAGGTCGGGGGCGTGCGCGTCGAGCAGGTCGACGACTTCAGCGGCGGCTTCGGGGTGTTCCCGCCCAGTGACATCCTGCGGTTCTGGATGCGCGGCGGCGCCCGCGTCATCGTGCGGCCGAGCGGCACCGAGCCGAAGGTCAAGGTGTACATCGACGCCTCGTCGACGCAGGGCTCGGTCGACGAGCGTCGAGCGGCTGCGCAGGCCGAGGTCGCCGCGCTCGAGGCGGGCATGCGCGCGCTCATCGTCTAGGCCGCGTCTGCGGCCGACCGCGCGACGTCGCACGTGTTCGCAACTCAGGCTGTCGTGCCCGATGGGTCGCCGTCGTCGCGCACGATCAGGTCGTCAGCCTGAGTTGCGAACAGGACGGCGCGCATAGGGTGGAGGGCGTGACGACCCCGATGCCCGCGCGGCCGCCGCTGCTGCCGACCCCGGTCGTCGTGCTGTGGTTCGCGGCGCTCGTGAGCTGGGCATCCGGTCGGGCGCTCGCAGCGCTGGGCGCATTCGAGATTCCCGGCCCGTACTCGGCGCCCGGCGACGGCACGACGCCCATCGTCGACGAGCAGCTGCTCGCCCTGGCGCAGCAGGTCGCCGCACTGCAGAGCCTGCCGACGACGATCGCGGTCGTACTGGGCGCGATCGGCCTCGGGATGCTCTACAACCGCCGCGGATTCGACCAGCTGACCCGCATCCCCGCCGTCTCGGCCATCGTCATGGCGATCGCGAGCGCGCTCGCCGCGATCGGCGTGCTGGCCCTGCTCACGATCGGGCCGGAGCGCCCCATCGGCGCCGTCGACGTGCAGGTCGGTGCGGTCGTCGCGATCACGACGGCGGCCGCCGCGGCATCCACGGTCGTGCTCATCCGCCCCTACGTCGACCCGATGGTCGCGCACGTGTGGGCGGGAATCGGTGGGGCGGGGCTCGCCCTGCCCTTCATGATCGCGGGAGTCAGCCCCGCGCTCGTCATGGCCGGGGCGATCGGGCTCGGCATCGTCGACCGCGTCCGCGGGGCGCGCTTCGAGCGCGAGGTGGCGTTCCGCAAGCAGCTCGAGGCCGAGTACGCCGCCGAGCATGGTGACGACGGGCGCGGCATCGGGGTCTCCGGTCTGCCCGGCATGCCGCCGCTGCCGCGCGCACCGCGGCCCCAGCGGCCGTGGTCGGCGGGCGAGCGCAGTCAGAGCATCGGGCTCGGGGTCGTCGCGGTTGTCGTCGTCGCCCTCGCCTGGACAGCCGGATCGGCGGCGGCCGAAGCCGGACTGCTCGTGCCCGGGCAGGGATTCGCTCTGGCCTCGCTCGGCGCCGTGCCGCTGCTCGTGCAGGTCGCCGTGCTCGCACGTGTCGCGACAGGGCTGCGCGAGGCGCTCGCCATCGCGAGCGGCCTGGTCGTCGCCGCGTCGGCCGCCATGGCGACGGCGCCCATCCCCGTCGTCATCACGAGCGCGATCGCCCTGCAGTCGGTCGCTCTCGCCATCGTTACCGGGCTCATCACCCGTCGGGCCGCCGCGTTGCGCCTCGGCTCGGTGATCATGCTCGCGATCACCGCGGCGATCGTATGGTGGCTCATCGTGCTGCCGAGCGGTGCGCTCGTTCTCGCCTTCGTCGCCGTCGCGACGACGATCCTCGCCCTCCGTCGAAAGGTGCGCTCATGAGCCACTCCCCCGAGTCGTCCGGCCTGCTCGCTCGAATCAGCACGGCCCCTGGTCGCGGCGTGGGCGCCGTGTGGGCGCTCATCGCGCTCGCGATGATGCTGGTGGGCGCGGTGCTCGTGCCGGCGGTGCTCATCGGCGAGACCGACCAGGTGGTACTCATCCGCTGGTTCCTCGGCGGCAACGTGCTCGCGTTCCTCGGTTTCCTGCCGTTGCTGCGGGCGGTGCACGCGCTCATCGGATCGACGGCCATGCCCGCGTGGACCATGGCGGCCGCCTACGCGGTGCTGCTCATCCGACCGCTGGCGCTCGTACCGGACATGATCTCGGCACCGACCGCGCTGCTCGGCACGACGGGCCTGCTCTCGTCACTGCTGCCCTACCTGCTGCTCGCGACGACCGGCGTCGCAGCGGGCTTCGCCGCGTGGGCGATGCTGCCCTTGGCGCAGAGCGCCGCCAGCCCCGGGCGGCGCCTCGCGGTCGCCGCGGGTGTCGGCGTGCTCGTGGCGCTCGCGCTCTTCTCGTTCGCGCCGTACATCGCCCCGCTCAGCGCGCTCGGCGTCGCGGTCGCCCTGCTCATCCGTTCCGGCCGCTTCGACGAGAAGAACGGCCCGGCCGGCCAGAGCTGAGCCACTCAGCCGATCGCGGCCTCGAGCTTGGCGCTCAGCTCGTCGCTGTCGAAGTAGTTGTCGATGACGATGACGTCAGCACGCGTCGGGCCGATAGCCTCGACGAACTCGCCGCTCGTCAGGATCACCTGGGCGTCGGCGGCGACCCGCTCGACCGAGGCGAGATCGGCCGCGACGACCGTCGCCGTGAGGCCGAGACGCTGCAGCACGCGCTCCGCGTTGACCTTGAGGATGCCGCTCGAGCCGATGCCGGCTCCGCAGATCGTGACGATCTTCACGCGACGCCTTCGCCGGCGAGAATCTGACGCACAGCATCCCGCGTCGTCGCCGCGGCGAGCCCCGGGATGGCCGCCGCGTCGTTGAAGGCGTTCGCGAGCTGCGCCACGGCTTCGAGGTGGCCGTCGGCCGCGACACCCGCGAGGCCGATGACGACGCGCACGGGATCGTTGTGGGCGTGCCCGAACTCGACCGGCTCGGCGAGCGTCACGACCGAGAGTCCGTCGCAGCGCACCTCGGGGCCGGGGCGGGCGTGCGCGAGGGCGAGGCCCGGCGCGATGACGATGTAGGGCCCGTGGTCGTCGACCATGCGGATCATCGCCTCGGTGTACTCGGCGGTCGTGCACCCGCTGTCGACGAGCGCGTCGCCCGCGAGACGGATGGCGTCGCGCCAATCGGCGGCGCGTGCGTGCAGCACGATCGCCCGATCGGCGAGGGCGGGAAGGCTCACAGGGCGGCCTCGAAGCCGTCGATGAGGGTGTCCATGAGCGCCTCGCGGTCTTCGACCGGCAGGAAGGCGGCCTGGGCGGCGTTGAGCTGCAGGGTGAGCAGGTCGTCGAGGTCGTAGCCGAACGCCTCGGCGACGAGCCGCAGCTCGCGGCTGAGCGTCGTCGCGCTCATGAGGCGGTTGTCGGTGTTGACGGTGACGCGGAAGCCCAGCTGGTAGAAGAGGTCGAGCGGGTGGTCGACCATCTGGTCGCCCCACGCCGCGATCGCGCCGGTCTGCAGGTTCGAACTCGGGCTGGTCTCGAGCGCGATCTGGCGGTCTTTCACCCACTCGGCGAGCAGGCCGAGCTCGGCGACCGTCGCGCCGCCCTCGTCACGCAGCGTGATGTCCTCCGCGAGGCGCACGCCGTGGCCGAGCCGCAGGGCGCGGCCGTCGAGCAGGGCGCCGCGAATCGACTCGAGGCCGTCGGCCTCGCCGGCGTGGATGGTCGCCGGGAAGAAGCTCGCGGCGAGCAGGTCGAAGGCGTCCTGCAGCCGGCTGGGCGGGAAGCCCGCCTCGGCACCCGCGATATCGAAGCCCACGACGCCGCGATCGCGGTGCCGCAGGGCGAGCTCGGCGATCTCACGCCCGCGATCGGCGTGACGCATGGCGCTGACGAGCTGGCCGACACGGATGCTGTGACCGGCCCCGCGCGCCTCCTCGACCCCGGCATCCAGACCCGACTGCACGGCCTCGACGGTCTCGTCGAGCGAGAGCCCGCGCGTGAGGTGCTGCTCGGGGGCCCAGCGGATCTCGCCCCACACCACGCCGTCGGCCGCGAGGTCGAGCACGAACTCGCGGGCGACGCGCTCGAGGCCCTCGCGCGTCTGCATGACGGCGGTCGTGACGTCGAAGGTCTTCAGATACTCCACGAGCGAGCCCGAGTCGCTCTTCTCGGCGAACCAGGCCCCCAGAGCCTCGGCGTCGGTGGCGGGCAGCTCGAGGCCGATCGCGTCGGCGAGCTCGATGATCGTCTGCGGCCGCACGCCGCCGTCGAGGTGGTCGTGCAGCGACACCTTCGGCAGCGACTCGATCGCCAGATCGGTGCCCGGAAGGAGGTTCGCTGTCGCCGTCGTCATACCCACAAACCTACCGGTTCGTTACCGAGTCGTGACCCCAGATACGGCGTTCCCGACCTGACCCAGGCGCAGCCCGATCGCGGCAGCCGCGGCCCGTGCCCGCGCCACCACTGCGTCATGCGCGACGGTGCTGAAGCTCGTGCTGACGTAGGGCACCGTGAGCGCCGCGGCCGTCGACCCGTCGGGCGCGCGCACCGCCACGACGACGTCGGTGATGCCGTGCTGCAGCGCATCGGCGCGCACCACCTCGGCGGCGCCGCGCAGCACCTCCCCCGTCGCCGTCGTCGCCGCGTCGAACAGCGCCCCCACCCGCACCCGGTAGCCGAAATCGGCGGGCGACTCGACCTGCGCGACCACGCGCACCCGATCGCCGTCGAGCACCGCCAGGTTGCAGCTCTGACGCACCTCGTCGGCCAGCTCGTGCATCACCGGCAGAGCGGCCGCGCGCAGTCCGCGCAGCGGCTCGTGCCGGTGCGCCAGGTCGAACAGGCGGGTGCCGAGCAGGTAGCCGCCGCCGCGCTCGCGCACGAGGAAGCCCCGCCGCTCGAGCGTCACGAGCACGCGGAAGAGCTGCCCCACACTGCGGCCGATCGCCTCGGCGATCTCGGTCTGCGAGAGCGGCTCCGGGGCCTCGGCGAGCAGTTCGAGGATGTCGAGGGCCTTCTCGACCGCGGGAACGCTGTATTCCGGAGCGGGCATGCTCATCGGTGCGCGCCCATCGCGGCGAGCATCCCGCGCGCGATCGCGCGCTCGATCGCGTCGGGAACCGGCTGCGCCCCCGCGACGAGAGACGCCGGGTCGCGCGCCACGCGCTCGAGCGAGAGCGCCTGCAGCAGGAAGCCGAGATCCATCGCCTCGATCGAGTTGCCCTTCGGCTCGCGGCCGGCGAGGTTCATCATGCGCCCTTCGGCGAGCAGCACCACGTGACGGCCGCCCGGCAGGTCGACGCGCTCGATCGCCTCGTCGAGCACCGTGCGCGATGTCGCGCGAGCGTAGAGGCCCGGCACGTCGATCTCCCACGGGAAGTGGCCGGCGTTGGCGAGCACCGCCCCGTCGGCGAGCGCGTCGACGACCTCGGCGGTGACGACATCGGGGTGGCCGGTCGCGGTGATGACGACCTCGGCCCAGCTGGCGAGGTCGACGATGCTGCCGACACGGTAGCCGTCCCACGCCGCCTCGAACGCCTTCAGGTCGTCGATCTCGGCGACCGCGACCTTGGCGCCCATGGCCCGCAGATACTGCGCGATGCCGCGCCCGCACCAGCCGTAGCCCGCGACGAGGAACCGGCGGCCCACGAGGCGCAGGTTCGTGATGCGCATGATGCTCTCGACGACCGACTGGCCGACCGAGTGCTTGTTCTCACCGATCGCCTTGAGCAGAGAGTCGTTGATGACGATGAGGGGAAAGGGCAGGCGGCCAGCGAGTTCGGTGCGCAGCCGCATGCCGCCGCTCGTCGTCTCCTCCGTTCCGCCGATGATGCCGGTGCCGCCCGTCGGGTCGCCCGCCGCCACGGCTTCGGGGTCGACACGGGCGGCGGCGAGCGCGGCGAGGTCGGCGCCGTTATCGAGCAGGATGCTCGGCCGGGCCGCATCCACCGCCGCGACGTTGACGTGGTGCTGCTCGAGGGTGTCGGCGCGCGTGCCGTGCACGGTCATCCCCTGGCCGCGCAGGTGGGCGACGATGTCGTCCTGCGTCGAGCCGTGGTTGCCGGTCGCGACGATCTCGGCCCCACCCGCCTGCAGCGTCTCGAGCAGCACCGCGGTCTTGGGCTCGAGGTGCAACGACATGCCGATGCGATGGCCCGCGAAGGGCTGCTCGTCGGCGAAGCGCGCCCGCACCTCCGCGAGCAGGGTCATGCGCGACCGGATCCAGTCGATTCGGGCGGCGCCGCGAGCCGCGAGATCGTCGGCGGGGGTGTGGATGCTCATGAGCGAACTTTACACACGCGCAAGTCGCTTTCATATATGCAGTTGTGCGCTAGGCTCGCCCCATGGCGCTCCTCCCCGCAGATTCCGCACCGCAGAAGATCATCCTCGACTGCGACCCCGGCCACGACGACGCGGTCGCGATGCTGCTCGCGCACGGCTCCCCCGCGATCGAGCTGCTCGCCGTGACCACCGTCATGGGCAATCAGACGATCGAGAAGGTCACCCGCAACGCCCTCTCGGTCGCGCGGGTCATCGGCATGGATGCCGTGCCGATCGCCCGCGGAGCCCACCGCCCGCTCGTGCGCACCGTCGAGACGGCGCCCGACATCCACGGCGAGTCGGGGCTCGACGGACCCGTGCTGCCCGAGCCCGTCGTCGAGCTCGACCCGCGCCACGCCGTCGACCTCATCATCGACATCGTCATGAGCCACCCGCCGAAGACGGTCTCGCTCGTGCCGACAGGCGCGCTCACCAACATCGCCCTCGCCGTGCGCAAAGAACCGCGCCTCGCCGAGCGGGTGAAGCAGGTCGTGCTCATGGGCGGCGGCGTGCACGTCGGCAACTGGAGCGCCGTCGCCGAGTTCAACATCATCATCGACCCCGAGGCCGCCCACATCGTGTTCAACGAGCCGTGGCCGCTCACCATGATCGGGCTCGACGCCACCCACCAGGCGCTCGCGACCGACGAGGTCGCCGCACGCATCGCCGCCGTCGGCACCGCCCCGGCGCGCTTCGTCGGCGAGCTGCTGGAGTTCTTCGCGCACTCCTACAAAGACGCGCAGGGCTTCGACCACCCGCCGGTGCACGACCCCTGCGCGGTCGCGTACCTCATCGACCCCACGCTGCTGCGGGTCGTGACAGCGCCCCTCGACGTCGAACTGACGGGCGGGCTCACGCTCGGCATGACCGTCGCCGACCTCCGCGCCCCCGCTCCCGAAGGATGCACGACGCAGGTCGCCCTCGACATCGACAACGATCGCTTCTGGGCGCTCGTCATCGACGCGCTCGAGCGCATCGGCGCGGTCGACCTCTAGTCGACAACCCCCGCCACGAGCGGCCCGCCCGTCACGACCTCGTCGCCGGCGTTGCCGATGCGGTAGCCGCCCTCGAGGGCCTCGAACGCGCGGTCGAACCGCGCCGCCTCGTTCGTGTGCATCGTGAACAGGGGCTGACCCTTCGTCACGGTGTCACCGGGCTTGGCGTGCAGGTCGATGCCCGCCGCGTGGTCGACCGGGTCCTCCTTGCGAGCGCGGCCCGCGCCGAGGCGCCAGGCGGCGATGCCGAACGGTAGCGCGTGCTGCTCGACGAGCACGCCGTCGCGGTCGGCCGTGACGACGTGGTGCTCGGCCGCCTCGGCCATCGGCGCCTCGGGGTCGCCGCCCTGCGCGCGGATCATCGCGTTCCACGCATCCATCGCCTGACCGTTCTGCAGCGCGCCCTCGACATCGGCGTCGGTGATGCCGGCGAGCTCGAGCATGTGGCGGGCGAGCGTGACGGTCAGCTCGATCACGTCGGCGGGCCCGCCACCGGCGAGCACCTCGACCGACTCGCGCACCTCGTTGGCGTTGCCGATCGCGAGGCCCAGCGGAACGTTCATGTTGGTGAGCACGGCGCGCGTCGCGACCCCGGCATCCTCACCGAGACGCACCATGACCTTCGCGAGCTCGCGCGACTGCTCGATGTCTTTCAGGAAGGCGCCCGAGCCGAACTTGACGTCGAGTACGAGCGCGGCGGTGCCCTCGGCGATCTTCTTCGACATGATCGACGAGGCGATGAGCGGGATGCACTCGACCGTGCCGGTGATGTCGCGCAGGGCGTAGAGCTTGCCGTCGGCCGGCGCGAGACCCGAGCCTGCGGCGCACACGACGGCGCCCGCGCTCTCGAGCTGCGCCATCATCTCGTCGACCGTGATGTTCGCGCGCCATCCGGGGATGCTCTCGAGCTTGTCGAGCGTGCCCCCCGTGTGGCCCAGCCCGCGGCCGCTGAGCTGCGGCACGGCGACGCCGAACGAGGCGACGAGCGGCGCGAGCGGCAGCGTGATCTTGTCGCCGACCCCGCCCGTGGAGTGCTTATCGGTGGTCTTCTTCGACAGGCCCGAGAAGTCGAGCCGGGTGCCGGTGGCGACCATCGCCAGGGTCATGTCGCGCACCTCTTCGCGCGTCATGCCGTTGAGGAAGATCGCCATCGTCATGGCCGACATCTGTTCGTCGGCGACGTAGCCGCGCGTGTAGGCGTCGATCATCCAGCCGATCTGCTCGGTGGTGAGGGCGCCCTTGTCGCGCTTGGTGCGGATCAGGTCGACGACGTCGAACGGCTCGATGCTCATGAACGGAACTCCTCCAGGGTGCGCGGCCCGAACGCGTCGGGCAGCACCTCATCGATCGTCTTGATGCCCGAGACGGTCTCGAGCAGCATGCCCTCCGCCGAGTGCTCGAAGAGCAGCTGGCGGCATCGGCCGCACGGCATGAGGGCGCCGCCGTTGCCGTCGACGCACGTGAAGGCGACGAGCTTGCCGCCGCCGGTCATGTGCAGGCTCGAGACGAGCGCGCACTCTGCGCACAGCGTGAGCCCGTACGAGGCGTTCTCGACGTTGCAGCCCGAGATCACGCGGCCGTCGTCGACGATCGCGGCGACCCCGACGGGGAACTTCGAGTAGGGCACGTAGGCGTGCGACATCGCCTCGAGGGCGACGGCGCGCAGGGCATCCCAGTCGATCCCGGTCACGGATGCCCCGCTCATGACTTGATGTAGGGCTTGCCCGAGGCCGCGGGCGGCCGCGAGAACCCGACGAGCCCGGCCACCGCGAAGATCGTCACGAGGTAGGGCAGCATCAGCATGAACTCGCTCGGCACGGGCGAACCGACGATCGAGAGCGTCGACTGCAGGTTCGTCGCGAAACCGAAGAGCAGGGCCGCGAGGGTGGCGCGGATGGGGTTCCACTGGCCGAAGATCACGGCGGCCAGGGCGATGAAGCCCGCGCCGTTGGTCATCTCCTTCGTGAAGGATCCGATCGCTGCGAGCGTGAAGAACGCGCCGCCGCCGCCGACGATGAGGCCCGCGAGCAGCACGTTCCAGAAGCGCGTGCCGCGCACGTTGATGCCGACCGTGTCAGCGGCCTTGGGGTGCTCGCCGACCGAGCGGAGGCGCAGACCCCAGCGGGTCTTGAACAGCGCGAACCACACCGTCGGGACGAGCGCGAACATCAGGTAGACGATGATCGTCTGGTTGAACAGGATCGGCCCGAGCACGGGGATGTCGCTCAGCAGCGGGATGGCGATGCGCTCGAACCGCTCCGGCTTGTTGAAGAGGTCGGGGTCGGCCGTCATCACCGTCGAGTACAGGAAGCTCGTGAGCCCGATGACGAGCACGTTGAGCACGACGCCGACGATGACCTGGTCGACGAGGTACTTGATGGCGAACACCGCGAGCACCGCTGAGACCGCCGCGCCCGCGAGCATGGCGGCGAGCAGACCGACGATGGCCGAACCGGTGAAGGTGGCCACCATCGCGGCGACGAAGGCGCCGGCGAGCAGCTGGCCCTCGATCGCGATGTTGACGACACCCACGCGCTCGCTGATGACGCCGCCGAGCGAGCCGAAGATGAGCGGCGTGCTCACCGTCAGGGCCCCGGCGAGGAGGCCCACGAGGGGCACGGTCGACCCGGCGGCCGCCCACGTGAGGAAGCCGACGAGGAACAGGACCGCGAAGATCGTCGTGAGCCACAGCGGCACCTTCTGGGCGCCGCGCACCCGGAGGAAGGCGTAGACGGCGATGACCGCCATGAGCACGACGACCACGATGCCCGTGGGGTCGGCGGGCAGCACGATCGACGGCAGCACGATCGCATCGCTGTCGTTGCTGAGCCGGTAGGTGGTGTCGCCGCCGCGCGCGAGGGCGACGAACAGCACCGCCCCGAGCACGCTGAAGATCGCGAAGGCGATGGGAGCCTTCCAGCTGCGCACAACCATCGCGGCGGGAGCGAGTCCTGACGCGGACTCGCGAGTGGTGGTCACGACGCTCACTGGGTCACCTCCGCCTTGCGGGCGAGCTTCGGGGTCCGCCACTGGAAGAGCGGATCCGGGGTGGGCAGGCGGAAGATCGAGCGCACGAGGGGCGGCGCCGCGATGAACAGCACGATGAACGACTGCACGACGAGCACGATGTCGACGGGGATGCCCTCGGCCGCCTGCATCGTGTAGCTGCCGGCCTTGAGGGCTCCGAACAGGATGCCCGCGAAGAAGACACCCCACGGCTTCGAGCGGCCCAGCAGGGCCACGGTGATCGCGTCGAAGCCGATGCTCGCGTCGAGACCCGAGGCGAAGCCTCCCGTGAAGTTGCCGAGCACCTGGTACACGCCGGCGAGACCGACGAGCGCTCCCGCGATGAGCATGACCTGCACGTAGACGCGCTCGACCTTGATGCCGGCGACGCGTGCGGCGTGCGGGTTCTCGCCGACGGCGCGGAACCGGAAGCCGAGCGCCGAGCGGTTGAGCAGGTACCAGACGTAGATCGTCGCGACGATCACGAGGATGAACCCGAGGTTGAGGTTGTACTGGTCACCGAGCAGCGGCGGGAACTGCGCCGTCTCGAGGATCGGCCCGCTCTTGGGGTTGTTCTGACCCGGCGCCTGCAGGGCACCGGGGGTGCGCAGCAGGAACGACACGAGGTAGAACGCGATGTAGTTGAGCATGATCGTCACGATCACCTCGTGGGCGCCCGTGCGAGCCTTCAGCAGACCCACGATGCCGCCCCACAGCGCGCCGCCGATGAGGCCGATGACGAGGGCGACGATGAGGTGGATGACCGGCGGCATGGGGATGTAGGCACCCACGTAGCCGGCCGCGGCGGCGGCGATGAGCATCTGCCCGCGGCCGCCGATGTTGAACAGGCCGACACGGAACGCGAGCGCGACACCGAGGCCGGCCGCGATGAGGGGCGTCGCGTTGGCGAGGGTCTCGGTGATCGGGCGGAAGGCGGCGACGAGGTCGTCGGCCCGCAGGTAGTTGAACACGGAGCCCCGGAACAGTGCGGAGTACGCGCCCGCCACGGCATCCCACATGGCGACGAGCATGTCGCCGGGGCGCGAGAAGAAGTACGCGCTGGTCTGCGCGACCGTCTCGTCGGTCAGCACGATGAGGATGCCGCCGAAGACCAGCGCGAGCACGACGGCGAGCACCGAGATGGCCGCGCTGCCGCCGAAGATCTCCTTGATGATCTGGTTGCTGCGGGGCACGGGGGGCTCGGATGCGTCGCGCCCGGTCTCGTGCGCGACCACCTGCTCGTGCACCGCCTGAGCGGTCTTCTGCTCGGCCGACTCGGCCGGGGTCGGGTTCTTCGTGTCGTCGCTCATGCGGCCACCTCCGCCGGGGTCTCGCCGGCCATCATCAATCCGAGAACATCACGGGGGGTGTCGCCCGGCACGATGCCGATGATGCGCCCCCGGTACATGACCGCGATGCGGTCGGCGAGCGCCGCGACCTCGTCGAGCTCGGTCGACACGACGATGACGGGAATCCCGGCGTCGCGCGTCGCGACGATGCGCTTGTGCACGAACTCGATCGATCCCACATCGAGCCCGCGAGTGGGCTGGGCCGCCACGAAGAGCGCGAGCTCGCGGCTGAGCTCGCGGGCGAGCACGACCTTCTGCTGGTTGCCGCCCGACAGCCGGCCCGCGGCCTGGGTGATGCCCTGCGTGCGCACGTCGAACTCCTCGACCCGCTCGGCGGCGAATCGCGCGAGCTCGTCGAGCTGCAGCGTGCCCCACTTGACGAAGGGGGCGCCGGTCGACCGGTCGAGCATGAGGTTCTCGGCGATCGAGAAGGTGCCCACGAGACCGTCCTCGGTGCGGTCCTCCGGCACGAAGCCGACCCCCGCATCCAGCACCTGTCGCACCGAGTCGCCGACGAGCTCGTTGCCCTCGAGGGCGATCGAGCCGTGCACCTTGGACTGCAGGCCCATGATCGCCTCGGTGAGCTCGGTCTGCCCGTTGCCCTGCACGCCGGCGATGGCGAGGATCTCGCCACGGTGCAGCGTGAACGAGACGTGGTCGACGAGCACCTGCCCGTGCGGGTCGGTGACAACGAGGTCGCTCACGACGAGCGAGGGCTCCCCCGGGTTCGCCGGCGCCTTGTCGACGGTCAGCTCGACGGCGCGGCCGACCATGAGCGACGCCATCTCGGCATTGGTCGCGGTGGGCGAGGCCTCGCCGACGACCTTGCCGAGGCGGATGACCGTGATGCGGTCGGCGACCTCGCGCACCTCGCGCAGCTTGTGGGTGATGAAGACGATCGAGGTTCCTTCGTCGCGCAGCTGCCGCATGATGCCCATGAGCTCATCGGTCTCTTGCGGCGTGAGCACGGCGGTGGGCTCATCGAAGACGAGCACGTTGGCGTTGCGCGAGAGGGCCTTGATGATTTCGACGCGCTGCTGCACGCCGACGGGCAGATCTTCGATCTTCGCGTCGGGGTCGATGTCGAAGCCGAACCGGCTCGAGATCTCGCGCACCATCGCGCGAGCCGCATCGAGGTCGAGAACTCCGCCCGTCTTGGTCTGCTCGTGCCCGAGCATGACGTTCTCGGCGACCGTGAAGACGGGGATCAGCATGAAGTGCTGGTGCACCATGCCGATGCCGGCGTTCATGGCGTCGCCCGGGCCGGCGAACTTCTGCACGACGTCATCGAGAAGGATCTCGCCCTCGTCGGCCTGGTAGAGGCCGTAGAGCACGTTCATGAGGGTGCTCTTGCCCGCGCCGTTCTCGCCGAGCAGGCAGTGGATCTCGCCCGGCTCGACGACGAGATCGATGTGGTCGTTGGCGGTCAGTGCACCGAAGCGCTTGGTGATGCCGCGAAGCTCGAGCTTCATGCTCCTTGGCCTTCCTGCGCCGGCGACGGGGGCGGCGCGGTAACGGATGCGGGTGTGAGGCGCACGCGACGGGCCGAAGCGACCGCGGTGTGCTCGTGACACCACTGTAGGGGAGAGCGGGGGAGCGAATCTGAGCGCGATCCTGCGCATCTGAGCAAGATCGCCCGCTCATGGCAGTTCGGGGGAAACGGGCCGGGGGAGGCCAGCTGCGCTGACCTCCCCCGGATGGAACCGTTGGTGACTACTGGCCGGGCGACGCCGGCGAGGTGACCTCGATCGAGCCGTCGATGATGCCGGCGATCAGGCCCTCGAGCTCAGCCGCGAGCTCCGGGTCGACCGTCGACTCGAAGTCGTGGAACGGCGCGACGCCGACTCCACCGTTCTCGAGCGTGCCCACGTAGGGAGCCGAGTCGAACGTGCCCGTCGCCGCACCGGTCACGACGTCGTAGACGGCCGTGGCGATGTTCTTCAGCACCGAGGTGAGCACCAGGTCGGCGATGTCGGGGTCGGACACGAAGATGTCCTTGTCGACGCCCATGAGGGCGATCGAGCGACCCGAGTCGCGGATGGCCTCAGCAGCGCTGAAGTAGATCGGGCCACCGACGGGCAGCAGCACGTCGGCGTTCTGGTCGATGAGACCCTGCGCCGTCGTGAGCGCCTCGGTGCCGGGGGCGAAGCCGCCGGTGAACGCACCGGTCTGACCCGCGAGGTCCCAGCCGAGCGCCTGAACAGCGGTGCCCTTCTCCGAGTTGTAGTAGTCGACGCCCTGCACGAAGCCGTCCATGAAGATGGTGACGGGCGGGATCGGGATGCCGCCGAAGGTGCCGACGACGCCGGTCTCCGAGTAGCTGGCCGCGACGTAGCCGGCGAGGAACGCCGCCTCGACAGTGTTGAACTGGATCGGCTTGACGTTCGGAGCGTCGATGAACTCATCGATGATCGCGAAGTTGATGTCGGGGTTGGCCGCGGCGGCGTTCGTGGTCGCCTCGGCGAGCAGGAAGCCCACGGTGACGATCAGGTCGCAGCCCTGGTCGACGAGCTGCTGCACGTTGGGCTCGTACGCGTTCTCGTCGGCCGACTCGACCGCGACGTACTCGACACCGAGCTCAGCGGCGGCCTCTTCGATGCCATCGAGAGCGGCCTCGTTGAACGACTTGTCGTCCCAGCCACCGGCGTCGGAGACGATGCAGGGAAGGAAGTCGAGCGCCGCGGTCTCTTCGGGCGCCTCCTCGGGAGCTGCGGCGCAGCCGGCGAGCACGAGGGCGCTCGCGCCGAGCAGGGCGAATGCGCCCAAGCCGCGCTTGCGGGTGGTGTTGATCACTGTGTCCTCCAAAATTGCTGCCCAGCAGGACGCTGGAGCGAATTGGCTCCACGTTAGCGAACGGAAGGCCCTCTCAGCAGTGCCGAATGGCCTGGGTGACGCAAGCGTTACGAAGTCGGGACTCTGCGGTCATCCCGCAGAAACACTGGGCTCGCCCTCCATTCGCGCAACGCGATGCGCGAATGAGCAGAGCGGATGCGCGGCCGCAGCCGCTCCCGGCCCTCGCGCGGCGGCTAGAGCAGGTCGTCGCGGCCGGCCTGCTTGATGGCGTCGACGACGCTCTTGACGCGCTGCGCGTGCTCGCGCGTGGTCACGAGCAGGGCATCCGGCGTATCGACGACGACGATGTCGGTGACCCCGACGAGCGAGATGAGCCGGCCGCTCTGGCTCACGACGACACCGCTCGACGAGTCGGCGAGCACCCGCGCGCCCTCGCCGAGGATCGCCAGATCACCGGGGCGGCCGCCCGAGAGCAGCTTGGCGAGCGAGGAGAAGTCGCCCACGTCGTCCCACGGGAACTCGCCGCGCACGACGGCCAGGCGCCCGGCCGCGGCGGCCGGCTCGGCAACGCTGTAGTCGATCGCGAGCTTCGGAAGGAGGGGCCAGACCGCGTCGACCACGATGTCGCGCTTCGAGGTGTCCCACGCGGCCGCGATCTCGAGCAACCCCTCGTGCAGCAACGGCTGCGTCTCGGCGAGCTGAGCGAGCAGTTGGTCGGCACGCGCGATGAACATGCCGCCGTTCCAGAGGTAGTCGCCCGACGCCAGGTAGGCAGACGCGGTCTCGAGGTCGGGTTTCTCGACGAACGACTCGACGAGGTGGGCGTGGCTCGCCCCCGCGATGGCGAGCGGCTCCCCGCAGCGGATGTAGCCGAAGCCCACCGAGGGCTCGGTCGGCGCGATGCCGATCGTCGTGATGTAGCCCTCCCGGGCGACGGCGACCGCCTCGGCGACCGCGTGCCGGAACCGCTCGCCGTCGGTGATCACGTGATCGGCCGCGAACGAGCCGACGATGACCCCCGGGTGGCGTCGATGCAGGATGGCCGCCGCGAGCCCGATCGCCGCCGACGACTCCTTCGGCTCGCTCTCGAGCACGATGTTCGCCTCGGTGAGGTCGGGCAGCTGCTGCTGCACGGCTGCGCGGTGCGCGCGCCCCGTCACGACCATGATGCCGCCGGCCCCCGCGAGGGGCAGGATCCGGTTCCAGGTCTCCCGCAGCAGGGTGTGCCCGCTGCCCGTCAGATCGTGCAGAAACTTGGGCGCCTCGGCACGCGAGAGCGGCCACAGGCGCGAGCCGACTCCCCCTGCCGGGATGATGGCGTGGAAGTCGGGAATCGTGCCCTCGATCTCGTACATGCGCGTCACCCTATCGGGCCGCCGCACGCGCGCCGGGCTGGCGTTCGGAGCACTCAGAAAAGTCGACGTAGACTGCCTGTATCGGCGACCACCAGCTGAGAATCGGAATCCAACCGGAGTCCACGAGCGCGAGCGATCGCGCGCGTCGTCACTGCCCTGAGGAGGGTTTCTCGTGCCAGCGAAGGCATCGGGAGCCGGAGCGATGAGCTCGTCGGCAACCATTGAAGTACCCGCTCCGCGTCGCTCGGTCATTCCCGGCGGCACGCTCTACCGCGGGAACGAAGGCATGTGGTCGTGGGTGCTGCACCGCATCACCGGTGTGGCCATCTACTTCTTCCTGCTCGTCCACATCCTCGACACCGCTCTGGTGCGGGTGAGCCCGGAGGCGTACAACATCGTCATCGGCGCGTACAAGACGCCGATCATGGGTCTGGGCGAGCTCGCGCTCGTGGGCGCCATCGGCTTCCACGCCCTCAACGGCCTGCGGATCATCCTCGTTGACTTCTGGGGCGTCGGCACGCGGCACCAGAAGGCGATGTTCTACGTCGTGCTCGGCGTGTGGCTCGTGCTGATGATCGGCTTCACCCCCCGCCACCTCATGAACGTGTTCGGAGGCTGATCATGTCCACTGATGTCACCCTCGACGCTCCCCGCTCCCCCTATGCCCGCTCCACGCGCGGCATCAACTGGGAGAAGTGGGGCTGGATCTATATGCGCGTCTCGGGCGTGCTGCTGGTCGTGCTGATCTTCGGCCACCTCTTCGTCAACCTCGTGATGGGCGACGGCGTGAGCCAGATCGACTTCGCCTTCGTGGCGGGCAAGCTCAGCGACCCGTTCTGGCAGTGGTACGACTTCGCGCTTCTCGTGCTCGCGCTCATCCATGGCACCAACGGCATGCGGACGATCGTCAACGACTACGTCGCGAAGGCGAGCGTGCGGCGCATCCTGCACACGGCCCTCATCGCGTCGACCGCTGTGCTGCTCGTGCTCGGCACCCTCGTGCTGTTCACCTTCGACCCCTGCCCGGCCGGGGCCGACCCCGAGCTCGTCGCTTCCTTCTGTGAGGACATCCTGTGAGTAGTACTGACACCGTGACCACGCCGGCAGCGCCCGTCGTTCACCAGCACCAGTTCGACGTCGTCATCGTCGGCGCCGGGGGCGCCGGCATGCGCGCCGCCATCGAGGCCGGCCCGAACGCCAAGACGGCGGTCATCTCGAAGCTCTACCCGACGCGGTCGCACACCGGCGCGGCGCAGGGCGGCATGGCCGCCGCGCTCGCGAACGTCGAAGAGGACAGCTGGGAGTGGCACACCTTCGACACCGTCAAGGGCGGCGACTACCTCGTCGACCAGGACGCCGCGGAGATCCTCGCGAAAGAGGCGATCGACGCGATCATCGACCTCGAGAACATGGGCCTGCCGTTCAACCGCACTCCCGACGGCAAGATCGACCAGCGGCGCTTCGGCGGTCACACCCGCGACCACGGCAAGGCGCCCGTTCGCCGCGCCTGCTACGCGGCAGACCGCACGGGTCACATGATCCTGCAGACGCTGTTCCAGAACTGCGTCAAGCTCGGCATCGAGTTCTACAACGAGTACTACGTGCTCGACCTGGTCATGGCCGAGGGCAAGGCCGCGGGCGTCGTCGCCTACGAGCTCGCCACGGGCGACCTGCACGTCTTCCACGCCAAGAGCGTCGTCTTCGCCACCGGTGGGTTCGGCAAGATCTACAAGACCACCTCGAACGCCCACACCCTCACGGGTGACGGCGTGGGCATCATCTGGCGCAAGGGCATCCCGCTGGAGGACATGGAGTTCTTCCAGTTCCACCCGACCGGGCTCGCCGGCCTGGGCATCCTGCTCACCGAGGGTGCCCGCGGCGAGGGCGCCATTCTGCGCAACGCCAGCGGCGAGCGCTTCATGGAGCGCTACGCGCCCACCATCAAAGACCTCGCACCGCGCGACATCATCTCGCGCTGCATGGTGCAGGAGGTCGCCGAGGGTCGCGGGGCGGGGCCGAACAAGGACTACGTGCTGCTCGACTGCACCCACCTGGGTGCCGAGGTGCTCGAGACCAAGCTTCCCGACATCACCGAGTTCGCGCGCACCTACCTCGGCGTCGACCCCGTCGTCGAACCAGTGCCCGTCATGCCGACGGCCCACTACGCGATGGGCGGCATCCCGACCAACATCAAGGCCGAGGTGCTGAGCGACAACGACACCGTCATCCCCGGCCTCTACGCCGCGGGCGAGTGCGCGTGCGTCTCGGTGCACGGCTCGAACCGCCTCGGCACCAACTCGCTGCTCGACATCAACGTGTTCGGCAAGCGCGCCGGCCGCTACTCGGTCGAGTACGCGAACAGCGCCGAGTTCGTGCCGCTGCCCGCCGACCCTGCCAAGGAGGTGCGCGAGCTCGTCGAGCGCCTGCGCACCTCGAACGGCACCGAGCGGGTCGCGGCGATCCGCAAGGAGCTGCAGGAGGAGATGGACAAGAACGCGCAGGTGTTCCGCACCGAGGAGAGCCTCGAGAGCGTGACGAAGACCATCCAGCGCCTGCGCGAGCGGTACCAGAACATCGGCATCCAAGACCGCGGCAAGCGGTTCAACACCGACCTTCTCGAGGCGATCGAGCTGGGCTTCCTGCTCGACATCGCCGAGGTCGTCGTCTACTCGGCCCGCAACCGCAAGGAGAGCCGCGGGGGCCACATGCGCGACGACTACCCCGACCGCAACGACGCCGAGTACATGCAGCACACGATGGCCTACCTCACGGGCGACGCGCACAGCGCCGACGCGAGCGACCACATCCGCATGGACTGGAAGCCCGTCGTGATCACGCACTACCAGCCGATGGAGAGGAAGTACTGATGGCGAACGCGACCGAGTCCCCCACCGCCGAGGTGGGAGCCGTTCAGGAGTTCACCGTCACGGTCATCATCCGGCGCTTCGACCCCGAGAAGGACGCCGAGCCGTACTGGCAAGACTTCGACGTGCAGATGTACTCGACCGACCGCGTGCTCGACGCCCTGCACAAGGTGAAGTGGGACCAGGACGGCACGCTGTCGTTCCGCCGCTCGTGCGCCCACGGCATCTGCGGCTCCGACGCCATGCGCATCAACGGCCGCAACCGGCTCGCGTGCAAGACGCTCATCAAGGATCTCGACATCACAAAGCCCATCTACATCGAGGCGATCAAGGGCCTGCCGCTGGAGAAGGACCTCATCGTCGACATGGAGCCGTTCTTCGCCTCCTACCGCCAGGTGCAGCCCTTCCTGCAGTCGAGCTCGAAGCCCGAAAAAGAGCGCATCCAGTCGATCGAGGAGCGTGCCCGCTTCGACGACACCACCAAGTGCATCCTGTGCGCGGCGTGCACCTCGTCGTGCCCCGTGTTCTGGACCGACGGCCAGTACTTCGGCCCGGCTGCGATCGTCAACGCGCACCGCTTCATCTTCGACAGCCGCGACGAGGCCGCCCAGGTGCGCCTCGACATCCTCAACGACAAAGAGGGCGTGTGGCGCTGCCGCACGACCTTCAACTGCTCCGAGGCGTGCCCGCGCGGCATCGAGGTCACCAAGGCGATCTCCGAAGTGAAGCAGGCGATCCTGCGGGGTCGCCCGTAGCATCCCTCATCGCAGAGCGACGGCCCCGGGTCTCCCCCGGGGCCTTCGCTATGGTGGCGGGGTGAGTGAGCCAGCCGCACCCGAGCCGCAGGGCTGGTGGGGCCGTCTGATGGCATGGGTCGCTCGCGTGACGGCGTGGGTCATGGGGCTCAAGCCCGTGCGGGTGTTCGTGCTCTACGGCGAGAAGCGCGGACCGCTGCTGGCCGCAGGGCTCGCGTTCCAGGCGATCTTCGCCGTCTTCGCCGGCCTCTGGGTGGGCTTCGCGATCGCCGGCCTCGTGCTGGTCACGAACTATGGCCTGCGCGAGGCCCTCATCGACGTGCTCGCGCAGACCGTGCCCGGGCTCATCGCCGTCGACGGCAGCGATGGCGTCGTCGACCCCGACGACCTGCTGTCGGCCGGCGTCTTCACCTGGACGGGAGCCGTCGCGCTGATCGGCCTGCTCTTCTCGGCGCTCGGCTGGCTCGCGGGGGCACGCGACGCCGTCCGCACCATCCTCGATCTGCCGGGGTCTCGCCTGAACCCATTCCTGCTGAAGCTGAAGGACTTCGGTCTCGCCGTCGGCTTCGGGGCGCTGCTCGCGCTCTCGGCGGTGCTCGCCGTGCTCGGCACCGTCGCGCTCGAGGGGCTGCTGGCCACGATCGGCGTTCGCGACACCACCCTCAACTCGGTGCTCGGCCGCCTCGTCACCCTCGGCGTCATGTTCGCCCTCGACGCGGTCGTTCTCGGGATGCTCTACCGCGTGCTCGCGGGCGTGAAAGTGCCGTTCCGCCACGTGCGCCAGGGCGCCCTCATCGGCGCGCTCGCGCTCGGGGCGCTCAAGGTGCTCGGCACGAGCCTGCTCGGCGGAGCCAGCAACAACCCGCTGCTCGCCTCGTTCGCCGTGCTGCTGGGTCTGCTGATCTGGTTCAACTTCGTCTGCCAGGCGATCCTCATCGCCGCGTCGTGGATCGCCGTGAGCGTCACCGACGAGAAGATCGTGCTCGACGAGGTCGCCCACGCGGAGCGGCTCGAACGGGCGCGCGTGCTCGTCGCCGCGCACGAGCCCGAGCCCGCGGTCGACGATCGACCGTGGTATCGCCGGCTCTTCGGCCGGCGCGAGTGACCGGACTCATCGTGCGTCTCGGCGACCTGTCGGTCGCCGCTCCTAGAATCGGGGCATGCCCACGCCCCTCCGCATCGCCTCCGTCAACGTCAACGGTATCCGCGCCTCGTACCGCAAGGGCATGGGCGACTGGCTCGCGAGCCGCGATGTCGACGTGCTCGCGATGCAGGAGGTGCGGGCATCCACCGACGACGTCACGGGGCTGCTCGGCCCCGAGTGGACGGTGCTGCACGATGCCGCGACCGCCAAGGGCCGCGCGGGCGTCGCGATCGCCGCGCGCCGCGAGTTCGCCGCGCACCGCGTCGAGCTCGGGCCCGACGACTTCGACTCGGCCGGCCGCTGGCTCGAGGCCGACCTCGACATCGACGGCACGACCCTCACGGTCGTCAGCTGCTACGTGCACTCGGGCGAGGTCGACACCCCCAAGCAGGTCGAGAAGTACACGTTCCTCGACGCGATGACCGAGCGGCTGCCCCTGCTCGCGGCGCACTCGCCCTACGCCCTCGTCGTCGGCGACCTCAACGTCGGCCACCGCGAGCTCGACATCAAGAACTGGAAGGGCAACCGCAAGAACGCGGGCTTCCTGCTCGAAGAACGCGCCTACTTCGACCGCTTCTTCGGGCCGCTGGATGCTCCGATCGAGTGCGTGGATGGCATCACTCGAAGCGGCCTTGGCTGGGTCGACGTCGGCCGCGTGCAGGCCGGAGAGGTGCCCGGCCCCTACACCTGGTGGTCGCAGCGCGGCCAGGCCTTCGACACCGACACCGGCTGGCGTATCGACTACCACGTGGCAACGCCCGCCCTCGCGGCGACCGTGCAGGCCTACGCCGTCGACCGTGCGCCCTCGTGGGACACCCGGTGGAGCGACCACGCGCCCGTGGTCGTCGACTACGCGCTGCCCTGAACTCTGCACGAGCATCCACCTGGAAGTATTGACCCATGAGTCTTCCGCGCCTGTTCTCGGGCATGCAGCCCTCGGCCGCCAGCCTGCACCTCGGCAATTACGCCGGAGCCCTGCTGCAGTGGCGCGACATGCAGGCGACCCACGACGCCGTGTTCTGCGTCGTCGACCTGCACGCCATCACGGTGCCGCAAGACCCGGCCGCGCTGCGCGAGCAGACCCGGCGCACCGCCGCGCAGTACATCGCCGCAGGCATCGACCCCGAGCACTCGACGCTGTTCGTGCAGTCGCACGTGCCCGCGCACGCGCAGCTCGCCTGGGTGCTCAACACCATCACGGGCTTCGGCGAGGCCAGCCGCATGACCCAGTTCAAGGACAAGTCGGCGAAGGGCGGCGCCGACCTCGCGTCGGTCGGGCTGTTCACCTACCCGATCCTGCAGGCGGCCGACATCCTGCTCTACGACGCCGTCGTCGTGCCCGTGGGCGAAGACCAGCGGCAGCACATCGAACTGACGCGCGACCTCGCCGCCCGCTTCAACGCGCGGTTCGGCGACACCCTCGTCGTGCCCGAGGTGCGCATCCTGAAAGAGACGGCCAAGGTCTACGACCTGCAGAACCCGGGGTCGAAGATGTCGAAGTCGGGCGAGAGCCCCGCGGGCATCCTGTGGCTCATGGACGAGCCTGCGGTGCTGACGAAGAAGGTCAAGTCGGCGGTGACCGACTCGTCGGGCGTCGTCGCGTACGACCCCGCGGAGAAGCCGGGGGTCTCGAACCTGCTGTCGATCCTGTCGCTGCTGACCGGTCAGAGCATGGATGCTCTCGTCGCGTCGTTCGACGGCCTCCAGTACGGCGCGCTCAAGACCGCGGTCGCCGAGGCCGTGGTCGAGGCGTTCGAGCCGATCCGGGAGCGGACGCTCGAGCTGCTCGACGACCCGGCCGAGCTCGACCGGCTGCTCGCGATCAACGCGGAGCGGGCATCCGTCATCGCCGATGCCACGCTCGCGCGCGTGTACGACGCGCTCGGCTTCCTGCCGCGCGCGTGAACGCGGCTGCTCGCATCGAGGTCGTGCTGTTCGACCTCGACGACACGCTCATGGCGCATACCCGCGCCGTGGACGAGGCCATCGCGCTCGCGCAGGCAACGGCGGGCGGAGCCTTCGCCGCCGACGACACGGCCGCCGTGCAGCGCCGCTGGGCGCGGCTCGAAGAAGTGCACTACACGCGCTACCTCACCGGCGAGCTCACCTACCTCGGCCAGCGCGTCGCGCGGGCGCGCGACCTGCTCGCGCCCTACGGCATCGACGTCGACGACGCCGAAGCGCTCGGCTGGTTCGAACGCTACCTCGTCGGCTATCGCGACGCCTGGCGGCTGTTCGACGACGTGCTGCCCGCCCTCGACGCACTGCACGGCCTCCGCGTGGGCATCATCACCAACGGCGACCTCGAGTTTCAGACCGACAAATTGCGGCGCATCGACCTCTGGGACCGCCTCGACCTCACGGCGGTGCGCGCCGACGGCTCGATCGACGAGCCGGCCCGGCGGGGCCGCGTCATCGCCTCGGGCGAGCTCGGCATCACCAAGCCCGACCCGCGCATCTTCCACGCCGCGGCCCGCGCGTTCGACGTCGCGCCCGCGCACTGCGCGTACGTGGGCGACCGGGTGCGCACCGACGCCGTCGGGGCGCACGATGCCGGGATGCTCGGCATCTGGCTCGACCGCGGCCGCGATCGCAACCCGATCACCGACCACGCCGAGGGCGACGTGCCGTCGGGCGTGCCGAGCATCCCGGGCCTGCTCGCCCTGCCCGCCCTGCTCGCCTAACCAGCCTCCCCACCGCCCGCCCGGCGACCGTCGGTGGTGGTGTTCGTAACTCAGGCTGGCGGGGCTGATGTGACTCATTACGAGCACACATCGGCCGGCTCAGCCTGAGTTACGAACGCCGATGCCGACGGGCGGCTCGCAGTGAACGACTTGTCCGCACAGCGCGCTCGACAGCCGCGACCACCGCATCCCGCTCGTTCATGGCCTGGTCGTACCGCACCCGCACCACGACGAACCCGAGGCGGTGAAGTTCAAGGTCTCGCCGGGAGTCCTCGGCGAGCTGCTGCGGAGTCGAGTGCCATCGCTCGCTGTCGACCTCGACGACGACCCGGGTTCCGACGAGGAGGTCGACGAAGCCGACGCCGGGTATGCGGACTTGCGGTGTGACTCGAAATCCCGCGTCGTGCAGAGCCAGCCTCACGAGCGACTCAGTGCCCGAGCCTGCGCGTCCATCCGCGAGGGACACCCACGGGCGTCGGTCGTTCGAAACGACCGCCTCGAGTGCGGGCAGCTCGTGGGCGCCGACCACGCCGAGACTCAGAGCGCTGTCGAGCACCGCGATGGCGAGCTCGCGCGGGAGGCACCTCACGCACTGCGCGACAGCGTCCAACCGGCCGACGCGCCATGAGTCTGCCGCCCGCGGGTCGACCAGCGGATGCCAGTGCGTGCGGAGGTGAGACCGGTCGGCGAGCGCCAAGGGAACCCGACGGCTGTGCGCACTCCGGAGCCGGGAAGCCTGACGCGGCAACCACACCTCTGTGAGCCTCAGCTCAGGCACCCAGAGACCGAAGCTCTCGGCCGCTGTGGTGCAGGCAGCGAGCCCCCCGACGCGCAGCGCCCGGACGACGTGGAGCGTCGCACTTGCCGGGACATAGACGCCGCGACGCGCGCGGATCACCAGCCCGGCGTTCACCGAGGCTGCAATGGAGCGCGGCGACACCCCCAGTGCGAGCAGCTCGGCTCGCGTCAGAGAGAGGGTCGAGCGCACGGAGAACGCTGTGAGGGCATCCATGCCGGAGCTGTGGCGGCCAGCAGCGGTCGACCATCCGACGCTCCTGACGACCGGGGACAACAGCGTCGGCGAGCATCCTGTGGTGGGGTGGTGATCGCAACTCATGCTGAACCGGCCGATGTGCGGCGTTACCCGAACACACTTGGCCGCTCCGCATGAGTTGCGAACCCGACCGCACGCGGGAGCAGGGGTCGGGTACGCGGAGGGGCAGGTGGGCTGAGTGGACTAAGAGGAGGTGTCGTCGTCGACCCAGTCGAAGGTGCGGGTGACCGCCTTCTTCCAGACGCGCAGGCGGCGGTCGCGGTCGACCTCGTCCATCGTGGGCTCCCACCGGCGGTCTTCACTCCAGAGCGCGGTCAGCTCGTCGCGCGACGACCAGAACCCGACGGCGAGCCCGGCCGCGTAGGCCGCCCCGAGCGCGGTCGTCTCGATGATCTTCGGCCGCACGACCGGGATGCCGAGGATGTCGGCCTGGAACTGCATCAGCAGCTCGTTGCCCGTCATGCCGCCGTCGACGCGCAGCTCGGCGATCGGCACGGGCACCTCGCTGTCGGCGGCATCGAGCACCTCGCGCGTCTGGAACGCCGTCGACTCGAGGGCCGCGCGGGCCAGGTGCGCGCGCGTGATGAACCGGGTGAGCCCGACGATCGCGCCGCGAGCATCCGGTCGCCAGTAGGGGGCGAAGAGCCCGCTGAAGGCCGGCACGATGTAGGCGCCGCCGGTGTCGGGCACCGAGGCGGCGAGCGTCTCGACCTCGCCCGACGAGGAGATGAGCCCGAGGTTGTCGCGCAGCCACTGCACGAGCGAGCCCGTCACCGCGACCGAACCCTCGAGGGCGTAGCGCGGCGCCTCGTCGCCGAGCCGGTAGGCGACGGTCGTGAGCAGCCCGTGCTGCGAGTCGACGATGTGCTCGCCGGTGTTCACGATGAGAAAGTTGCCGGTGCCGTAGGTGTTCTTCGACGCCCCGGCCTCGAAGGCGGCCTGACCGAAGGTCGCGGCCTGCTGATCGCCCAGGATGCCCGCCACAGGCACTTCGCGCAGCAGCGACCCCGAGTACGCGTGGCCGAACACCTCGGCCGACGAGCGGATCTCGGGCAGCATGGCCCGCGGCACACCGAAGGCGGCGAGCAGCGCGTCGTCCCAGTCGAGCGTGCGCAGGTCCATGAGCAGCGTGCGCGACGCGTTGGTCACGTCGGTGGCGTGCACGCCGCCGTTCACGCCGCCCGTGAGGTTCCACAGCAGCCAGGTGTCGATGGTGCCGAAGATCAGATCGCCGGCCTCAGCCCGCGCGCGAGCACCGTCGATGTGGTCGAGGATCCACGCGATCTTGGTGGCGCTGAAGTAGGTGGCGAGAGGCAAGCCGGTGGTCGCCGCGAATCGGCGCACGCCCCCGTCGGCGGCGAGCGCCTCGACCAGATCCTGGGTGCGGGTGTCTTGCCAGACGATCGCGTTGTAGACGGGCTGGCCGGTAGCGCGATCCCAGACCACGGCGGTCTCGCGCTGGTTCGTGATGCCGATCGCGGCGACGTCGTGGCGGGTGAGCCCGGCTTTGCCGAGCGCCATGCCGATGACCTCTTGCGTGTTGTGCCAGATCTCCATCGGGTCGTGCTCGACCCAGCCGGCCTTCGGGAAGATCTGCTCGTGCTCGTGCTGCCCGACCGAGACGATGGCCCCGGAGTGGTCGATGACGACGGCGCGTGAACTCGTGGTGCCCTGGTCGATGGCGACGATGTGGGTGGTCATGGTCAGTCCTTTCCGCGGCGCGACGCTGCGCCCTGGGTCTCGTGAGAGAGCTCGACGCCGTGACGGTCGGCGAGGTAGTGCCGCGCGCCTTCGTGCTCCTCAGCGCGACGTTCAGGGCTCCATCCGAGCACGTCGCCCAACAGCTGGGCGAGCTCGTCGAGCAGTGCGTCGGTGACGAGTCCGCGGAACGCCAGCGAGGTACGCCGAAGCAGCACGTCGACGAGTCGCACGACCTGCTCGGTCTCGACGAGGTGCACGATCTCGGCGCGCGAGTAGTCGGGGGCGGCGGCGATCGGCGCATCCGGTGCGCTCTCGATGCGACGGATGATCGCCTCAGCGCTCGTGCCGTACCGCTCGAGCAGCTCGGCCGCGCGGTCAGTGCCGACCGTCGCGCCGTGCTCGGCGAGCCACTTCTCTCGCGCCGCGGTGGTCGTGGGGTACCCGACGGCACCCCCGATGAGCCGCCCATCGGTGCTCACCGAGCGCGACCGCCCGAGCAGGCTCAGCACGCGACCCCCGAGCTGCTCGCCGAGCGCGCGGAAGGTGGTCCACTTGCCGCCCACGAGGCTCAGCACGGGCGTGCCGCCCACCGCTCCCTCTTCGACCCGGTAATCGCGGCTGATCTGCGCATTCGAGGCCGCATCCTGGCGCGGCAGCGGGCGCACGCCCGAGAAGCGGAACACGATGTGCGAGCGATCGACGGGAATGCTCGGAAACACGTACGCGACCACGTCGAAGAAGTAGTCGATCTCTTCCTCGGTGCAGAGAATCGGCTCAGCCATGTCGTGCGCGATGTCGGTGGTGCCGATGAGCACGCGCCCCTTGAGCGGGTAGATCAGCACGATGCGGCCATCGGTGAACTCGAAGAAGATCTCGCGGCCGTTGCAGGCTGCGAGCAGTTCGGGGTGGTCGACGACGATGTGCGAGCCCTTCGTACCCCCCATGAACTGCGAGGGCTCGCCGAGCGCCTCGTTCGTCAGGTCGGTCCACGGGCCCGAGGCGTTGACGACGACCCGCGCCGTGATCGCGAAATCGTCGCCCGTGATCGCATCGCGCACGCGCACCGCACCGTCGGCATCCATCGCCACGGCTTCGACGTAGTTGGATGCTCGCGCGCGGTCGCCCACGGCGACGCCGTCCATCAGCACGTCGAGCGCGAGCCGCTCGGGGTCGTGCATCGAGGCGTCGTAGTAGGTCGCCGTCCACTTGACGTCGCGGCGCAGGGCGGGCAGCAGTGCGCGCGAGGCCTTCGCACCGCGGAACTGGTGCCGCGGCACCCGCCCGCCGTCGCGCGAGAAGATGTCGTAGATCGTGAGGCCGACCTTGATGATGAGCGCGCCGCGCTCCTTCTTGCCGCGCGTCTTCACCCCGATGAACTTCAGGGGTGCCGAGAGCAGGCTCGAGAAGGTCGAGAAGATCGGGATGGTCGTCGGGAGCGGCCGAACGTAGTGCGGGGCCAGGCGCAGCAGGGCGTTGCGCTCATGGACCGACTCCTGCACGAGCCGGAACTCGCCGTTCTCGAGGTAGCGGATGCCGCCGTGGATCATGTGCGACGAGCCCGAGGAGGCCCCCGCCACGTAGTCGTCGCGGTCGATGAGCACGACATCGACGCCGTTGAGCGCGAGATCGCGGAAGGTCGCGATGCCGTTGATGCCCGCTCCGATGATGAGCACCTCGCACTGCGGTCGGGCGCGGAGCGCCTCGACGGTGGCGCGGGCGGCGGGCGAGGAGGGGCGGGAGGCCGATGCGGCACGGGGGGTCATCGTCGGTGGAACCGTTCTGTGGGCGGGCGCTCGCGCGCGGTGGTGGTCTTCATCATGACGGCGCGAGTACAAACTTGCCAGGCTCCTGCACAAACGTGCACGACGGCCCGAGCGCAGCGAGTGCGGGTCAGCGGAGCGCCCGCGGTGCGCCGCTGGGGCGGGTCTCGAGCGCGGTCTCGCGCGCGAGGGCTGCCGCGAGGCTCTCGTCGAGGATGAGGTCGGTGATGAGGCCCGCGGCGAGCGCGCCGCGAAGGCTCGGCAGCTTCTGCACGCCCGAGACCACGCAGATGCGGCGCGCGACTCGACGCAGCCGCTCGAGATTCGGTCCGGAGGCGCGGGCGTTGAGGTCGATGTCGGCGAACGTGCCGTCTCCCCGGTAGAAGACCGTCGCGATGTCGCCGACGACGCCATCGGCGCTGAGGCTCCGGTAGTCCCCCGCATCGAGGTAGCCCCCGATGTAGACCTGACTCGGCACCTCGGCGAACGGAGAGCCCAGGCCGAACACCGCGACATCCATGCGCGCTTGGATGTCGAGCAGGCGCCGCGTGCTGCGCTCGCGCCACAGGCCCTCCTTCGTGAGCGGGTCGTCGAAGAATGCCGGCACGGGGAACTGCTGAACCTGCGCGGAGAAGGCCTCGCCGAACCGGTGCAGGATCTCGCTCGCGTAATCGATGCCCGTCGTCTGCGTGTTGCCCGCGCCGTTCATCTGCACGACGATCGAGTTGTGGGTCGGCTTCTTGACGAGGTGCCGGCTGATCGCTCCGAGCGTGGAGCCCCAGGCGACCCCGACCACCATGTTCGAATCGATGAAGCGGCCGAGCAGACGCCCCGCGGTCATGGCCACACGCTCGAGCCGATCGATGTCGCTAATCGACTCGGGCATCGGCACGACGTGCGCGACCACCCTGTGCCGAGTGTGAATGGCGTGCTCTAGCTTGAGTCCGCGATCAAAGGGTGAGCGGATCTGGATGTCGACGAGGCCCGACTCGCGCGCGAAGGTCAGGAGGCGCGACACCGACGAGCGCGACGTCGAGAGCTCGCTCGCGATCGCGCCCATCGTGAGGTCTTGCATGTAGTACATCTGCGCGGCCGTGAGGGCCGCGACGATCTTCGCGTTCTCCGGATTGCTCTCGGGCATCGGCGCCTCTCGCGTCATGAGTATTCGTGCACGCTGTCTGGACGGTGGTGCGACTCCCCACCGTACGGGACGCCTGCGACCGCACGCGCCGCCCGGGCGGGACGCTGCACATGTGTGCAGATTGCTCAGTTCAGCGCGCATCCGCATTCATGTGACCAATAGTCTGCGGGCGGCGGGCACACCACCCTCGTCCCGTCGCCACCTCGCACGACCACCCCCGCGCGCCGCCGTGAGGCGACCGCACTGGTTCACAACAAGGGAGTTTGAACTGCAATGAGATCCGCTCTGATGAAACGCAACGGCTTCTGGCTCGTCATCGCCCTCGTCCTCGCCCTCGTCTCGGCGATCGGCGCGTCGCTCGTGCAGACGAGCGCCGGCGCCGTCACGGTCAAAGACCTCAAGTGGGAGACCGCGAGCGGTCGCATGATGAACGCCCTGCTGTTCACGCCCGCGACGGCGACAGCAGACTCGCCGGCCCCCGCGATCGTCGTGAGCCACGGCTGGTGGAACAACCGCGAGATGCAGTCGGCGAACTACGTCGAGCTCGCGCGCCGCGGCTACGTCGTGCTCTCGATCGACATGTACGGTCACGGCAACTCCGACCCGCTGCCCGCCGACGAGCTCATGGTGGGCGGCACGGGCATGTACGACGCTGTGCTGCTGATGGCCGACCTGCCCTACGTCGACGCCGACAAGATCGGCATCACCGGGCACTCGAACGGTGCCCGCGCCGCGAACTTCTCGATCCCGCTCGACGATGCGGCCGACGAGCAGCTCGTCGCCTCGGTGCTGCTGGTCGACTACGACCCGATCTACACCGACGCGGAGGGCGCCTACGTCAACGCGTACGGCACGCGCGACGTCGGCCTGATCCAGGCCCAGTACGACGAGTTCTTCTTCCGCAGCTACAGCCCCGAGGGCGTGCCGCTCACGGCACCGCGCGACTACCTGGGCACGCCGAACGCCCAGTCGTTCCTGCACTTCGGTGCAGCGCCCGACGACATCGCCGGCGAGGTGCGCGAGCAGGGCACCGTCTACACCGAGTCGATCGACGGCACCGACGCCATGCGCGTGATCTACTCGTTGCCGCAGACGCACCCGTGGACGACGATCTCGAGCACCGCGGTCGGGCACCTCGTCGACTTCTTCGACGAGTCGCTCGGAGCCCCGACGCCCATCGACGCGGGCAACCAGCTCTGGCAGCTGAAGGAATTCTTCACCGCGCTCGGCCTCATCGCGTTCGGAATCCTGCTCGTGACGGTGCCGCGCGCACTGCTCGGCACTCCCGCGTTCCGCGCACTCGCGACGCCCGCCGCTCCGGCGGTCGCGCTGACCGGGCGCATCCCGACCATCTGGTTCTGGGGCGGGATGCTCGTCTCGGCGCTGATCTCGGGCGTCAGCTACGTCTGGCTGAGCCAGCAGCTGCCCGTGCTCGGCATCACCTTCAACGCGGTGCCGTCGATCGTGCCGCAGGGCTCGGTCTTCTTCATCGCTCTCTGGGCGGCGATCAATGGCCTCGCGGCGATGATGATCATGGCCGGCGCCTACCTGGCGTTCGCGAAGAAGGGCGGCATGAGCCTGCGCACGTCGGGCGTGCTGCCGGGATGGCGCGCGTTCTTCCACGGCATCGGGCTCGCGCTGACCACGGTCGTCGCGGTCTACGCCGTCGTCTTCGTGCTCGACTTCCTCTTCAAGACCGACTTCCGCCTCTGGGTGATCGGCGTGAAGTGGTTCTCGGTCGACAAGATCGGGCTCGCGCTCTTCGTGCTGCCGCTGTTCCTGATCTACTTCGTGGCCAACTCGGTGGCGATCAACGCCTTCAACCGGTTCACGATCGCCGGGCGCGAGTGGGTCAACACGGCGGTGCTCGCGGTGGCGAACTCGCTGGCGCCGCTCGTGCTCGTGATCGCTCAGTACTCGGTGTTCGCCGTCTCGGGCGAGCTGATCCCCGGGTTCGGCGGCATCTTCAGCATCTGGCTCTTCCCGGTCATCGTGATCCTCGCGGTCACGGCGATCGTGTCGCGCAAGCTCTACCGCGCGACCGGCAACCCCTACATCGCAGGCTTCCTCAACGCCTCGATCGTGGCGCTGGTGTCGGTGTCGAACTCGCTGGTGATCACCTACTAGCGGCCGTCGCACGGCCCTCACGAACGGCCCTCGCGCACCTCGCGCGGGGGCCGTTCGCGTGCGTCATTCCCAGCAAACGATCGGGAATACTTCAGGCCAGCGGCGGTTGACTACTCTGATAGCTAGTACGTGTTCCGGGGTCGGTGAAAATCCGAGCCGGCGGTGAGAGCCCGCGACCCGCGATCGAGGCGACTCGAGAGCGGTTGAACCGGTGGAATTCCGGTGCCGACGGTGAAAGTCCGGATGGGAGGAACACGCGAGCGGCAGCCTGCCTGTCGCGCGCGCGACCCCGGATGCGTTCCTGATTATGTAAGGAACCCCGATGACCGCCACCGCACCGCACGCCGACGAGGCACTCGTCGCCGCGATGCGGCGCGCCCTCAGCCTGGCGACGCACGGCCCCGCGGTCGGCGTGAATCCGCAGGTCGGCTGCGTGCTCCTCGACGCCGCGGGCGCGGTCGTCGCCGAAGGCTGGCACCGCGGCGCGGGCACCGATCACGCCGAGGTGGATGCCCTGTCTCACCTCGCCAGCGCGGCAGGCCTCACGGCGGTCGTCACGCTCGAGCCCTGCAACCACACCGGTCGCACCGGCCCGTGCGCGCAGGCCCTCATCGATGCCGGTGTCGCTCGCGTCGTCTACGCGCTCGACGACCCCAACCCGATCGCGGGCGGCGGCGCCGACCGGTTGCGCGCGGCGGGCATCGAGGTCATCGGCGGCGTGCTCGCCGACGAGGCCGCCGAGCTGCTGCGGCCGTGGCTCACGAGCGTGCGGCTCGGCCGCCCGTTCGTCACCGTCAAGTGGGCCTCGAGCCTCGACGGCCGTGCCGCCGCCGCCGACGGCACCAGCCAGTGGATCACGGGCACGGCGGCCCGTCAGCGCGTGCACGAGCAGCGAGCGATGCACGATGCGATCGCCGTCGGCACCGGCACGGTGCTCGCCGACGACCCCACGCTCACGGCGCGGGGCGACGGTGGCGAGCTCCTGCCCCACCAGCCGATCCCCGTGGTGTTCGGCGCGACCGCGGTGCCGGCGGATGCCCGCCTGCGCCAGCACCCTGCCGGACTCATCGAGCTCGGCCACCGCGACCTCGGCACGGCGCTCACCGACCTGCATGAGCGCGGCATCCGCCGTCTGTATGTGGAAGGCGGGCCGACGCTCGCGAGCGCGTTCCTGCGCGCCGGGCTGGCCGACGAGGTGCTCGTGTACCTCGCGCCGCTGCTCATCGGCGGCCCGAGAGTGGCCCTCGACGACCTCGGGGTAACCACCATGAGCGAGGTGCACCGGTTGAGCATCCACCGCATCGAGACCCTCGGCGACGACCTGCTGGTCGTGGCCCGCCCGCGCGAGACCCCCACCGCCCCCACCCCTGCGATGAAGGACTGACATGTTCACCGGACTGATCGAAGAGCTCGGCGCCATCGTGCGCTGGGACGCCGTCGGCGACGCCGGCCGCCTCACCGTGCGCGGGCCGCTCGTCGTCAGCGATGCCGCTCACGGCGACTCGATCTCGGTCAACGGCGTGTGCCTGACCGTCGTCGAGCAGGGCGACGACTGGTTCACCGCCGACGTCATGGGGCAGACCCTGGCGATGAGCACGATCGGCACGTGGGCTGTGGGCGAGACGGTCAACCTCGAGCGCGCCGCCGCCGTCGGCGACCGCCTCGGCGGCCACATCGTTCAGGGGCACATCGACGGCACGACGACCGCGCTCGAGGTGCGCCAGCAGGACGCCTGGCGGGTGCTGCGGTTCTCGCTCGACGCCGCCCACGCCCCCCTCGTCGTCGATAAGGGCTCGGTCGCCGTCGACGGCGTGAGCCTCACGGTGAGCGCGGCCGGCGACGACTGGTTCGAGGTCTCGCTCATCCCCGAGACGCTCGCCGCGACCACCCTCGGCCGCAAGCAGGTCGGCGATGCCGCCAACCTCGAGACCGACATCCTCGCTCGACATGTAGCACGGCTGGTGCGATTCGGCGCCACCGCTGACGGAAGGACCCTGTCATGAGCATCGGAACCATCCCCCAGGCCCTGGCCGCCTTGCGCGAGGGCAAGCCCGTGCTTGTCGCCGACGACGAGAGCCGCGAGAACGAGGGCGACGTCATCATCTCGGCCGAGCTCGCCACACCGGCGTGGATCGCCTGGACGATCCGCCACACGAGCGGCTTCATCTGCGCGCCGATGACGAACGAGATCGCCGACGCGTTGCAGCTGCCGCTCATGGTCGAGGACAACCAAGATCCGCGCCGCACCGCCTACACCATCACCGTCGACGCGGCTGACCGCATCACGACGGGCATCAGCGCGGGCGATCGCGCCCACACGCTGCGCACGCTCGCCGACCCGGCGTCGACGCCCACGAGCCTCATCCGCCCGGGCCACATCCTTCCGCTCCGCGCGGTCGACGGGGGTGTGCGCGAGCGCGCCGGGCACACGGAGGCCGCGGTCGAGCTCATGCGTCTCGCCGGGCTGCGACCGGTCGCGGCGATCGGTGAGGTCGTCGCGGAGGACGGCGACATGATGCGCCTGCCCGAGCTGATCCGCTTCGGCGAGCAGGAGGGCGTCGTGGTGATAACGATCGTCGACCTCATCGCCTACCTGGAGTCGGGCGAGGACTTCGCCGCCGCCTCGCCCGCCCGCACGGCCGAGCGTCAGAGCAGCGTCACCTTCGAGGTCGCGACGACGGTGCCGACCACGCACGGGCCTTTCTCGATGCGCGCCTACCGCGACCGTAAGACGGGTGCCGACCACGTTGCGATCGTGAGCGGGATGCCCCACGACGACATGATCGTGCGCGTGCACTCCGAGTGCCTCACGGGCGAAGCGTTCGGCTCGCTCAAGTGCGAGTGCGGCCCGCAGCTGGATGCCGCGCTCGACGTGATCCAGCGCCAGGGCGGCGCCGTGCTCTACATGCGCGGGCATGAGGGCCGGGGTATCGGCCTCATCAACAAGCTCAAGGCCTACCGCCTGCAGGAGGACGGCTACGACACGCTCGACGCGAACCTCGCCCTGGGTCTGCCCGCCGACGCGCGCGACTACGAGGCCGCGAGCGACATGCTGCGCGACCTCGGGGTGACGCGCGTGCGTCTGCTCAGCAACAACCCCGAGAAGCAGCGCCAGCTGACCCAGTACGGTGTCGAGGTGAGCGCGCTCGTGCCGCTCGTCGTCGGCGTCGGCGACGACAACGAGGGATACCTCAGCGCCAAGCGCGACCGCATGGGCCACCGCCTGCCGGAGAGCATCACGAGCGCCCCCGTGTTCGCCACCATCGAAGGGAAGACCGCATGAGCGGTGCAGGATCCCCCCAGCTCACCGTCGACGGCACCGGCCTCACTGTCGCGATCGTCGCGGGCCAGTGGCACACCGTCATCAGCGAGGGCCTGAAGGCCGGCGCGCGGCGGGTTCTCGAGGAGTCGGGTGCGACGGTCGTCGAGTACGCCGTTCCCGGGTCGTTCGAGCTTCCCGTGGTCAGCAAGGCCGCCCTCGAGGCGGGGGCGGATGCCGTGGTCGCGCTCGGCGTGATCATCCGGGGCGGCACGCCCCACTTCGAGTACGTGAGCGCCGCCGCGACCGATGGCCTCACCCGGGTCGCCCTCGACACGGGCAAGCCGGTCGGGTTCGGGGTGCTCACGCTCGACACCGAGCAGCAGGGGCTCGACCGCGCGGGGCTGCCCGGCTCGATCGAGGACAAGGGCGCCGAGGCGGCCGAGGCCGCACTCGCCACGGCGCGCGTGCTGCAGGTCATCCGCGGCTGACCCCTGCCGTTCGGCCTCGGGCGCCGCCGCACCCGTGTGGAACCTGTGGAACCCTCATCGGGAACGATGAGGAACAGCGCAGGACACCCCTGGAACCCGCATGGAACCGGGGGTCGATGGGGTGGAACGCCCCGTCTATCCTGTGAAACTTGTGGAACCGGTTGCACATCACTCGTGCCAGGGTGATACTCCCCCCCAGGGAGGTCGTCAGCGACGACGGTGTCGCTCCTCCCGTCAGGGGAGCATCACATGCGCACTCGAACGCGGTACACAGCCTCGGGCGTCATCGCCCTCGCGCTGTCCATCATCGCCACACTCATCGTCGGGCCGACCTCGGCCACGGCGGCGACCGCCACCAACAATCCCGACTTCAGCGCCAACGTCATGGCGCCGCTCGAGGTGTCGAACTGGACGGAGTTCAGCAACCAGCTCGCGACCGTCGAGGCCTACGGCGTCGACGCCGTGACCGTCGACGTCTGGTGGGGCAAGGTCGAGGCCGCCGGCGACAACCAGTTCAACTGGAGCTACTACGACCAGATCTTCCAGGTGATCACGAGCCGGGGGCTCGACATCGTGCCGATCTTCTCGTTCCACCAGTGCGGCGGCAACGTCGGCGACACCTGCAACATCCCGCTGCCCTCGTGGTTGTGGGGCAAGTACACGGGTGCGACGCTCAACGGCGTCACGCTCGACGCGAACGGCCTGAAGCACCGCAGCGAGCAGGGCAACTACTCGAACGAGACCGTGCAGGGATGGGCCACGCAGCTCGTGCAGAACGAGTACCAGGCGTTCACGCAGGCCTTCGTCGCCCGCTACGGCACGACCTACGCCACGCGCATGCAAGAGATCAACGTCTCCCTCGGCCCGGCCGGCGAGCTGCGCTACCCCTCGTACAACAGCCACGACTCGGGCACCGGCTACCCGACGCGCGGCGCGCTGCAGGCCTACTCGCCGCTCGCCATCAAGAGCTTCCAGCAGTGGGCGCTCGCGAAGTACAGCACTCTCGCGGGCATCAACGCCGCCTGGGGCTCGACCGTGACGACCATCACGCAGGTGCAGCCGCCGAGCAATGCGGGCTTCTTCTTCTCCTCGGGCGACTACCGCACCACGCAGTACGGCAAAGACCTCATCGACTGGTACAACAAGAGCCTCGTCGATCATGGCGAGCGGATGCTCGACACCGTGCTCGCCGCCCTCGGCTCGTCCTTCCCGGGCGCCGAGATCGGCTACAAGATCCCCGGTGTGCACTGGTCGATGACGGGGCCGACGCCGCGGGCTGCGGAGGTCGCGGCCGGGCTCATCCAGACCAGCGTCGGCATGTACGCCGTGAACACCGGTCGCGGCTACGCCAACATCGTCGGGCTCGCGAACCGCGTGGCCGACTCGGGCCGCGGCGTCATCCTGCACTTCACGTGCCTCGAGTTCAACGATGAGAACTTCGCGCCGCAGTTCTCGCAGGCCAAGACCCTCGTGGGCTGGGTCGGCGCCGAGGCTGGTCGTCAGGGCGTGAAGATCAAGGGCGAGAACGCTCTTGCGGGCGGCATCACGTCGAACAACGGCTGGGACAACGTCAACCAGGCGTTCGACAACTCCCCGTATCTCGGCATGACGGTGCTGCGAGTAGGCGAGGTGGCCTCGGGCACGGGAGCGACGCGCTACGCGCAGTTCATCCAGAAGTACCGGCCGGCGGGCTCGGCGTGGAACTCGCTCTACGTGCGCGGCACGAACAACGGCTGGGGCCTCGGTACGCCCATGGTGAAGTCGGGGAATGTCTGGACGGCGATGAACGTCTCGTTCGGTGCCGCCGCGAACCAGCGGTTCAAATTCGACGTGCGCGGCGACTGGAGCCTGAACTACGGCGGGTCGGGGCTCTCGGGCACGGCCGTGCAGAGCGGCGGCGACATCGCGGTGGCATCGAACACGACCTACACGATCACCTTCAACGAGGTGACGAAGGTCTATGCCGCGACGCCGAGCAGTCAGCCTCCACAGGGCTCGGCCGTGACCGTGCACTTCGCCGAATGGCAGTCGGCGTCGAGCTACTCCATCCACACCTGGAACGGGGTCAGCGGCACCTTCCCGATGGTCTACGAGGGCTTCATCAACGGCCGCCACTGGTGGAAGGTGACGCTCTCGAACGCGCCGAGCTCGTTCGGCTTCACCTTCACGAACAGCAACGGCAACTGGGATACCGCCGACCGGGCGTACGCGAGTCAGGCCAGCACGATCTACGTGCTGCCGGGCAACGCCACGGTGTTCACTAGTCGACCGTAGCGACCGCGACCACCGCGACGCCCGCCCCCCGACCACCCAGGGGGCGGGCGTCGCGTCGCTTCGGCAACTGTTGGGCCGCAGGCCAGTCAGGGAGTTCCCCTACAACGAGATACATCTAGGTCCAAGCGCGAGGTGCGAGGGGGGCGCCTTCGTCCCAAGGCGCAACGGTTCCTGCGAAGGCACCCCACGTGTCGCTGACCAGGTTAAGAACATGATCGAAGG
>NZ_JBHYEO010000015.1:49311-67840 GCF_051860105.1 Microcella sp.
TGCCGCGAAGCCTCCAGTCGGGAAACGGTGGCACCGGACGCCATCTCGTCGGCCCAGACCTGATCCTGCTGAAAGCGGAACGCCGCGCGGAGCGAAGCCCTGAGCTTCTCGTCATCCCTCTGACCGGGGAGGAGTTTGGAGTAGAAGCCTTGGACGTACTCTTCCAGTAGGGCATCGATGCGCTCTGCCGCGGAGTCACTTTCCTGACCATCGGCACGCGCGAGGGCATCGCGGGCTTGCGCAAACCTGTCCTCGATCATGTACTCCAGGGCAGCCGTGGATGCCGCCAACGTCACAACGCCCTTCTTGCCCCGGACGTGGTGATCCCACGCAGGAAGCCCGCCGAGTCTGAACTGGCCGACTTCTTGCTCAACCGCCTGCAATTGGACATAGATCCTGTTGAGATCGTCGTGGCTTCGCTGGTTGGCACGCGACCCAGCCATTCCGGCACCCTCAGACCAGTGATAGAGCGCGGCCCCATACGATCGGACGGCGGTCATCATCGACATGAAGGTCTCCTCCATGGCGGTTCGCCGGGCGATATCGACGGACTTCTTGGCCAGCTGTGATCCTTTTCTGGAGATCGCAACTGCCCAGAGCGCAATAAAGACACCAACCACGGCAGCAAGAGCTGTGACGCTCGAAGCGATCCCGTTGAACTCCGTCCACTGGTCAGGAGTGAGCCCAAAAAGGAGCGAGTCAACCTCAGAAACGTCTTCCATGACGGCACGTTAGCGCAGGTGAGGATCCTTCTCCACTACTTCAGGAAGAGCGCGCGCAGCCGGTTCGTCGTGAAGACGACGCCGATGGCGATCATGACGAGGTAGTAGCCGACGTGCACGAGCATCATGCTCGAGAGCGCGCCCGTCGTGAGGCCGCGCACGAGCTCGACGCCGTGCCACAGCGGCAAGGCCTGAATGACCCACTGGATCGCCTCGGGGTAGACCGTGATCGGGTAGAACGTCGCCGAGAACAGGAACATCGGCAGCATGATGAACGTGACCCACTCGATCTGCTGGAAGGTCTTCATGTAGCTCGTGATGGCCATGCCGAGGCTCGCGAAACCGAACGCGATGAGCAGCACGGCCGGCAGGGCGAGCAGGGCGGTCCAGGCCAGGTTGAGCCGGAAGGCCTGCATGATCACCATGAAGCCGAGCGCATACATCGCGCCCCGCAGCAGGGCCAGGAAGATCTCGCCGAGGGCCACGTCAAGCGGGCCGAGCGAGGTCGTGAGCATCCCCTGATACAGCTTCGAGTAGTTGAGCTTGAAGAACACGTTCCACGTCGAGTCGTAGACGGCGCCGTTCATGGCCGAGACGGCGAGCAGCGCCGGGGCGATGAAAGCCGCGTACGGCACCTCCTGGCCCGTCGAGGTCTGCACGGTGCCGACGAGAGCACCGAAGCCGATGCCGAGCGAGAGCAGGTAGAACACCGGCTCGAAGAACCCGCTGAGCACGACGAGGTAGTTCGTGCTGCGGGTCGCCAGCAGGCCGCGATGGATGACCGCGCCGGTGTTGCCCGCGTACAGCGCACTGCGGCGCGGCTGCAGGGCGGGGGCGGCCGTCGTGGCGGGAGCAGGCAGGTTCGCGGCGCTCACTTGTTCAACCTCCGCACGAAGTGCCGGCGCGTGGCCCACAGGCCGACGATGAGGAGCGTCGTCAGGTAGCCGACGTGGGTGACGGTCAACCAGATCGGCTCCTCCGCCCCGTAGGTCAGCACGCGCCCCAGCTCGGTGCCGTGCCACAGCGGCGACGCCCAGCCGAGCGGCTGCAACCAGATCGGCAGTTGCTCGAGCGGGAAGAAGGTGCCCGAGAACAGGAAGAGCGGCGTGATGCCGAAGCGCTGCAGCATGGCCATCTGCCCGCGGTCCTCCTCGATCGTCGAGGTGTAGGTCGAGAGCACGACGCCGATCGCCATTCCCGTGAGGGTGGCGGCGACGATCGCGAGCCACCCGAGGCCCGAGGGCACGGCGCCGAACAGCACGATGATGCCGAAGTAGATCGCCACCGTCACGAGGATGCGCAGCGCGATGTGGATCATCATGCCGTTGACGATCTGCCCGCCCGTGATGGGCGAGGCGTTCATGCCGAAGAAGATCGGGTTCCACTTGAACCCCATCATGATCGGGTAGCTCGTCTCGTTCGCCGCGACCGTCATGGCCGCCGTCGCCATGAGCGCGGGCGCGACGAACTGCAGGTAGCTGACGTCACCGATGCCCTGCGGCACGAGGCTCGCGAGCCCCACGCCGAGGGCGAAGAGGTAGATCAGCGGGTTGCCGAAGCTCTGGAAGATCGCGTCGCCGGCGTAGCCCTTCATGGCGCGGATGCGGTGCTCGGCGATGTACCACGAGCCCCAGCGGCGCGGGGCGGCGCCGGCGGCGAGCGCGCGCTGAGCATCCTGCCGTGTCGTCTGAACCGTCATTCGATGAGGCTCCGCCCGGTCAGGCGCAGGAAGACGTCCTCCAGGCTCGAGCGGCGAACGAGCGAGGTGATCGGCTCGAGCCCCATGTGCGTGATCGCCTCCAGCGCGGCCTCGCCGTTCTCGCTGTAGACGAGGATGCGGTCGGGCAGCACCTCGAGGCGCTCGCCGACCCCGGCCATGCGCTCCGCCGCCTCGGCGTTCTTATCGCTGCCGAACCGCACCTCGAGCACCTCGCGGCTCGAGTACTCGCGGATGAGCGCGGCGGGCGAGCCCTCGGCCATGATCTGGCCCTTGTCGACGACGACGAGGCGGTCGCACAGCTGCTCGGCCTCGTCCATGTAGTGCGTCGTGAGCACGAGCGTCGTGCCCTGCTCCTTGAGCCGGAACAGGCGGTCCCACAGGATGTGCCGCGCCTGCGGGTCGAGGCCCGTCGTCGGCTCGTCGAGCAGCAGGATGCGCGGCTCGTTGATGAGCGCGCGCGCGATCGTCAGGCGGCGCTTCATGCCGCCGGAGAGGTCGTCGACCTTGGCCTTCTTGCGGTCGGTCAGCTGGGCGAACTCGAGCAGCGCATCCGCCCGCTCGGCGACGACCGCGCGCGGCAGGCCGAAGTAGCGACCGTAGACGAGCAGGTTGTCGCGCACGCGCAGCTCTTGATCGAGGTTGTCCTGCTGCGGCACGACACCCAGCTGCGAGCGGATGTCGGGGCCGTGGTCGTTCGGGTCGAGGCCCAGGATGCTCAGGCTGCCGCTCGTGCGCGTCGACACCGCCCCGACCATGCGCATGGTCGTCGACTTGCCCGCGCCGTTGGGGCCGAGCAGGCCGAAGCTCTCACCCGGAGCCACCTCGAAGTCGATGCCGTCGACGGCCGTGAAGTCGCCGTAGGTCTTGGTGAGGGCAGATGCGGTGATGACGGGCTGGGGCACGAGAGAAGAGCCTAGCCCCGCTGCACGGTCGGCACCGAGGATGGGTCGGCCAGGATGGAGCCATGAGCACGACCAGAACAGAGACCCCCCGCCGCCGTTTCGGCCGCCCCGTCGACGACGGGCCGCGCGCCACCTTCGGTCAACTGCTGCCGTATCTGCTCGAGCACCGGGTGGTGCTCGGCTGGGTCATCGTCATCAGCGTGCTCGGCGCCGCCGCCTCGCTCGCGCAGCCGCTGCTCGTCAGTCAGGTCATCACCGTGGTGGAGAACGACGGCGACCTCGGCCCGCTCGTCGCCCTGCTCGTGGCGCTCGTCGTCGTCGGCGCGCTGCTGAGCGGCTTCGGGCACTACCTGCTGCAGCGCACGGGCGAGGGAGTCGTGCTCTCGAGCCGCCGCGCTCTCGTGCGGCGCATGCTCCACCTGCCCATCAGCGAGTTCGATCAGCGCCGCACCGGCGACCTGGTCAGCCGGGTCGGCAGCGACACGACGCTGCTGCGGGCCGTGCTCACGCAGGGCCTGGTCGAGGCCATCGGCGGCAGCCTCACCTTCGTGGGCGCGCTCATCGCCATGATCATCATCGACCCGACCCTGCTCGGCTTGACCGTGCTCGTCATCGCCGCGTCGGTCGTCACGGTCGTGGTGCTGTCGCAGCGCATCCGCATCGCCAGCCGCAAGGCGCAGGAGAAGGTCGGCGACCTCGCCGCGGCCGTCGAGCGCTCGATCTCATCGGTGCGCACGGTGCGCGCGGCGAACGCGACCGAGCGCGAGATCGCCGTCGTCGAGCAGAACGCGGTCGGCGCGTGGGAGCAGGGCATCAAGGTCGCGAAGATCTCGGCGCTCGTCGTGCCGATCTCGTCGATCGCGTTGCAGGTGTCGTTCCTCGTCGTGCTCGGGGTGGGCGGCTTCCGCGTCGCGTCGGGGGCCATCGGGGTGGCTGACCTCGTCGCCTTCATCCTGTTCCTGTTCCTGCTGATCGGCCCGCTCGGGCAGGCTTTCGGCGCCATCACGAGCGTCAACGCGGCGCTCGGCGCTCTCGGTCGCATCCAGGAGATCATCGGCCTGCCGAGCGAGAGCGAGGGCGACGCCGAGGTCGTGCCCGCCGCGTCCACCGCCTCGCGCGCGGCGGTCGAGTTCGACGATGTGCACTTCCGGTACCCGGAGGCGGCGCACCGCACCGAAGAGGAGAAGGTGATCGCCGAGGTCGTGGGCGAGCATCCTCGTGACAAGACAGTTCTCGCCGGGGTCAGCTTCAGCGTTCCGGTCGGCTCGCGCACCGCCCTCGTCGGGCCGAGCGGTGCCGGCAAGAGCACGGTGCTCTCGCTCATCGAGCGGTTCTACGACCCCACGGCGGGGGCGATCCGCATGGGTGGCGACGACATCCGCGGCCTCGACCGCACCGAGCTGCGCGGCCGCATCGGCTACGTCGAGCAAGACGCCCCCGTGCTCGCCGGCACCCTGCGCGACAACCTGCTGCTGGGCACGCCTGGTGCGACCGACGAGCAGTGCGTCGCCGTTCTGCGGTCGGTCAACCTCGACGAGGTGCTCGACCGCGACGAGCGGGGGCTGGATGCGCAGGTCGGGGAGGACGGCGTCATGCTGTCGGGCGGCGAGCGCCAGCGACTGGCGATCGCTCGCGCGCTGCTGGCGGCCCCGCCGATCCTGCTGCTCGACGAGTCGACGTCATCGCTCGACGGCGTCAACGAGCAGCGCATGCGCGAGGCGATCGACGCTGTGGCCGAAGACCGCACGCTCATCGTCATCGCGCACCGGCTCTCGACGGTCGTCGACAGCGACCAGATCGTCGTGCTCGATCACGGGCGGGTCGTCGGCGTGGGAACCCACAGCGAGCTCGTCGCCTCGACACCGCTCTACCGCGAGCTCGCGAAGCACCAGCTGCTCGTCTGACCGACGGGGCGATCAGGAGGCGGACGGCTCGACCGTCGCGCCCGCGGCGGCGAGCTCGCGCAGAGCCGCCGCGCTCGAGTCGGCGGCGACCCCCGCGATGAGGTCGGTGAGCACGCGCACGCGCCGACCGGCGCCGAGGGCATCCAGCGCCGACGCCCGCACGCAGTAGTCGGTCGCGATGCCGACGACGTCGACGTCGGTGACGCCGAGATCGTCGAGCGCTGAAACGATCCCGCGGCCGTCGTCGGTCACGCCCTCGAAGATCGAGTACGCCGGAACACCCTGGCCTTTGCGCACGTGGATGTCGATGAGCCCCGTGTCGATCGCGGGGTGGTACTCGGCCCCCTCGGTGCCCGCGACGCAGTGCGGCGGCCAGGTGTCGACGAAGTCGGGCGCGCTCGACACCGCGAAGTGGCCGCCGTTGTCGTTGTCGGCATCGTGCCAGTCGCGCGATGCGATGACGACGTCGTAGGCGTCAGGGTTGTCGCGCAGGTGCTCCGTGATCGCGACGGCCACGGCGGCCCCGCCCGCCACCCCGAGCGCACCGCCCTCCGTGAAGTCGTTCTGCACATCGATGATCACGAGCGCGCGGGCCATGTCGCCTCCGGTGCGGGTCAGTTGTTCGAGAGGTTGTCGCCGCAGGTGAACACGCCCGTCGTGAGCGTGTCGAGCGCCGCCCGCGCGTTCTCCGCGATGCCGTCGCGGATGGCGTGGAAGGAGAAGGTCAGTACCGATCCATCAGCGGCACGCACGATGCCGGCGAGCGAGTACGAGGTGTCGATCCATCCGGTCTTGGCCAGAACGGCTCCACGGGCGACGGCGTTCGCCCCGGTGAAGCGATTGGCGAGGCCGCCGCTGACCCCCGCGACCGGTAGCGCGTTCGTGATGACACCCAGATTTTGCCCGCCGCCGTTGATGACGACGAAGAGTTGGGCCACATACTGGGGGGGCACGGCGTTGAGGTCGCTGAGCCCCGATCCGTCGCGGATGCTGATGCCGGTCGTCGGCACGCCGTAGGTGTTCAACACGCCCGTGAACGTCTGGTTGAGCGAGGCAGCTGAGCCGTCGAGACCGATGGCGCGCGACGAGACCCGGGCGAGCATCTCGGCCAACGTGTTGTCGCTGTTCGGCAGCATCTGCCCGATGAGGGTCGAGACGGGCTGCGACTGCACCTGGCCGAGCACGGTCGTGGCCACGGCCGCGCCGACGGTGATCGTCGGCACTCCGGCAGGGTTCCCGGCATTGGCGAGCGCCTGGGCGAACGCCTGCCCCGCCCTCGCGACCGGGTCGGTCGAGCGCGGGCTCGTCGTGCGCGCCGGGTTGTCGCGGTCGCCGTCGACCTGCAGCGCGGTGACCTCGGAGTGATAGCCGATCGTCTGCTCGCTACGCGCCCACGACGAATCCCACTTGTCGGCGCTGTTCCAGTAGGTCGAATCGAGCACGACCTCGGTGATGCCGGGCGCGTCCGGGTTCGCCGCGGCGTAGGCCGCGACCGTCTGCGCCGCCAGATCATCCAGCTTCGGGGCACCGGGGTAGACGCTCTCCTGACCGGGGGGAAGGCGGCTGAGGGTCGCATCACCGCCACCCACGAGCACGACCGACCCGGGAGTCGTGCCAGCGACCACGCGAGTCGTGAGGCGGTAGTCGGGGCCGAGCGCCGAGAGGGCGACAGCGGCCGTCAGCACCTTGAGCACACTGGCCGTGCGCACCGGTGTCGCGGCCTGGCGATCCCACAGCAGTTCGCCCGTGCTCGCGTTGATGACCGAGCCGTAGAGCGTCGTGAGGCGTTCGTCGAGGGCGAGGGCGTCGATCGAGCAGGTGCGCAGGCGGCTCGGTGCGGCGATCGTGTCGGGCACCGGCCGAGGCTCGGGCTCGGGGGTCGCCGTCACGACGGGCTCGGGCTCGACGGCGGCGGCTGAGCCGACCGACACCCCGGCGAACAGCGCTCCGGTCGCGAGCAGCAGGAAGCCCACGGAGAGGGCCGTGGTGAGCACGGCGCGCGGGTGCCGCTTCACGAAGGCACCGATACCGCCCCGCGACGCGGCGTCCGCTGCGGCGGTCTCCCCCTCAGCGACAACGGCATTCGGCACCGCGTCGGCCGGAACGCTCGCGGGCGAGACGCGGCGACCCGCTTTCGCGTCGCGCAGAGCGCGTCGGCTCAGCGGCTGCTCGGGCTCGGTCATGGGGTCATGATACCGAGCGCTTCCGCGAGCTACTCTCCGGGATAGCGCAATCCGATGAGGCCGCGCACCTCGTCGAGCACGCCCATGATGGCGACCGACTCGTCGATCGGCAGCGACGAGGGCGGCTCGCCCGCCGCTCGGCGCTCGAGCTCGGCGGCCTGGAAGTGCATGCCGCGCGTGGCGACCGGCTGCTCGAACCGCTCGACGACCGTCCAGTCGCGGTCGTACCGGGTGAGCACCGTGGGCGTGTACCAGACGCGATCGAGCTCGATCGCTCCGGCCGTGCCGAGCACGATCGCGCGGTTCGAGCCCGCCGTGTCGAGTGCGCACTGCAGCACCGCCTGACGCCCGTCGTCGTAGCCGAAGATCATCGCCGTCTGCCGGTCGACACCCGTGGGCGTCATCGCGGCGTGGGCGAGGATGCTCGTCGGCAGTCCGAGCACGTCGACGGCGAACGACACCGGGTAGATGCCGAGGTCGAGCAGGGCCCCTCCGCCGAGCGCCGGATTCTGCAGTCGGTGCTCGGGGTCGGTCGGCAGCGCTTGCGTGTGGTCGGCGATGACGGTGCGCACCTCGCCGATGGCACCTGCCGCGATCCGTTCACGCAGGTGCACCATGTGCGGCAGGAACCGGGTCCACATCGCCTCCATGGCGATGACGCCCCGCTCGGCTGCCCGATCGGCGATGCGCTGCGCCTCCGCTCGGTTCAGGGTCAGCGGCTTCTCGATGAGCACGTGCTTACCGGCGTCGATCGCGAGAAGGGCCGCGTCGACGTGGAAGGGGTGGGGCGTCGCGACGTAGATCACGTCGACCTCGGGGTCGGCCACGAGCTGCTCGTAGCTGCCGTGCGGGTTCGGGATGCCGAACTCGGCCGCGAAGGCCTCCGCCGCTCCGGGCGCACGCGACCCGACCGCGGTGATCGTGAACCGCGCATCCCCGAGATCGCGGGCGAAGGCGCGGGCGATATGCCCGGTGGCCAGGATTCCCCAGCGCAGTGCAGTGCTCACGAGCGGCTCCTTCACCGGTTGCCGCCGTGGCGCCCGGTGGCGTCAGCCTATCGAGGCGCGCCCCGCCCGGGTCAGCAGCTGACCCAGCGCGCGGCCGCGCGGGTGAAGGAGTAGGGCTCGTTCGGCACGCCGCCGTGGGTCATCGCGAACAGCACGCAGACGTTCCCGGTCGCACCGGTGTAGGTGGGCTTGTAGAGCGAGGCGCGGTGGCCGCTCGAGTCCCACCACTTCTGGGCGACGGTGGCACCGCTGTTGTCCGTCCCGCCGGCGAGGTTGCCATCACAGCCGACGCTCGGAACACCGTCGCTCCGCACCGAGCCGATGTGACCCCAGGCGCTCATCGGGTCGGTCGACGGGTCCTCCGCCATCCAGAACAGGCGATCTTCCATGCAGCTGTCGTAGCGGATGTTCGAGAACGGCACGGGCGCCAGGCAGTTGGCGACGCGGATGGCGTTGTAGGCGACGGCGAACGACTGCAGGTCGGCCGACGTGGTGCCAGCCACCCCCAGCGACGAGGCGCGGCTCGGCGCCCCGGGGGTGGAGCCGGAGATCGCGGACGGGCAGCCGCTGCTGATCGAGGGAGTCGGCGTCGGCGTGGCCACCGTGATCGGTGCGGGCTGGGCGGCGAGCGGCCGGTCCGGCGCCGCCGCTGCGGGACGGGCGGCAGTGACCGAGGTTGTCGCGCTCGAGACCGCGCCCGAGCCGGTGCGCTCGGGCTGCGGCTGCGCGCTCGCGACGGGCGTCTCCGGAGCCACGGGCACGAACGGCGTCGCAGCGGGCTCAGCCGTGGGCACCACCTGCAGATCGGCGGAGCCTGCGGCGCCGTCGATCGACGACGACGACTCGATCGTCGCCCCGGCCGACGCGGAGCTCGGCACGCCGGCACCGGTCGATCCCGGTGCGCTCACAACCGGAACGGCGAGCCCGATAACGACGGCGAGCGCCGCGATCGCGGTGGTCGTGCGATAGTCCATTCCCCCCATGCGCATGATCCGTCTCCGCTCAGCAGCTCACCCAGCGCGCGGCCGCGCGGGTGAAGGAGTAGGGCTCGTTCGGCACGCCGCCGTGCGTCATCGCGAACAGGATGCAGACGCCGCCGGTGCCGCCGGTGTAGGTCGGCTTGTAGAGGGAGGCACGGTGGCCGCTCGAGTCCCACCACTTCTGCGCGACCGTCGCACCGGTGTTGCCCGAGCCGCCGGCGAGGTTGCCATCGCAGCCGACGCTCGGAACACCGTCGCTCCGCTGCGATCCGATGTGGCCCCAGGCGCTCATCGGGTCGGTCGACGGGTCCTCCGCCATCCAGAACAGGCGGTCCTCCATGCAGCTGTCGAAGCGGAAGTTCGAGAAGGGCACGGGTGCCAGGCAGTTCGCGACGCGGATCGCGTTGTACTGCTGGGCGAACGCCTGCAGGTCGGCCGACGTCGTGCCGGCGACACCGAGTGCCGAGGCGCGGCTGGGAGCGCCGGGCGTCGATCCGCCGATCGCGGCGGGGCAGGCGGGTGCGGCAGGAGGGGCCGGAGGCGGCGGGGCCGCGGGCGCGCTCGGTGCGGGCGTCGAGCCGCCGCCGCTCGTGCCGCCGCCGCTCGTGCCGCCGCCGCTGGTGCCGCCCGATCCGCCCGACGCCGTGGACCCGGAGCCCGTCGCGCCGTTCGTGGCGGCGCCGCTCGCCCCGGAGCCCGAGCCGGGCTCGACCGGCGCCTGGGCCGTGTGCTCGCCATCGGAGGTCTCGTCGCCCTCCGACTGCGCATCGGCCGCCGCGCGGCGCTCGATGTACTCGACGAGAGGAACGGCCGAGTCGTCGTCGCGGCTGCCGGCCGCGGTGATCACCGGAGCGCTGCTTCCGGAACCGGTCGTTGCCAGGCCTTCTGCGGCGTTGTCCGCGGCGCCCAGGAAGGGCATGACGACCAGCATCACCGCGGTCAGCGCGGATCCGGCATAGACAGAACGCAACACGTGACACCCCCCGAACGTGTGGTCTCGACAGCCCCCCGGCTGTCTGGTTTCACGCTAGGCCCGACTCGGCGTACCACCAAGCGGACATAGTCGAAAAACGAACGAATGCCCCGCGAAGTGGGGGTGTGTCGCACGATTTCCGCCCCCGGTCGGGGGTATTGCCGATTCGGAGTGCCCGTGAAGGAGGTTTGCCCGCGACGCAGCGCGTCGCGACGGAGAGCCGACTGCGGGCGCGACGCATCGCGTCGCGACAGACAGCAACCCGGCTCGCTACGCGACGCAACGCGTCGCGACGGAGAGCCGACTGCGGGACTCGAACCCCGCGACGCAACGCGTCGCGACGGAGAGCCGACTAGGGGACTCGAACCCCTAACCGCCCGATTACAAGTCGGGTGCGCTACCAATTGCGCCAAGTCGGCGTGGCCGCGGTGGCGGCCAGGGCACGATGCCCGCCTGTCAGACTACCGGCGCTAGGGCGTCGGAGTCGGGGTGGGGGTCGGCGTCGGGTTGGTCGAGAACTCGTCACCCGCAGCCTGGAGCACGAACTGCGCGAACTCCCCCTGGTCGAACGGGTAGCTGTACTCGTAGACCTTGCCGTTGACGAAGACCGTCGGGGTTCCGACGATGCCCTCGATCTCGACGTCGCGGATGGCGAGCGGCCCGGTCTGGGCGCGGGTCGTCGCGGCCTTCACCCACGACGCGAAGGTGCGCTCGGTGATGCATTCCTCGATGCCCCCGGCCGTGGTCGCGACATCCCCGGCGAGCTCGATGAGTCGCGCGTCGTCGAGGCCCGGCGTGCCCTCCTCGGGTTGCTCGGCGAACAGGCTCGCGTTGAACTCGAAGAAGGAGTTGGGGCTGTAGTTGGCGACGCAGGCCGCCGCGTTGGCGGCGCGCAGCGAGTACTCGGTGCCGGCGGATCGGCTCGTGAGGATGGCGATCGGTCGGTACTCGACCGTCGCGGCGCCCGACTCGACGAGCGTTGCGATGAACTCGCCGTTGGTCGCCTCGAACTCGCCGCAGATGGGGCAGAGGTAGTCGATGACGATCTGGATGTCGACGACGCCGTCGGGGTTGGCCTCCGAGACGACGGGTCGGTCTCCCACGGGCAGGGCGGGGGTCGGCACGGCCGCGAAGTCTTGACCGATGCGGATGCCGTCGCTCGCCATGTTGCGCGGGCCCGGTCCTTCGGGGCGCACCGAGTTGACGAGCACGAGGGCGATGACCGCGATGATGGCCACGGCCGCGAGCGCGACCCCGCCCTGCAGCAGCAGGCGCGTGCGGCGCTCCTTCTTCTGCTGCTCCTGGCGCAGCTGACGAGCCTTCTCACGGGCCTCGGCGCGCCGCTCGTTCTTCGAGGGCCGCTCGTGCGCGGATCGCTGGTCGCTCATGGAACCTCATTCGACGTCGGGGCCGTCCGGCCCCGGGACACGGTGAAGGGCGCACGCGGCGCCCCGCCTCGATAGTACGACGCGGTCCTGTGGAGGTGCCAGGCGGTCGCCCGAGTGGGCCGCGGTCGACGGAGGTGGCATACTGGGCCGCGGTGGTCGATGACGCCCACCACGCCTCTTGGCATATCCATTCACTACGGATCGTCCGGCACGTACCTGCCGGTGAAGGAGAAGATCAGCATGGCTACAGTGACCTTTGACAAGGCCACCCGTCTCTACCCGGGGTCCACGGTTCCCGCGGTCGACGCGCTCGACCTGCACATCGCCGATGGCGAGTTCCTCGTGCTCGTCGGCCCCTCGGGCTGCGGCAAGTCGACCTCGCTCCGCATGCTCGCGGGCCTCGAAGAGGTCAACGACGGCAACATCTTCATCGGCGAGCGCAACGTCACCGACGTTCCCCCGAAAGACCGCGACATCGCGATGGTGTTCCAGAACTACGCGCTCTACCCGCACATGACGGTCGCCGAGAACATGGGCTTCGCTCTCAAGATCGCCGGCATCAACAAGGATGAGCGGGCCACGCGCGTGCTCGAGGCCGCCAAGCTGCTCGACCTCGAGCCCTACCTCGACCGCAAGCCGAAGGCCCTCTCCGGCGGCCAGCGTCAGCGCGTCGCCATGGGCCGCGCGATCGTTCGCCAGCCCCAGGTGTTCCTCATGGACGAGCCGCTGTCGAACCTCGACGCCAAGCTCCGCGTGCAGACCCGCACGCAGATCGCCTCGCTGCAGCGCCGCCTCGGCGTCACCACGGTCTACGTCACGCACGACCAGACCGAGGCCCTCACGATGGGCGACCGCATCGCGGTGCTGAAGGACGGCATCCTGCAGCAGGTCGGCAGCCCGCGCGACCTGTACGAGACCCCGAACAACGTCTTCGTCGCCGGCTTCATCGGCTCCCCCGCGATGAACCTGTTCCCGGCGGAGGTCGCCGATGGCGGCGTCAAGTTCGGCACGGCCATCGCACCGGTCGAGCGCGACGTGCTGTCGTCGACGAGCGAGAAGATCGTCACGGTCGGCGTTCGCCCGGAGGACATGATCGTGAGCACGAGCGGCGACGGTCTGCCCGTCGAGGTCGAGATCGTCGAAGAGCTCGGCGCCGACGGCTACCTCTACGGCAAGACCGAGGTGCAGGGCCAGCGCGTCGACATCGTCGCCCGCGTCGACGGCCGCGTGCACCCGCACGCCGGCGACACGGTCTACATCACCCCCGAGGCCAAGCACGTGCACGTGTTCGACACGGCGTCGGGTCTGCGCCTGAACAAGGAGCCCGTCGCGAGCTGAGACGCCGCGTGATCCACCGGCGAGGGCGGGCGTGCTGAATCAGCACCCCGCCCTCGTCGCTTTTGCCCCGCTGCCGGCCCCACCTTCCGCGACAGGAGCCCCGCATGAGCGCCTCGCTCTCGATCACCTCGGCCCTCACCGACCCGGCGCTGCTCGATCTGCCCTGGCAGCTGCCGCTCGAGCTGTGGCCCGACGACGCGATCGCCTCGCTGCCGAAGGGCATCTCGCGCCACCTCGTGCGGTTCGTGCACATGAGCGATTTCGTGGTCGCCGTCAAGGAGACCACGGAGGAGATGGCGCGCCGCGAGTACGACATGCTGCGCACGCTCCAGCGCCTCGACATCCCGTGCGTCGAACCCGTCGCCGTCATCACGGGCCGCGTCAGCAGCGAGGGCGAGGAGCTCATGCCCGTGCTGGTCACGCGGCACCTGCGGTTCTCGCTGCCCTATCGAGCGCTCTACTCGCAGACGCTCCGGCCCGACACGGCCACGCGGCTCGTCGACGCCCTGGCCCTGCTGCTCGTGCGGCTGCACATCATCGGCTTCTTCTGGGGCGACGTCTCGCTCTCGAACACCCTCTTCCGCCGCGACGCCGGCGCCTTCGCCGCCTACCTCGTCGACGCCGAGACCGGCCAGCTCTACGAGGGCGGCCTCTCGAACGGCCAGCGCGAGAACGACCTCGAGATCGCGCGGGTCAACATCGCCGGCGAGCTGCTCGACCTCGAAGCGGGCGGTCGCCTCGACGAGAGGGTCGACGCGATCGCGACGAGCAACGGCATCATCGAGGCCTACCGCTCGCTCTGGAAGGAGCTGACCGGCTGGGAGTCGTTCGACCGCTCGGAGCGTTGGCGCATCAATCAGCGCGTCGAGCGCCTCAACGACCTCGGCTTCGACATCGAGGAGCTCGCGATCACGACGGACGGCGACAGCACCGAGGTGCGCATCCGCCCCAAGGTGGTGGATGCGGGCCATCACACGCGACGGTTGCTGCGGCTGACCGGCATCGACGCGGAGGAGAACCAGGCCCGCCGCCTGCTCAACGATCTCGATTCGTATGCGGCATCCAACTACCCCGATCGGGAGGCCGACGAGGAGGTGGTCGCCCACGAGTGGCTCGTGCGTGTGTTCGAGCCCGTCGTGCGCGCCATTCCGAAAGACCTGCGCGGCAAGCTCGAGACGCCGGAGATGTTCCACCAACTGCTCGAGCATCGCTGGTACCTCTCGCAGAACGAGGGCCGGGCGATCCCGCTCGCGGAGGCGCTCAGCTCGTATATCGACACCGTGCTGCGGCACCGGCGCGACGAGGCGACGATGATCGCCCCACCCACCGAGACGATCTCGCTGCCCGCGCTCGACACGAGCGAGATCGTCATCGTCGAGGGTGATGACGCCCCGACCGGCAGCTGGCGCGACAAGGTCTGAACGCGATCGCCGCGCGGGCCCGAGGGCTCCGCGCGGCGATCGGTCGAGCATCCGCCCGCTACAGGTTCTTGACGGCCGTCAGAACCTTCGTGAGCGAGTCTTTCGCGTCACCGAACAGCAGGGTCGTCTGCGGCTCGAAGAGCAGGTCGTTCTCGATGCCGGCGAAGCCGGGGCGCATGGAGCGCTTGAGGAACACCACCTGGCGGGCCGAGGCCACGTCGAGGATCGGCATGCCGTAGATCGGCGAGCCGGGCGAGGTCTTCGCGGCCGGGTTCACGACGTCGTTGGCACCGACGACGAGGGCGACGTCGCAGTTCTTGAACTGCGGGTTCACCTCGTCCATCTCGGCGAGCACCTCGTAGGGCACGTTCGCCTCGGCGAGCAGCACGTTCATGTGGCCGGGCATGCGACCGGCGACGGGGTGGATGCCGAAAACGACCTCGATGCCCTTCGCCTCGAGCGTCGTGGCGAGCTCGGCCATCGTGTGCTGCGCCTGGGCGACGGCGAGGCCGTAGCCGGGCACCACGATGACGCGCTGGGCGTAGCCGAGCAGGATGGCGACGTCCTCCGCGCTCGAGCTGCGCACGGGCCGGTCGCTCTGCGCGGTCGAGCCGGCGGTCGACCCGCCGCGGAACGCGCCGAACAGGGTGCCCGTCACGCTGCGTCCCATGGCCGAGGCCATCGCCCGCGTGAGGATGGTGCCCGATGCTCCGACGAGCGTGCCCGCGACGAGCAGCAGGGTGTTGCCGAGCACGAGGCCCGACGCGGCCACCGTCAGGCCCGTGAAGGCGTTGAGCAGCGAGATGACGATCGGCACATCGGCGCCACCGACCGGCAGCACGACGAGCACTCCGAGCGCGGTGCCGAACGCGAGCAGCACGTAGGCGGCGGTCGCATCGGCCGTGAGCACGAGCCACACGGCGCTCGCGAGCGAGCCGAGGGCGACGAGCGAGATGACGACGGGGGCGCCCGGGAACACGATCGGGCGGGTCGGCATGAGCTCCTGCAGCTTGGCGAAGGTGATCGCCGAGCCCGAGAACGACACCGCACCGACGAGCACCGTGAACGCGACGGCGATGACGGCGCCGAGCTCGTCGGCGACGATCGGCAGCTCGAGCAGGGCGACGAGCGCCGCGGCACCGCCGCCGACGCCGTTGAACAGGGCGACGAGCTGCGGCATCTGGGTCATCTTGACCAGGCGCGAGGCGGGAACGGCAATGAGGGTTCCGACCGCGATGACGCCGAGGATGAGCGCGACGTTGTCGAGCTCGGTCGAGAGGAACACCACGACCATGGCCAGCAGCGCGCCGAACGCGCCGATGAGGTTGCCGCGCCGCGCCGACTTCGGCGAGCTGAGGCCCTTGAGGGCGAGGATGAAGCAGACGGCCGCGACCAGGTACAGCAGGGCGGTCCACTCGGGGCTGAGCACGATCACTTCGACTCCTCGCGATCCTTCGCGGCGGCGGGCTTGCGGCCGCCGAACATCTCGAGCATGCGGTCGGTGACGACGAAGCCGCCGACCAGGTTGACGGTCGCGAGCAGCACCGCGATGAGGGCGACGACGAGCACCGGGATGCTCTCCGCCTGCCCGGCGACGATGACGGCTCCGACGAGGATGATGCCGTGGATGGCATTGGCGCCCGACATGAGCGGAGTGTGCAGGGTGCTCGACACCTTCGAGACGACCTCGAAGCCGACGAACACCGACAGCACGAAGAAAGTCAGCAGGGTGATGGGGTCCATCAGTTCGCGCCCTTCCGGTCGGCGATGGCGGCGGCGGTCGGCTCGTGCCGCACCGCCCCCTCGTGGGTGAGGCACGCACCCGCAACGACCTCGTCGTCGAGGTCGGGCACGAGCGCCCCGTCGCGCGTCATGAGCGCGACGAGGTTGGCGATGTTCTGGCCGAGCAGACGCGAGGCGTCGAAGGGCATCGTCGACGCCGCGTCTTTCATGCCGACGATCGTGACGTGGCCGCCCGTGACGGGCACCACCACGTCTTCGCCGGGCTTCGCCCCCTCGACGTTGCCACCGGTCTCGGCGGCGAGGTCGACGATGATCGAGCCGGGCGCCATGCCCTGCACCATCGACGCCGTGATCAGACGCGGTGCAGGACGACCAGGGATGGCGGCCGTGGTCACGATGAGATCGGCCTCGGCGACGTAGGGCGCGAGCAGCTCGCGCTGCCGGTCGGCGCGGTCGGCGGCGAGCTCTTTGGCGTAGCCGCCCGCGGCATCAGCTGCCGCATCGAGGTCGAGGTGGATGAACGTGCCGCCCATCGACTGCACCTCGTCGGCCGAGGCCGAGCGCACGTCGTAGGCCGAGACCTTGGCGCCGAGGCGCTTCGCCGTCGCAATCGCCTGCAGGCCGGCCACACCGGCCCCGAGCACGAGCACGCGCGCGGGCGGGATGGTGCCAGCCGCCGTCATGAAGAGGGGCAGGAAGCGCGGGAAGCGCATCGCGCCCTCGAGCACGCAGCGGTAGCCGGCGACGAGCGCCTGCGACGTGAGCGCGTCCATCGACTGCGCGCGAGAGATGCGCGGGATCAACTCGAGCGAGAATGCGGTCACCCCGCGGTCGGCGAGCGCCTGCACGGCGTCGAGCTCGCTCGCAGGGGAGGCGAAGCCGACCGTGATGGCGCCCTTCGGCAGCTTCGCGATCGTCGCCGGGTCGAGCGGGCGGACGTGCGCCAGCACATTGACCGTCGACAGCGGGATGCTCACCGCGAGCTCGGCCCCCGCCTCGGCGTAGGCGGCATCAGCGTAGCCCGCGGCGACGCCGGCCCCCTTCTGCACCGTCACCGCGTAGCCCGCGGCGACGTACTGGGCGACGGCCGCGGGGGTGGCCGCGACGCGGCGCTCCCCCTCGATGGGCTCGCGCCGGATGGCGATCTTCATGAACACTCCCGTTCGGCTGGAACAGCAAACAGGGGAACAGTATCGCTTTCGAGGTGCTCAACCGGCGTCATCCCACCCATGACGGGTGAAAGAACGTGCGTTCTTTGCAGGAGCGCAGGAGCGCTCAGGCGAGGATCGACACCGGGTTCTCGATGCGGGCGACGAAAGCGGCGAGCCAGCGCGCGGCGAGCGCGCCATCCAGCACCCGGTGGTCGGCCGAGAGCGTGACGGTCATGACCGTGCCCACCTCGAGGGCGCCGTCGACGACGACCGGTGCCGGGCGGGCCGCACCGACGGCGAGGATGCCAGCCTGCGGCGGATTGATGATCGCGCTGAACGACTGCGTGCCGAACATGCCGAGGTTCGAGACGGCGAAGCTGCCGCCCTCGATCTCGTGCTGCTTGAGTCCGCCGCTGCGCGCGCGCGTCGCGAGGTCGGTGATGGCGGCCGAGAGCGCAGTGACGCTCACCGACTCGACGCCGCGCACGACGGGGGTCACGAGGCCGTCGTCGAGCGAGACGGCGATCGCGATGTCGGCCGTGCGGTGGCGCAGCATGCCCTCGTCGGTCCACGTCGTATTGGCCTCGGGAACGTCGATGAACGCCGCGGCGACCGCCTTGACGACGAGGTCGTTGACCGAGATCTTGACACCGTCGATCGCATTGATCTCGCGCCGCAGCTCGAGCAGGCGGTCGACCCGGCAGTCGGCCGTGAGGTAGAAGTGCGGAACCGTGCTCTTGCTCTCGGTCAAGCGGCGCGCAATGGTCTTGCGCATGCGCGAGGTCGGGATGAGCTCGGGCTCGAGGCCCGCGGGCGACGACATGACCGGCGGGGCGGGGGATGCCGCCGGGGCCGCGACAGCCGTCGTCGCCGCGGCGGGCGCCCCGGCGAGCAGCGCCTGCACGTCACGGCGCACGATGCGGCCGCCCGGGCCCGAGCCGACGACGCTCTCGAGGCTGAGGCCGTGCTCGCGGGCGAGGCGCCGCACGAGCGGGCTCACGAAGCGGCGAGCGCCGGAGTCGTCGGCGGGCAGCACGGAGGGCACGGCAGCCGGCGCGGCCGGCGCGGGGGCGGCAGGTTCCGCCGCCGCCGCCTCC
>NZ_JBHYEO010000016.1:0-64079 GCF_051860105.1 Microcella sp.
CAGCTCGTGTCGTGAGATGTTGGGTTAAGTCCCGCAACGAGCGCAACCCTCGTCCTATGTTGCCAGCACGTAATGGTGGGAACTCATGGGAGACTGCCGGGGTCAACTCGGAGGAAGGTGGGGATGACGTCAAATCATCATGCCCCTTATGTCTTGGGCTTCACGCATGCTACAATGGCCGGTACAAAGGGCTGCAATACCGTAAGGTGGAGCGAATCCCAAAAAGCCGGTCTCAGTTCGGATTGAGGTCTGCAACTCGACCTCATGAAGTTGGAGTCGCTAGTAATCGTGGATCAGCAACGCCACGGTGAATACGTTCCCGGGCCTTGTACACACCGCCCGTCAAGTCATGAAAGTCGGTAACACCCGAAGCCAGTGGCCCAACCGCAAGGAGGGAGCTGTCGAAGGTGGGATCGGTGATTAGGACTAAGTCGTAACAAGGTAGCCGTACCGGAAGGTGCGGCTGGATCACCTCCTTTCTAAGGAGCATCTGCTGCCTCGCTCCGGCGAGTGCAGCCAGAAGCCAGATCTGAGACGACTGTTCTCAGCTGGTAGCTCATGGGTGGAACATTGACTTTGGTGGTCGGCGAGAGCCGGCAGCTCAGTACTCCCTTCGGGGATGGAAGCGCTGTCGACAGGAGTCGGCCACATGCACGCTGTTGGGTCCTGAGGGACCGGGCCTCGAGTCGCAAGACTCGGGAAACGATTCCTCGGACCGCGGTCTGATCGACTAGAAAGCGCCGTCGCCCTGGAAACAGTGCGGAGGCCGTCGACAGGAGCGGTACCGACCGTATGTTGAGAACTACACAGTGGACGCGAGCATCTTAGAACTGAGGTCGCAAGACCTCGGATCTACGATCAAAAGTCTCGAAAGAGACATAGATCATTGGTCACGCGTCGGCAGCTTTCGAGCTGCAGGCGCACGATCGATTCAAACTCATGTAGTCAAGTTTCTAAGAGCAAACGGTGGATGCCTTGGCATCTGGAGCCGAAGAAGGACGTAGCAATCTGCGATAAGCCTCGGGGAGCTGATAAGCGAGCTTTGAGCCGAGGATTTCCGAATGGGGAAACCCCGCTGGGCGCACTTGTGCGACCTAGTGACTCCCGCCTGAATATATAGGGCGGGTAGAGGGAACGTGGGGAAGTGAAACATCTCAGTACCCACAGGAAGAGAAAACAACCGTGATTCCGTTAGTAGTGGCGAGCGAAACCGGAAGAGGCTAAACCGAGCATGTGTGATAGCCGGCAGGCGTTGCATGTTCGGGGTTGCGGGACTCACCAGTAGGTCTGCCGACCTGCAAGGGTTACAGCGCGATATAGACGAATGGTCTTGAAAGGCCAGTCACAGAGGGTGCCAACCCCGTAGTCGAAATGTCGTAATGGCCCGGAGAGTATCCCAAGTAGCACGGGGCCCGAGAAATCCCGTGTGAATCTGTCAGGACCACCTGATAAGCCTAAATACTCCCAGATGACCGATAGCGGACAAGTACCGTGAGGGAAAGGTGAAAAGTACCCCGGGAGGGGAGTGAAATAGTACCTGAAACCGTTTGCTTACAAACCGTCGGAGCAGCCCTAGTAGCTGTGACGGCGTGCCTTTTGAAGAATGAGCCTGCGAGTTAGCGATATGTGGCGAGGTTAACCCGAGAGGGGTAGCCGTAGCGAAAGCGAGTCTGAATAGGGCGATTCAGTCGCATGTCCTAGACCCGAAGCGAAGTGATCTATCCATGGCCAGGTTGAAGCGACGGTAAGACGTCGTGGAGGACCGAACCCACTTAGGTTGAAAACTGAGGGGATGAGCTGTGGATAGGGGTGAAAGGCCAATCAAACTTCGTGATAGCTGGTTCTCTCCGAAATGCATTTAGGTGCAGCGTTGCGTGTTTCTTGCCGGAGGTAGAGCTACTGGATGGCCGATGGGCCCCAAAAGGTTACTGACGTCAGCCAAACTCCGAATGCCGGTAAGTGAGAGCGCAGCAGTGAGACGGTGGGGGATAAGCTTCATCGTCGAGAGGGAAACAACCCAGACTACCGACTAAGGTCCCTAAGCGTGTGCTAAGTGGGAAAGGATGTGGAGTTGCACAGACAACCAGGAGGTTGGCTTAGAAGCAGCCACCCTTGAAAGAGTGCGTAATAGCTCACTGGTCAAGTGATTCCGCGCCGACAATGTAACGGGGCTCAAGCACACCACCGAAGTCGTAGGATTCGCATATTTGGTAGGCCTTCGTGGTCCAGCCGTGCGGATCGGTAGGAGAGCGTCGTGTGGCCAGCGAAGCGGCGGTGTGAACCAGCCGTGGAGGCCACACGAGTGAGAATGCAGGCATGAGTAGCGAAAGACGGGTGAGAAACCCGTCCTCCGAAAGACCAAGGGTTCCAGGGCCAGGTTAATCCGCCCTGGGTAAGTCGGGACCTAAGGCGAGGCCGACAGGCGTAGTCGATGGACAACGGGTTGATATTCCCGTACTGACGAAAAACCGCCCAAGTCAATCCAGTAATGCTAAGAGTCCGAATACCGGTGACCGATCCCTTCGGGGAGGAGCTCCGGGGCTAGCACTCGACCCTATGCTGGTGCGGCTAGCGTATTAACAGGTGTGACGCAGGAAGGTAGCTGAGCCGGGCGATGGTAGTCCCGGTGTAAGGACGTAGGGCGAGAGATAGGCAAATCCGTCTCTCACATAGCCTGAGATCCGATGCGTACCCCTCACGGGGGAAATCAGTGATCCTATGCTGCCGAGAAAAGCATCGACGCGAGGTTTTAGTCACCCGTACCCCAAACCGACTCAGGTGGTCAGGTAGAGAATACCAAGGAGATCGAGAGAATCGTGGTTAAGGAACTCGGCAAAATGCCCCCGTAACTTCGGGAGAAGGGGGGCCGGATTCGTGAAGGGATTTACTCCCGGAGCGTTGAAGGCCGCAGAGACCAGTGGGAAGCGACTGTTTACTAAAAACACAGGTCCGTGCTAAGTCGCAAGACGATGTATACGGACTGACGCCTGCCCGGTGCTGGAAGGTTAAGAGGAGCGGTTAGCGCAAGCGAAGCTGCGAATTTAAGCCCCAGTAAACGGCGGTGGTAACTATAACCATCCTAAGGTAGCGAAATTCCTTGTCGGGTAAGTTCCGACCTGCACGAATGGCGTAACGACTTCCCAGCTGTCTCAACCGCGAACTCGGCGAAATTGCACTACGAGTAAAGATGCTCGTTACGCGCAGCAGGACGGAAAGACCCCGTGACCTTTACTACAGCTTGGTATTGGTGTTCGGTGTGGCTTGTGTAGGATAGGTGGGAGACTGTGAAGCTGGCACGCTAGTGTCGGTGGAGTCGTTGTTGAAATACCACTCTGGTCACTCTGGATATCTAACTTCGGACCGTAATCCGGTTCAGGGACAGTGCCTGGTGGGTAGTTTAACTGGGGCGGTTGCCTCCCAAAAAGTAACGGAGGCGCCCAAAGGTTCCCTCAACCTGGTTGGCAATCAGGTGTCGAGTGTAAGTGCACAAGGGAGCTTGACTGTGAGACTGACAGGTCGAGCAGGGACGAAAGTCGGGACTAGTGATCCGGCAGTGGCTTGTGGAAGCGCTGTCGCTCAACGGATAAAAGGTACCTCGGGGATAACAGGCTGATCTTGCCCAAGAGTCCATATCGACGGCATGGTTTGGCACCTCGATGTCGGCTCGTCGCATCCTGGGGCTGGAGTAGGTCCCAAGGGTTGGGCTGTTCGCCCATTAAAGCGGTACGCGAGCTGGGTTTAGAACGTCGTGAGACAGTTCGGTCCCTATCCGCTGCGCGCGTAGGAAGTTTGAGAGGATCTGACCCTAGTACGAGAGGACCGGGTTGGACGAACCTCTGGTGTGTCAGTTGTTCCGCCAGGAGCACCGCTGATTAGCTACGTTCGGGATGGATAACCGCTGAAAGCATCTAAGCGGGAAGCCGGCCTCAAGATGAGACTTCCATGCCTTCGGGCGAGAGGCTCCCAGCCAGATTACTGGGTTGATAGGCAGGATGTGGAAGAGGGGACTAAAGACCCTTGCAGCTGACCTGTACTAATAAGCCGATAACTTGACAACACCTCTTCTGAGGAATGAGATTTGTGTTGCTCGCGTCCACTTTGTGGTTCTCGATTTACGGTCGAGAACTACGCACAGACTCAACACTGTGAGAGCAGTGCTTGGCATGTCTGTCCGTAAACGATTGATAAATCAATAGTGTTTCGGCGGCCATAGCGAAGGGGAAACGCCCGGTTACATTCCGAACCCGGAAGCTAAGACCTTCTGCGCCGATGGTACTGCGAGGGCGACCTCGTGGGAGAGTAGGACACCGCCGGACTTCTTTGTGAGATGGCCACCCAGTAATGGGTGGCCATTTCGCGTTAAGGCACCATGCTTGCAGGCACGTCAGATCGAGCTCGAGGAGTCACCCATGGCCGAACGGCCTGACCGTCCGTCGCGCGACGACCGCGCCCCCCGCAGCGATTCCGCGAAGCGGGATGGTGCGCCGAAGCGCGATGGTGCGCCGCGCCGAGACGCTGCGCCGACGCGGGATGGCGCGCCGAAGCGGGATGGTGCGCCGCGCCGAGACGGTGCGCCGCGCCGAGACGCTGCGCCGAAGCGGGATGGCGCGCCGCGCCGAGACGCAGCGGCAGGAGCGCAGCGACGGGACGGCGGGGGGTACCGCGGTCCTCGTCCGGCGGGCAGCGGGCGCCCCGAGCGTCCGAACCGGCCCGAGGGCGACAACGATCGGCCCCGGCACGACGATCCGGTCATCCCCGAGGCGGTGACCGGCAAGGAGCTCGACCGCATCGCCCGCAACGAGCTCAAGACGCTGGCGAAGGAGAACGCTGATCGCGTCGCGCAGCACCTCGTCATGGCCGGCATGCTCATCGAGGAGGACCCTGCGCTGGCCCACCGTCACGCCCAGGCCGCTGCGCGGCGAGCGGGTCGCATCGCGCTAGCGCGCGAGACCCTGGCGATCACCGCCTATGCAGTGGGCGACTACGCGCTCGCACTGCGAGAGCTGCGCACCTACCGTCGCATCTCGGGCTCGAACGAGCAGCTGCCGCTCATGGTCGACTGCGAGCGCGGGCTCGGGAGGCCGGAGAAGGCGCTCGAGCTCGGTCGGTCGGTCGACCGGCGCACCCTGAGCGTCGCGACCCGCGTGGAGCTCGCGATCGCCATGTCGGGGGCGCGTCTCGACCTCGGCCAGACCGAGGCCGCTCTGACCGAGCTCGAGATTCCGCAGCTCGACGCCTCGACCGCCTTCAGCTACAGCCCCGCGCTGTTCGACACCTACGCGATCGTGCTCGACGAGCTCGGGCGCACCGAGGAGGCCGACGAGTGGGCCCGCCGGGCCGACCTCGCGGCGGAGGCGCTCGCGGCGTCCGGCCTCGACGACGGGGACGAGACGATCGAGATCATCGAGGTCGAGGATGACGGGGCCTCGCCGCATGACGGGGCGTCGACGGAGGACGGCGGCGGCGCCGAGCGTTCGGCTGGCGCGTCGAGCGGACTCGGCGAGGGCGACAGTGCTCGGTAGGGCGCAGCGGCCGACCCCGCTGACCGGTCGGGATGCGCTGCTGCTCGACCTCGACGGCGTGGTGTACACGGGCCCCGGGGCGGTCGCGCACGCAGTGGAGAGCATCACGCGGGCGGCGCGGTCGGTGCGGGTCGGATACATCACCAACAACGCCTCGCGCACGGACGAGTCGGTCGCCGAGCACCTCCGCGAGTTCGGCCTCGCGGTCGAGGCCGCCGACGTCGTGACGAGCCCCCAGGCCGCCGTGCGCATCCTGGCCACGCTCGTTGACCCCGGCGCGCTGATCCTCGTGGTCGGCGGCGAGGGGCTCGTGAGCGAGGTGGAGGCCGCCGGCTTCCGCGTCACCCGGTCGGCCGACGACCACCCCGCAGCGGTCATCCAGGGGTTCGCGCCGCACGTCGGGTGGGAGCACCTGGCCGAGGCGTCGTTCGCGCTGCACACGGGAATCCCGTGGGTCGCGACGAACACCGACTGGACGATCCCCGTCGCCCGCGGCATCGCACCCGGCAACGGCACGCTCGTCTCGGCTGTGCACCTGGCCGTGGGGCGTCTGCCCGTCTTCGCCGGCAAGCCCGAGACGGCGATCTTCGACGTCGCGCGCGAGCGCTTCGGCGCCGAGAATCCTCTCGTCGTCGGCGACCGGCTCGACACCGACATCATGGGCGGCAAGCGCGCGGGGCTCGCGACCGCCCTCGTGCTCACCGGGATCGACCGGGCCAAGCAGGTGCTCGCGGCGCCGCCGACCATGCAGCCCGACTACATCCTGGGCGATCTGCGCGAGCTGTTCACGCCGTACCCGACGATCACGAGCGAGGTGGATGCCGATGGCGTGCGCACCGTCGAGGTCGGTCGCGCGGTCGTGCGGATGAAGAAGCATGTCGTGCGGGTCGCGCGCGCGGGCTCCGAACCGCTCGACCTGCTGCGCGCCGGTGCGGCGGCGATCTACGCCTCCGGGCTGCAGATCTACGGCCTCGACGTCGACGAGCAGCTCATGGCTCTGGCGGTATCGTCGTGACCATGACCGAGGGCGAGTTCGCGACCCAGCCCGACGAGGCGCTGCTCTCACGCCTCGCGCTGATCGACGAGCGCCCGCTCGAGAGCCGCGCCGCGGCCTACCGCCAGCTGCATGACGAGCTGCGCCAGCAGCTCGAGGCGACCGACGGCGATACCGCACGCACGGCCTGATGGCGCACGCGCCCGAGCCGGACGACGCCGCGCGGCCCGCGCGGGCCGAGCGCGCGGAGGCCGCGGCGCTGCGCCGCCTCGACCTCGAGCTCGTCGAGCGCGGACTCGTGCGCTCGCGCACCGCGGCGCGCGCGGCCATCGAGGCCGGTCGCGTCAGCGTCGACGGGCGCGCGATCGTCAAGCCCGCGCATCCCGTCGCGGAGACCGCCGCGATCGAGGTCGACGGCGACGACCGCTACGTCAGCCGCGCGGCGCTCAAGCTCGTGGCCGCGCTCGATGCCAGCGCCATCGATGTGCGGGGGATGCTCGCGCTCGATCTCGGCGCCTCGACGGGCGGCTTCACCCAGGTGCTGCTCGAGCGCGGCGCGCGGCAGGTGATCGCGCTCGACGTCGGGCACGGACAACTGGCGCCCGAGCTGCGCGCCGACCACCGGGTTGTGGTCGTCGAGGGCGAGAACGCGCGAGCGCTGACGGCGGAGCGCCTGGCCGCCGTGAGCGGGGTCGCCGAGCGCCCCGAGCTCGTCGTGGCCGACCTGAGCTTCATCTCCCTCACGCTCGTGCTGCCGGCGATCGTCGCCACGGTCGGCACCGGGGTGCCGGTCGTGCTGCTGATCAAGCCGCAGTTCGAGGCGGGGCGGCAGGGCATCCGCGAGGGCATTGTGCGCGATGCCGCCGTGCGCGAGGACGCGATCATGGCGGTGCTGTGGGCGGCGGGCGATGTCGGGCTGCACGCGAGCGATCTGCTCTCCTCCCCGATCGTCGGCACGGGCGGCAACCATGAGTATCTCGTCGTCTTCCGGCCGGGTGTCGGGGTGCATCCGACAGAATGGAGGCAGCGGGCCGCCGAGCTGGCGCTCGCGCCGGCACCCTCGCCCCCGCGCCCGACAGACAACCCTGAGAAGGGGTCACCGTGACCGACCGCCGCATCCTCGTCGTCGCCCACACGGGGCGGCCCGAGTCGCTGAGCGCCGCCGTCGACGTCGTGCGGCTGCTGCGGGCCGCGGGCGTGCATCCCGTGGTCGATGACGAGTCGCGCGACGACCTCGCGGCCGCGACGGGCGAGGGCCAGCTGCTCGTGCTCGGGCGCGACGTCGAGGTCGGCGAGCTCGAGCTGGTCATCGTGCTCGGGGGCGACGGCACGATCCTGCGCGCGGCCGAGCTCGCGCGCGGCGGGTCAGCGCCCCTGCTGGGCATCAACCTCGGGCACGTGGGCTTTCTCGCCGAGAGCGAGCGCGACGACCTGGCCTCGGCCGTCGCGCGGGCGCTCGAGCGCGACTATCTCGTGGAGGAGCGGATGACGCTCGCCGTGCGGGTCAAGCTCGGCGCCGAGGTCATCTACGAGACGTGGGCGCTCAACGAGGCGACGGTCGAGAAGGCGAGCCGTGAGCGCATGCTCGAGGTCGTCATCGAGGTCGACGGCCGGCCGCTCTCGAGCTTCGGCTGCGACGGCGTCGTGATGTCGACGCCGACCGGCTCGACCGCCTACGCCTTCTCGGCAGGCGGCCCGATCGTGTGGCCGAGCCTCGACGCGCTGCTGCTCGTTCCCCTCAGCGCGCACGCCCTCTTCGCCCGGCCCCTCGTGGTCGGCCCGAACAGCTCGGTCGCCGTCGAGGTGCTCGACCGCACGCAGGGTGTCGGCGTGCTGTGGTGCGACGGCCGCCGTGCCGTCGATCTGCCGCGCGGAGCCCGCGTCGTGGCGCGTCGATCGTCGACCCCCGTGCGCCTCGCTCGATTGCACCCCGGCCCGTTCACCGACCGACTGGTCAACAAGTTCGCCCTGCCGGTGCACGGCTGGCGGGGCCCCATCGACGAGGAGGGCCGCGGCGCGTGATCGAGGAGATCTCCATCCGCCATCTCGGGGTCATCGGCGAGGCGCGCCTGCCGCTCGGGCCCGGCTTCACCGCGCTCACGGGCGAGACGGGCGCGGGCAAGACCATGGTCGTCACGGCGCTCGGCCTGCTGCTCGGCGATCGCGCCGACACCGGAGCCATCCGCTCGGGCTCGGGCCAGGCGCTCGTCGAGGGCCACTGGCACGTCGATGAGCACGGCCCGGTGGCCGAACGCGTGCGTGACGCCGGGGGAGACCTCGACGGCGGCGCGCTGATTCTCAGCCGGTCGATCTCGCAGGAGGGCCGCTCGCGCGCAGTCGTCGGCGGGCGCTCGACGCCCGTGGGCGTGCTCAATGAGATCGGGCAGCAGCTCGTCGTCGTGCACGGGCAGAGCGACCAGATCCGCCTCAAGTCGGCCACGGCGCAGCGCGAGGCCCTCGACCGCTTCGCCGGCCCCGAGCTGTCGGCTGTGCTCGGCGACTACCAGGAGGTCTTCCGGCGCTGGAACGACGCGCAGGCCGAGCTCGATGTGCTCGTCGCCGAGCGCGACCGCCGCGCCCGCGAGGCAGACGACCTGCGCCTCGCGATGACCGAGATCGAGACGGCCGCGCCGCGTCGGGGCGAGGACGTCGAGCTCGCCGAGCGTGCCGACCGCCTCACCAACATCGAAGACCTGCGACTCGCCGCCGCCCAGGCGCACGAGCTCATCTCGAGCGAGAACCTCGATGAGGCGCGGGATGCCCTCTCGCTGCTCGACAGCGCCCGACGCACGATCGACCGCGTGTCGGGGCACGATCCCGAGCTCGTGCCCATCGCCGAGGCCATCGCCAACGCGGGTTTCGTCGTGGGCGAGCTCGCCACGCAGCTCTCGTCGTACCTCGCCTCGCTCGACAGCGACGGCGGGCGCGAGCTCGAGACCGTGCACGAGCGGCGGGCCGAGCTCGCCGTGCTCATGCGCAAGTACGGCCCCTCGCTCGACGAGGTCATCGACTACCTCGACGCGGGCAGCGGCCGGCTCATGGAGCTCGACCACGACACCGACCGCATCGAGTCGCTGCGCGCCGAGGTCGACGCCGATCGCGCCCGCGTCATGATGCTCGCCGATCGGCTGAGCGATCTGCGGCGCGTGGCGGGCATCCGTCTGTCAGAGCGCGTGACGGGCGAGCTCGCCGCGCTCGCGATGGGCTCGGCGCGCATCACCGTCGAGGTGACCCAGCGCGACGAGTACACGGCGAGCGGCCGCGACATCGTCGCCATTCTGCTGCAGCCGCACCCCGGCGCCGAGCCGCGCCCGCTCGGCCGCGGTGCCTCCGGCGGCGAGCTCTCGCGGGTCATGCTTGCGCTTGAGGTCGTCATCGCGGCGACCGACCCCGTGCCGACCTTCATCTTCGACGAGGTGGATGCCGGCGTCGGCGGCGCGAGCGCCATCGAGATCGGGCGACGTCTCGCGCGCCTCGCGCAGACCGCCCAGGTCATCGTCGTCACGCACCTCGCGCAGGTCGCGGCCTTCGCGACCAACCACCTGCGCGTCGTGAAAGACAGCGACGGGGCCGTGACGGCGTCGAGCGTGCAGCAGCTGCACGGTGACGAGCGCATCGCCGAGATGGCGCGCCTGCTGAGCGGACTGCCCGACAGCGAGTCGGGGCTCACCCACGCGCGCGAGCTCATCGAGACGGCGCGCGAGCTCGTCGGCTGAGAGGCGGCACCCCGGCGAGGCGCCGCGAGCGCGGGCTACTCGGGGTCGCGGATCGGAACGGTCACGACGACCGTCTCGGCGGCGTTCTGAGCCTCGAACGTCATCTCGAGCCGCGTCGCACCGAAGCTCACCCCGTCGGGGGTCGTGAGCACATGGCTCGTGGGCGCGTAGTCGGCCGTGCAGACCTCATCGACCGGAGGCGCGAACTGCAGCTGCAGTAGCGCCGCCGACTCGACCGCGAGCGCCGTGGGGACGGGCGGGCAGCTCGACGACCCCCAGGTGACGACCGTGATCGTGGCGCGATCGTCCGTCCAGATGGCAACGGGCTGCTCTCCGCGCTGCTCATCGTCGGAGAGGGTGACGCCCGACGGCAGGCCGCGCACCGTCTCGACGGCGATCGACGACGAGCCGGAGCATCCGGAGACGGTGAGAGCCGCGGCGAGCGCGACGGCGACGGCCCCCGTCCATCGTCGCGGGGAGCGCGTGCGGTCGATCTCGGTCATGGCCGCCACTGTACGCTCAGGGCGCACCGCGCGTCGAGCCGGAGCGGGCCCCGCGTCGGATAGCATGGAACCCCGTGGCGGACACTTCAGACTCGGGTTCAACCGGACGGATCACCAAGCACATCTTCGTGACCGGGGGTGTCGTCTCCTCTCTGGGCAAGGGCCTCACCGCCGCGAGCCTCGGCAACCTGCTGACCGCGCGGGGGTTGCGCGTCGTCATGCAGAAGCTCGACCCCTATCTCAACGTCGATCCCGGAACGATGAACCCGTTCCAGCACGGCGAAGTCTTCGTGACCGACGACGGCGCCGAGACCGACCTCGACATCGGGCACTACGAGCGCTTCCTCGACATCAACCTCAGCCAGGCCGCCAATGTCACGACCGGGCAGATCTACTCGCAGGTCATCGCGCGCGAGCGCCGCGGCGAGTACCTCGGCGACACGGTGCAGGTGATTCCGCACATCACCGACGAGATCAAGCGCCGCATGCGCCTGCAGGCGCAAGACGACCCGCAACCTGACGTCATCATCACCGAGATCGGCGGCACGGTCGGCGACATCGAGTCGCAGCCGTTCATCGAGGCGGCGCGCCAGGTGCGTCACGAGCTGAGCCGTCGCAACGTGTTCTTCGTCCACGTGAGCCTTGTGCCCTTCATGGGCGCGAGCGGCGAGCAGAAGACCAAGCCGACCCAGCACTCCGTCGCGGCCCTGCGGTCGATCGGCATCCAGCCCGACGCGCTCGTGCTGCGCAGCGACCGACCCGTCTCGAGCGCCAACCGGCGCAAGATCGCGCTCATGTGCGACGTCGACGAGGCCGCCGTCGTCAATGCGGTGGATGTTCCCTCGATCTACGACATCCCCTCGATGCTGCACAGCCAGGGCCTCGACAGCTACATCATGGACCAGCTCGACCTGCACGCCGGCGAGGTGCAGTGGGATCGCTGGAAGGACCTGCTCACCGCGGTGCATGAGCCCAAGCGCGAGGTCACGATCGGCCTCGTCGGCAAGTACATCGACCTGCCCGACGCCTACCTGAGCGTGACCGAGGCCCTGCGCGCGGGCGGGTTCGCCCACCAGGCGAAGGTGCTCATCCGCTGGATCGCGAGTGACGAGTGCGAGACCCCCGAGGGTGCGGCGAAGAACCTCGCCGACCTCGACGGCATCTGCGTGCCGGGCGGCTTCGGCGTGCGCGGCATCGAAGGCAAGCTCGGCGCCCTCCGCTTCGCGCGCGAGAACCGCATCCCCGTGCTCGGCCTGTGCCTCGGGCTGCAGTGCATGGTCATCGAGTACGCGCGCGATGTCGCGGGCCTGCCCGGAGCATCCAGCACCGAATTCGACCCCGAGACCGAGTTCCCCGTCATCGCGACGATGGCCGAGCAGGTTGACATCATCGCCGGGGGAGACCTCGGCGGCACGATGCGCCTCGGGCTGTACGAGGCCGCGCTCGCGCCCGGCTCGATCGTCGAAGAGCTCTACGGCGCGCCCGTCTCGCACGAGCGGCACCGCCACCGCTACGAGGTCAACAACGCCTACCGCGAGCAGATCGCCGCCGCAGGCCTCGTCTTCTCGGGCACGAGCCCCGACGGCACGCTCGTCGAGTACGTCGAGCTGCCGCGCGACGTGCACCCGTTCTACGTCGCCACGCAGGCGCACCCCGAGCTGCGCTCGCGGCCGACGAACGCGCACCCGCTGTTCCGCGGGCTCGTGGACGCGGCGATCGAGCGCCAGCGCGCCTCGAAGCTGTTCGACGACGAGGCGGGCTCGGCCGAGTGACCGAGGCGCCCGCGGGGCCCGACGGCGCAGACCCGAGCGCCGGCCAGCACGCCGACCCCGCCACGGGGCGGGCGCTGCGCGACGACGTCGTCGGGCCGTCGCTGCGCGACGAGGCGTTCGGCGTCGAGGTGCTGCAGAGCGATGTCGCGTTCGCGGGCGTGGTGTGGGATATCCGGCGCGAGCGCTTCGCCTACGGCGACGGCACGCTCACGCGGGAGTTCCTCGAGCACCCCGGCGCGGTCGCCGTGCTGGCCGTCGATGACGACGATCGTGTGCTGAGCATCCAGCAGTACCGGCACCCCATCCAGATGCGCAACTGGGAGCTGCCCGCGGGCCTGCTCGACGTCGAGGGCGAGCCGCCGCTCGAGGCCGCGCGGCGAGAATTGGCGGAAGAGGCCGACCTCGTGGCCGCCGACTGGGAGCCCCTCATCACGATGCACACCTCGCCGGGCGGGTCGGACGAGGTGATCCACGTCTTCCGTGCGACGGGGCTCTCGGGCGCACCCGAGGTCTTCGCGCGCGACTCGGAGGAGGCCGACATCGTGCTGCGCTGGGTCGCGCTCGACGAGGCGGTGGATGCGGTCCTCGCCGGCCGCGTGCACAACGGCATCTTCCAGGCCGCAGTGCTCGCCGAGCACGCCCGCCGCTCGCGGGGCTGAGCAGTGGTCGTTCGTGCGGGTGCCGGGCGGGACACGCCGGCGCCGAGCCGCGACACGCCGGTGTCCACAGTCGCGCGTCCGAACGAGCGAACGCCCACGGCGCTCGAGCGCGAGGTCGAGCGGTACCTGCGGCACATCGCGCTCGAACGCGGGCGCTCGGTCAACACCGTCGCCGCATACCGTCGTGACCTGGCGCGCTATAGCGCGCACCTCGCCGCGCGCGGCGTCGAGGAGGTGCGGGCGATCGCGGAGGACGATGTGGCGGCGTTCGTCGTCGCCGTGCGCGATCCCGGGCAGCCCGTCGAGGGGGAGCGCCCCGCGGGCGTGAGCGCCTCGAGCGCCGCGCGCATGCTGTCGAGCGTGCGCGGCTGGCACCGCTTCCTCGTCGAAGAGGGTCTCGTCGCCCGCGATGTCGCCGCCGAGCAGCGCCCGCCGAAGCAGCCGAAGCGACTGCCGAAGGCGATCACGATCGACGAGGTCGAGCGGCTGCTCGAGGCCTGCGGCGGCGACGACCCGATCGCGCTGCGCGACCGGGCGCTGCTCGAGCTGCTCTACGCGACCGGTGCGCGGGTGAGCGAGGCGGTCGACCTCGACGTGGACGATGTCATGAGCGGCGACATCATCGGCGACGGATCCGCCGCGGGCGGGGGTATCGCCGTCGGAGACGCCGTTCGACTGGTCGGCAAGGGCCGCAAGCAGCGCATCGTGCCGCTCGGCCGCTACGCGCGCGAGGCGCTCGAGGCCTACCTCGTGCGCGCGCGACCGCTGCTGGCGCCGCGGGGGGCGTCGACGCCCGCGCTGTTCCTCGGCGCGCGCGGCGCGCGGTTGTCGCGGCAGAGTGTGTGGCTGGTGATCCGGGATGCTGCCCACCGGGCATCCCTCACCGCCGACCTCTCCCCGCACACGCTGCGGCACTCGTTCGCGACGCACCTGCTCGAGGGCGGTGCCGACGTGCGCGTCGTGCAAGAGCTGCTGGGGCACGCGAGCGTCGCGACGACCCAGCTCTACACGCTCGTCACGGCGGATGCCGTGCGCGAGGCCTGGGCGACCGCCCACCCGCGCGCGCTGTAGCCCGCGCCGTCGCCGCTCAGCCGCCCTGCGCGGAGATCTCGCCCGTCGCCGCCCACGAGACGAGGATGGTCTGCCCCTCGCGCTCGATCTCGAGCAGGAATCCGCGGCCGCCGTTATCGACGAGCGACAGGCAGCGGCTCTCGCGCTGCACGCCCGCTGCGACGACGGCGAGGCACGCGACGCGCTCGTCCGAATCGACGGGAGCGCCGGTGTAGATCGCGACCCATTCGGCGTCGGGCAGGATGGTGCTGGGCTGCTCCGTGGTCGGGTCACCCAGCAGTTCCCCGAGCGGGAAGACGGTGCGCAGCTGCTCGACGACGAGGCCGGTCTGCTCGAGCAGGAGCTGCTCGTCGACGTAGGCCCGGTCGAGCTCGCGCTCGGGGAAGTCGAGGAAGGAGCTCTCAAGGCCCGGATCCATCACCCGTCGTTGGGCTTCGGTCATGATGACCTCAACCTGCGCTCGACCGCGCGGCCCCCAGTCGACGTCGTACTGCCCGCCGAGCCCGAAGAGGGTGACCGATGCTCCTTCGGTCTCGAAGTCGCTGCGATCGACGCACTGCCAGTCGTTGATCTGCGGTGACTGCGCGGCGCGATCGTACTCGGCGACGGCGACGCACACCTGATCGCGCTCGGGCTGTCCGGGATCGTTGCGGATCGAGCGGTAGGCCAGCACGGTGCCGTACTCGATCGTTCCGATGACCCGCGGCCCGACGTTGACCCGCTGGCCCTCGCGCTGCAGCAGGGTCAGGTACTCGCGCTCTTCGTCCGAGAACTCGCGGTCGAAGACGTCGAGCGAACTGCGCGGCGGGGGTGCCGGGTCGAGCAGGGGCGGGATCGCGATGCCGGCCGCGACGACGAGTGCGGCGATGACGCCCGCGGCGACGAGGATGCGGCGACGCGCGCGGGCGCGTGCTCCGGGATCGGGCACCTCATCGTCGGGAGGGGGCACGTCGTCGATCTCGGGTGCGCGCGCGGCCGTCGGATGTCCCCGATCCGCGGGCGCTCGTGCCGGCGTCGGGGCGACGGTCGCGCCGGCCGACGGGGGAGGCGTCGCGAGCTCACCCGCGCGCTGAGCCGCGCGCCGCTCGAGCTCCGCGGCCGCGAGACGTGCGCGCTCGCCTTCAGCCGCGGATCCCGGACGCCCGTACGCCCAGCGCGCCAGCTGCGCATCGTCGACGGCCGAGAGATCCTCGCTCATGCGGGTCAGTCAACCACGTCCGGCCCCGCGGGCTGACGGTGCTCGACGCGCGCCGTGTGGCTCCGCACCTACTCGACGAGTGCCGTGTCGATCTGCACCGTGTCGTCAGGCCGCCACTCGAGCACGAGCGTCGACGCGGCGGTGCGCGCCTGGGCGACGAGCCCGTCGCGCTCGAAGGGCTCACGGCCCGCGCACGTCACACTCGCGCCGAGCTGGGCGCGCGCGTCGTCGGCGCGCGCGAAGAGATGCACGCAATACGACCAGAGCCCGGTCGCGGGGGAGGCGATGAGGGCGCCCACGGCGTCCCAGTCGGGAGTGCTCGACAGCACCCGCACGAGCAGTCGGTCGTCGGGGTGCAGGGCCCGCAGCAGCTCGGCGTAGGCGAGGTCGTCGTCGCGCAGAGCATCCGTGAAGAACGATTCGGCCGCGATCGATCGCGGTGGGGCGACCGACGACGCGTCGGCCGCGACGACCGACACCGTCGGGGCGTCGGCCGAGCCCCACTGCACGACGTAGCGACCCGAACGGCCGGCGAGGCTCGTCTGCATCCCCGACCGCTCGACGCTCTCCCGTCGCAGCTCGGCGCCCCGAGGGCGCGGTCGGCGACGGCGATGAGGCACACCTCGTTGCGCGGGCGCTCGCTCGGTGCCGTGACGACGACGCGATAGGCGACGATGCGGGCTCCGTCGAGCTCGGCGATGACGCGCGGTACGACGCTCGGGCGCAGACCCTCGCGCTCGAGCTGGGTGCGCAGTGCGAGCTCCGCCGCGCTCGGCTGCCGCTCGAACACGTCGAGCGGCGAGGGTCCTCCCGTCGCGGGCGGCGGCGTCGGCAGGCTGGTCGTCACGATCGCGGCCGCGAGGATGCCCACGGCGCCGATCGCGAGAGCGCGAGCCCAGCGCGGCCCGGTCGGCCGGTCGGGGCGGGGCCGAGCATCCGCACCACGCGCTCGATCGTGCGGCGCGACCTCGGGGCTCGGCGTCGGCATCTCGCCGCTGCGCCGCGCGATGTCGGCCTCGCGCCGCGCGAGCTCGCGCACGGCTTCCGCGGCCCGCGCCTGATCGGCGGCAGTCTCGACCCGTCCGAACGCAAGCCGTTCGAGTTCGCTGTCGAACAGGTTCGCCATGACATGGTCGATCGCGTCGCCCCGCGGGGGCGGCGCGTCGTGCTCGTCGGGCGTCGTCGACACGAGAACCAGTAAACCCCGGTTCGCCGCCGTCGTGCTGAGTCTCGGGCCGTTCTGCGTCTCAGTCCGCGGGGCGCAGGGTGTCGGTGCGCTGCGGGCCGTCGGCGCCGATGCTCACGATCCACGATCGTCCGTCGGCGGTGATCGTGTAGTCGAGCCCCTGACGCTGCACGGTCGACAGCGAGGCGCAGGTCGTCGTCTCCCCTTCGTCGGGCACGGCGGTGTGGGCGCACAGCACGGGGCCCGCGTCGTCGGTCTCGCCGCGCAGCAGGTATGCCGAGGTGGCGATGTCGAGCGTGGAGGCCTCGGAGCGTGCGAGCGGGAGCGGGGTCGGTCCGAGCAGCAGCCGGTCGGGATCGTCCACGAAGGCGAGCGGGTCGACCCCGGGCTCGGGGAACGAGGGGTAGACCATCCAATCGATCACGCTCATCAGAGTGCCGATGCGGGCGAGATCACGGTCGACCTCGAGCCGGGGTGCGCCGATCGGGCCCCACAGGGCCGTGTCGAAGCCGGAACCGGTCGTCGACGGGCGCACCGGCAGGGTGAGGCCATCGGTCGCGAAGCGCTCGGGCAGCGTGCACGCACCGCCGTAGGGAGTCGCCCCGCTGGCGTTCGAGGTGTCGGTGGTCACGAGGCAGTAGGGGTCGTACTCGGTGCTGCGGCCATCGGCGACAGCGGCCGTGCGGAACGCGACCCCGATGATGCCGTCTCCCAGGTCGATCGTGCGGGGGCCGAGGGTGATGGCATCGGAGAAGCCCTGCGCGAGCCGGGCCGTCCACTCCTGGTCGGTGGCGGTCTCGGCCCGTTCGAAGATCGCGAGCGGGTCGGGATCAGGGGTCGTGAGCGCGACGCCGACGGCACCGAGACCGAGCACCGCCGCGACGACCCCGACCAGGCCGGTGAGTCGCATCCGGTGCTGCTGACGGTCGCTCGCCGACGGCTCCGGATGCTCGCTCTCGCCCTCGCGACCGCCCGCATCACCGCTCGCGTCGCTTCCCCTCGCGCCGGTCAGTGCCGCGCCGTGACGCGGTGCCTCTGCGCCTGCCGCGTCGGTCCGCGCTGCCTCGGCCCGAGCCGCCTCGGCTCGCGCCGCCTCCGCCCGCCGCGCGATCTCGCGCAGCGCCGCCTCGGCGAGCTCGCGGTCGGTGACGACGCCCTGCCGGCCGAACGCCCACACCTCGAGCTGCCGCTCGGAGGCCGTGGAGAGATCGTCGCTCATGCGCGACAGTCAAGCACGGGCGCCCGCGCGGTGCCTCGACGATCACGGCCCCCCGCGAGGCGCCCCGGCGTCGGCCCGCCCGGTCACTAGACTGAACCGTTATGAGCGGCGACAACGACAGCGGAGCGGAGCTCGCGGGCTTCGACGAGCTCATGCCTGGCCCGACCGGTCGGCCGCTGCGCGATTTCCCCGAGCCGAAGAAGCTGAGCAGCCACGGCCCGGCCCGCATCATCGCCCTGTGCAACCAGAAGGGCGGCGTCGGCAAGACGACGACGACGATCAGCCTGGGGGCGGCGCTCGCCGACTATGGCCGCAAGGTGCTCGTCATCGACTTCGACCCGCAGGGCGCGCTCTCGGCCGGCCTCGGCATGCAGAGCCACGACGTGCCGACCGTGTACGACCTGCTGCTCGGGCGCGAGACCGACCCGCGCAAGGCCGTTCAGGCGACCGCGACGAAGAACCTGCACCTCATCCCCGCCAACATCGACCTCAGCGCGGCCGAGGTGCATCTCGTCAACGAGGTCGCCCGCGAGCACATCCTCGCGCGCGTTCTCAAGCCGATCGTCGACGACTACGACGTCATCCTCATCGACTGCCAGCCGAGTCTCGGTCTGCTGACGGTCAATGCGCTCACCGCGGCGCACGGCGTGCTCATTCCGCTCGAGTGCGAGTACTTCGCCCTGCGGGGCGTCGCTCTTCTCGTCGAGACGATCGACAAGGTGCGCGACCGCCTGAACCCCGCCGTGCAGCTCGACGGCATCCTCGCCACGATGTACGACGCTCGCACCCTCCACAGCCGCGAGGTGCTCGAGCGCGTCGTCGAGGTCTTCGGCGAGAAGGTGCTCGAGACGGTCATCGGCCGCACCGTGAAGTTCCCCGACGCCTCGGTCGCCGGAGCGCCCATCACGAGCTTCGCGCCCGACCACCCGGCGGCGGCCGCCTATCGCCAGCTGGCCCGAGAGCTGATCGCGCGTGGCCAGGTCGCCTGAGCCGGCGGCCGGTTCGGCGGGGGCGGCGGGCGCTGCAGGGGCGACGACGATCGATCCGGATGCTCCTGCCGCCGGTTTCCGCGTCACCCTCGACGACTTCGACGGCCCGTTCGACCTGCTGCTGAGCCTCATCACCAAGCGCGAGCTCGACATCACCGAGGTGAGCCTCTCGGTCGTGACCGACGAGTTCCTCGCCTACCTGCGGGCGATGGAGAGCGACGGCACGGTCGACGCGCTCGATCAGGCGAGCGAGTTCCTCGTCGTGGCGGTGACGCTGCTCGATCTGAAGATCGCGAGCCTGCTGCCGCAGGGCGAGCTCGTCGATGCGGAAGACGTGGCGCTGCTCGAGGCCCGCGACCTGCTCTTCGCACGACTGCTGCAGTACCGCGCCTTCAAGGAGGTCTCGGCCTGGTTCGCGCGCAGCATGGCGGAGGAGGGCGAGCGCCACGTGCGCTCGGTGCGGCTCGAAGACCAATATCGCGAGACGACCCCTGAACTGAAGTGGACGCTGAGCCTCGACGACTTCGCGGCCCTCGCGCTGCTCGCGCTCACGCCGAAAGAGATCCCCGTCGTGGGGCTCGACCACCTGCACGCGCCGCTCGTCTCGATCCGCGAGCAGGCCGCGCACGTCGTCGCCCTGCTGCGGCGGGAAGAAACCGTGACCTTCCGCCAACTCATCGCTGGTGCCGACGCCAAGGGTGTCATCGTCGCGCGCTTCCTCGCGCTGCTCGAGCTCTACCGGCATGCGGCCGTGGGCTTCGAGCAGCTCGAGCCGCTCGGCGAGTTGACCGTGCGCTGGACGGCCGAGAACTGGACGGACGAGAACCTCGTGAACCTGGGGAACGACTATGGCCAGTGAGAGCGCGATGACCGACGAGCAGCTGACGGATGCCCAGCCTGGCGTGGGGGAGGTGGCCAGTGACGAGGCACCCGCGCGGGGCATCCCGAACGGGGTCGACGTGGCCCGCGCGCTCGAAGCGATCTTCATGGTCGTCGACGAGCCGCAGAGCGTCGTCGGGCTCGCGAGCGCGGTCGGGCGCCCCGTCAAGGAGGTGCGCGCGGCGATCGCCGAGCTCGTGGCCGATTACGACGGGAACGGCGCCGCCGGCGGCCCGCGGCGCGGATTCGAGCTGCGCGAGGTCGGGGGCGGGTGGCGCATCTACGTGCGCAGCGAGCTCGACGACGTCGTGCGCGACTTCGTGCACACGCAGAACCCCTCGAAGCTGTCGCAGGCGGCGCTCGAGACGCTCGCGGTCATCGCCTACAAGCAGCCGATCAGCCGGGGCGCGATCGCGTCGATTCGTGCGGTCAACGTCGACTCGGTCGTGCGCACGCTGCTCGGCCGCGGGCTCATCACTGAGGCGTTCACCGACAGCGAGACCGGCGCGATTCACTACGAGACCACCGACCTGCTGCTCGTGCAGCTGGGCATCAACTCGCTCGACGAGTTGCCGAAGATCTCGCCGTTGCTCGACGACGGCAGCGAAGGGTTCGACGATGTCCGATAAGCGCGGCTCCGACAAGCGCAGGCCTGACTCGCGGGCGGGTCGCGATCGACCCGCAGCGCGCGATACCCGGGCCGACCGCGATCTCGTGCCCGACGTCGTCATCGAGTGGTCGGGGGGCGACGCGTCGAGCAACCAGCGCTCGGGCGACAGCGCGACGAGCGAGCGCCTGCAGAAGGTGCTCGCCGCCGCGGGCGTCGCCAGCCGACGCGTCTGCGAGAACCTCATCGTCGCCGGCCGCGTGACGGTCAACGGCGAGGTCGTGACCGAGCTCGGCTCGCGCGTCGAGCCCGCGACCGATCTCGTCGCGGTCGACGGCGTCGCCATCCAGCTCGACACGACCAAGCGCTACATCATGCTCAACAAGCCGACGGGTGTCGTCAGCTCGATGGCCGACGAGAACGGTCGCCGCGACCTGCGCGAGTTCACGCGCGACTACGACGAACGCCTGTTCAACGTCGGTCGACTCGACGGCGAGACGAGCGGGCTCCTCCTGCTCACCAACGACGGCCCGCTCGCCAACGTGCTCGCGCACCCGCGCTACGGCGTCGAGAAGACCTACGTCGCCAAGGTCACCGGGGTGGTGCAGGCGCAGACACTGCGGAAGCTCAAGGAGGGCATCGAGCTCGACGACGGCCCCATCGCCGTCGACGCCGCACGCGTGCTCGGCGCGCCGAGCCAGGGCCACTCGATGGTCGAGCTCACATTGCACTCGGGCCGCAACCGCATCGTGCGGCGCATGATGGCGGCCGTCGGGCACCCGGTCGTCGAGCTCGTGCGCCGGCAGTTCGGGCCGCTTCACCTCGGCACGCTCGCCTCGGGCCAGACCCGTGAGCTCACGGATGCCGAACGCGGCGCCCTGCTCACGATCGCCCGGCAGCACGAGCAGGCCGGCCCCGCCCCGGCATCCGGGGCCGCTGACGAGCCCGCCCCCGCAGCCCCCGCCCGCAGCCCCCGCACCCCACGGAGCCGGTCATGAGCGACCGCCGCCTGCAGGAGCAGGTGCACATCATCGGCGCCGGGCTGCTCGGCACGAGCATCGGCCTCGCCCTGAGCGAGAAGGGCGTCGACGTGACACTCGCCGACCAGTCGCCGACGGCCGTGCGGCTCGCGGTGGACTACGGGGCGGGCCGCGCTCCGCGCGCCGACGACCGACCCGGCCTCGTCGTAGTCGCGGTGCCGCCGGATGTCACGGCCGCGACCGTCGCGCGGGCGCTCACCGAGCATCCCGAGGCCCTCGTCACCGATGGCGCGAGCGTGAAAGGCAGCGTGCTCACCGAGCTGCGCGCGCTCGGCGCCGACGTGAGCCGCTACCTCGGCACGCACCCCCTGGCGGGGCGCGAGCGCGGCGGGCCGATCTCGGCACGCGCCGACCTCTTCCTCGGCCGGCCGTGGGTGCTCGCCGGGCACGACGGCATCAGCTACCGCCGCGCGGGTGCGATCGAAGACCTCATCCTCGACGTCGGCGCCGTGCCGATCGAGATGAGCGTCGACGAGCACGACCGCTCGGTCGCGATGGTCAGCCATGTTCCGCAACTCGTCGCGAGCGCCATGGCCGCGCGGCTGCGCACGGCCTCGAACGGCGCCGTCGGCCTCGCCGGGCAGGGCGTGCGCGACGTCACGCGCATCGCGTCGAGCGACCCCGGGCTGTGGGTGCAGATCCTCTCGGCGAACGCCGCGCCCGTCGCCGAGATCCTGCGCGGCGTGCGCGACGACGTGGATGCCCTCCTCGCCGCCCTCGCCGACCCCGAGGCGCCCGGCTCGCGCCGCGCCCTCGCCGAGCTCATCGCGGCGGGCAACGCCGGAGTCGCCCGTATTCCGGGCAAGCACGGCGACGACCGCCGCTTCGCGCAGCTCGTCGTCATGATCGACGACACCCCCGGCCAGCTCGCACGACTGCTCACCGAGATCGGCGAGCTCGACATCAACATGGAAGACCTGCGGCTCGAGCACTCGCCGGGCGCCCCCATCGGCTTCGCCGAGGTCTCGGTGCTGCCCGACGTCGAGCAGCGACTCATCGACGAGCTCTCGGCGCGCGGCTGGCGCATCGCGGGCGCGAGCTGAGCATCCACCCCCGGCGCGCCGCCCGCTGCCGCCGACCCGCCCGAACCCGCCCCCACCCCTGACCTGATCCCACACCCCGGAAGGACCCCTATGAGCGACATCGTCGTGGCCGTCGACGGCCCCGCCGGCAGCGGCAAGTCGAGCGTGAGCCGCGAGGCGGCCCGTCGGCTCGGCTTCGCCTACCTCGACACGGGCGCCGCGTATCGCGCGCTCGCCTGGCACTGCCTCGACGAAGGCGTCGACGTCGATGACGCCGCCGAAGTCGCCGAGCGGGTCGCCGGGTTCGACTACGCCATCGGCATGCAGCCCGATCGCTACTTCGTGCGCGTCGGAGGAGAAGACATCACGCCCGACATCCGCGAGCCGCGCGTGACGGCCGTGGTCAGTGCGGTCGCGCGGGTGCCCGAAGTGCGCGCGGGGCTCACGGCGCTGTTCCGGCGCCTCATCGCCGAGGCGGCGGAACCGGGTGTGATCGTCGAAGGGCGCGACATCACGACGGTCGTCGCGCCGGATGCTGCGGTGCGGGTTCTGCTGACCGCCTCGCCAGAGGCTAGAATGGCGAGAAGGTCGGCAGAGTTGAGCGCTGTGTCGGCCGAGGCGACCGCGCAGCAGCTGGCCTCGCGGGATGCCCAAGATTCCCGTGTGGTCGACTTCATGAACGCCGCTGACGGCGTCACCACTCTCGACTCCACCGATCTCGACTTCGAGCACACGGTGCAGGCGCTCATCGACATCGTGCGCGCGGGGGACTGACCAGGTCTCCCGGGCGAAACACACGCCGCCCGCGGGCGGCGGAACAAGTGGGAGGATCCCATGACCGAGAACCCTGTCAACCCTGAGCTTTCTGGCGACGACGACGCCGAGTTCGCGAACGCCGAGGCGGCCGAAGCCGTCGCCGCGCGGCTCGCCGAACTCGACGACGACCTCGCCGACAAGCGCGCCGACGCCCTCATCGCGGGCCTCGCCGCCTACGACCTCGACGACGACGACCTCGAGCTGCTCGAGGGCGCCGAGCTGGGCGAAGACGGCATCATCACGATGCCCGCCCTGCCCGTGCTCGCGATCGTCGGCCGGCCGAACGTCGGCAAGAGCGCGCTCGTCAACCGCATCATCGGCCGCCGCGAGGCCGTCGTGGAAGACACCCCCGGCGTCACCCGCGACCGCGTCACCTACAAGGCCGAGTGGAACGACCGGAAGTTCACGCTCGTCGACACCGGAGGCTGGGAGCCCGACGCCTCGGGCATCAACGCCTCCGTCGCCGCGCAGGCCGAGGTCGCCGTCGATCTGGCGGATGCGGTGCTCTTCGTCGTCGACGCCATGACCGGCCCGACCGCGACCGACGAGTTCGTCGTCAAGATGCTGCGCCGCTCGAAGAAGCCCGTCATCCTCGCCGGCAACAAGGTGGATGACGCGAGCCAGGAGCCCGAGGCCGCCGCGCTATGGGGTCTCGGCCTCGGTCAGCCGTGGCCCGTCTCGGCCCTCCACGGCCGGGGCGTCGCCGACCTGCTCGACCACATCCTGACGGTGCTGCCCGAGGTCTCGTCTGTCGCCAAGCAGGAGTTCGGCGGCCCCCGCCGCGTGGCGCTGCTCGGTCGCCCGAACGTCGGCAAGTCAAGCCTGCTCAACAAGGCCGCTCGCGAGGAGCGGGTCGTCGTCAACGAGATGGCGGGCACCACGCGCGACCCCATCGACGAGCAGATCGAGCTCGGCGGCAAAGTGTGGCGCTTCGTCGACACGGCCGGAATCCGTCGTCGGGTGCACCTGCAGCAGGGTGCCGACTTCTACGCGTCGCTGCGCACGGCCGCGGCGCTCGAGAAGGCGGAAGTCGCCGTCGTGCTCATCGACGTGACCGAGCCCCTCAGCGAGCAGGACGTGCGCATCATCGACCTCGTGCTCGAGTCGGGTCGCGCGCTCGTGCTCGCCTTCAACAAGTGGGATCTGCTCGACGACGAGCGCCGTCGCTACCTCGAGCGCGAGATCGAGCAAGACCTGCACCACGTGGCGTGGGCGCCGCGCGTCAACATCTCGGCGCGCACCGGTCGTCACCTCGAGAAGCTCGTGCCGGCTCTCGAGGTCGCGCTCGAGTCGTGGGATACGCGCATCGCGACCGGCAAGCTCAACGCGTTCGTGGCCGAGCTGACGGCCGCGCATCCGCACCCCGTTCGGGGTGGCAAGCAGCCGCGCATCCTGTTCGCGACGCAGGCGTCGACGCGTCCGCCGACGTTCGTGCTCTTCACCACCGGATTCCTCGACCCGCAGTACCGCCGCTTCATCACGCGGCGTCTGCGCGAGGTCTGGGGCTTCGAGGGCACCCCCATCCAGGTCAATATGCGGGTTCGCGAAAAGAGGCAGCGCTAAGCGCTGCCGCGAGGGCCATTTCTGGCCCTCGCGGCGAACTCGCGGCGCTCCGTCCCGGATCGCGGGTCACTCTCCGACCCGACTCCCGAATCCAAGGACTTTTCGGCGACCCTACTCGCGATAGTCCTTCGATTCGGGAGTCTGCGAAGGGTGCCCGGCCGCTGGGCCGGGTCAGTGACCTCGTCGAGACACCGGCGCGCCGACAAGCGACCGGTGAGACCTACCCCGCGACCCTGCGCGCCGCCGCGAACTCGGTGATCACGCCGGGATGCCCGAGCGGGGTCGCGAGCACCGAGTCGGGTTCGCGCGCGGCGAGGTCGGGAAACCCGGCGGCCGCGAGCAGCTGGTCGTCGAGGTGCAGCAGCTCGGCGTCGACGAGCGGCCACGGCTCGTGCGAGTTGCGCGCGTAGATGGTGCGGCCGAGGTGGCGTTCGTGGAATCCCCAGCGCGCGGTGAGGAAGCGGCTGAGCGCGGTATCCACGGGGGTCGTGCCGGGCCGGGCATGAATGCGCGTCGTCGGGCGCGCGCCCGTGCGGCGTCGCCCGCGGTACTCGAGGGTGTCGTCGACGTGCCGCATTCCCGCGTGCATCCATTGATATGGCAGCCCGAAGAGCGCGCGAGCGGCGAGCACCGAGGGCAGCTGCTCGGCGTCGAGCGAGCGGAACACGACCCCGCGATTGCCCGCGTCGTCGATCGAGTAGGTGCGCACGTTGATCTCGATGAACGTGCCGAGCCCCGGCACCGGCGGCAGCGGCAGAAACGCGTGCTCGCTCAGTACGAAGGGGATCAGCCCCACCCACGCATCGCCGTTCTCATCGACGTCGGGGCGCGTGGCGGCCGGCAGGAAGGGCGCGACGACCGCGGGGGCGACGCGCCAGTGCACGAAGACGAAGTCGCTCCAGCGCTGCCGGATGACGGCACGGCCCGGCAGGGGCGGGGCGACCGCGCTCATCATCACGTTCCCATCATCCTCGCTTAGCCTGAACCCACGATGACGCACGATCCGCTCTCGAGCACGCCGCCGCCCCTGCCGACGGGCGCCGCGCGCGACCCCGGCGACGCCTGGGTCGAGGGTGACAACGGGCAGCGCTACTGGGGGCGCTTCGGCGCGGCCGGCCTGCTGGCGTGGCACCCCGAGGCGGGCATCCTGCTGCAGCATCGTGCCGTGTGGTCGCACCACGGCGGCACGTGGGGGCTTCCCGGCGGAGCCCGCAAACTGGGCGAGTCGGCCGTCGACGCGGCCGTGCGCGAGGCGGGGGAGGAGGCCGGGGTTCCGGCCGACGCCGTCGAGCCGCTGTTCGAGAGCCTCTTCGACCTCGGCTACTGGTCGTACACGACGGTCGCGGTGCGGGTCGTGCGGCTCTTCGCCCCGATCGTCGCCGATGCCGAGAGCGTCGCCCTGCGCTGGGTTGCGATCGACGAGGTGGATGCTCTGCCCCTGCACCCCGGATTCGCCGCGAGCTGGCCCGCCCTCCGGGCGCAGCTTCCCGAGCGCTAGCCAGCCGCCCGAGCGCTCGTTAGCGGCCGCGAACGCTCGCTAGCTGCTTGAGCGCTCGCCAGCCGCCCTGCTAGTCGCCGCCTCCGCCGCCACCGCCGTCACCACCGGCACCGGCACCGAGATCGCCGTAGTCGTGGTGCACGATGATCGCGGGGTTGTCGACGCCCGGGTGGGCATCGAGCGGGCGGTGCTTCTCGGGCGGGCGGCGGCGGCGCAGCACGAGGCCGACGACGACCGCCGCGACTCCGACGGAGATGAGCACCGCCGACGCAGCGACGAGGTCAGCCTCGGGCAGCAGAGCGATGCCGACGACGATCGCGATCGTGCCGACGATGAGGAGAATGCGGTCAGTGTTCGCAGCGACGGTCACTCGCGCGGTGTTTCGAGCCCCCTGGTTCATGGCGCCATCGAACCACATGTCGACCGATCCTCGCATCAGGCGGCGGTTCAGGGGGTGTCGGGCTCGGCCGTCTCGAGCCGCTTGAGCGCTTCGAGCGCGTCATCGGCCGCATCGCGGAACGGGTGCAGCACGGTCGAGACGGTGCCGTCGATGAGCGCCTGCCGGTAGAGGTGCGCTTGCCCGTCGGTGTGCACGGTGACGGCGATGGGGCACGTCGCTCCCGCTCGGCGCAGCGCGCCGGCGAGCACGAGGTTGGTGTCGACATCGGGCACCGTCGAGATGATGAAGCGCACGCCGTGCAGGGGCAGGGTTTCCGGAAACTCCGGGCTGCGGGCATCGCCGAACACGACGTCGACGTGGGTCTCGAGCTGAGCATCCTGCAGGCGCACCTCAGCGAACGGATCCCACTCGACGAGCAGAACCCAGCATCCTTCGCCGACGAGCTCGCGGATGAGCTGGCTGCCGAAGCGTCCGTGCCCGAACACGATCGCGTCGTAGCGGTGCGCGGTGGAGGGAGCTTCGATGCGCGTCACGCGTCGTTGCACGCGATCGAGCAGCGGCTCGAGCCGGGTCGCGATCGCCTCGGAGTGCGGGATGAGGTAGCTCGAGCCAGCGATCGTGATGAGGGCGACAAGGGTGATGAGCCCGACGATCTCGTCGTCGACGAGCCCGATGTCGCGCGTGAGGGCGATGAGGATGAGGCTGAACTCGCTGATCTGGGCGATGGCGAGCCCGGCGAGGAACCCGACGCGGGCGGGGTAGCCCATGAGGCTCATGATGCCGATCATGATGATCGGGCTGCCGACGAGCACGAAGATCGACAGCGCGATGGCGAGTGGCACTTGCGCGCCGATGGCGCCGAAGTCGAGCTCGGCGCCGAGCACGATGAAGAAGAACAGCAGGAGGAAGTCGCGCAGCCCGCTGAGCGAGGCGTGCACCTGCTCGCGGTAGCGCGTGGAGGCGAGGGCGAAGCCGGCGAGGAAGGCGCCGACCTCGATCGAGAACCCGAGCACGTCGGTGAGGGCGGCGATGCCGATCGCCCACGCGACGCTCCACACGATGAGCAGCTCTTGGCTGGTTGCGACGCGGTCGAGCAGCCAGGGCAGCACCCACCGCATCGCGATGCCGATGCCGACGAGCAGACCACCCCCGCCGAGCAGGATGCGCAGGGCTTCCGCACCGACGTCGAGCGTTGCGCCGTCGGCGGCACCCGAGCCGAGGCTCGTGAGCACGATCATGACGACGATGACGACGACGTCTTGCACGATGAGCAGACCGAGGGCGACGCGACCGTGCAGCTCGTCGAGCTGCCGCTGATCGCTCAGCAGCTTGACGACGATGATGGTCGACGAGAACGTGATCGCGACGCCGACGACGGCCGCGGCGACGAGGTCGAGCCCGAACAGCAGGGCGATGCCGAAGCCGACGACCGCGGTGACGGCGATCTGGCCGAGTCCGGTCGCGAGAGCCACGGTGCCGACCGACCGCACGAGCGTCACGTCGAGCTTGAGGCCGACGAGGAACAGCAGGATGGCGATGCCGATCTCGGCGAAGAGCTCGAGCGCTTCGGCCTCGTGCACCCAGTCGAGCGCGCTCGGCCCGACGATGATGCCGACCACGATGAACGCGATGATCAGCGGCTGGCGGGCGCGGTGGGCGAGGAACGCGACGGCCGCGGCAAGCACGAGGATGAGCCCCGTGATGCCGAAGGTGTCGAGCTCGAGCGCCATGGCCCCACGGTATCGCGAGCGGGCAGCGATGCCGGGCGATACCGGGCGATGCCGGGCGATGCCGGGCGATGCCAGGCGATGCCAGGCGATGCCGGTGCACCGGGGCGGGGTGTGCGGGCCGCGGTGCGTCAGCCCAGCAGGTCGAGCATGCGCTCGGTCACGAGCGGCGCGACCGGCACGCTGCCGAACTCAGCGGGATGCAGCCACCGCAGTTCGGCGATCTCGGCGCCCACGGTGAGCACGGCGCTCGGCCCGATCGCCGCTCGAAACACTTCCGCTTCGACGAGCATGCCCGCCTCGTTGGCGGCGGGGGCGAGGAAGGTGCCGAGCGGGTCGAGGGCATCCGGGGCGATCTCGAGGCCGAGCTCTTCGTTCAGCTCCCGCGCGAGGGTTTGCGCCCCCGTCTCGCCGGGCTCGTACTTGCCGCCGGGTTGCATGAACACGCTCGTGCCGGCTTTGCGCACGAGCAGCAGCCGCCCGTCGCCGTCGACGATGAGCGCGGCCGCCACGCGGATCACCGACGACTCTGCAGACTCCGGGGCCGCGCCAGCGCCCTCACGGGGCTGAGGCGTCTCGCCCATCTAGTGGGTGCTCCCGCCCGGCAGGTCGGCGTCGCGGTGCCGTGCGTCGCCGTGTGTCGCCAGGGTGGTCGTGATGGCGATGCGGATGCCGCGCTCGAGCTCGTCGAGCGTGAACTGCGGGCTGCCGCCGAGCTGGGGGGTCGCGGGCACGTGGATGAATCCGGCCCGCATGCCCGGCCGTGTGGCGGCGAGGCCCATGAGCTCGTAGAAGACGTGGTTGCAGACGTAGCTGCCCGCGGTGAGGGAGACGTCGCTGGGGATGCCGGCGGCATCGAGCGCATGGGCGATCGCCTTGACGGGCAGGCCGGTGACGCGTGCGGTCGGGCCGCCGTGCTCGATCTCGGCGTCGCGCGGCTGGGCGCCGTCGTTGTCGGGGATGCGGGCGTCGGCGAGGTTGATGGCGATGCGTTCGGGGGTGATGGCGTGGCGCGTCTCGGCGAGTCCGAGGGCGATGACGATGTCGGGCTGGTGGGCGTCGATGGCGGCGGCGAGCAGGGGTGCGGCGCGCGCGAACGAGACGGGCAGCACCTCGCCGACGAGCCGGCAGTCGGGATGCCCGAGCTCGGCCAGTCGGCGCACCACGTCGCCGCTCGGGTTGACGGGAGCGTCGGCGAAGGCTTCGAACCCGGTGACGAGCACGGTGGGAGGAGTCGACGGCGTCATGTGTCCAGCCTGTCACGCCCGCTCGGGGTGTCGGGCATCGAGCCCGCGCGCCGTGTGTTCACGAGCGGCAGACTCGCTTACGCGGTCACGCGGTCACGCAGGCCCCCAGGCACGCAGGCACGCAGGCACGCAGGTTCTCAGGCGCGCAGGGCGTCGAGCAGCGCCCGACTGCGCGTCGGCATCTCGCGTACGCGCTCGATCGCAGAGCCGCGCCCCTGGTCGGGCGGCACGAGCAGGTAGCGCGGGCCGTCGCGGCGGATCTCCCAGCCGTTGTTGTGCGCGAGCAGGTGGTGATGTCGGCAGAGCAGGATTCCGTCGGCGACGTCGGTGCGCCCGCCGTCGCGCTGCCAGTGCTCGATGTGGTGGGCTTCGCACCAGGAGGGTGGCCGTTCGCAGCCGGGCCAGCGGCATCCGCCGTCGCGGGCGGCGAGCGCGATGCGCTGCGCGCGGCTGAACAGGCGCCGTTCGCGCCCGAGGTTGAGGGGCTGGCCGGCGTTGTCGGGGTGGCCGTCGACGGTGAGTGTGACCGTGCCGGTGCTGCACGCGAGGCGCTCGACCGTGGCGATGGAGACGGCGTCGGGCTGGCCCTCGAGGAACCCGCGGCCCTGGCGGGCGTCGAGCGCGTGCGCCGCGACGATGATGCGCACGCCGATGGGCGCGTCGCCGAGCAGCTGCGAGGTGTCGGCCGCGACCCCTTGCCGCAGCAGCTCGGCGATCGTGTCGCTCGCTCGCTGCTCGGGCGTGCGGTCGTCGGTGTCGTCGAGCGTGTCAGAGCCCACGCCCACGCCCCATCCCGGTCTCGAGTCCGATCCCGCACGAGCGGTGGGAGCGGCGTCGGCGGGCGACGCATCGTCGTCGAAGCTCGGCACCGTGCGCTTCGGCGAGGTGACGCGGTCATAGACGTCGCTGACGATGGCGAAGGTCTCGGGGTCGAGCACCCAGTGCGCGTAGCCCATGCCGTCGGCACGACGCCCGAGCCGGAACGAGCGCTGCGATCGCCGTGCCTCCTCCCGCTCCGGGAGGCCGAGAGCGTCGAGGTCGTCGCGCATCGCCCGCGCTTCGCGCGCGGCGCGGTCGGCGTCGAGCTCGGCGACGCGCGGCAGTAGTTGCTCGGCCGCGGCGTCGAGCATCTCGGCGGTGAGGGCGGGGGAGGGTGCGCCGAGCCCGAGGCGCACCGCATCGGCGACGGCCACGCTCACACGGCCCTCGAGCACGGCCACCCCGAGCGCCGAGCCGGGCGCACCCGAACCCGACTCCGCCGCGCCGGGCAGGTCGTGGTCGAGAGCAGCATCGACTCCTGGCCCTGCACCCGAGGCACCTGTCGCAGCCATCGCCGTGCCGACCCGCACTGCGGTGCGAGCATCGGCAACGCGCGTGCCGGTCGTGACGCGCACGAGCTCGTCGGGCGTGCGGTGGCCGGTGCGCTGCGCGAGCCCTTCCGACCCCAGCTCGGGAGCCGATCGCCGCGCGATCTCGCCCGCCAGCAGCGACACGTGCAGTTGCGCGAGGCGCACCTCGTCAGCCGCGACGCGCGTGAGCTCGAGCAACGCGTCGTCGCCCAGGGAACGGTAGAGGTCGAGCTCGCGGGGGACGCGCGTGAGAGCATCCACCGCCGCGGACAGCGCCGTCGAGACGGCAGTCGACACGGCAGCCGAGACGTCCGGCGCGGCCGCGTCAGCAGCAACCACCACGGCGGGTGGCGCCGCGATCGTCGTCAGCACGGCTGTCGTCATCTTGCTCCACCCCTCCCGTCGCTCGGCTCGATCTCGATGGTTCGAACATACATTCGACTACCGACATCGGGGGCGGAGCATCCACAGGAGGGAATCAGGCGCGCGGTGGCTCCGGCGGCGACGCGACGGCGGGCGAAGAAGGCGGCGACGCGACGTCGGGCGCAGCAGGCGGCGCGGCAGCAGCAGGATCGGCCGCAGCAGGATCAGCCGGAGGCACCCCCGGCCCATCGCCCGGCGCCCGCTGCGACCCCGCGAGCGAGAAGAACACGACCCCGAGGCCGAGAAACGTGATGCCGAGCGCGATGTTGTCGGGCATGGTGATCGTGAAGACGACGCCGACGCTGAAGAAGGTGATGCCGCTGGCCATCCAGGCTCCGCGCGCGCCCGCCGACCCGCTGCGGTCCGGCGTCGATTCCGTCGGGGGATGCTCACTCACGCTCCCCACGATATCCACTGCCCCGGCACGGCGGGCGTAGCATCGCGCACATGACCGAGACCCTCACCCCTCGCCGGGCTCGCCTCGTGCTGCTCGTGGTGAGCATCTCGCTCATGACGGTCGTGTCGGCGGTGAGCGGCCTCAACGTGGCGCTCCCCAGCCTCGCCCGCGCGACGGGCGCGAGCCAGACCGAGCTCACGTGGATCGTCGACGCCTACACCGTCATCTTCGCCGGCCTGCTGCTCGCTTCGGGCGCGATCGGCGACCGCGTGGGCCGCAAGGGAATCCTGATGGTGGGCCTCGCGATCTTCGGCACGGCCGCCGCGGCCGCCGCCTTCGTCGAGACGCCCGAGGCCCTCATCGCCCTGCGCGCCGTCATGGGCATCGGCGCGGCGGCGATCATGCCGACGACCCTCTCGGTCATCACGACGACCTTCCCGCTGGAGGAGCGCCCGAAGGCGGTCGGCGTGTGGGTGGGCGTCGCCGGCGGGGGAGCCGCGATCGGCGTGTTCGTCGCGGCCGTGCTGCTGCAGTGGTTCGAGTGGCCGGCGTTCTTCTGGCTCAACGTGGTGCTGGCGATCACCGGGCTCGTGGGCACGGCCCTGGTGGTTCCGCGGGGGCGAGACGAGCATCCACCTCGTTTCGACGGCCTGGGCGCGGGGCTGAGCCTGCTCGCGGTCGGCGGCATCGTGTTCGGCATCATCGAACTGCCCGAACGGGGCGTGGATGACCCGCTAGCGCTCGGCGTGCTCGCCGTCGGGCTGGCCGCCCTCGTGGCGTTCGTGCTGTGGGAGTGGCGCTCGCCGGCCCCGCTGCTCGACCCGCGGCTGTTCCGCGTGCGCGGGTTCAGCATGGGCAGCCTGTCGCTCGCAGTGCAGTTCTTCGCCGCGTTCGGCTTCTTCTTCGCGGCCCTGCAATACCTGCAGTTCGTGGCCGGCCTGAGCCCGCTGTGGGCGGCGGCGTGCCTGCTGCCGATGCCGTTCATCCTCATCCCTTTGGCGCGCTTCTCACCGCGCCTGGCCGAGCGCTTCGGATACCGCCGCGTGGCTCCCGTGGGCCTCCTCCTCATCGCCGCCGCGTTCGTCGTCTTCGCCCAGCTCGAGGTCGAGCTCGACTACGCCGTCTTCGGATCCGGCATCGTGCTCTTCGCCCTCGGCATGGCCCTCTCGGGAGCCCCGTCGACGACGGCGATCACCCAATCCCTGCCCCCGTCGAAGCAGGGCGTCGCCTCTGCGGTCAACGACACCGCCCGCGAATTCGGCAGCGCTCTCGGCATCGCCGTGCTCGGCAGCATCCTCACGGCCACCTACAAATCAGGCATCCAGGATGCGATCGCGGGCCTCCCGCCCGAGATCGCCTCCGCCATCGAATCCTCGATCGCCTTCACCCAATCCCCCCGCGTCGCCGACTTCGGAGCCGCGGCGACCCCCATCATCGCCGCCGCCAAAGAGTCCTTCCTCTCCGGGGTGACGACGGCCCTCCTGACGGCGGCGTGCGTGCTCGCCGTGACGGCCCTGCTGACGGCGACGTTCGGCCCCCGTCGCCGTGTTCCGGATGCCCCGCCGACGCTCCCCGGAGGTGTCACGCCCCCGCCCCCAACGCGCTAGACTCTCTCTTCGTGCCCACGGGCACAGCCACGGGCTGTGGCGCAGCTTGGTAGCGCACTTGACTGGGGGTCAAGGGGTCGCAGGTTCAAATCCTGTCAGCCCGACTGAACGCGAAAACCCTCCCGCAAAGCGGGAGGGTTTTCGCGTTCATGCGAGCTGTGCGACATTGCACCTGCGAGCAGGTGGGCCCCCGGCGCGAGGGGCCCCAGTCGCGGCTCCGCCGCGTCTGGGGGAGCACCAGGGACAAATCCCAACCTGCCAGGCGGCACCGGCGACGAGCACAGCTCGGCGCCGCGAGCCGAGCCAACCCGCTACGAAGTCGAGCCCTCAGCCTCACCCGACTCGCCGTCAACCGCAGACTCGCTCCCACGCTTCGACCCAAAGACCCCAGCGATCGCGCCGGTGCCTTTCTTCGCGAACCCACCGACGGCCTTGCCCGCAGACACCGCCGCACCTCCCACCGCCGTCGCCGCAGTCCCGGTCGCGGCGCCGACAGTCTTGGCCGCCTTGCCAGTCGCTGCCGCAGCGTCTTTGGCGGCAGTAACCGCACGAGCCTCATCTGGGATCCCGTCCCCGTCGAGGTCAACGCTCCGGAAGATCGACGTTGAGTCGACGATCTTGCCCCACACGTCCTCGCCGAAGTCCTTCGCAGAGTCGGAAGCCGCGCGCATGGCGAGCACAGCGCGCGAAGGGTCAGGAATGCCGTCTCCGTCGTCATCCGTCAGCTCGAGCCAGTCGGGCCACTCAGCGGCGGGCTCAGAGAAGCCACCACGGCACGACTTCACCACGCCGCTACCGAAGTAGAAGCTCGTCGCGCCGCCGGCGACGGCACCGATGACGGGAATGGCTTTGGAACTGATCTTCACGCTCCCCATCACTGCTCCCTGTCCGATGGCCTGCTTCGCGAGCACCATGGTGACCGGCACCAACGCCGAGTCGGGCAGCTGCTGTGCGAGAAGGTCTCCCCAGCGAGGTGTGGCGTTAGACGCCGCTGTGCCGGTCGCAGAGCGAGCGTTGGCCAGGGTAGCCCCACCGGGCAGGGCGCTGAGCACGATGTCGGTGACGGGGCTCTTGCGCTTTTCGCCCAGAAGAGCACCGAGAACGAGGGCCTTCGCCCTCTCGGGTTCATTGACTGGGATCCCGCGCAGCTCCGCCATGCACAGCGCGAAGAGTGCCGTGGTCTCGTAGAAGAACAGCAGGTCAGTAACACCAAGGGCGATCGCCACCGGGATGCCCACCCCGGGAATCGACGCGGAGGCACCCACGGCGGCACTCGCGATCGTTGTCGTCGCGACGTACTGCGATTCGATCGTCTTCATCACCTGGGTGGGTGGGGCGGCGGGGTTCTTTCGGCGAACCTCTTTGATGTAGCCGAGCACGGCAGGCCGTTGCACGGCAATCGCCTTGAACACCTGCTCTTGAAAACCCTCGGGCATTCCGGTGGGCACCACTGGTGCAGGGTTGCCTTCAGCCTGTGCCTTGATGCCCTCTACGGTCACGGAACTCTCCCTTGAGTTGTCGATTTCTGTCGATTATTCACTACACGAACGACATCTATTGACGGACTGCTTCAGCAAGAACCCCAGCACCAGGTCCAGGCCCAGATCGCCGCCGAGCACGCGAACGCCCCGACAGCAGGGGCGTCTAGCTTCGCCCACATCGCCACCCTCTACGCCCACCTCAGCCAGGTGGCCCCGTCGCCCATCGTCGACCTCAACCGCGCGATCGCCGTGGCGTTTTCTGAGGGCCCGGATGCTTGCCTCGCCATCCTCGACACCCTCACCCTCGACGCGCAACTGGGGGAGTACCACCTCCTGCACGCCACCCGCGCCGACCTGCTCCGCCTCCTCGACGTAGCGTTGGCTCACATCAGAAAGAAACTCGACTAACCGGCCGATACTGCCATGCTTGTGCCATGGCGCAGTCCAGAGACCTCATTGCCGTGCTCGTCGACGCAGACAACGTGTCGCACTCGAGAATGGGGGCGGTGCTGACGGAGGTGGCGCGCTTCGGCACGGCATCCGTCAAGCGCGTTTATGGCGACTGGACCAAGCCAGCCCTCAGCAGCTGGAAGCCCGTGGCGAGCGAGCACGTCATTCAGCCGATTCAGCAGTTCGCCAACACGGTGGGCAAGAACGCCACCGACAGTGCGCTCATCATCGACGCCATGGACCTGCTTTACACGAGCCGTTTCGACGCGTTCTGCATCGTTTCATCTGCCAGCGACTTCACCCGCCTCGCCTCGCGCATTCGCGAAGAGGGCGTGGCCGTGTATGGCTTCGGTGAGCGCAAGACTCCCGAGGCGTTCAGAAACGCGTGCGACCGCTTCATCTACCTCGACGTGCTGGAAGAGCCGGCAGTGGATGACGCCCCGGCAACCCGCACTCGCGTCACCCCGGCGAAACTGCGCAGCGACACCAAGCTTGTCGTCGGTCTCAGGCAGAGCATCGCCACCGCCTCCGACGAGGATGGTTGGGCGAACCTCTCGGCTGTCGGCCTACTCGTGCGCAAGCAGCAGCCCGACTTCGACTCGCGCAACTGGGGCTACGCTAAACTGTCTGACCTCGTCAGCGCGACCGATCTCTTCGTGCTCGAGACGCTTCCCACCGGCGGCATGAAGGTGCAGAACAAGCGCAAGGCTGCCGAATAGCGCCGGCCTCCAACAGGTGACATGGTCTGCAGTGTCAGAGGCCGTCTTGGGATGCGTTGCCAATACTGCCTGTCTTCTCATGAGGTTGGCGCCAGGGCCCCTTCGCCGCGTTGATGGTTTGGGCGTGCGCGTCGATGTCTGGCCCCGTGAACAGTCGGTGGAACGCTTCGTCGAGCACTCTGGCGCCATCAAGGACTTCTATCGTGGTCAGATCCGAGTCTTCGTGTGTTCCAGCGTTTCCGAGCCACTTAACTGCGAAAAGAAGATCAGCCACCGGCGGTCGTTTGGGATCAGCATCTCGCCACTCGTTTATGCGCTCGTGAGCGTTCCTAAACTGCCCGCTTGGTCGCGTGGAAGCGATTCCTTGAGACGTCAAGAAACGCTCGACCGTAGCCCTTAGGGCAGTTGCGGCCAGTCCAGGATCAGCGAAAAGCACCCGCGATGCGCGCAACACGCCTTCTCGCACCTCATCTGGAGCCGACCAGGGGATCGGCATCATCAGCACGGGCGGGTGCAAGTGCGTCACCGTGTAGTAGGACGAGTAGGCAGGGGTGTCGTGGTACTCGAATTCTTCACGGTTGGACTTTCGGGAGTAGCCCACGTTGTACACACCCGTACCGTGCACGGCTTGCTTGCATTCGGGGTTCTCGCACTGGCCACGAACGACGAACGTTCCTGAAATCCACTCTGGCTCGAACGCAGGATGGGAACGCGCTGAGACTGAGTCGTAACTTTCGTCTTCCGCAGGCGATGAGAAACCGATGTATCCAGTCTGGCACTTTGGGCATGCCGGGCGAGGCCACGGCTGGCCCTCCTCGATAGGCCTAGCGAGGTCAGAGAGCGCAGGGTCGACAGGCACTTTGTAAGCCTAGGTGCACCCGTTGAAGGAACGCACTGGTTGTTCAAACGGTCTGCCGAGTGGCTCGGTGCGTCCTTGGCCAGCTACCGCCACTCACCTGGCCTGTGGATGCCGGATCTGGGACCATATCGCCAAGACGTCAGCCTCAATTGTTGGACCCCTAGCCCAGGACTGCTTTTGATCGTGAGCGCTCGGGCCATTGGCAGGTGCTCGGCATGCTCTTCTACCGCCGCATGTTCGAGAACCTCACGGCTTCCACGGACCGTCAAGGGTTCGCAGCCGGCCAAGCCGACGTTGACTACGCCAGAATCCGAGACTCAGATGCCGGACACGGTAGGAAAGAGAAAGTCCAGGAGAAGGCTTCTACACCCTCCAAAGCGAGCTCTTCGCCAACGTCAAAGCACGCGCCGCCTTCGTAGGACCGTGCCCAACAGTTCATGCGAGCCCCGCGCTCGAGGGTTCCAAACCTAACCACACAAACTGGAACGCCCCGCACCAGATAACTGGCTAGAGGTCCTCTGCCACGTTCACGCCGCTCTTCCTGGCTAACCAGACGAGACTCGACAGCTTTTGCCGACCCGTCTCTTGGCGGCGAAAGCGAATAAACACTTCAAGATGGGGCCAGGCGTCGCTCACTGAATCGCCCCACTGGCGGATCACAAGCCTTCGACTGACGATTCGGAATCGAGCGTACTGGGCGAGGTTATTTAACAAGTTGATCGCGTTGTTTGTGGTATCCCATCGGTCCGGAAGTTTCCGAAGAGCCTTTACATCGTCAATGTTTTTGAGCTGGTAAACCTCTCGGCGCCCGGCAGTCGCTTCCGATGAGTGAAGCCGCTCCTCGAAGGCAAAGAATGCCTGACGTCGTGAAGACAAGTCACTGATTACTAGGGCGAATATACTCAAAGAAAGAGCAACAAGTGCAACCAACCCAGTCATGATTTCTGCAAAGCTGCCTATCGGAACAAGGCCGAAGTATGGCAAGTCGATTAATACAGGGGAAGGCTCCCCCTTGATTTCTTCCGCGTTCTCGATGATGAAGGTAAACATGAACCTACCCTTTTATTGGCAAATTTTGATCGCGCGATTGCATGGGAGCTATATAGGCCATTTTTGGGATTTCTCAAACAGAGACCGAAGAATAATCCGATCGAATGTCCCTAAGGAGGTACTTGCGTGCCCGATCGTGCACGTCGGGAGATGGATTGCGGATAAACAAAATCGGGTCCTCCCGTCCTCGGAAGATGCCGGCTCTGAGTAGTGTTCTGATCTCTGTGTCGTCCGGAGGTATCGAATAGCCGACGACCTCGATCTCTTTCGCCATGCTGAGAGCTGAGTAGGCGTCTCGCCAGGTCGACTTTAATGGGCCGAGCTCGTCGGATTTCCCGGTTGCCATGGTCACAATGTGGGGCGCGAGGGTTCTAGCTCGGATTTGACGCCACGCGTTGGTTAAGTCCCAAGGAATTCTCATTATGCCGTCGTCCTCGCTCGGGAGCGTGCCGGAGTGATCGAGACCTGCGGTTTGTGTTGAAAGGGGCCGGTACTCCGAATCGCCTTCTACGCCGCGTCGCTTTCGATCGCCCGCCAGGAGCCAGTCGATCGAGCCGTGAAGCTTGAGAAGGGTCACCTCTCTGCTGCGCTGCTCCCGACTGCTTGAAAGAGACCTCCGCAGGGGTATCGCTCTCGCTTTGGCGGCGACTTCGATGAGCAGGTCCCAGTTCGAAGTCACAATCAACGATCCGGGCTTGACCATCTCGTCAAGCAAGGTGGAATCACGAACCTTGTCGTAGTTCTCGCGAGTGCGGTCGATGAGGACTCGAGTTATTCCCAGCTTGAGCAATCGCATGAAGGCCTTGGGGTTCTGGCCCGGGAAAGACGAGTCGTTGAAGCTACCTTCCAGGTCGATATAGGTAGAAAGGGACGAGAAGAAGTCCACAACGGTAGGTCTGTAGCCCAATTGGGCGCCGTCTGGGTAAAAGGACTTCAGGATGTCCTCAAGACGCGTAGTGAAGTCGATCCGGCCCGCGTCGCCATTTAGGAATTTGCCCTGGGCTGTTCGCGAAAGAGATTCGAGGCACTGCAGGAGTTCCGAGGTGAGCGGTAACCCGAACGCTTTTGAGAACCCCGCGCCAAGGAAGTAGACCCGTTGCTCACGGTTGAAGGCTTTGGCCAAGATGCCACCCTCCCTTCGCGTAGTCGACTAGTTGTCAGTTAAGTCTGGCACACGACCGTAGCGTCGCCGATGTCGGCTGGTCAGTTCGTTCCCATCTATGTGGGCCCTCCTCAGTACAGTGAATCCATGCCCCCAACGACCCGTGAAGCCCAGCGAGCCGAACTCCACAAGGCCATCTGGCGGGTAGCCAACGACCTCCGAGGCAGTGTCGACGGCTGGGACTTCAAGAGCTACGTGCTCGGCATGCTCTTCTACCGCTTCATCTCCGAGAACCTCACGGCCTACCTAAACCGCCAAGAGAGAGCAGCCGGCGACAACACCTTCGACTACGCCAAACTCAACGACTCCGAGGCCGAGCACGGCCGCCGAGAAACGGTCAAGGAGAAGGGCTTCTACATCCTCCCGAGCGAGCTCTTCACGAACGTACGGGCGAAAGCAACAGCAGACGAGAACCTCAACGAGACACTAGGCCGCGTCTTCCAGAACATCGAAGGCAGCGCCGTCGGCACCGAGTCCGAAGACGACCTCAAAGGCCTCTTCCAAGAGCTAGACCCCAACTCCAACAAGCTCGGCAACACCGTCGCCCAGCGCAACCAGAAGCTCGTCAAGCTCCTCAACGCGATCGGTGACCTGAACCTCGGCGACTTCGAGAACCACGAGATCGACGCGTTCGGCGATGCCTACGAGTACCTCATGCAGATGTACGCCGCCGACGCCGGCAAGTCAGGCGGCGAGTACTACACGCCGCAAGAGGTATCCGAGCTACTCGCCCAGATAGCGAGCATCGGCAAGACCGAGCTGAAGAAGGTCTACGACCCGGCCGTCGGCTCTGGCTCGCTCCTGCTCAAGTTCCAGAAGGTGCTAGGCCCTGGCAAGGTCGGCGGCTATTTCGGTCAAGAGATCAACCTGACCACCTACAACCTCGCGCGCATCAACATGTTCTTGCACGACGTGCCCTACGAGCAGTTCCACCTCGCGCACGGTGACACGCTCACGCACCCCGAGCACTGGGACGACGAGCCGTTCGAGGCGATCGTCTCCAACCCGCCCTACTCCATCAAGTGGGAGGGTGACGCGAACCCGCTGCTCATCAACGACCCGCGTTTCGCCCCCGCCGGCGTGCTCGCCCCCAAGTCGAAGGCCGACCTCGCCTTCACGATGCACATCCTCAGCTGGCTGGCCGTCAACGGCACGGCGGCGATTGTCGAGTTCCCCGGAGTCATGTACCGCGGCGGAGCCGAGGCGAAGATCCGCAAGTACCTGGTCGACAACAACTACGTGGATGCTGTGATCCAGCTGCCCGCCGACCTCTTCTTCGGCACCACGATCGCCACCTGCATTCTCGTGCTCAAGAAGTCGAAGACCACCAACGACGTCGTTTTCATCGACGCGTCCGCCGAGTTCACCCGCGTCGGCAACAAGAGCAAGCTGACGGATGCCCACCGCGACCACATCCTCACCACCCTCGTTGAGCGCGCTCCGGTCGACCACTTCGCCACCGTCGTGTCGAACGCCGACATCGCCGCGCGCGACTACGTGCTCTCGGTCTCGTCGTACGTACAGGCCGAAGACACACGCGAAGAGATCGACATCACCGCGCTCAACATCGACATTGCACGCATCGTTGCCCGCCAGTCTGAACTCCGCACCGCGATTGACGCGATCGTTGTGTCCTTGGAGCAGTCGAGATGACAACGCTCCCGGAGTTGCTCAAGCGACTATGCCCTGAAGGTGTCCGCTTCTTGCCGTTGGCCGCCTTGGTTTCCTACCGTCAGCCAACGCCTTTTCTGGTTTCATCAACCAACTATTCCCCGGAGTTCTCGACGCCAGTACTCACAGCCGGGCAGACCTTCGTCCTCGGCTTCACTGACGAGAGCCATGGGGTCTTTCCCGCAAGTGCCGGAAGTCCAGTCGTGATCTTTGATGACTTCACAACTGCGTTCAAGTGGGTGGACTTTCCTTTCAAAGCAAAGTCGTCCGCAATGAAGCTTTTGACGTCAGCGAACCCGGAACTAGCTGATCTTCGCTATCTGCACTACGCCATGCAGACGATCCGATATGTGCCCCAGGAGCACTCGCGCCAATGGATTGGAACGTATTCAGGGTTCCGCGTGCCGGTACCGCCTCTCGAGGTTCAGCGGGAGATCGTGCGGATCTTGGATCACTTCACGGAGCTGGAAGCGGAGCTGGAAGCGGAGCTGGAAGCGGAGCTGGAAGCGCGGCGACGTCAGTACGCCTACTTTCGTTCGAGCTACTTCTCTGGCTCTGAAAGTCACAGAGTCGTGCCGCTCGGTGACCTGATCGAAATGAAGGCGGGGAAGTTCATCGCTGCTGCCGACATCGCCTCAATGCCTGACGAGACCAATCGCTACCCCTGCTTTGGTGGCAACAACATTCGTGGTTACGTTGCGGATTGGAGCCATGAGGGTGACCGAGTTCTAGTCGGACGGCAGGGCGCGCTAAGTGGAAACGTTCGTCGGGCAGCGGGCCGCTTCTACGCGACCGAGCATGCGGTGGTCGCGACGCCGCGCGAGAGCCTCAACACGTCCTGGCTGTTCCACGCACTGACGGCCATGAATCTGAACCAGTACGTATCGAAGGGTGCCCAGCCGGGGCTAGCCGTTTCGACGCTCAACAACTTGCCCATCGAGGTTCCTGCACTGGAGGAGCAAGCCGTTATCGGCGAAACTCTCGATACGTTCGACGCTCTGGTCAACGACCTCAGCATCGGCCTGCCGGCCGAGCTCGCCGCCCGCCGCAAGCAGTACGAGTACTACCGCGACAAACTGCTGACGTTCGAGGAGGCTCGCGCGTGAGCGAAGCCCCCGCGTCGCACTTCGAGCCGATCGTCGTCAGTGCTGAGAGCACAGTCGTGGCGGAGTTCACGCCCGACCCCTCCACGGCGGATGCCTATCAGTCTGAGGCGGCGCTCGAGCGGGAGTTCATCCGTCTGCTGCAGGGCCAGGCGTATGAGTTCGTGACGATCCACTCTGAGGCCGACCTGCTCGCGAACCTGCGCACGCAACTGCAGCTGCTCAACGGGGTGACGTTCAGCGATGCCGAGTGGCAGCGGCTGTGCGATGAGTATGTGGTGGGCGCGAACGATGGCGCGGTCGAGAAGACAGTGCGCGTGCAAGAGAACCACGTGCATGCCTTCAAGCGTGATGACGGCAGCACCAAGAACATCGCGCTGATCGACAAGTCGAGCATCCACAACAATCGCTTGCAGGTGATCAACCAGTACGAGGTCGGGCAGGGCGGTGAAGCGGGTGGCGCGTATGCGAACCGCTACGACGTCACGATTCTGGTCAACGGTCTGCCACTCGTGCACGTGGAGCTGAAGCGGCGCGGGGTCGACATTCGCGAGGCGTTCAACCAGATCGACCGGTATCAGCGGCACAGCTTCTGGGCCGGCTCAGGCCTGTTCGACTACGTGCAGCTGTTCGTGATCAGCAACGGAACGCTGACGAAGTACTACTCGAACACCACGCGTCGGCAGCACGTGGAAGATGCTCGCGGTCAGAAGCGGGTGAAGAAGTCGAGCAACTCGTTCGAGTTCACCTCGTGGTGGGCCGATGCCTCGAACACGCCCATTCGCGACCTCGTGAGCTTCACCAAGACCTTCTTCGCCAAGCACTCGTTGCTGGCTGTGCTCACCCGGTATTGCGTGCTGACGTCAGAGCGGCAGCTTCTCGTGATGCGCCCGTACCAGATTGTCGCGACCGAGCGCATTCTGCAGCGCATCGAGATTGCCACCAACTACAAGAAGCTGGGCACGACGGACGCCGGCGGCTACGTCTGGCACACCACCGGGTCGGGCAAGACCCTGACGTCGTTCAAGGCGGCGCAGCTGGCCTCACGCTTGCCGAGCGTCGACAAGGTGCTGTTCGTCGTCGACCGCAAAGACCTCGACTGGCAGACGCAGCGCGAATACGACCGGTTCGAGCCGGGCGCCGCGAACGCCTCGTCGTCGACGGCGCAGCTGTCGTCGCACCTCGCCGACCCCGAGCGGCGCATCGTCATCACAACGATTCAGAAGCTCGCGCGCTTGGTGCAGTCGCAGAAGGGTCACGCGATCTACGACGGCCACGTCGTGCTGATCTTCGACGAGTGCCACCGTTCGCAGTTCGGCGACATGCACAGCTCGATCACGAAGGCCTTCAAGCGCTACAACCTGTTCGGGTTCACGGGCACCCCGATTTTCGCCGAGAACGCTGGCGCGGGCGGCAACCCGTCGTTGAAGACCACCGAGCAGGCGTTCGGCGAGAAGCTGCACACGTACACGATCGTCGACGCGATCACCGACAAGAACGTGCTGCCGTTCCGCATCGACTACGTCAACACGATCTCGCTGCCCGAAGGTCTCACCGACAAGCAGGTCTCGGCGATCGACACCGAAAAGGCCCTGCTCGACCCGACCCGCATCGGCATGGTCGTGGAGTACGTGCTCGAGCACTTCGACCAGAAGACCCGGCGCAGCGAGCACTACGCGCTGGGCGAGAAGCGGGTGCGCGGCTTCAACTCGCTTTTCGCCACGGCCTCGATCGAGGCGGCGAAGCGCTACTACTCGGCGTTCAAGACGATGCAGTCGACGATTCCGGATGCTCAGCGCCTGAAGGTGGGAATCATCTACTCGTTCGCCGCCAATGAGGCCGAGGCTGACTCTCTCAGCGACACCGGGTTTCTCGGCGAAGAGGGATTCGATCCGTCGGGCCTCGACCTGCCCTCGCGGGAGTTTCTCGACGCGGCGATCGCCGACTACAACCAGATGTTCGGCACGAGGTGGAGCACGTCGTCTGACGGCTTCGCCGGCTACTACACCGACCTTTCGAAGCGGCTCAAGGCCCAAGAGATCGACATCGTCATCGTCGTCAACATGTTTCTCACCGGCTTCGACGCGACGACGCTCAACACCTTGTGGGTCGACAAGAACCTGCGGTCTCACGGGCTCATCCAGGCCTACTCGCGCACGAACCGCATCCTGAACTCGGTGAAGACGTACGGCAACATCGTCACCTTCCGAGACCTCGAGCAGCAGACCAACGACGCGATCGCCCTGTTCGGAAACAAGAACGCGCAGGGCGTGGTGCTGCTCAAGCCGTACGGCGAGTACTACGCGGAGTATGCGGAGCGCGTGGCGGAGTTGCTCAAGGACTTCCCGCCCGGACAGCAGGTCGTGGGGGAGCAGGCGCAGAAAGACTTCGTCAACTTATTCAGCGCGATCCTGCGCCTCGAGAACATCTTGAAGTCGTTCGATGACTTCGAGGGCAACGAGATTCTGACCAAGCGGCAGCGTCAAGACTTGCAGTCGATCTACCTGCGCATCCACGACGAACTGCGCCCGCCTGGCCCGGGAGACAAAGAGGTCATCAACGACGACATCGTCTTCGAGATCGAGCTCATCAAGCAGGTCGAGATCACGGTCGACTACATCCTGCTGCTGGTGCAGAAGTATCGCGACGAGCGCGGAGACGGCGACGACAAAGAGATCCGCGCCGAGATCACCCGCGCGATCGACGCGTCGCCCAGCCTGCGCAACAAGAAGGACCTCATCGAGGCCTTCGTCGACCGCGTCTCGGTCGCCGGACACGTCGACGAGGAGTGGTCGGCCTACGTCGCCGCCCGACGGGATGCTGAGCTCACCCAGATCATTGCCGACGAGTCTCTGCAGCCCGACGCCACCCGCGAGTTCATCGACCGAGCTTTCCGCGACGGCGCCCTCCAGGCCACTGGAGTCGCGATCACGAAGGTCCTGCCTCCGGTCTCCCGCTTCGCGGCCGACGGCCTCCACGGTGAGCAGAAGCAGCGAGTGCTGGACCGGCTGGGCGAGTTCTTCGAGCGGTTCTTCGGGTTGGGTTAGTCGCGCGCCGACATCGAGGGGGCCGTCACCAGATCGACTCTGAGTGGTCCACTGCTCTGGCCTACACCCATAGTCGGTGTCGACGCGCTGCAGCGTCGACGTCGTACCAAGCGACCGCGACGACCTCGAGCGGCGCGGGCAGCGTCAGCATCGATTGATTGGTCGGTCTGTGTGCTCGATGAAGTAGTGCAGTGAGCTTGTCGCGAGTTGTGGCCTAGAGGCGATGCGCTCAAGTAGCGGTGGCACGCGAGGATCGGCTCCATCTGAACTAAACTCCGCGAATAGGCTCCGAAAGGGAGGTGGCAGTTGGGTGCTGACTCAATCGATGAGCTTGTGGCCTGGGGCAAAGAGAGTTCTCATGACTTCGGCTGGTGGAAGACTGCTAGGACGTTTGATGATCGGCTAGTCCTCGCGATGCCGCCGCACGACAGTCTTTACGTCGCCGAGATTTATCGAGATGGCGAGTACTGGGTTGTTAGACACGGTGACTCGTCAGACGCATCAACCTTTAAGGCCCACCAGCTCCCTGGGCGGGACGAGCCTGCAACTCTGCTGGAGAAGCTATCTCGAGCGCTCATCGCGGACGCGAGCTCTTTGCTTGACAGCAACCCCGATTGGGCGTCGGTCCTCGGCGAGTGCGTCTTGACAATCGCGGAGCCGCTTAAGCTTGGCTATCTCAAGATTGCCGGAGTGGAAACACTCACTAGGGCTTCAGAAATCGTGGATCGGACTCCAGTGCCGAGCACGGTCGAACCAGTCCGCGTGATTCCTGTCCCGCCTCCCTACTCGCCGTCTACAGGGATTGCGCCTCAAGCGCCTCTGCAAAACGAGTACTTCAGTAAGCCAGCGAAGGCGCCCAGCTCCGGAGCCAGGGGGACCGGTAAGGGGGGCGGCCTTGCAGTCGCATCCTTGGTACTGGGAATCGTCGGCTACTTGCTTCTGTACACCTGGTTCAGTGTGGTGATCGCTCTTGCCGCGATTGGCGCTGGGTTTGCGGTGATCGTTCAGAATAGACCGGCTCGCGTGTTGGGCTGGATCGGCCTAGGCCTCGGGTGCGTATGCCTTTTCGTGGCTGTGGCGTTGCTCCTCGGTGCCCGTCGCCCTGGGAGTCTCTACTAGGTCCAGACGCCGGGCGTGAATCACTTCAGACACCTGCGATTCCAATGAAGCGGGTGACTCTCGTGGCACGCGACATCCAAATCCCCGGATGTTCTGCGCAATGCGAGTACGAGCGCCGCTAAGCCCATGATGAGGCTCGCACCCGCGCCAGCTGGGGCAAGCTCGGTGGCCTGGCCGTCGCGCTCGCAGCAGAGAAGCAGAGCACGAAGGCCTGGAGCAGTGGAGCTGCCGGCGAGGCGGCCGTGGGGGCTCGGCTCGACGGGTTGGCGTCGGAGAGCATCCGGGTCATGCATGATCGCCGCATTCCGCGGTCGAAGGCCAACATCGATTCCCTAGTGGTGACGCCCGGCGGGGTGTGGGTGATCGACACGAAGCGGTATGTCGGCAGGGCGCCCGAGAAGCGGGTGGAGGGCGGCATTCTTCGGCCGCGGGTCGAGCTGCTGATGGTGCGGGGTCGCGACAAGACAGTGCTCGTCGACGGGGTGCTGAAGCAGGTGGCGCACGTGCGCGAGGCGGTCGGCGAGGTGCCGGTGTTCGGGATGCTGTGTATCGTCGATGCCGGCTGGGGGTTCTTTCCTGTTGAGTTCGCGGTCAACGGGGTGCAGGTGGTGTGGCCGAAGAAGCTCGCGGGGATGATTGCGAAGAGTGTGGAGCCGGCGATCGACGTGGCGGCAGTGGCCGAGCAGATTGCTCGGTGGTTCCCGCGGGCGTGACGCAGAGTCGTCAGGCGCAGGTGTGTCCCCTCAGGGCTGTGTGTTGTTGCCCGTGTGCAGCGCAGTGACGAGCGGCGGCAGAAAGGTCTCGACCACCTCGCGAACCGTCGCGACATCGACCCCGAAGTACTGGTGAACCAGGATGTTGCGGAAGCCGCGGATCTGGGGCCACGCGATCTCTGGACGTGCGTCAGTTAGTTCTGCGGGGAGGTGCTTCGCCGCCTCGCCGATGATCTGCAGGTTGCGTTCGATCGCGTCTTCAGCCATCTCGGCAAGGTCACGGTCATCGCTGGACAGTGCGTCGACGTACCGCCGGCACCGATCGATCGCCTCAAGAATGTCGGCGATGCGCTGATCGGTGCTGCGACTCACAGGGCGACCGCGTCAGCCAGCGCTGTCTCTGAGATCGATGGCTTGAGGAGCTGTTCGGGGAAGACGTCGATGTCATCGCGACCGAACAGGGCGCGGGTTTCCTCCATCAGGCCGGAGGCTCGCATGAGCAGGTTGCCGTCGGCGGGGTTCATGGTCACCACGATGTCGATGTCGCTGTTGGGGCCAGCATCGCCGCGGGCGACTGAGCCAAACAGTCGGGGCTGCGTCGCGTCGTACTTCGCGAGAAGCGCGTCGAACTCTCGTCGGCGCGCGGCGAGAAGCTCGCGGAGGGCGAGCGTCTCAGGTGTCGCGACGGTCATCGACATGCGTCGAGGATACCGGGGGAGGCTGTCACCGGCTCGAAGAGTTGACGTCAACGGCGATGTCGTCGAAGACGGTCAGACTATCCGGCGGTGGGCGCCCCGCCCGAACTGGCATCGCCTCACCTTTGTCGGTGCTCGCGCCTAGCCTGAAGCTGTGCCCGTCAGAGCGAGGGGCCGGGAAAGGCCGGACATGTCGGAGACCAGCGAGACCAGCGGCAAGAAGATCGTCTACATCGACATGGACAACACGCTCGTCGACTTTCCGAGCGCGTTCCCGCACGTCGACCCGGCGCTGCTCGAGAAGCACGCCGAGCACAAAGACGACATCCCGGGCATCTTCGCCCTCATGCAGCCGATGCCCGGCGCGATCGAGGCCGTGCACGAGCTCGCCCCGCTGTTCGACATCTACGTGCTCTCGACCGCCCCGTGGGCGAACCCGACGGCCTGGCACGACAAGGTCGAGTGGATCAAGAAGCACTTCGGCGCCGACGACTCCGGCCCGCTCTACAAGCGGCTGATCCTCTCGCACCACAAGCACCTGAATCGCGGCGATTTTCTGGTGGATGACCGGCCTCACGCGAACGGAGCCCAGCGGTTTCACGAGCACGGGGGAGAGGTCATCGCCTTCGGGTCCGAGGGCACCCACGCGACCTGGCCCGAGGTCGTCGAGTACCTCAAGGCGCGCGCGTGACCGTGGTCGCGTTCGATCGGGGCGACGACCGGGGCTGAGTGCCCGCGCGGTTTCGAACAAACGAAAGAAACATGAGGGCTTGCTTACACTTAACCTACTAAATGTAAGTAACATGGTGTCATGGTGACAGATCACGCGGTGCTCAGCGTGCCGCTCGCCGCGCGCGAGCGACGCACGTGGCAGCCGCGCGAAACCGGCTACTACTCGCGCCGCGAGGTGCAGCGTCAGACGGGGGAGTACGAGTCGATCATCCCGATCGCGCTGACCGAATGGCAGCCGAGCATTCCTGCAGGGCTCGCGGCCGAGCTCGACGACGCGACGGCGGCGCTCATTGACTTCGACACCTACGCCGACCGGAGACTCGGTGCCGGCGACGAGACTCTCGGCCCGATGGCCGCGATTCTTCTGCGTTCAGAAAGCGCCTCGAGTTCGCAGATCGAGAACCTCACGAGTTCAGCGCGGCAGCTTGCCCTGGCTGAACTGGGTGAGCCGAGTGCGGCCAACAGTCGCACCGTCGTCGGCAACGTGCGCGCGATGGAGGCGGCGCTCGCGCTCGCCGGTCAGCTCGACACGTCGACAATTCTGCAGATGCACGACGCGCTGCTGCAGCACCAACCGGGCATGCTCGAGAACGCGGGTCGGTGGCGCGACGAGTTGGTGTGGATCGGCTCGGGCGAGGCCGGGCCTCTCACTGCCGAGTTCGTCGCACCCCACCACGACCACCTGCCCACCGCACTCGACGATCTCGTGCGGTTCATGGCGCGAGACGACCTGCCGGTGTTGCTGCACGTCGCGATCGCTCACGCGCAGTTCGAGACCCTGCATCCCTTCGTCGACGGCAACGGGCGCACGGGTCGCGCGCTCGCCCAGGCCATGCTCAAAGCGAAGGGGGTGGTGACGCGCAGCACGGTCCCGCTGTCGTCGGGCCTGCTCGTCGACATCGATGGCTACTTCGCCGCGCTGACCTCGTTTCGACGCGGCGACGCAACGCCGATCGCCCGGCGTTTCGCCAGCGCAGCGCTCGTCGCTTCGGCCATCGGTACCCAGCTCATCGACGCTCTGGCCGATGCGTTGGCGGATGCCCGCTCGAAGCTCGCGACAGTACGCAGTGATGCCGCCGCGCATCGGGTGTTGCCGCTTCTCGTCGGTCAACCGATCGTGACGACGGCGTATCTGACGCGAACTCTTGGCCTCAACGATGTGGCGGCGAAGCGCGCTATCGACACGCTCGTGGCGCGCGACGTGCTCGTTGAGACGTCGGGCCGCAGTCGCGGGCGCACCTGGGCTCAGCGCGACATACTCGCGGCGCTCGACGCCTATGCCAGTCGCGTCCGCCGCAGCGGCCGCTAAGTTCGCTCCATGACCGCCGACCGGCGAGATCGCGCACGTGGGCATCCGGCGTACCCGACCCCGGGCTGTAGCGTCGCGCTCAGCGCGGGAAGGGCATCCATTCGCCTTCGCTGACGACCCGCACCACGCCGTCGACGACGCTGATGGCGGTCTGGTCGTCGATCGCGTAGGCCGGGGTGTCGAGCGTGCTCGCCCACCCCTCGGCCGCGGCGCGGGAGTTGCCGGGCTCGCCGTCGGGGGCGAGGTGGGGGCAGATCGAGAAGTCGACAATTCCCAGCGCGGTGTCGTCAGCCTCGTCGCCACCGCCGCGGGGCCGCCACCCGACGAACTCGCGGCCGATGCGCGGCGTCATCACCATGCTGCCCGCGCTCATGCCCACCCACACGGTGTTCGCCAGCTGCGGGAAGAGCGTGTCGAGCCCCGATTCGCGCACCCAGTGGGCGAGGTAGAGGGCGTCGCCACCGGCGACGAGCAGCACATCGGTCTCGAGCACGAGGGGCTTCCAGCGCTCCTCATCGATGCTGGGCAGGGCGGTGAGCTCGAGCACGCCCACCGACTTCCAGCCCAGGTCGACCATCGGGTTCTCGGCGCGGCCGCTGATGAACTCCCAGGCCTTCACGCCGGGCCCGACCCAGGGGTGCCCGTACATCGCCGTCGGAATGCAGAGGGCGCTGCTCTCGCTCACGGGCTTGCCGAGCATGTCGTCGAGTGCGCGGCGGATCGTGGGGTTGGTGACACCGCCCGATGTGAGCAGCAGCTTCATGGCGCCTCCCTGGCGGTGGGCGATGGTCGACGTCGCGACGTCAGCGTATCGAGCGCCGTCACTCTCGGGTCGAGAGAGCGGCGGTGGCGGCGATGCGGAGGGTGCTGTCATGAAAGGCGGCCCGCGAGAGTGCGCCGGGCAGTGCCTGCTCGGTGACGAGCCCGGTGAGCACGGTGCCGAGAAACCGCGCACCCGCGTCGGCGTCGACCAGCAGGGTGCCCGCGTCGCTCTCGTTGGCGGTCTCGGCGTGCAACGTCGTCACCCAGCCGGCGATGCGGCGAAGCCCGAGCCGTTCGAGGGCGAGGGTAGGCGCGGCCTGTTCGTCGGTGAGGGTGGGCCGGGGTGCGGCCAGGGCGGAGCGCAGTCGCTCGCGGGCCGAGTCGTCGGCGAGTGCGTCGCGGAGGGTGCCGCGCAGGAGGTCGACGAGGCGATCGACGGCGGGCCGGGCGGTGTCGTGCAGTGCGCTCTCGAGCTCGTCGGTGGGCTGGATGGCGGCGATCTTGGCCACGACCGCGTCGATGAGGTCTCGTTGCGTGGGGAAGAAGTGGCGCAGCGAGCCCGTGCTGACGCCCGCCCGTTGCGCGACGGCGCGCACGCTGAGGGTCGCGGCGGGGTCGTCGGCGAGCATCGCGGCGGCCGCCGACAGGATGCGCTCGCGCGTCGAACCCGGGGTCGGTCGTTCAGGCACGGTGGCCTCCTCTGTCATTACTAGTACAGTGTGCTAGTCTCGCTTGCTACTAGCACACTGTACTACTAGGCGAGGGGATGAGCACGCATGGCGGGGTCGACGTGGCGGCGGGGTGTGTTCGCGAACCGGGTGAAGCCGGGCGACGGCAGCGCTCTGCCGCCCTACCGGTGGTGGCACACCCACGTGCGCACGCTGATGATGCTGACGCTGGCCGACGGCCAGGGCGGCACCACCACCTACGCGGTCGACATCCGCACGCTCGGCGACCGCTCCGACGGCGAGGTGCGTGCGCGGCTCTACACGAACGGTAGACAGACCGCCTGGTCACGGCTGCCGGCGATGTTCCGGGTGCCGGGAGGGGCCATCGACGTGCGCGCGGGCACGTTCGGGGTGAATCGCTGCCACTTCGTGCCCGATCAGGGCACCGAGCGGCGGCTCGACCCGCACCCGCGATCGGCGCACGGTCGTCGCGCCCGGTTCGATCGGCACCACCCCGTCGCGAGTCGAGTGATCGGAGCGGTGAGCGCCCTCATCGTTCTCGGCGCGCTGGCCGTCACCGTGCCGCAGCTCGTGGAGGTCATCAGCGCTGCCCCGGCGATCGCCGACGGCCTCGGGCAGTTCACCTCACCCATCCGCCTCACGCCGCTGCAGAACGTCATTGTGACCCTCGCGGCCATCGCGGCAAGCACGGAGCGGGCGTTTCGGCTGCGGGCGACGTGGGTCGACGAGCTCGCGACCTAACGCATCGGCGAGAGAGCCGCGTGCGCAACGTGAGGCGCTACCGCGAGCTGTTCGCCGTGCGCCCCCGCACGATGCCGATGAACTCGTCGACCATCGGATGCGCGGCCGCCGTCGGCCAGACGAGCGAGATGCTCGTCTCGACCCCGTCGGTCACGGGTCGTGCGACCACGTCTTTGCGCGAGTGCGCGCGGGCGACCGATTGCGGCATGACGGCGACGCCGACATTCGCGGCAACGAGCTCGACGGCATCGCTGCCGCTGCCGCCGTGCAGGTCGACGGTCAGCACGACCACGTCGTCGAGCGAGCCCAGCTCGGCGAGGGTCACGCTGTCGAGGCCGGCGATGAGCGACCCTTTCGGGGCGACGACGACCGGTGCCTCGCGGTAGAGCGGGATGGCGTGCCAGGTCTCGTCGGCCGCCACGTCACGCAGCAGCGCCATGTGGGCGGTGCCCTCCGCGAGCGCCGCGAGCGCGGCATCCTGATTCATCGGGATCAGGTCGAGGCGGCCGCGAGGCCGGCGCTCGCGCCAGACGCGTTCCCACTTGCCCGGGGTGACGCCGGGCACGAACGCGACGCGCAGCGGGTCGGGGTAGGGGGCGGCCATGCGCTCAGGCTACCGGCGCGGCCCGGCGGGCCGCCCGGCAGTACGCTCGACACCATGACCGACACCCCGCGCGAAGACCGCCGCCAGCAGCCGAAGCCGAAGAAGGAGCAGCTGCTGAGCCCCGCGACGGCGGCGAAGAAGCTCGGGCTGTACCTGCCGGCGACGCCGGAGGAGTTTCAAGCGACCCCGATCACGCGCACGCAGCTGCAGGCGCTCACCGACAGCCCGCCCGCGTGGCTGACGACCCTGCGCAAGGAGGGCCCGCACCCGCGCGACGAGGTGTCGCGCCGGCTGGGAGTGTCGAACTCGGCGCTCGCCCGGGCGGGCGTGAGCGACCACATGACGACGACCGAGATTCGCGCGCTGCTCGACGACCGGCCCGACTGGCTCGTGGCGGAGCGCGAGAAGCACGCGCCCGGCACGGGCATCATTCCGGGCACGGCGATCGGCGAGCGGCCCGCCCGCGCCGAGGTCGCTGCCCTTGACGACGACGAGTTCGACGACGAGACGGTCTAGTCGGCGTCGTCGTCTACAGGCCGTCGCCGCGGGCGTCGTCGCGAGCCGCCGCTGAGCGTCGTCGCTGCAGCGCCCTCACGATCGTCGTCACCGCCATCGCGATGACGGCCGCGGCAAGAACCGCTTCGATGCGGCCGATGCCGAGCTGCACCGCCGTGAGGTCGGTCGTGCTGGTGAGCAGCACGGCCGGCGTCAAGAACATGGCGAACATCGCGTAGGTGCCCTGTCGGAGGTAGGCGACCGCGAGCACTCCGCAGAGCAGGGCGACGACGAGTGGCCACGGCGCCGGCGTGAACGAGACGAGGGTGGCGAGCACGGCGCCGAGGATGGTGCCGACGACGCGCTCGACGGAGCGGGCTGTGCGCGCGTCGCCGCCGACGGTCACGATCATGCACAGCGAGAGCAGCGCCCACCCGGCGAAGGGGAAGTCGGCCCACTCGGCGAGCACGACAATCAGTACGGCCCCGATCGCGAGCGCGATGCCGTCGTCGAGCCGGTCACGCAGCGAACCGACGGTGGGCGGGGTCTCGCTCGGCGGCAGCAGTCGGGCGAGCACGAGCGTGAACGCCGCCCCGACGACGGTGCCCAGCACCACCTGCCACAGTTCGGCGCCGGTCGTCGCGAGCCCGGCGAAGGCGAGCAGGTTGACGGGGGCGCGCGTCATCGTGGCCACGTCGCCGAGACGGAAGAACGCCTGCGCGATGCTCACGAGAACGACCCCGGCGAGCACCGCGTTCAGCCCGAGCGGCCCCAGCAGAAAGCCGCCGATCGCGACGAGCACGGCCAGCAGCGCCGCGGCGCCGCGCGTCGACGATTGGGCGGCGCGCACAGGCGACAGCAGCAGCATGATCGAGAGGAACGCCGCCTGCGCGGTGTTCGGGCCGATGGCGACGGCGGTGAGGCCGAGAATCGCCGAGACCGAGGCGACGAGCACGAGGGCCGAGATGATCGAGGTGCGACTGAGCCGAGGGTCGAGTCTCGGTGCCGTGATGGTCATGCCTGGTTCTCCACGTGCTCGTCAGGGGGCCGCGTTAAGGTATCGAGACCCCTCCCCGTGCGAAGGACGAGCCGATGACCCATCACACCATGAGCGACCTGGCAGAGCTGTATCGCGACCTGCACGCGCACCCTGAGTTGAGCTTCGCCGAGACCCGCACCGCGGCGATCGTCGCCGAGCGGTTGCGCGCCCTCGATTTCGTGGTGGCGACGGACGTGGGGGGCACGGGCGTGGTGGGTGTTCTCGAGCGCGGAACGGGCCCCACGGTGCTGATGCGCGCTGACATGGATGCTCTGCCCGTGCGCGAAGAGACCGGCCTGCCCTACGCCAGCGCGGTGACCGCGGTCGGCCCTGACGGTGCCGAGGTGCCGGTCATGCACGCCTGCGGGCACGACATGCACGTCACGGCGCTTCTCGGCGCGCTCGGGGTTCTCGCCGCCGCTGACGACTGGCAGGGCCGCGTGCTCGCGGTCTTCCAGCCCGCCGAGGAGAAGGGCGCGGGCGCCCGCGCGCTGATCGACGACGGGCTGTTCTCGCGCGTCGGCACGCCCGACGGGGTGATCGGGCAGCACGTCGCCCCGCTGCCGGCGGGCGCGCTCGGTCTGCGCACCGGTGCGGCCTTCGCGGCGTCGGATGCCCTGCGCATCACCCTGTTCGGCCGCGGCGGCCACGGCTCGCGCCCGGAGGCCACCGTCGACCCGGTGGTGCTCGCCGCCGCGACGATCCTGCGCCTGCAGACGGTGGTGTCGCGCGCGATCGCCGCGACCGAGACCGCCGTGGTGACGGTGGGCGCCGTGCACGCCGGCACGGCGGCGAACATCATCCCCGACTCCGCGGAGCTGCGGCTCAGCATCCGCACCTTCGACCCCGACGTGCGGCAGCGCGTGCTCGCCGCGATCGAGCGCATCGTGCGCGGCGAAGCGCAGGCGGCGGGCGCCGACCGCGAGCCGGTCATCGAGACCGAGTACTCCTTCCCGGCCGTCGTCAACGACGCCGCCGCGTCCGACCGGGTGCGCACCGCATTCGCCGAGGCCATGCCCGCCGTCATGGTCGTCGACCCGGGTGTGGTGACCGGCAGCGAAGACGTCGGCATCCTCGCCGTCGAGGCGGGGGCGCCGTGCGTCTACTGGCTGCTCGGCGGCGCCGACCCCGCGCACTTCGCAGGTCTCACGTCGCTCGATGAGATCACCGCGACGGTGGCCTCGCTGCCGTCGAACCACTCGCCGCAGTTCGCGCCCGTCATCGAGCCGACGATCGGGGTCGGGGTGTCAGCGCTGGTGGCTGCGGCGCGCGCATGGTTTCTCGACTGACGCGGTGACCCGGTTCGGACGGGTCGCCGGTGGGCGGGGATTCACCGCGGTGATCAGAGCGCGAGGCGTTCGATTGCTTGACCGGTGATCTCGGCGATCAGCTCGAAGTCCTTATTGACGGCCAGCACGGTGCATCCGGTGAGTTCGGCGGTCGCCGCGATGAGCAGATCGGGAATGGACGGGGCGCGGTGCTGACCGCGGTCACCGAGCAACTGCTGCACCTCGAGCGCGCGGCGTTCGATGCCGGGCGTGAGGTGCTCGACGGGCATGAGCGAGAGCGGGGGAGACGCGAACTCGAGGCGCGACTGCTCGGCTGAACGCATCGAGTACCCGATCTCGAGCTGCGTGATGCCGGTGATGCGTACGAGGCCGCGGGCGATCCGCGTGAGCCAGAGCTCAGCGTCGGGACTCTCAGCAAGGCGAACGTACGCCGACTTGTCGATGAGCCAGGGCGTCACCGCCACGCGGCGGCCATCACGTCGGGGTCGTCGAGATCGCGAGCGGCGTGGGATGCGCGGCGCAGATCGTCGAGGGAGATCTCGGCGGGCGTCTCGCGCTGAACAGCGGCCAGCGCGTCGAGCTGGCGCCGCAGGTACTCGTTGCGCGAGAGCCCGAGCTTCGAGGCCTGCTCTTCGATGCGCGCGACCGACTCGTCGCTCATGCCGCGGATGAGGATGTCGGTCATCGGCTGCTCCCTCGTCGATCCGTGGCTCGATGATATCGCGATATCGCCTACGGCGTCGAGGGTTCCGCACCGCCGCGCGGCCGCGCCCACACCCCGAGCAGCCCCGGCAGCACGGCGACGAGCCCGAGCAGCCCGAAGACGATGCTCGCGGCGAGGCTCGCGCTCGCGGTCGCCCCCGCGAGGGGCAGCAGCGCGGCGGCCGCGCCCTCGCGCAGCCCCCAGCCGCTGATCGTGATGGGCACGAGCATCGTGAGCAGGATGAGCGGCACGAGCGTGACGACCGCGCCGAAGGGCAGGCTCAGCCCGATCGAGGCCGCCGAGGCCCAGAACGCGATGAGGATGCACGCGGTCGTGCCCGCGCTGAGCGCGAGCTGCGGCATCCAGACCCGTCGGCCCACGAGGGCCACCGCCGCGGTGCGCGACAGCTCGGCGACGCGCGGGCCGACGCGGCCCGGCAGCCACCGAGCCGCGAGCAGCAGCCCGACGAGGGCGAGCGAGGCGAGGGTGATGGTGGCGGCGAGGCCGAGCATCCACGCGGGCCAGTCGAGGCCGCCGGGAGCGAGCGTGGTGATCGTGACCGCCATGGCCATGGTGGCGAGCAGCGCGACCTGGCCGGCGAAGCGCTCGACGACGACGGCCTGCGCGGCGACGGCGAGGCCGGCTTGCTCGCGGCTGCGCACGGCGCGGCCGGCGTCGCCCACCACGCCGCCGGGCACGGTCGAGTTGACGAGCTGGGCCAGGTAGTACTCGCGCAGCGCGTGCCCACGGCCGAGGGGCAGGCCGAGCGCGCCCGCCGTCAGGCGCCAGCGCTCGGCGGCGAGCACGGTGTGCAGGGTGAGCGCGGCGAGGGCCACGAGCATCCACGCGGGGTTGGCCGAGGCGAGGGCGTCGAGGGCGTCCGATCCGTCGGCGACCTGCCAGAGCAGGGCGAGCAGACCGACCGTGACGAGCGCCTGCGCGGCGACGACGAGCGCGCGGCGCCCTAGGCCTTGCGGCGCCACAGCCACACGATGTCGCGGCCGAACGACCAGCCGAGCGTGGCCAGGGTGCCGACGATGAGCATGACGGCCAGCGGCGCGGGCACCCACGGCGACTGCAGCACGATGAGCACGATCAGTTGGATGACGCAGACGACCTTGCCGCTGTAGCGCGGCGGCAGCGGGTCGTAGAGCCACGGCCAGATCGCGCCGGCGACCCAGAACAGGTAGCGGGGCAGACCGAGCAGGATGACGAACCACGGCGCCCCGCCGAGGGCGGCGAGCAGGGCGAGCACGAGGGCGAAGACGGAGTCGACCTCCATGTCGAAGCTGCCGCCGAAGTCGGAGGAGAGCCCCTGGCGGCGGGCGAGCCAGCCGTCGACGCCGTCGAGGCTTAGCGAGACGGTCGCGATCGCCATGATCGCGACGGGCTCATGCGCTCCGCCAAGCAGCGGGATGATGAGCGCGGAGACGAGCGCGAGCCGCAGCAGGGTGACGGCGTTGGCGAGGCCGAGCCGCGCGTGCGGGTGCCGGCGCCGCAGCTGCCACGCCGCGACGCCCGCACTCACGGTGAAGACCGCCAGACCCAGGATGATCGCGAGCACCCCCGCCGACCCGAAGAACCCCGCCCCGAGCGCTGCGACCACCCCGAGCCCGACCGGCGCGAGCACCGCGAAGCGGCGTACGGGCGTGTCGGTCGGGCGCAGGGGGAAGAAGCGGCCGCTGCGGGGCGCGGCGTCGAGCGCGGTCACGGTCTAGCTGGCCGCGACCTGGTCACGCTGGGGCAGCACCCAGTCTTTGCGCGGGTAGTGGCAGGTGTAGCCGTTGGGGTACTTCAGCAGGTAGTCCTGGTGCTCCTCCTCGGCCTGCCAGAACGGGCCCGCGGGCTCGATCGTCGTGACGGCCTTGGCCGGCCACAGGTGCGAGGCGTCGACGTCGGCGATCGTGTCGCGCGCGACCTGCTCCTGCTCGGGGCTGAGCGGGAAGATCGCCGAACGGTAGCTCGTGCCGACGTCGTTGCCCTGCCGGTTGAGCGTCGACGGGTCGTGGATCTGGAAGAAGAACGCCAGGATGTCGCGGTAGGTCGTGACGGTCGGGTCGAAGACGATCTCGACCGCCTCGGCGTGACCCGGGTGGTTGCGGTAGGTCGCGTGGGCGTTCGCGCCGCCGGTGTAGCCGACGCGTGTGCTGATGACCCCCGGCTGGCGGCGAATGAGGTCTTCCATGCCCCAGAAGCAGCCGCCCGCGAGCACCGCGGTCTCGGTTCCGGGGGTGCGGGTGCTGGCGCCCGTGCTGATGTCGACGGTGTCGGTCATGATGCGTCCTTCGTGAAGAGAGTCGTGAACTGGCCGTAGCCCTCGGCCTCGAGCTGATCGACCGGGATGAAGCGCATCGCGGCCGAGTTCATGCAGTAGCGCAAGCCTCCCGCATCACGGGGCCCGTCGTCGAACACGTGGCCCAGGTGGCTGTCCGCTCCGGATGACCGCACCTCGGTGCGCGTCATGAAGAAGCCGCGGTCGGTTGTGGTGGTGACGGCACTCGCATCGATCGGCTTCGTGAAGCTGGGCCATCCGGTGCCGCTGTCGTACTTGTCGAGCGACGAGAACAGGGGCTGACCCGAGACGATGTCGACGTAGATGCCGGCGGCCTTGTTGTCGTGGTACTCGTTGCGGAACGCGGGCTCGGTGCCGTCGTTCTGCGTGACCTTGCGCTGCATCGGGGTCAGGCGGGCGATCGCTTCGGGCGTCGCGCGATACTCGGTGGTCATGGAATCCTCCTCAGGCGACGGCGCTGGATGCGGCGTCACAGTACAAGAACAGTCTCGGGTGCGAATCGGTTCCCGCGGGGCTGGGAGCCGGCTGGGAGTTACGGTCAGACGGCGGGGGTCGGCTGCGTCACGGGTTCCGGCTCCGCGGTGACGACGGCGCGCTTGTCGGGCAGGGTGACGAGCCAGCACCCGATGAGGATGAGCGCGAAGCCGAGCCCCGTGTAGACGGTGACCGCCTCACCGAGCACGAGCGCCCCGGCGACGACCGCGACGGCCGGATTGACGTAGGTGATCGCCGTCATGCGCACGGGGCCGATCTCGGCGATGAGGGCGAACATCAGCAGGAAGGCGACGGCGCTGCACAGCACGGCGAGTACAAGCACGGACGTGATGACGGGCGGCGACGGAACCTCGGTGGGCCACCCGCCGGTGATCGCGACGATGGGCAGGTAGATGAGACCCGCGATCGTGAGCGCGGCGGCCATGACGCCGAGGCCCGGGAGGTCGTGCATCCACTTGGAGAGAATGGCGGGCCCGACCGCGTAGCCGACCACGGCGACGCCGATGAGCGCGACCGCCCCGAGATCGCCACCGCCCAGGTCGAGGCCGACGACGGCGACGACGCCCGCCGTGCCTGTGATGAGCCCGAGCACGGTGAGCGCCGTGACGCGGTGGCGGCGCCCCATGAGGAAGGCGACGCCGATCGCGACGAGCGGGATGCTCGCGAGCAGCAGCCCCGTCGTCGAGCTCGGCAGGCTCTGCTCGGCGGCGTTGAGCGCATACCAGGGCAACACGATCTCGGCGATCGTGAAGGCGAGCAGGGGCCTCCACCGGCGCAGCACGGGGGAGAGCGCGCGCTGGCGTGCGGCGATCGGCAGCAGCAGCGCGGCGGCGATGACGCAGCGGGCGAGCACGAGGAACTCGGGGGTGAGCTCGGCGACCGCGATCTTGATGAACAGGTAGGGGATGCCCCAGATGAGGCCGAGAGCGGCGAAGAGGATGAGGCCGCGGCGGGTCATGGTCTCATTCTGGCTCAGGTCAGACGGTCAGATCTCCGGTGAGCGCTTGCCAGATGATGACCGCGTTCACGACGACGCTCACGCCGATGAGCATGTTGTCGAAAGCACCCTTGTACGGCAGGCCCGAGAGGTTGAAGACGGCGCTCAGCGCGGAGACCACGACGGTGATCCAGACGAGCGGTGCGGCGGGCACCAGCAGCGTCACGAAGATCATCGCGATGGGCACGAGCTGGATGCACGCCGCGAGTGTCCACATCCACGGCTTCGCCGGCTTGCCGTCGATCTGACCCGGTTCTGCGTGGCCCGCGAAGATGCGCAGCACGTCACCGAGAAGGTAGATGAGCATGAGCGCCACCCAGGCGAAGGCGAGAACGATGCGCGTGGTTTCGATCATGCCGCGAGGCTAGTACGGGGTGATGCCGCGCGAGCGTACCCTGGCGCGGTGGTGCACCCGAACTCCCGTCAGGCGAAAGCGGCGCGGCGGCGTCGCCGGCGGGTCGCCGCGGCCGACAACGACCTGACGCCATCTCAGTGGGCCGCGGTGCAGCGGCTGTGGGGAGGATGCGCCTACTGCGGTGCGACCGACCGGTCTCTGCAACGCGACTGCGTGCAGCCGATCGCCCGCGGCGGCCGCTACACGCTCGACAACGTCGTGCCGGCGTGCGGCTCGTGCAACGCGAGCAAGAGCAACGACGAGGTGACGAGTTGGATGCGCCGCACCCGCCGCGACGAGCGCGCCTTCCTCGAGCGGCTCGTGGTCGTGCGGGCGGCGCTCGCCGGAGAGCCGATCAGCGAACCGGAATGACCGTGTCGAGGTCGAACCATGCGCGATCAGCGCTCAGCACCTCCAGCTGCAGACGGTCCGCGAGTGCCAGGCAGAGGCGGTCAGCGAGAGACAGGGGCGAGCCGGGCATCCACATCGCTGCTGCAGCCTCCGCGTCGTCGACATCGACGGAGGCCACTTGCAGCGGATAGCTGAGGAGGAGAGCGCGGGCGACCTCCCACGAATCGGTTCGGCGCACCTTCTGAGCGACCTCCGACCAGTTCACCGCGCTGATGACCGCCCCCTCGCCGAGGTGTGCGCGCACGAGATCGGCACCGGGTTCGCCCTGCAGATAGGCCAGAAGTGCGGACGAGTCGACGACGAGCATCAGGCGCCAGGCGTCGGCGCGTTCTCGCGTGCGGCCTCGCGACGGCGATCGTGCACCAGGTCGGCGAGCAGGTCGTGCCCGGCGAGCCGCGCCTTCACGAGCCGTTCGACTGCGCTGCGGTCGGCGAGGAGCACCCCCAGCTCGGTGTCGAGGGCGACGAGTGTCGAGCCCTCGACCCAGGCGTGACGCGCGCGGATGCTCGCCGGTACGACGACGCGACCCTTGTTTCCCACCTGGACAGCAAGAGTGTCACTCATGCGAGTACCGTACCACTCAGCTGTCGAAAGCCGCTGGTGCGCTCAGCGCCTCAGGAGCGATTAGCGTGAAGTCATGCGCCGCCCCCTCGTCATCGTCTCGATCGTCATCGCCGCTCTGCTCGTGCTGGGCGGCGCGATCGCCGCGGGCCTCGCTATTGCGTCGACCCTCGTGGCCGCGATCAGTGACAGCGGCGCTCCCGGTGGTCGTCAGGCCGCCGACGAGGGCACCTACGACGCGCCGGCGCTCGAAGCGGACGAGGACTTCGGCACCGTCGAGGTCTACGACGTGCTCGAGGACGGCACGCTCTCGCCGGCCGCGAGCGGCGTCACCGAGGAGGTCTGGGCCCTGTTCGTCGAGCTCGTCGGGGCCGACACGGTCGGCAGCAGCATCCTGCAATTCAAGGCGGGCGACGCGCCCGACAGCGACACGCTCGCCTACGTCGTGCAGGATCGCGACCCGCAGTACTGGACCCTCGTCGTCAACCTCGCGACCGCCGACGACCCCGAACTGCTCGTCGCGACGCTCGTGCACGAATACGCGCACGTGTTTTCGTACGCCCCGAGCCAGTTCGATGCGAAGGCCGACGCCTGCCCGACCTTCGAGGTCATCGAGGGCTGCGTGGAGCCCGACGCGTACCTGTGGGCGTTCTACGACACCTTCTGGGCGGGCTACGCCGAGCACCCCGACCTCGAGAACGTCGACGCCGACATCGCCTACGAGTTCTACCTCGCGAACGAGGAGGACTTCGTGAGCGACTACGCGGCGACCAACATCGGCGAGGACTTCGCCGAGAGCTTCATGACCTTCGTGCTGGAGGAGTCGTGGTCGCCGATGTCACCGACCGGCGCCAAGCTCGAGTTCTTCACGCAGTACCCCGAGCTCGTCGCGCTGCGCGAGCAGATGCGCGCGGGAGCGGCCGAGGAGCTCGGTCTCTAGAGCTCGCGCCGCATCACGAGGCGGCGCGTCGTGGGGTGCGTGACCTCGGCGAAGCCCGCCGCGAGGAACGGCCCGACGGGACCCACGCTCAGCTCGTCCCACGTGATCTCGGCGCCGCCCGTGAGCATGGGGTAGCCCTCGATCGCGCGGGCGCCGCGGTCGCGCGCGTGCTCGACGGCCGCCGCCACGAGGGGGTACGTGAGGCCGCGTCCGCGGAATCCGCGGCGCACCACGATGCACGCGATCGCCCACACCGTCTCGTCGTTCTTGTCTTCGTGGCGCCCGACCCAGGGCACGGGGGAGCCGCGCAGGCGGCGGAACGCGGGGCGGGCATCCACCGCCGCCCAGGCGGCCGGTTCGCCGTCGACGGAGGCGACGATGCCGGCGGTGCGGGAGGGGTCGCGGTCGACCGCGGTGTCGTCGCAGCCCACGGCGTCGCGCAGCACCGCGGCCCGCTGCTCGACCGGCAGGGCGTACCACGCGCGGTCGCCGAGCCGCTGGCGCGTGCACTGGCAGCGCGCGGCGGTTCCGGTCAGGATCGCCTGCAGGTCGTCCCAGCTCGCCTCGTTAGCGGCCACGATGCGGATGCCCGGCTCGCTCATTCCGCGAGGCTAGCGCGGCCTCGGCAGTGACACCATGGGCTCATGACCGTCGAGGCTCGAGCGACCCGCTGGTGCGTCATCACGGGAGGGCCCAGTTGCGGCAAGTCGACCATGGTGCGCGCGCTCGCGGGCCTCGGGCATCGCACGACGCATGAAGAGGCACGGCACTACATCGACCTGCAGCGCATCGAGGGCCGCACGATCGAGCAGATTCGGTCGCGGCAGCGCGAGTTCCAGCGGAGCGTGCTGCAGATGCAGCTCGAGACGGAGGCGCAGCTCGACCCGGACGAGCTCGTCTTCCTCGACCGCGCGCTGCCCGACTCGCTCGCCTACTACCGTTTTCTCGGGCTCGACCCCGACCCGTTGCTGCTCGATGCGCTGGAGCGGGTGGCGTACCGCACGGCGTTCCTGCTCGACCTGCTGCCGCTGCACCGCGACTACGCGCGCACGGAGGACGAGCCCGCGCAGCGGCGCATCCACGAGCTCATCGGCGAGGTGTACCGCGAGCTGGGCGTGCCGATCGTGCGGGTGCCGGTGCTGCCGGAGGCGGAGCGCGTGCGCTTCGTACTGCAGAACGTCGGAATCGCTGCCGAGTGACCGCGTGCGGCGCATTCTGCAGACGGTAGTGCTCAGCATCCGGCACGACAGCCCGGCGCGCGCCCGCCGATAGGCTGGAGCCGTGTCTAAAGTCTTGACCTCCCTGCCCGTCGGCGAGCGCGTCGGCATCGCCTTCTCCGGAGGGCTCGACACCTCCGTCGCCGTCGCGTGGATGCGCGACAAGGGCGCGATCCCGTGCACCTACACGGGCGACCTCGGTCAGCCCGACGAGCCCGACGTGTCGGCCGTTCCCGGCCGTGCGAAGGAGTACGGCGCTGAGATCAGCCGCCTCGTCGACGCCAAGGCCGCTCTGGTCGAGGAGGGCCTCGTCGCCCTCGCGTGCGGCGCGTTCCACATCCGCAACGCCGGCAAGACCTACTTCAACACCACCCCCCTCGGCCGCGCCGTGACCGGCACCCTGCTCGTGCGCGCGATGAAAGACGACGGCGTCGAGATCTGGGGTGACGGCAGCACCTACAAGGGCAACGACATCGAGCGGTTCTACCGCTACGGCCTGCTCGCCAACCCGCGCCTGCGCATCTACAAGCCGTGGCTCGATGCCGACTTCGTGACCGAGCTCGGAGGCCGGCAGGAGATGAGCGAGTGGCTCGTCGCCCACGGGTTCCCCTACCGAGACTCGGCCGAGAAGGCCTATTCGACCGACGCGAACATCTGGGGCGCGACGCACGAGGCGAAGACGCTCGAGCACCTCGACGTCTCGCTCGAGACGGTCGAGCCGATCATGGGCGTTCGATTCTGGGATGCTGCGGTCGAGATCGCGACGGAGGACGTGCGCGTAACCTTCGTCGAGGGTCGGCCGACCGCGCTCAACGGCGTCGAATTCGCGGATGCGGTGCAGCTCGTGCTCGAAGCGAACCGCATCGGCGGGCGCCACGGGCTGGGCATGAGCGACCAGATCGAGAACCGCATCATCGAGGCCAAGAGCCGCGGCA